>NZ_AEWH01000011.1 GCF_000190475.1 Ornithinibacillus scapharcae TW25
GATCGCAACCGAGCGTTTCTTCAGTGGTGATCGACCAGATGATTTATATGACTACACTTGGTTGAAATTTGGTATGGACTCAGAGGATACCGATAAACTTGACCAAGCAGTAAAAGAACTTTCATATTTTGCTGACTTAGAAATTACGAATTCAATCCCGACTAATATTGAGATAAATCCAAAGGGTGTAAGTAAAGCATCTGCATTGAATCGTGTATGCCGTGAAATTGGAATTACAATGGATGAAGTGATGGCTTGTGGTGATAGCTTGAATGATATGAAAATGATTCAAGAAGCCGGTGTTGGCGTCGCAATGGGAAATGCACAGGAGGCAATTAAAAAAGTAGCTAACCATGTGACGGATACGAATGACAACTTTGGGGTTGCAAAAGCAATTGAACATTTCGTTTTACGCTAGTAAAGAACCAGGCTAGTAAACGTAAATCGAAGGTCCCTTTCTTTGTGTTGGAAAAAAAGGTATAATGGAAATACAACGCCTGAAAGGGGATGCTGTCATGTCTTTTTCAAGAGGACCAAAAGAGCCAGTCCCAGAAATCGAGACGAATGTATGGGCATGTACAAGTGAGGAATGTAATGGTTGGATGAGAGAATCATTTAGCTTCGAACAAGTACCAGAATGTCCATTATGTCAATCTTCCATGTCTCAAGAGGTACGTGTATTACCAGAAGTAAAATCGTAATAGAGAGAATAACTATAATAACTTAAACACTCCCGAATCTGTTTGGGAGTGTTTCGTTATAGTTAATGGTAATATTAAGAATCCGTATGCATAATGCACCAAGCATTCTGCCTATACATAAAGTAAAGAAGAAATAATTCTAAATCAAAAAAGGATGTGTCATCTTTGCCAAAGAAAGGCTATTACGTCAGTGGAAATACAGCAGAGGGCTTTGTTAATTTCTTATCAACTAATACTTCGAACTTCCATCACCATATTATCCTAAAACATCCATCCTATAAGGTAAAGACCACCGTTATCCAGGAGATTATCAATCAAACAGAAGCGAAAAATGACCTTGAAATTCTTTATAGTTCTATCGGAAAAGAATTTCTTGATGGCGTTATTATTCGTGATAAAAAAATAGCCGTAATCGATGAACGAATTGCTAGCGCCGAACTATGTGGTGCATTTGAAATAAATTTAACATTATTTTCAGCAGATTCGGTAGCTCATAACAATTTTTCCTTGGAGGAAGAACAAATCGAAACTTATATGCAGCATGCATACGAGAATTTTGCAACGGGCTTAAAAATTCATGATGATTTAGAAGCTATTTATATAAAGGAAATGAATTTTGATAAAGCAGATGACTTAGCTGAAGAATTTGTTCAAAAAATTTTAAGTGAAGTATCAAAACAAGAAAGAAATCCAAATGTAGTCCATCGTTTATTTGGAACCAACACGAGAGATGGGGTTGTCAATGTTGTTCCTGATATACTTAGTCAAGTATCGAAAAAGTATTTCATTAAAGGAAGAGCAGGAACCGGAAAATCCACCTTCATGAAGAAAATTATGGCAGCTTGTAATGAATACGGTTATGATGTGGAGCTTTATCATTGTAGCTTTGATCCAAACAGTATTGATATGGTCCTAGTGCGTGATCTAGATTTTTGCATTTTTGATAGTACAGATCCACACGAGTTTTTCCCTAATGGTGAAGGAGAAGAAGTAATAGATATGTATGACCTTGCAGTAAATCCGGGAACAGATGAAAAGTATGCAGAAGAAATCAATGAATTAAACAGCCGTTATAAGTCTTTTATGAAAAAGGGAGTTGCAGATTTAAAGAATGCAGGAGAAATCATAAGTAATCTGGAGCAGCATTTCGTTATTAATCAGCGAGAAATCGAAAAGATCACCTCCTTTATTGATGGCAAAATAATCGAATAATACCTACGTCCTGTGAATAACACTTATGTCACAGGACTTTTTTTCTTAAGAGGGACAATAGCACTAAAAACGGCATAAATACTAAATTTTCCCTTGTTTTTTACAAATGAATCATGTAGAATTAATTAACAGAAAATTATGATAAGGGTAAAAACGGGAGGTGGTTAACGTGATTTCTGTAAAGATGCTTAAGCCTTATTATATAAAGGCGGATGATCAATATGTTCGTATTATTTTGGCTTATCAATACTTTTCGGTATTAATTGATAAACAGTTGTATCAGTTTATACCAATAGAAGCTAAGGAATTTCGCATCAATCGCAGAACACGACAAGTTGAAAATATCGGTAGTCGTTTTGCCTTTCAAAAAGGAAAGGATGTTGTTTATATGACAATGACCGAACTAATGACACTTCCCGACTTTGTACAGCAGTTAGATCATATTGTTAGCCCATATTATAGTGAAGGTTTCAATCAAGGTGAAACTGAGAATCTAAATATTATAGAAAAATTAGAAAAAGCGAATGTACAACGTTTAATTGATAAGGCACTAGATGAGCGTGATGAAAAGTCGTTTCGTGAATTAGTGAAGTTATTATGAACCAATTGGAGCATGCCTTAGTACCTAATCAGGTAGGGGGGCATGCTCCAATTGGTTCATTTTTTAATATATTATGTTTGAAATCATTTATTTAAGGGTACTACCATGATAAGATTTTAATGCACCTGATAGCATTGGGGGAAGATAAAGATGGTAACAGTTAAGCTATTAAAGCCCTATTGTATCAAAGCTGATCTAGAGAATGTTTATGTTTTACTAGATGAAAAGCTTTTTACAATCTCGATAAAGAATGAAGTGTACCAATTTATTCCTGAAAAATCGAAGGAGTTCATTATTAATCGCAGAACAAAAAAGATTGAAAATCTAGATGCTACATTTGCTTTTCAAAAGGATAATAAAGTATTCTACTTATCCATGAATGAACTAATAAATATTCCTGATTTTTTAATTAAGCTATATTTTATTACTAAACCTCACCTGGATTATCAACCAACGAAGAATATTAATGATGATATCAACATCATTATAGATGAATTAGAACAACAAAATATTAAACGGCTCATTGATAAAGCATTAGATGAGCGAAATGAAGAAGCATTTTATGACTTGATTGCCTTATTATAAATAATTGAATGGCGACTCTATCTATAGAGTCGCCAACTTTTTTAGAGGATAGTTGTTCGTTATCTTGCTTCCATATGTTTTGTAAATTCGTTCGAAATTCTTTCAAACTCCGAATCCGGGACAATGTAATACCATATAGCACCAATGAATTGTCCGCTTCCAGATAAATGAAGAGTTTCGATATTCTTTCGCGAACCGAGATAGTTAGAGAATAAATCTTGAAAATTGGTCATTTTTAGGTTTGTATTCACATTGTTACCAAGAATATTGAGAATATCCCCTACCTTCGTAATACTAGAAAAGCTTGCAGCTTCATTCAATGCTGCTGTTATTACCTGCTGCTGCCGTTCATTACGTCCTAAGTCACCCTGCGGATCGTTCTTCCTCATTCGAATATAGTCTAGTGCTTCCTCACCATTTAGTTCGATTTTACCTACTGGAAAGTGACTAGGACCTTGTGTGAATTCCATTTTATTCTGTACGGTAATCCCGCCTAATGCATCAACACCCAATTCGAAGCCTTCCATATTGACCTTTCCATAGAAATGGACAGGGATATCGAATGTTTGTTCAACTGTATCTATTGTTCGTTCTATTCCTCCACGAACATAGGCATGGTTTATTTTATCCATACCATACTCTGGTATTTCAACATAGGTGTCTCTAGGTATACTCAGCATAAGCATGGAATTGGTATTTGGGTTAACGGACAAAAGGATCATTGTATCTGTACGTCCGGTATCACCTTCTCGTTCATCCACGCCTAGAAGTAGAAGGTTAAGGGAATCTTTTTCCTTGAAGATTGTTTCGATTTTTTCCTCACGTTCCGGTTCCGTATCTCTAGTCAATGGTTCATGCATGGTATCTACGGTTTCATGAAGCTTGTCCCATACGTACCAAAAGTAACCACCACCTATTAGAAGGAGTACTAGAACTATACCACCGAGCCAATATGGCCATTTTCGTTTCTTTTTTTTAGCTTCTGACCGAGTCATATTCACAAGTATTCTCCTCAATTTCATATAGTGAACCACTAAAAATCATTATAACGAAACAGTCAGCCCCCGTCTATTTGTTATTGGATTTTAATGGAAATATTATATATATACATTTCTTCCTTTACTTTTTGCTTAATTAAAAAAGTAATAATTACGAATTATT
>NZ_AEWH01000010.1 GCF_000190475.1 Ornithinibacillus scapharcae TW25
ACGTACACACTATTCATAGTCAGCTATACCCCAGTGCATATCGTAGAGAGGTATGTTCAAGTATGGTAGATTACTAGGTTTTATGGATTTGTTCTTTGGTATGTGTATTGTAGGTAATTTCTTGATAATGTTTTCTAAGTCGAGTATATCTATTTCATTTTCTTTAGGTTTAACTCTTATCTTGCTCGAATAAAGAGTAACTGTTCCATCCTCTTTGTTATGTTGATTCCATACAGAGTTATCACAATCAATCATTTTCCATTCACTTGGTTTAAATCCATGTGCTTGTAACAGGAATGTTGGTGTCATATCTACTGAATTAGCAATCTTAATCAATGTATTCTTGGTTACAGTTCCATCTTCATGATATTTGATTGTTTCTTTATATCCAGTTTCTTTAATTGGATCCACACTCGGTTGAAAGCTATCCTTCACCCTTAAATATTTAGTCCTCACACTAGAATAAGTTTTATTAATTCCAAATTCCTTGTTAATCATCTTGGTGACTTTAGGCAGCTTATGTATTTTTGCAAGTTCCAACATTCGCTGGATTATCTCGTCATTCCATTCACTTGTAAATTGATTAGCCATGTATTCTCACCCCTTTGTTACGGAATCCCCGCCTATATCCGTCAGTCCCTCAAACGCTTTCCCAACTCCCCATAAAAATAAAAGAGCACCACCAACCAATTGTTAGTGATGCCCTAATGAAAGGGGAGGAATTTATAAAGTTTCTATACTTATATTATAATTCTATCCTTTACTTTCTTTCTACTTGTGGGACATGTGGGACATTTTGCACACTATAGAATCTCTCAATCTATGGATATGCCTTCTTGATAACCCCATGTGATTTGCAATAGCGTTTATACTCATTCCATCTAATAAACAATCTAATACAACTTTTTCCCGTTCATCCGTAATTAAGTGAAGGCTGTTTTGAACAAATTCTATCTTTCGTAGCATCCGTACTTTTCGATTAAGTTTTTTATCTCGTCTTATGATTTCATTTGTCATGGCATCACTTGTAAGACCTTTTGGCTTTGGCATGGTTGCTTCTATTCCATATTGTGCAGTCAAACTTTGGTCTGTGTTATCTAAGAGGTAATCGATTCGTTTAACTTCCTTTATCATCCAATGATAATTTGACAATATTTCAATGATCTCGATATCTGAATACAATTTTTCAGCTACTGCCATTTAATCACCCCTGTGCTTGGCTTTTTAATAGATGATATACCGTTTCTCCTTTGTGCGCTTCAGCATGACAAGATACACATAACAGTTTTAGGTTTTCTACAGTATGTTGACCACCATCTGCAAAATGCTTAATGTGATGGAAGTGCAGTTTCTTATCTTTAGTACCACATTCTGTGCATTTTCCTTTGTCTCTCTGGTAAACTCGAAGTTTGACTAGTTTAGGTATTTCCCTGTCCTCGACCACTTTATCGGATTTACCTTCCATTAGTGTGTACGT
>NZ_AEWH01000009.1 GCF_000190475.1 Ornithinibacillus scapharcae TW25
TTTTTTATTGTTTAATTAAATTGTATAGGAGTAATTCAAAAGCTAACTCCTTCTCCATTCTTCCTTGTTTCATGACAGCATCTGTTTCAGCAAGCTGATCCATAATATATTCCAACTTCTCTTTTGAAAATTTCGCTTCTCGATTTGAGGCAATTTTAATGACGTAAGGATGTACACCAATTTGTTTTTGCATTTGACCCGAATTATACCCTTTTTCTTTAATAATTTGACTCGAAGGATTGTACGAAACTGAAAAGCGAGCAAACCAATTAAAGCAATCGGCTCTTCCTTCATGATTTCTAAGTCTTTATAGATGGAAATTGCCTTGCCTAGGTCCCCTTCCATTACGGCATCTACTAATCGAAGACCAGAGCTTGTTATCGTATGAGATACCATTTCTTCCGCAATCTCTTTCGTTACAATACCGCCGTGTCCAACATATAGTGCAATCTTTTCTAATTCTTTTTCCATTATATTTAAATCGGTAGAGATTTCATTTTCAAATACTTCAAAGGCTTCATCTGCTATTTCAATATTTAATTGCTTTGCCAGATTACCAATCCAGTTTTTCAGTTCATATTCTTTAACCGGATTACACTCGCCAACTAAGCCAACCTTTTTTAATTGCTTGCTAACCTTTTTACGTTCGTCAATTTTTTCATATGGCGCTATAAGCACCAACACTGAATAATCAACTGGCATTTCCAAGTATTGCTCCAGCACCGAAAGCTGGTGTTCAAATGGCAGCTTTTCTGGCTTGGCTTTTAGGAAGTTTGCATTGGTTGCAATCACTAATTTCCGGTCACCAAAAAAAGGATATGTTTCCACATCCGCAATGACCTCCTGTATAGAAGTTTCCATCAAGTCATATGTAGATAAATTTTCTTCCTCAGTTAAAACATTTTTAACCAATAAATCCTTTATTTTCTGGATAAAATAGTTTTCCGTACCATATAATAAAATGACTTCTGGTATATTCTTTTTCTTAATTTGTTGCACTACCTCTGTATAAGACATACTATTCACTCCATAACGTTATATAGTTTATGGTAATCCCAATATAGGTGAATAGCAAGAAAAAACCTGGGAGGGAAATTTGGGATAAGAAATTTCCCTCCCTATCTATGTGAACGTTTAACATAACGCCCTAGGAACAGTATGTTAAACGATGTTTTCTTCATTTATAGCATGACCCTTCTTGCCAAAAGTATAGTTGTTAAGTCTTTCTAGTTTTGGTTATGCATAATTAATTTTATCTTTTTTGTATCATTGGTGGATTTTTTTATGTATTTAATTTATACTATAGGTTGATATAGGAGGGTTAGCTATGAATGAATTTGAAAAGGATCCACAGTACAAAAAATAACGATGTTGTTGATTCCAGTTAAAGGGTTCGCTATTTTCTTTAGTTTTCTTTCTTTTAATATTTTTCATTGGTGTAACAATTAGTGTTATTGGATCTTAATTACATAGGTGAATCGTAACAAAAGAGACTGGGCGATCCTGTCTCTTTTGTTATTTATGGGTTGTTATCGTTCTATATATAACTTATGGGTATTCATGATAAAAGGTTCCACTGTCTTCCGTATACCGATACATAATTGCTCCACTTTGGTCAGTTCTTAAAACTTGAATACCTTCTGCCTCAAATAAGCTTAGGACTTCATTTGATGGATGACCATACCGATTATTTTTACCTACTGAGATAAGTGCATAACGTGGATTTATCGAAGTTATAAACAAGGAATTAGAAGAGGTGTTGCTGCCATGATGAGCTACTTTTAAAACATCTACCTGCAACTCGGAATAATTCGTTAAGATCGCTTTCTCTGCTTCCATATCAGTATCGCCAGTAAACAACCAATCTTTGTCACCAAGTTTCATGTGGAATACGAGAGAATTTTCATTACTGCCCTTTCTATCTACCCCAGGAGAAAGAAATGTAAACATTTTTTCGTTAATCCTTAATTCATCTCCAGAAGCAACACGAATGAGTTCAATTCCTGCTAGTTTCTCAAGAAGTTCTGGATTAAATTCATAATATTTACTTACTATAATTGCTCCCACTTTAAAATCTTCAAGAATAAACGGAACACTTCCAGCATGGTCTATATCCTCATGAGAAATCACGATTGCATCTATCTCACCAATACCACGAGAATGTAAGAATGGTTTTATTATTCTCTGATAAATTGAATCTGATGGTTCCATATCCTCATAGGAAAATCCAGCTCCCGCATCCACTAAAAAGACCCCTCTCCTGAAAGGCAACTCAATGACAATAGCATCTCCTTGGCCAATATCAAGCATGGTTACCGTACCATAAGGTGACAGATAAGGGCGAGTGACTAATCCAATTAATAATAGCGTTAATATGACCCCATATGAAAAAGCCCTTAAACTTCTAGTTAAATGAAGGTTATACATCATCGCTATCAATAAAGCATAGTACACTACGATAATAATGGTGGGAAAATAGCTAGTGAACCAAGGAAAATAGACATAATGATCAAGCCATTCTAACATGGGAAGAAAAACATCGTGATGTACAAATCTAAATAAGGAATCCAAAGATTCCGCTAGTTGACGTATAGGTAAAATCGCGAGAAGAAAAAACATCATTGGAATCACAAAAAACGTAAAGTATGGTACTACCAATACATTGAGTAAGATAGAAAGGGGATTAACATTAAAGAAGTATATCACTTGAAGAGGGATGATAATAAGTTGTGAAATAAAACTAAGTTTTATCATTTGAAGCCATATAGAGTTTCCCTGCAAGAGCCATTTTTGGGATAGAATGATCCCGAACGATACGATAAAGGAAAGTTGGAATCCCACATGATACATATAATACGGATTAACAAGTAACAACCCTAGGAAAGTAATACTGATAACATCTGATATGGAAAACTTTTGCTTAAACTTTTGTAAGATAATGACCAATAGAATCATGAGGCTAGCTCGCCATACAGATGGCTCACCTCCTGCAAGTAATGCATATACAGGTAATGCAAAAATCACTAGGTACTGCGCATTTTCCCTTGTTACGATATTTAGTTTTATCGAAATAAAATAAAGAATACCAACAACTAATCCAATATGTAGTCCAGATATAGCTAGTATATGGGATAATCCCCATCGTTGGAATAATTCAATTGTTTCTTCCGGTATATTCCGGTCATCACCAACTACTAGTGCAAGAATCCATGCACTACTTTCTTCTGAGAACTTATTCGTAAGCAACTTCTTCATATGTTCTCTTAGTTTATAAATACTATTTAAAATTCCCTCATCCTGACAATTGATATCATCCATTGAGGAAATTATCATTTCATATGATATACCATGACTTGCTAAATACTTGTTATAGTTAAATTGACCAGGATTGCTGCTACCCTCGGGTACTCTTAGCTCACCATTCAACTCACATATAGCCCCATATTGTATGGTATTGTTCCGCATCTCATGTGGATTTGGTTGAAAATAATGAACCCTGATTAATCCATATGGCTCTTCTGTTTGAAAATCAAAATGTAGCAGGGTTTCTGTAGAATGGATGGAACTAACTACTTTTCCCTGAATTGTAATGGATTGAGAACTTTCAGTACGTAGATCTACATAAAGCTGTGGAATATTTACGAAAAAAATATATAAAATGCAATCGAGATAACAATAGGAATTTTACCTATTCGCTTTGTAGAATATAGAATAAGAAGCCATAGGAGGAATACGAAAGCAAATAAAACCGAACTAGACGATTTCGTTAACACACTACATATCCCTGCTAAAGCAGGGATATACCAATAGCCTTTCATTAACTATATTTGAAATAACGCTTGTGCTTTTTCTTTTAAATGGTTTACTTGCTCCCCATCCTGTTCGTCAGTGATCAATTCTAACAATTCTTTTACAAGCATTGATTTTTCTTTATATTCCATATCAAGCGATAAATAATCTAGTTCAACTTTAATCGTCTTAACTCCAGCTTCTTCGAATAATTGGATAGCATACGGATGATTCTTGTAATCCTCTGCATAATAAACGGTTTTAATGCCACTTTGTATAAGTTGTTTCGTGCATTGCAAACAAGGAAAATGGGTCACATACACGTCTGCATTTTCCGTAGGCACTCCAAATTTGGCGCATTGTAGAAGGGCATTTGCTTCTGCATGAACCGTTCTTACGCAATGGCCATCAATGACATAACATCCATCGTCTATACAATGAACACTACCAGTTACACTCCCATTATATCCTCCAGCAATGATACGTTTATCTCGTACAATCGTTGCGCCAACCATTAATCTTGTACAAGTACTACGTAATGATAGTAGATGACTTTGAGCCATAAAATATTGATTCCACGATATTCTTTCCATAAAACATACTCTCCCCTCTAATTATTATAGTTTACCTTTCTCCCCAAGCTAACGTCAATCCACTATGGTACATGTATCTCTTCTATTAGCGCTTCTAATGTCTTCTCTCCAATACCAGAAACCTCTAATAGATCCTCCACTTTGTTAAAATAGCCATGTTCATCTCGATACTCTACAATAGCCTTCGCCTTAGACGGACCAATACCTGGCAGTTGCTGAATTTCATCTACCGTTGCATGATTAATCCTCAATTTAGATTCACCACTAACCCTTGATTCCTGACTTTCGACAGCACCTTTTGTAGGAACAATAATTACCATCTCATCCAATACCTTTTGGGCAAGATTAATAAAGTTCTCATCTGCCTCTTTCGTAAATCCCCCAGCTTCCAACACAACATCTTTCACTCGGTCACCCGTTTCCATTGCGTATACCCCGGGAGTTACGACTTCTCCTTTTATATCAACAAATACTACACTTTCTTCTGGTCCTGATTCAGCTTCCTGCTCACCATCCCTCTCCACAACCATCTTCTCGACTGGCTGATCATCATTTTGTGTCGTAACAAAAATTATTATGCTTACCACTAATATTAGAAGTAGTAAAAAGATATGTTTTCGCATGAGGTCTATCATCAACATTCACCTCTATATATTGATGCTTACATCATACATAAAGGTTAAAATTCTGGCAAAATAACGAAAGGACGAGATAATCAATCTATCTCGTCCTGTTTTTGTGCAATAATAAAAATTCTTTCCGCTTCTTCCTCTGAAAAACCATTTTCTATTGAAAAATCCGCGCAAATAGATAATATTTCAAATCCGGTATTTTCTAGTATCTCACGATAAACTTCCAAAGAAAATGTTTGTTGATGGTGAGTTTCATCAAATCGACTATACGTATCTCCATTTGAGGCAAAGAAAGTTAGTTCATGAAACATCTCACCTTGGTCCTTACCAGCAAAACAATCCCATATATATGCACTATTTTCAGTAACATCTGAAAACGTATTTCCGATAAGATTTTCTTCAACATGCCTCAGGGAGTGCACATCGAAAATGAATAAGCCATCATCTTTCAAGGCTTCCCTAACACTACGAAATACGGTATGAACTTCCTCTACTGTCGTGATATAGTTGATGACATCACAATAACTAATAGCCAAATCAATATTCGATATTCCCGTTAGCTCTCTTATGTCTTGATGTATCCATTTGACCTTTACCTGATGTTCACCAGCTTTCTGCTCTGCAATGGTTAACATATCAGAAGAATAATCAACACCAGTAACATCGTATTTCTTTGCTAACTCAACCGTTATTTCTCCAGTTCCACAACCTAAATCGACAATAGCTGGGTTGTTTAAGTTATAACGATTTAGTATCTCTTCTGTAAAGGTAACCCATTTATCATAGGGTGCTTCTGCCATAAATTGATCATATACCTTTGCCATTAATTGATAAGCCATTCTTTACTGCCCTACCTCAAGCGGTACAGGAGCTGCATCTCCCCATAAACGTTCTAAATTATAATAACTTCTTTCATCCTTATGGAAAACGTGACAAACAATATCACCTAGATCAACTAGCACCCATCTTGCTTGTTCAAAACCTTCGAGACGCTTAACGGAGATTTGATTTTCTTCCATTTTTTCCTTTACTGCTCTAGCAATGGATTGTACCTGACGTTCGTTTGACCCATGACAAATTAAAAAATAGTCGGCTACTAGAGAAACTTGTGCCAAATCCAGTGCAATAATGTCTTCCGCTCTTTTATCATCACATGCTTCAGCAGCTAATTTTAAAATCTCCAAAGGATTATTGTTCAAATTAATTCCCTCCATGTATAAGTCTCGTTAAATCATTATATGCATAAAATGTATCAGGGTAGATACGATTATTCTTCTGCATTAAATATTGAATCGTATTCCTCGATACCATCCATGCTGCTCTTATCAAATCTTTCTTCGCCATCTCTCGAACTTCATCCAGTCCTGGAAAATTTCTACCCGGCTCGATGTAATCTGCTACAAATACCACTAGCTCTAAATCACTCATATTAGCACGACCGGTAGTATGGTAATAGATAGCAGACTTAATTTCATCATCTGCTATACCATACTCTTCTTCAATTTTAACCGATGCAACCGGTCCATGCCAAAGCTCATGATGATAGAGCAACAAGTCTTTCGGTAAATACGTTGTTTGAATGATTCTCTTCATTTCTTCAAGTGGTCGATATTTACAATAATCATGAAAAATGGAAGCTATTTCTGCATTTTCTTCTGAAACATGATACTGATTTGCAAGCACTACCGCTGTTTCCGCCACCCGTTTTGTATGCTCGAATCGTTCCTTCGTTAAATAGTTTTCCACAAAGGCAAGAGCGTCTTTTTTATTCATATAAACCACGCTCCTTAATATAAGTATGTACACAATCCGGAACAAGGTATTGAATCGATTCATTTCTCTGTATACGCTCTCTGATGATAGTGGAAGAAACATCTACCATTGGAACATCAACCTCTACTATTGGATAATTACTTACGAGTTTATATCCAGGACGTTTTACACCAACAAATTGTATGAAGTCGATAAGTTCATTAATTTTATACCAGTTAGGTAAATATTCCACCATATCTGCCCCGATGATAAAATAAAAATCTGTTTCCGGGTACATCTCTTTTAGTATATTAATTGTATCTATCGTATATGATTTCCCTGCTCTATCAATTTCTATTGTATTTATAGCAAAAGAAAGATTATCCTTTATTGCCAACTTAAGTAGTTCTACTCGTTTTGTAGCGTCTACCTTTACCGTATTTTTATGTGGCGGTTCATATGTTGGAATAAACCATACCTTATCTAATTTAAGAGCTTGGCAAACTTCCTGCGCAATGATTAAATGTCCAATATGCGGTGGATCAAATGTTCCACCAAGAAGTCCAATACGGCTCATGGAATAACTCCTTTATAGAAATCTTATGGTAATTGTATTTGTTTATTTTCTTCTGATTCCTTGTACAACACAATATTGTTACCAATAACTTGTACGATTTCTGCCTTTGTACCAGCTTTTAATTCCTCTGCCACTGTTTCCTTATCGTCCATGCAATTTTGCAATATACTCACTTTAATTAATTCTCTTTTTTCAAGTGCTTCATTTACTTGTACAATCATATTTTCATTAACACCTATCTTACCAACTTGAAAAATTGGCTTTAAATGATGGGCTTTTGAACGTAAAAATCTTTTTTGTTTACCTGTCAACATGTTATCACCCTTCTAGTAATTGTTTTAATTGTCTGTCCATATCTTCTAGTGATGGGCTATGCCCGAACCATTTTTCAAATGCAAATTTTGCCTGATATAAAAGCATTGTATGCCCATGATGAACTCTCGCACCATTTTCAGCCGCCTCTTGAAGTAATTTCGTCCAGATGGGCTGATATATGATATCACTGACAATAGTTGATTTATTGATTGAAGATGTACGTATTGGCGATGCTGCTTCATTGGGTCTCATTCCCACATTAGTCGTTTGAATAATGAGATCATATGCTCCTGACATAGTACTAGCATCTTCAAGAGATAGGATATTTGTAGTGTTTTTTCGCGTATTTAAGGCTGCTATTGACTGCGCATTTTGATAAGTACGATTTGCAATATCAATTGAACTGAAACCAAATTGGTTCAATATATAGTATATCCCCCTAGCAGCGCCTCCTGCACCAATAATAAGAATACTAATTTCCCTGTTCATTAGAGTTTCTGGAAACGCTTGTTCCAATGACTTTAAATAGCCAATGCCATCAGTATTAAAACCAATTAGTTTTCCATTCATATTGGCAACGGTATTAACAGCTCCTATTTCCCTTGCCATCCTATCCACCCCATCTAGTAATGGGATAATTTTTTGTTTATATGGGATGGTGACATTAAATCCCCTTATCCCCTCGTCCCTGAATGCGTCTATTTGTTTCTTCAATTCATGCTCACGTAAATCAAAAATAGAATATGTTCCTTCGATTTTTGATTTCTCTAAGAATCTCGCGTGTATCCACGGAGATAACGAATGTTTAATTGGATGTCCAATTAAACCTAAGCGGTATTTCATCGATTACCTCCTATATGAGCGATTTACGAATGGAGACTGCCACTTCCTTAGGGCTATGCGCCACTACAGTGGTGTTAGTTCCCATTACAGTAACCCAACCCAAACCTGGGAAAACAATATCCGTTTTTTCTCCTTGGAGCTTAAATGCACTCGACGTCATTTCTGGTAGTAGTTTTATTGACTCTTCATCAGGTGGAGATAGCAACTCCCCAACATGATTTTCATATAATTCATCCGCTTTTTCCAACTTAGTTCGATGAATAGGTAATTGATTAGAAAAATAACAAACAAACGATTGTCGATCACCCTTTATAAAGTCTAAACGTGCAAGTCCACCGAAAAATAATGTTTGCTGAGGATTTAATTGATAAACTCTCGGTTTTATCTCTTTGGTCGGGGTGACAATTTTTAAGTCTTTATCTGAAATGTAATGTGCAATTTGTTCTTGATTTACAATACCTGGCGTATCAATTAATGCCGCATCATCATCTAAAGGTATTTCAATAAACCCTAAAGTAGTTCCTGGGAAGTAGGAAGTAGTAATGACATCACTTTCGCCAATAGACTGCTTAATTAAGCGATTAATAAAGGTTGATTTACCGACGTTTGTTGTTCCAACTATAAATACATCCTTGTTTTCCCTGTAATACTCTATTTGTGAGGTCAACTCCTCAATACCAAAACCTTTGACAGACGATATAAGAAATACATCTTGAACCTTTAGTCCTATTTCCTTAGCAGATGAGCGTAACCATTGTACAAGTTTATTTTGATTTGTTGATTTTGGTAGTAAATCCATTTTATTCCCAACTAAAATAATAGGATTATCTCCAACAATTCTTGGTAAACTCTTGATCATTGTCCCATTCACATCAAATATATCTATAATATGTACAACTAGACCTTCTCTATCTCGAATAGAACTTACCATCTTAAGAAAATCATCATCATGTATCGATACATCTTGAATCTCATTATAATGCTTTAATCGAAAGCAACGTTTGCATAATATATTTTCTTTCTCTAACGAAGATTTCGGTGTATAGCCAAGTCCCTCTGGGTTATCCGTTTGAACTTCGACACCACACCCCATACAATAGATGGTTTCCAAATTTTATTCCTCCCAGCTAATCATGCCTTTATTACGAAAATAATTCAGTATTTTCCGTTCAATCCTACGGTTAAATTGTGTAATCTTTTCATCTGTTTTAACGATTGGAACAACTAAAATAGTGTAAAAACCGGCAGAATTACCACCTAGTACATCTGTTAATAATTGATCTCCTATTACAACAATCTGCTCCTTTGCTAATCCCATTTGTTTCGCTGCTACTTTAAATGCCCTTTTCAGTGGCTTCTTCGCGCTAAATACAAATGGTGTACCGAGCGGTTCAGAAAACATCTTTACTCTTTCTTCCTTATTATTAGAAATGATAGTAACTTTAATGCCATTATCCTTCATTAATTTAAACCATTCGATAACATCAGGAGTAGCTTCTTTTACATCCCAAGCTACTAGCGTATTATCTAAATCGGTAATAATCCCTTTAATTCCTTTTTCCTTTAGAATAGTAGGACTAACCTCAAAGATATTTTTTACATGTTCATTTGGCAAGAAACGATTCAACAATTGTTACACCCTCTTTAAAATTATGCTTTTATCTTTTACACATCTACTTTGACTATGTTTATTTTATAGTGTTTTCGGTAAATATGATAGTACAAGAAAAAACTACACATATTCAAAAATACCATATATATGTTAGTTAAGGTAGAAATATGTAAATTCCCCATAAAAAATGCAAAAATCGTTCGACAAATTCCTGCATAACCTGCATTGTGGATAAGTATATTCACAATATCAACAGTATTATTACTAGGTTTACATTAAAAATAGCCTTTTTATTCACAAGTTATCTACAATTGGTTGTAGATAACTGGCGTCTTGTCCTCTCTTTTTTTCATGTTACCGTATAAATATAGTAAATCTAGTAGCAATTTGTAAAATTCAAGTTAACTTAGGAGGGCTACATTAATGGAACATTTGTCAGATGAATTATTAATTGAATCCTATCATAAAGCAAATGAATTAAAATTAAGCCCTGATTTCGTTTCACTGATAGAGGATGAAATTTATAGAAGAGGTTTAAGTCATAAAATCAAATATTCTAGTTAGGAATATTTTCGAATAACATAAAACATATTAAATAGGAAGATAGAAGCTTAACTCTTGTCATTCTTGTGAATGATAAGGGTTTTTATTTTTTCTCCCATCATTTTGTGTTAAGCTTTATTTTATATAAATTGTTCCTTAATATTTTGAGACATTGCCTTGTATATATTAAAATAATATACAGGGTATCCATCGGTCGCAAAAAAACGTTAACGTTGTATTCTTATCGTCATCATTATAGTTTATAAATAATAGGAGGTCTTTTCGTAGATGATTTTTGCAGTTTTAATTCCACTAATATGTGCTTTATTTGTTCCGCTATTAAGTAGGTTCAAACAAAAGGTACATACCGGTATTTTTGTAGTCTTTATCCCCTTAGGAATCTTCCTTTATTTTTTGCGTTTTATCGGTAATGATTTTTCTCCAGTACTCCAAACATATAGTTGGATTCCATCACTTCATATAAACTTTGATTTTTACTTAGATGGTCTCAGTCTATTATTTGTACTACTTATAAGCGGGATTGGAACACTTGTCGTCTTTTATTCTATCTTTTATTTACATATCTCGGAAAAGTTAGGCCATTTCTATGTTTACTTGCTCATGTTTATGTCAGCCATGCTCGGAGTTGTATTGTCTGACAACGTTTTTGTACTATACACATTTTGGGAGCTAACATCTATATCTTCATTTCTATTGATTGGATACTGGCATCATCGTGAACGTTCCCGTTACGGTGCTCAGAAATCTATGCTGATAACCGTCTTCGGTGGTTTAAGTATGTTAGGTGGACTTGTATTCCTAAGTGTTATTACAGGCACTACTAGTATTCGATCCATGATTGATCAGGTAGATATAATCATGAGTAACGAGTATTTACCGCTAATTCTTGTATTCATCTTAATTGGTGCGTTTACAAAATCAGCTCAGTTCCCATTCCATATCTGGCTACCAGATGCGATGGAAGCACCAACACCAGTTAGTGCGTATTTACACTCCGCTACAATGGTAAAGGCGGGGATCTATTTAGTGGCAAGGTTCTCACCAATTTTCGCTCTTTACGAATGGTTCTTTATTATCGTTAGCTTGATCGGGATTACCACTTTAGTTTGGGCATCATTTATGGCCGTAAGACAAACTGATTTAAAAGGTATCCTTGCCTTCTCCACAGTCAGCCAATTAGGGATGATTATGGCGATGTTAGGATTTGGAACAGAAGCCGCAGTATTTGCAGCTGTTTTCCACATTCTTAATCATGCGACCTTTAAAGGTAGTCTCTTTATGATTGCAGGTATTATTGATCACGAGACCGGTACTCGAGATATACGAAAGCTTGGTGGATTACTGACATTTATGCCTATGTCTGCAACATTAGCCCTTTTCGGTACATTCTCTATGGCCGGAGTTCCACTTCCATTTCTTAACGGATTTTATAGTAAGGAGTTGTTCTTTAAATCGACAACTCTATTAAATGAAAATAGTAATTCGTTTGCTGTCTTTTTATCAGATGCAATACCTTATCTAGCGGTATTCGGTAGTATATTTACCTTTGTTTATTCCATGTATTTATTCTTTGGGGTCTTCACTGGACCTAAGAAGCTTGATTTACTACCGAAGAAACCACATGAGGCACCAATTGGAATGCTATTATCACCTATCGTGTTAGTCTTAGGTGTAATCATTATTGGATTATTCCCAAATCTTGTCAATGGTTCCTTGTTAACTCATGCTGCAAATGCAATTAATCAAGCAGCCGGATATGAATCGGTAAGTTATTGGCACGGTTTCGAGGCTCCGTTTATCATGTCCTTAGTAGTAGTAGGACTAGGAATTATTCTATTCCTTACGATGAAAAGATGGACACGCATTTACAATGTGATTCCAGGTAAACTCAGCTTCAACAAAGTATATAATAGACTAATTTCTTCGATAGATGTGATAAGCAATAGGATTACTAATTCCTATATGACTGGTTCTTTAAAACTTTATATGTCCATCATACTCGCAGTAATTATCGTATTCTCGTTTGTCATTATGTTTACAACAGGTGGTTTTAATAATATTAGTTTTAATGATCTTGCAGAAATTTCAGTAGTTGATGTATCCGTCGTGTTAATAATGGTTTTAGCAGCGATATGTACTATTTTTGTGAACAATAAATTAGCGCTCATTATTATTACAGGGATTGTTGGGTTTGGGATCTCTATACTATTTGTTATCTTCCGAGCTCCTGACCTTGCATTAACACAGCTTGTTGTGGAAACCGTATCAATGGCACTATTCTTACTAGCTTATTATCACCTACCAGAACTGCAAAGAAGAAATGAGACCATTGGTGATACCCTTACTAACCTCTTCCTAGCACTTGGAACAGGTACTTTAATAACGATGGTAGGGATTGCAGCACATAGTTCCGACTGGTTCAATACTATTTCCGACTATTTTGTAGAAACCTCCTATAAATTAGGTGGCGGAAGCAATATAGTTAACGTTATATTAGTAGATATGCGTGGGCTGGATACCTTGTTTGAAATCGCGGTACTCGGAATTGCAGCGCTAGCTATCTATGGCCTCATAAAAGTTAGGAATAAAAAGGAGGCAGAATAAATGGAATATATTATTCTAATCTTAGCCGGTATCCTATTTGCAACAGCTATTTACAACATATTACAAAAACAATTATTACGGATTATTATTGGTACTGTTTTGCTCTCGCATGGAGCACACCTAGTCATTCTAACAATGGGGAAACTTAAAAGAGGTCAGCCTCCTATTTTAGATGACTCTGTTATAACTTATACGGATCCATTACCACAAGCATTGATTTTAACTTCAATTGTTATAAGTTTTGGAATCACTAGTTTACTACTTGTCTTAGCCTATCGCACAGCTAAGGAAAATAATACAGATAACATGGAAGAGATGAGGGGTGAAGCTAATGAGTAATCTTGCGATATTACCTATAATCATCCCTATGCTGGCAGGTATCATTGTTGCATTTACAAATAAAAATGTAGCATTAACTCGAGTGTTAACACAGGTATTCGCTGTCATTAGTTTGTTAGTAGCAGCGTTTGTTACCTACACAGTATTTACGGACGGTTCTATTATCTTAGAAACTGGGGATTGGAAAGCACCATATGGAATAATCTTAGTAGCGGATGAATTATCGATATTACTGATATTAACAACTAATATCATTGCTGCAGCCACAGCATTTTATGCACCACACTCTTTAACACTTAAGCAAGAAACACATTATTACTACACCTTCTTTTTCCTTTTAATCACAGGTGTATCAGGTGCATTTTTAACAGGTGATTTATTTAACCTATTTGTATTCTTTGAAGTACTATTAATGGCTTCTTATGCCTTAATTGTATTAGGTGGAGAAAAAATTCAACTTAGAGAATCTATTAAATATGTATTAATTAATCTATTTTCCTCGATGTTATTTGTAACGGCTGTAGCATTATTATATGGGGTTTTAGGTACTATTAACATGGCACAAATAGCGCAACGTGTTGCGGAGGTTGAACAGCGAGGTATCTTAACGACTATCGGTATACTTCTATTCTTTGTTTTTGGAACAAAGGCAGCACTGTTTCCTTTATACTATTGGTTACCGAGACCATATATCGTTCCAAATCCAGTTGTCTCAGCATTATTCGGGGCACTATTAACAAAGGTAGGAATCTATTCCATCCTTCGAGTGTTTACCTTGATCTTTGTCCATAAAATTGAAATTACACATGAAGCATTCATATGGATTGCGGGCTTATCCATGATTTTTGGTGTTATTGGTGCTTTATCCACGAATAATATCAAATTAATTATTGCCTATAATATCATTCCAGCTATCGGCTTCATTATAATGGGAATTGGAATATTTAATCAGGAAGCATTGAGTGGTTCTATCTATTATCTCGTACACGATATGATAATAAAATGTGCTCTATTCTTACTTGTTGGAGTTATTGCTTATGTAGCTGGTACCTCTGATCTACGTAAAATGCATGGCTTAATTCACCACTACCCAGTACTTGGTTGGTTACTATTTATTTCAGCGTTTATTCTAGCTGGTATACCACCTTTTAGTGGATTTATTGGGAAACTTGCATTACTACGTGGAGCACTTTCAAGCGAAGAGATTGCTATCACAATTATCGCTTTACTCTCCAGTCTGCTCATTTTATACTCCGTAATGAAGATTTTCATCCGCGGATTCTGGGGAGAAAAAGATGAGACTATTGAGTATAAAGAAAAAGCATCTCTAGGGCTAGTATTACCGATCGTGTTCTTACTAGGTTTCTCCGTTTTCCTTGGAATTGGTGCAGAATTTGTTTATCCAGCGGTTGACGGCATAGCTGAGTATCTACTAGATCCTCAAATCTATATTGATTCTGTGTTAAAGGAGTAGTCGACTATGGCCTTTCAAATATTAGTTAACATCATTATTGCATTTATGTGGATGTTTCTAAGTGAATCTTACACAATGCCAAGTTTTATTGCTGGATTTATATGGGGTTTACTACTTGTACTTCTATTAAATCGCTTTATTCCTGGTAGATTTTATGGAATTCGAGTTGTTAAGATATTGAAGTTAATATTGATCTTTATGAGAGAGTTAATATTATCTAATTTAAGTATTTTAAAGCTTGTTTATACTCCTCGACCAGAGATAGAACCAGGTATATTTGCATTACCTTTAGAAGTAAAAAGCAACTGGGAAATTACCCTACTCGCTCATTTAATTACACTAACACCTGGAACACTATCTGTAGCAGTTTCAGATAATAACGATATATTATACATCCATGCTATGGATATTGATGAAGTTGATGAGTCGATTAAAGAAATAAAGAACAGCTTTGAGAAAGCCATCCTGGAGGTGACAAGGTAAATGAATGAAGCACTAGCACTTTCAGAAAAATTAATAGACTACGCTATCATATTTAGTTCTATTGCCATTGGGGTCTCCTTACTATTATTGCTTTATCGTATTTTTAAAGGACCTACTAATCCTGACCGTGCAGTAGGTCTTGATACCATCGGAATAAATTTAATGGCATTAACTGGTCTTATTGCTATTTACCTTTCTACACCTTATTTAAATGATATTGCCCTGCTAATTGGTATTCTAGGATTCCTTGGTACATTAGCGACGGCAAAATACGTAGAAAAGGGTGTTATTATTGACAGGGACATGGATTGATTTAATTGTTAACATCATTATCATCTTATTATTACTATCCGGTGGATTTATTACGCTATCAGCTTCAATCGGTATATTACGGTTCCCCGATATATACACAAGATTGCATGCGGCAACAAAAGCCTCAACACTTGGTGTAACAAGTATACTGATAGCAGCTTTTCTTTACTTATTTGTAAAAGAAGATATTGTTAGTGGTAAGTTATTATTAGGAATTGTATTTATTTTAATTACTGCTCCGGTTTCTGCCCATATGATTGGACGAGCAGCTCATAACAGTGGCGTCAAACCGATAACAAAGAATCGAACAGATGCATATGAAGAAGCAATGAGAAAAGAAAACTAAAAGGCAAAAGACATCTAGTTTGGAAGTTATTCCAATCGGGTGTCTTTTTTAGCTTGTATTTCTTTATAAGGACAGACACAAGACACGCTTATGTTTCATAGTGTGATTATATAGGCATTAGCCCAGCCTAGTCAGGAGGTGTATGTGTTTGTCCGGAATAATGAGTGTCCTTGCATTGCTAATTAAAGAAGCCCTATTCTTTGTTTCCTATGTTAAAAATCATGCCTTCCCACAACCTCTTTCCTCTGAGGATGAAGCAAAATATATCGAGGAAATGCAGAACGGTAGTGAAGATGCAAGAAATAAACTGATTGAACATAACTTAAGGCTTGTTGCTCATATCGTGAAAAAGTTTGAGAACACTGGTGAAGATATGGAAGATTTAATATCCATAGGAACAATCGGGTTAATAAAAGGTATTGAGAGCTTTTCTGTCGGTAAAGGTACAAAGTTAGCTACCTATGCAGCAAGATGTATAGAGAATGAAATACTACTGACAATAGTAAAGCATAGGTGCTACCCTATGCTAAATGTAGAAACTCTATATGAATGTTATCTTTATCAATAACGGTTATTTGTTTTACTGCGGATCTAATGAATCGTCTTTTCTGTTCCATAGTGGTGTAATCATTTTCTAGATATTCTTTCATAATACTTTTTAGTTTTTCAGCGTTAACATCTTTTTTAATCGATTCAATACGTT
>NZ_AEWH01000008.1 GCF_000190475.1 Ornithinibacillus scapharcae TW25
ATAAACCTATTTATTATTTTTTTTAGTTGTTTTCATTAAAATGAGATCCTCTTTTATATATATATACGAAATAGTGGTGATATAGCCAAGCGGCAAGGCAAAGGTCTGCAAAACCTTTATCCTCGGTTCGAGTCCGAGTATCACCTTTGATATTAAATAAAGATAAAGGAGAGTGCTTAACATGACAGCAGGGGATATTCCACTATGGACTAGTTTGGTTGGGAATTTCGGGTTTCCTATTGCCATCACATTATATCTATTTGTTAGATTCGAGAAAAAAATTGAGAGATTAGAAACTGTTATCATGCAACTGTCTGAAGTGATCAAATCGATTAACTATAAAGGGAAGGGCGAGTAATGTGAATCTGGCAAGAATTTCGGCATATTTTTGTGAAGTAAGAAAAGTATAATCATTTTTCACTGATTGTCTTAAAAAAGAAAATTTACCCGATAGAGAAAAAGAACTAATTTACGAGATTATCGAGAATACAAGTCATTCATCCACACTATTAAAAAAATATTGCAATGAATGTAAGAAAGAGTCGTAGAAATCTTATAGATTCTACGACTCTATTCTATATATAAGACAAAATAAACCCAGGTATATTTCAACCTGGGTTTTTACAAAATTATTTGCAATTCTTATCACATCTTTTAAAAAACTCACTACCTGATTGTGGATCATACCCAAATTCTGCAGGACATCCCTTATAATAACAACAATTAGGATGCTTTGAACAAAACGGAATATAAGTCGGCTTAATTCTTTCTGTCATAGCAATGGCCTCCCTTCCTATAATAGTTGAATTCACATTATAAGAACAACGTATAAGGGAATGAAGTGATGCAACATTGTTCTCCTATTTATTAAAAAAGGACCAATCAGTCCTTTCAATTAATAAAGAGAAGTATAAAAAGAATTAAATAAACTTTCTCAACAAAATACTTAATTGGATGCTGAAATTGTGGTGTATAAATAAGTTTATCGACTGACGAAAAACAACAATTCAAAATGAGTGTGCCAATGAGTACATACACAAATCCTAGTTTAAACAATTCCAGTTAATCTTTTTCCTCATGTATTCCTCACCAACCACTAGTTCTTAATAGTTTCATGTAACACATAATGATGGATTGCATGAGCAACACCATGTTCATCGTTCGTTAGGGTTACGACATCACTATGTTTTTTTACCTGATCACGAGCATTTCCCATCGCAATTGCTAGTCCAGCTATGTTGAACATAGAAATATCATTCCCTTCATCGCCAATTGCAACGGTATCCTTTAACGGAATCTGATAATATTCCGCCATGAATTGGAGGGCATTTCCTTTACTAGCTTGGTGGTGCATAATATCGATAAACGTATTCGTAGAGACTATACTGATGCCGTCAATCGTATTAAGAAACATTTCAAATCGCTTCTTCTGTATGGGGTCTATTGTGAAGGCAAAAAATTTTTGAATCTGAATCGTTGCATCGTTCAGAAGGTCATGTATGTGATGAAAGGATTGATGTCCATAAGCAAGAGCAAATGCTTTATACATTTCCAGTTCTTCTTTATCTGTACCGGATGAAGGAAGCATGTTCTCTAATCTTTGGAACCAATCTTTAGGAGCATACACCCCGTTATTCGTAGCTACGGTGTATGGAATATATTCCTGTTCTACCTCAGTAGTAATGGCCTTAATTTGCTCCTGTTCCAACGTAATCATCTTTACAGCTTGATTATTTATGTAGATAGAAGCGCCGTTATTCGTCCCAATCGGACAATGTAAACCATACTTTTCTAAATCAGGTGTAATCTCATCAAGTGCACGTCCTGATAACACCATCACTTTATGTCCTTCAGCTTGAGCAAGCTTGATAGCTTCTATATTTTCCTTACTTATCTCTTTGTTCGAATTAAAAGTAGTTCCATCTAAATCGAGAGCAATTAATTTCATTCTATTTCTCCCCTTTGTGGTACAGGGGGACAGGTCCCTTGTCCCCCTCTCCATTTCATTTAGTCTAATATTTCTCCATTTGTTGCAATTACGTTTTTGTACCATTCGAAACTTTTCTTTTTCGCACGTTTTAGTGTTCCAATCCCTTGATTATCACGGTCTACGTAAATATAGCCATACCTTTTTTTCATTTCCCCTGTGGATGCACTAACAATATCGATTGGTCCCCAGCTCGTATAGCCAATAATATCCACACCGTCTTTAATAGCTTCTTTCATTTCTTTCAAATGTGCATTCAAATAAGCAATTCGATAGTCATCTTCCACTTCGCCATTTTCATTTGGCATGTCCACTGCACCAAGACCATTTTCAACAACAAATAAAGGTTTTTGGTAACGATCATATAACTGATTTGCAGTGATTCGTAAGCCTTTCGGGTCAATCGTCCATCCCCATTCAGACGTTTCTAAATAAGGATTCTTTATCGATGCAAATACATTTCCACTCGTTTTATTACCTTGAATTTCTGAATCAGTACTTGTTACTCGACTAGAATAATAGCTGAATCCTATATAATCAACCGTGTAATCTTTCAGGATTTGCTCGTCACCGTCTTCCATTACTAGATTGATATTATTTTCGCGGAAGAATCGTTTGGCATATCCCGGATATTCTCCTCTAGATTGTACATCAATAAAGAAGAAATTATCTCGATCCTTATCCATCGCATCCATGACATCATCTGGATTACTAGAATAAGGGTATGTCATACCTGCTGCTAACATACAACCAATCATCGCATTTGGAATAATTTCGTGCCCTGCTTTTACTGCAAGTGCACTAGCTACTAATTGGTGGTGGGCTGCTTGATATTTGACTTGTAATTCATTTTCGCCCTCTTCAAAAACTAGACCTGCACCTACGAAAGGTAAATGTAACAGCATATTAATTTCGTTAAAGGTTAACCAATATTTCACCTTGTCTTTATAACGTGTAAATACCGTTCTAGCATATCGCTCAAATAAAGCTACAAGCTTGCGGTTTTTCCAGCTACCGTATTCTTTTACTAGATGAACCGGAACATCAAAGTGGGGGAGGGTAACAAGTGGCTCGTTATCATATTTCTTTAATTCGTCGAATAGATCATCATAAAATTGTAGACCTGCTTCATTCGGTTTTGCATCATCTCCATTAGGAAAGATTCGTGCCCAGGAAATAGACAAACGTAGTGTCTTGAAACCCATTTCTGCAAATAGTGCAATATCTTCTTTATAACGATGGTAGAAATCGATTGCTTCGTGTGAAGGGTAGAATTCGCTTTCTAATGGTGTAAATGAAGGTAGTTTTCCTAGCATGATTGGGAATCGTTTTTCCCCAGTTGGTAACAAATCAACAGTAGTTAATCCTTTACCATCAGCTAGATAGGCACCTTCTGCTTGGTTGGCTGCAATCGCACCGCCCCATAAAAATCCTTGTGGAAATCCAGTCATTACTTTTCCTCCTAAAAATACGTTTTCTCGTTCGATTATTGGCATCTTTGAGACATGTCTTTATCTATCTACGAAAAATAATAGATAAGGTTATGTCTAATGATAGAATTAACCTTATCCATATCTTTTCTATGGAAACAATTGGTACAGAAGGCCTTAGGTTCCTTAACCCGACTGGGACAAGGAACCTGTCCCCTTGTCCCTATAAGTTTTCGCCATTCGATGAAATGACGTTTTTGTACCAGTAGAATGATTTTTTGGGTTTGCGTTCTAATGTTCCGCTTCCGTCATCATGTTTATCGACGTAAATAAAGCCATATCGCTTCGAATATTCCCCTGTGGACATACTTACTAAATCGATACAGCCCCAGCTAGTATATCCAATTAGGTCAACACCATCTTCTATTGCTTCACCCATTTGTTTTATATGCTCACGAAGGTAATCAATTCGATAATCATCGTTAATTGACCCATCTTCTTCTACTTTGTCATAAGCACCTAAACCATTTTCTACAATCATTAGTGGTTTTTGATAGCGACCATAAAGTTCATTTAATGCAATTCTTAGACCTACTGGATCAATTTCCCATCCCCAATCACTTGCTTCTAAGAATGGATTTTTCACACCACCAACTAGGTTCCCTGCACCAAGTTCCTCGGGTGTTTTTACTTTTTTCTCTGTACGTGACATGTAATAACTAAAGGAAATGAAGTCTACTGTTCCCTCTTTTATAGTTTCTAAATCCCCTTCTTGAATATCTAATTCGATGTTATTTTCTTTGAAATAACGCTTCGCAAAGTAAGGATATTCTCCGCGCACTTGTACATCTCCACAGAAGAAGTTAAAGATATCCGCTTCTTGTTTTGCATGCATAACATTCTCTGGATTAGAATCAAAGGAATAAACAGGTGCGTAAATTAGCATACAACCGATTTGTGATCCAGGGATGATTTCATGACCAATTTTCACTGCTTGTGCGCTTGCAACAAACTGGTGATGTAAACCTTGGAAGCTTTCTTGTAAGCGTGTTTCCTCGCTATCTGGAGAGAAACCTAATCCTACTAACGGCATATGTGTTGCACCATTAATTTCATTAAACGTTAACCAATATTTCACTTTATCTTTATAACGAGTGAAAATAGTTCTTACAAACCGCTCGAAGAATCCCACTAATTTACGGTTCTTCCAGCCTCCATATTCTTTCGTTAAATGTAGAGGTGTTTCGTAATGAGCAATGGTAACTAATGGTTCAATTCCATGCTTATGAAGCTCATCAAATACGCGGTCATAAAAAGCTAACCCTTCTTCATTTGGCTCTAATTCATCACCTTTAGGGAAAATACGGCTCCATGCGATACTTAAACGGAATACTTTGAAGCCCATTTCTGCAAATAAAGCGATATCTTCTTTGTAACGATGGTAGAAGTCAATACCTTCATGGTTTGGATACGTATATTTTGATTGATCGATTTTAAAGTCAAAGCCAGTTGAGCCTAGTAGTTGAAGTCGTGCTTTACCTCCTGGTAATACGTCGGCAAGATTTAGACCTTTCCCACCTTCTTGATATGCTCCTTCTAATTGGTTAGCTGCTGTTGCGCCACCCCATAAAAATCCTTCTGGGAATCGTTTTGTCATCATATATTCCTCCTTGGTTAAGTTATCCTGCATTCGCCCTGAAAGATGCGAATGCAAGGAATTGGTTTATTTAGATGTTACTTCTAGTAATGGATCTTGAGTTGTAACGGTTGTTGCTTGAACAACTGTAATCTCATAGTTATCTTGGTTTGTTATGACTACAGGAGTTGTTAAGTCAAATCCTGCTTCTTTGATAGCATTCGCATCAAATTCAATTAATAGTTGACCTTTTTCTACACGGCTTCCTTGTGTTGTATGTGCAGTGAAATATTTACCTTCTAATTGAACGGTGTCCAAACCAATGTGTACTAGAATTTCAGCACCGTCATCACTAGTGATACCAATCGCATGTCCTGTTGGGAATAAAGCCGATACAGTTCCGGAAACTGGTGCAAATAATTTACCTTCTGTTGGTTCAATTGCAACACCTTTACCTAGAGCACCTGATGCAAATGCAGCATCTCTAATGTCTGCTAAAGCAATAACTTCACCTGTTAGTGGACTTGCAATAGATTCACTATTTATATTTTCGATTTTAATTGCTTTTTTTCGGTTGTTTCTTCTTGATTTTTGTTAATTCCACCGAATAGGTAAGTTAATACGAAAGCTAGTACCATACCAACTACCGCCGCAATAATCGCACCAATTAATCCCATATCGATACCTTCTGGAGAGATAAAGCTAGGAATCTGGAATACTCCAAGACCACCCATTTCATAACCAACTGTTCCAAAGATACCTAACATCGCTCCACCAATTGCAGATGAAATTAATGTGAAAATGAATGGTTTCTTAAGTGGTAATGCGATACCATACATCCCTGGTTCTGTAACACCAAATAGTGACGATATAAATGCTGGTGCACTTAATGTTTTTGTATTAGAATTTTTAGTTTTAATCCAAATTGCTAGTATTGCTCCAGCTAATGCAAAGGAGTGAACAAAGATTAGAGCTAAAATCGGATCCCAACCTTGACTCGTAAAATTATTAATTCCGATAGGTACAAGACCCCAGTGAAGACCAAACATAACAAATACTAACCATAATCCACCAATAAATGCTCCCGCGATAACTGGGCTTAATTCATATATAGAGGTTGTTGCTTGTCCTAATAATTGACTCGCCCATGTAGCGATTGGTCCGATTACGATAAATGTTACAGGAATAATGATTAATAGTGTAAACATTGGAACTAAGAATACTTTTACTACGTCAGGAATTACTCGTGCAAAGAATCTTTCTAACTTAGCAGCAAAGAATGCTGAAACAATGATTGGAATAACAGACATAGAATATGTCATTAGAATAACTGGAATACCGAAGAACTCTATATACACATTTGATTCAAACATTGTACCTGTAAATAAAGTGTATAATGGTTCAGCTGTCTTTGGGATAGCTTCTAATGCCGGATAAACCAATGCCATGGCAATAACCATTCCTAAGAACGGGGTTCCACCGAACTTCTTCATTGCTGTATAACCTAATAGAATCGGTAAGAAGAAGAACAACGCGTCGCCTATTGCATTTAGAACTTGATATGTTCCACCTTGATTATCTAGCCAACCAATTGCTACGAATAAAGCGTTAAAACCTTTAATCATACCGGATGCTGCCAATACTCCTAAGATTGGTGTAAAAATTCCTGAAATCATATCGATAAAGCGATTGAATAAGTTCCCTTTTTCACCACTATCAGCTTCTACTGGTTGGTCAGAACTAAATCCACCTTCTGCCGTAACAGCTTTATAAACATCTGGTACATGATTCCCAATAACTACTTGGTATTGGCCACCACTCTTCATGACGGTTACAACACCATCCATGTTTTTCAATATTTCTGTATTCGCTTTCTTTTCATCCTTTAGTTTAAAGCGAAGTCGTGTTACACAATGCACTACACTGTTAACGTTTTCTTTACCACCGACATTAGCAATAATGTCTTTCGCCAATTGCTCGTATTTCATCATCGGCCACCTTCTCTTCCCTGTTTATTTTATGTTTTTTCATACTTCGGAATGTTCGTTCTAATTTAGGTAAATAAAAAACCTGAACTAATTTGAATACACGCACAAATATCGTGTCATTCAAATTAGCTCAGGTTATGCCCAATTAGGTAACATTCCTAAATAATTATTAAATTAGCGTTAAACAATTAACAATACTATTGTTAATCAATTAACACCTTCAATTTACCATGACTTTTATCCTAAGTCAACACCTTTTTTAAAAACGCTTTCACAACTTAACTATTTTTTTGTCTGAATGTGACTCGGTGAATATGGACGGTTAGGTATACCTCTTCATCTTTCGGTAACTGCCAGTCAAATTCCTTTTGCAGATAAAGTGCTATTTTTTTCGTGCATTGGTATGCCTGTTCATACTTTTGGCTTATTTGTTCATGCAAGAAGTTATCAACGGTATCTTCCATTTTTTCTTTCTTGATAAACCGAATGGCAAAATATCGTAAATGAGTTAAAAAGCGTTCATAATTTATAGAGTTATCATCTAAGTCCATTTGAAAATGATATTTTACTATATTTAAAACGTTGTTCACCATAGTAGTTACTTTTACGGCAATATCCATGTTTTCACCAGTGATCTGGCTGTTAACAAGATGTAGGGCAATCGATGCTGCCTCATCTTCATCAAGGCAAATACCTGTCTCTTCCTCAATAAAGTCTAAAGCTTTGATTCCAATTGAAAATTCCTCTTTGTAGTATTTGCGTATTTCATACAAAAGGGTATTTTTTAATTGGATTCCTTGATTATATCTACTAATCGCAAAGCTTATATGGTCTGTCAATGCAACATAGAGATATTCATCTAATTTGTAGGGTAACTTAGATTTAGCATACTCTAAAATTTCATAAGCAATAGTTAAGTATTTCTCCGAAGTGTCCTTTAACAAAAGGTCTAACTTCTCCGAGATTCCAGTATTTTGAAGGACAAAAGTCTTTTCAATCTTGGATTCATCTATGGATTGGCCGATCTTCTTCTGAAAAGCAAGACCTCTCCCCATGACCACCATTTCGCCCTGCTTTTCATTTTCAATAATGACCACATTATTATTCAATACTTTTGTTATTTTCATAAGCAAGTACTCCTTAATGGGATTGCATAATTGATATTTACCATACATCATGATATATCGTCAAAGCAAATGAAATGATAATCAGGGCAAATTAAAAAAGTGCTTGGTTAGTTATACACCAAGCACTTGATGGTTCTATTCTTCAAATGGTTTTCCTCGAAACATTTCCTCGAAACGCTTCATCTTATCATCCTTAATTTGATTAAAAGAAGCTAATGCATTTCGATTAACATTGGCTGTCATACCAACCTGTGATGTCATCCCGATTTGAGTACCAAATGAATCATTTATAATGCTCTCTCTTTTACCATCAAAATGGCCTGTCGTCTCTGTTCCAGTATCGCGACGTGGCATTATATAACCCCTTTACTGACGCTTTTTTGTTTTTTTATTATTATACTTTTCATTTGGTGTTAAGGGCTCATTCGCAAATTCATGATCAAACTGCTTCGAAAGCTTCTTTCGAACAGCCTGCTCATCACTAAATCCACCACCACTAAGTTTCTTCTTGGACATATGAACACCTCCCCAACTATAGTTTCCACACATATAACAAAAATATGTGTGTGACACGGGGGACAGGTCCCTTGTCCACCATCCCTCAAGCTCATTCCTGTTTATGCAGTTGTTCGTTCATCTCTGCTTCAATTTTTTTAAAGTATAAATAGTACCCAGTCCAAAATACCGAATAAATCAAAATAAATACACCGCTGCTTATCAATATGGCAAATAGATTTAATGGTATCCAACTAACTGTAAGCGCGATGATAAAATACACCATAATGGAAAGACTAAAGTGTACAATCGTTTTCTTTAACGGCGTCCATTTCGGCTTTTCAAAAATAAAAGAAGCAAGTCCATAATAAACCCCAAACGTCATGGAAGCTAACATATGAGACCATATTTCGGATACAGATGATTCTATTTCAAGTACCATAAGTATAGTTAGTGCAACAAATGTTAGAAAACCACCACACGCAACCCCGACAGTTGCTCTTTTTAGAATATCAACGACCATCTGCATTTCCTCCCATCATTAGTTTTTCCTTGATTGGGTTCACATACTTTCTGGAGATATACTCTTTGGTTCCAGAGTGAAAATAAACGCAGAGGTTCCCATTAAAGGATAGGTCAAACCGCTCTATTTGATTTAAGTTCCCTATAACCGATTTTGAAAAACGCATGAAATGGTGGGGGATTAGAAGTTCTTCTACTTCATAAAGCTTCATACGTAATTCTAATTTTCGGTCTCGTAATACAGCATAGATTTTTCTATTTTCTGCATAAACATAATCAATCTCACTTGGATTTAACAGCACTGTTTGATCCTCATCCACACCAAACAATCGCTGTTGTTTACTTTTCCTAATGACGTTAACAATTTCCTCTAATTCTTCTGTCCATTCTGAAGCTTGAATACTGATTGAGGTTTCTCCATACTTCTCGTCGATATCAATATTTACCTTCATTTTCGCCCCCTAACCCACTACCCCCTTGCCTTTTTCAAAAAATGCGGGTAGCGAAACATCGCTATTAAAAATCCTACTAATCCGTAACTGACTAGAATAAGGGATTCTTTCAAGAGCTGAACATTTTCCATTGCTCCTAACATAGCATCCTGGAATGCCTGATGGGCCCAAAATTGCGGTAAAAAGTTTGCAATATCTTGGATGAAACTAGGCATCATGTCAATTGGCACCCATAGTCCACTTAGTACAGCACCACCTAATGCAATAATTTGTGTCATTGCAATTCCCATATTATTCGTGTTCACTAACAAGGCTAAGGCTAAACCAACTCCAGTAACAGTTATGGCTAAAACTAATGAGATGACTATAAGCGCAAACGGCTGTTCTAACGTAACGCCATATACTAATTTTCCAAACATGAATAGAATCACAATTTGTACTATGACAACTATTATATTCGGTACCCACTTCCCTATTAGATAAAAATAGGGTAAAAGCGGAGTACTTGCGATTCTAGCAGTCATTCCATAATTTTTATCCTTTAGAAAGGTTTCTACCATATTAATCATAATGAAAAAACAAACATAACCGTGTATCCTGGAATGATTGAAAGGATTACTTGTTCTTTCGTTTCCCCAGTTGCTCCTGATGTGAAAACACTAATAAAAATTACGGTAAAAATAATCGGTAAAATAATCATCCAAAATAATAATCCCCTATCCTGTAGGTACTTTTTTACCTCCAAGTTGATAATTGCACCCATCTCACAGTCTCCCTTTTCATTATTTTATCACAATTCAGTCTCTTAATTGACTCCCCGTTAAGGTAAAAAACACATCCTCTAAACGAGGTTGGACAAGTTCTAATTGATTAATTTGGCCCTGATTTTCTTTGGAGTAGTTTAGAATCTTTGCCATGACCTCAAGAGGATTGACCGCCCTCACTAAGTAGCCCCCATTACGTGTTTCTACTCTGCAATACTGTTCTATATCCTTTGGCAAACAATCTACACCCCTAACAAAAACAGAAGGATACGTGTATTTTCGCAATATGTCTTTTATATTTCCCTGTTCTACAATGTACCCATTATCCATCATGGCGATTTCATCACAGAGCTGTTCCACTTCTTCCATATAGTGACTAGCATAGACAATCGTACAAGCCCGTCGTTTTAAATCCTCAATCATTTGAAAAATATATTTTCTCGACTGGGGATCAATGCCTACTGTCGGTTCATCCATAATGATAATATTTGGATTGTGCATTAATGCACAGCCTATATTCAGTCTCCTTTTCATGCCTCCTGAAAAAGTGAGTACTTTATCCTTACCATGCTCCTCTAAACCAATATCTTGCAAAACGATTTGGGCACGACTCTTTAATTTCTTCCCCCTTAAACCATAGAGCCTCCCAAAAAAATATAAATTATCTAGAGCAGATAGGGTTGGTTCTAAGCAAATCTCCTGTGGCACATAACCTACCTCATTTTTCATTTGACCGGTTTCCATTCTTTCATATCGTACAGTTCCTTCATAGTCTTGTATGACAGATGCGAGAATTTTAATTAATGTTGATTTCCCAGCACCATTTGGACCTACTAAACCAAAGCAAATACTACTTGGTATATCAAGTGACACACCATTTAAAGCTGTTGTGTGATTATACTGTTTTTTTACATCCTGAACGGAAAGCAATTCGAACACCCTCTCCCTTTTTTTAACCATTATCACAAGGAAAAAAGGAAATGTTACTTAAATTGGTATAACATGCAAATAAAGCTACATAAAAACACAAATATGTAGTATGGACACGGGGACAGGTCCCTTGTCTCAGCAGTACTTACCAGGTCAAGTTCCACAATAAAAAAGCAATCGCACCCTAAGTACGATTGCTTTGTAAAAATATTCTATTCCTCATCAACACCACGATAACGCTTATATGGTAACGGATTCCATGTTCGATAATCCATTTCCTCTTTTCTCAACGGTGCTGGAATATCCTCCAGAATCCGCTTCGCAACTTCTAATTCACGTTCTGCCTCAGCTCTATCCTGGTACATGAACTCATCCGAAGCTTTTTCCAGTGCCTTATCTACCTTTTCCTCCAGGTTTTCCACGACCATTTCTTGCTGTCGTCGTATGGATTCGCGAGCTTCGGCAACCCAGTTTGGTTGAACTGTCCGCAAGCCATCGGTTACATAACTAAATTCACGAAAGATATCCTTGTAAACCCGATCCGCATTATCCCGGACATCTGTAATAACTGCCTCCAGATCCGCAATCGTTAATTGTTCCGGTTCGAGTGGCTGTCTACGCTCAGGGCCACCGATACGCGTATTCTTTAGATAGAACGGGAAAATACTCTTAATTGTTTTACCAACAGGATTAATGGCAAGACCATTTTCGTCAATACCCTTCGGTTGAACACCTTGCATGGCAATACGCGCAGACTCAGGTCGAACAATTTCCTTCGGCGGTAAAACACCATATCGTAATAACTCACGGATACCGGTACCAGAGATATTTATCCGGTACTTCGCATCATGTGGGCAAGTCTGTTCTGTTGCCGGATTATCACATCGAGTGCAGTAAAAGACCTCATGGAATAGGCGAATATCAATCCCTAATTCTTCTGGCTTAAACTCATCAAAAATACTGTGACTTGCATATTTATCATAATAATCCCCAATACCAGCATGATCACGGCCAATTAATGCATGGGTGCAACCATAGTTTTTCATAATTAATGCATGAAGTACCGCTTCACGTGGTCCAGCAAAAATATAAGTCACACGTAGAGGTGCTAGCATGGTTCTTTCTTTTGGATAATACTCTTCCAGCACGGCTCGATATGAAAGCATTCGAAACTCATGTCTCGTATATTCTCGCTTCGCCATTTCTACAAGAGGTTGAACAAATAAACCGTCCATTTCTTCTAAAGCGTTTCGGTGAATATATTCATGTCCACGGTGAAGTGGGTTAGCACCTGTAATAAACCCACCGACAGATTTAAATTTCTTTTCTTCATAGAAAAGCTTCCAAGTATCTCTTGGTTCCATCCGGATGCTTTCAAACGGTCCCCAGTGTACGCGGCGCACCAAGGTAATCGGCCCTGCCAATGCCGTATCTCCCATACGTCGATAAATCGCATCAACTCCAGGATGGTCTCGGTCCGTTGTACCAAAAACATGCTGTGCACGGAATTCTCGATCATAAAAAAATATGTCTTCTAGCTTCATAATTGCAACTGGTTCCTTTGTTTCATCAGCAAGTGCGATTTCATCTCCAACAGATAGCCCGGCAATAATTTGCTTGTTACGGTCGCCAATAGGTGCAAAGCTGAGGGGCACAGGCCAAACGATCCCATTCGTTAAACGCCCTTCTGTTAGAACGGACTTATAATTCGCTTCATTCATGAAACCTTCATTCGGGGATAACACACCTGTGGCGATCATTTCCAATGTAATAACAGCTTCGAGGTCAACCATAATCATTGGTAATTGTTTTGCACGCTCCAGCGCTTCCTCACGTTCCTTCCCCCGAAGAACACGGTCTACTAACTTTCCACCGTGTGGTTGTTGAGGATAACTCGCTAATTTTTCTTCTGTTAAAATTACAGCATCTTGACTCATGATCTCTCCTCCTTTATTTTCTCTATTTCTATAACTATATTGTAAAGTGAAGGCTAACATTCCCCGAGAAATGGAAAAGCAACTTTCACCACTCCTCCAATACCCAGATTGAGAGGAAAGTGGGACAAGGAACACCTGTCCCCATGTCCCTACTCTCGATATCCGGTGTTTGCTCTGACTTTAACTTCTGCATATCGTTTAAAGTCATATTCTTTTGAGAATACCGTTCCTAGGTAACCTCCTAAAAATCCTAGTGGCACACTAACCAGTGCTGGGTTATCTAATGGGAAAATCGGATTTCCGACAAATAGTGCTGCTCCTTCTTCCGGTGAAAACACACTCGGACTCATGGAAACTAGAATTAATGCTGAACCAAGTCCGGCAACTACTGACCAAATCGCACCGGATGTATTGAAGCGCTTCCAATATACGGTATATAGAATAACTGGTAAATTAGCACTTGCTGCAATACAGAACGCTAAGGAAACTAGGAAAGCAACATTTAAGTACTGAGCTCCTAGAGATAGAAGGATTGATAATACAGATACTCCTAAAGCAGCATAGCGTGCCGCTACCACTTGCTGCTTTTCTGTAATATTTCCTTTTTTAATGATCTGTCCGTAAATATCATGTGCAAATGCAGAAGCACCTGATAGTACAAGCCCAGCTACTACAGCAAGAATGGTTGCAAAAGCTACAGCTGAAATAAAGGCAAATAAAATATTTCCACCGATTGCCTCTGCTAACAGCGGTGCTGCCATGTTCCCACCAGGGTTAGCAGCTAAGATTTCACTTTCCCCGACATAAATAGCTGCCCCGAAACCTAGGAATAACGTTAAAATATAAAATATCCCAATTGTCCAAGTTGCTGTAATAACCGAACTTCTAGCTGTTTTTGCGTCCTTAACGGTAAAGAATCGCATTAAAATATGTGGTAATCCAGCAGTACCCAGAACTAATGCTAGCATTAATGAAATCGTTCCTAACGGATCATCATATTTTATGCCCGGATTTAAATAATCGGCTCCATGGCTAGTAGCTGTTTTCACTTCTGTAAACATTGCTGAAATATTAAAGTTAAACTTCATTAGAACAATGAAAGAAATAATCACCATTCCAGCCATTAATAGTACAGCTTTTGTTATCTGAACCCAGCTCGTTGCAATCATGCCACCAAATAACACGTAAATTGTCATCATCACCCCAACAATTAGTACAGCAATCCAATATGGGATATCAAATAATAATTGAATTAGTGCCCCTGCACCAACAAGCTGTGCAATCATGTAGAAAAGGACTATCGTAATCGTACTAAGTGCCGCAACTCCACGTACCTTCCTCGCATCGAAACGTGAATTAATCATATCTGCCAGCGTATACTTCCCAAGGTTACGAAGTGGTTCTGCAACTAGAAGTAAAACTACTAAGTACGCGATTAAGAATCCAATACTATAGAAAAAACCATCAAATCCATTTAGCGCAATTGCACCAGCTATCCCCAAAAATGAGGCAGCTGAAAGATAATCACCAGCAATTGCTAATCCATTTTGCCAACCTGTTAATCCACCACCAGCCGTATAAAAGTCACCAGCTGACTTCGTTCGCTTGGCGGCAAAGTACGTAATAACAAGGGTAAGTAAAACAATAGCTAAAAACAGGATAATTACAATCGGATCCATTATGCTTTACCTCCCTTTTCAATGTGTTCTTGAATAATCGCCTCTGCTTCCTCATCAAAAGAACTTGCTTTTTTCACATAAATCGTACAAATCACCCAAGTCATTACGAACTGAGCAACGGCAAAAACCCATGCCCACGTAATATCACCGAATACAGGAGTATTCAAAAAGGTTCCATACGATGTCGAGATTGGAAGCAAGAAATAAAACACTAAGAAGAAAATAGTTAATGGTACGATAAATTTCCTCTTATTCTGCATAAACTGTTTAAACTGTGGACTACTTTCAACTTTTTCATAATCGACCTTACTTGTTCGTTGTCGTTCTGCAAGTTTCGGTTGAGCCATAAATCCATCCTCCCATTCATCAAAATATGTAAGCGCTTACCAACTATTATAATTATTTCGTAAATTCTTTATATAAAGTTCGCGTAAACGGTCGTAAATGATGTCTGAATGGTATTAATCGAAACGTAAATGGTTTAATATTCAGAATTATTATATAAATATTTCCGAACCCCTTAACATCACACAAAACTCATAGATTAAGCTTCACTAATTGAGCAATACTAACATCACGAAAACCAAAAATAATGGGAGGGTTTCGCTAGATGTTTCATCCAACTTATAGTCCTATTTTAATTGTTTTATCGATATTAATTGCAATAGTAACCTCCTACACCACTCTGGTTCTTGTGGGGAGAATCTTTGATAAATATCGCTTTGAAAAGATGATTTGGATTATTGCCGGTTCTGTCGTAATGGGAACAGGAATTTTCTCTATGCACTATATTGCTATGGTTGCCTATCATACCTCATTTCCAATGACCTATAATATTTACTTACTGGTATTCTCACTTTTCTGTGGTATTATTTCATCGTTTCTAGCCTTTTATCTGCTTTATACGCAACAGCTTACCATCGGGAGAATCCTTGCCTCAGGATTCTCCCTCGGTTTAGGAAGCTTAATATTGCACTATACTGCTTTATTCTCAACTCATGCCACAATTGAGATCCAATATACTTCCATATATTTTACTCTAGCTATTGTAATGGCATTAATTTTTTCCACTGTAGCAATCAGAGTCTTTATCACCATTAAGTCGAACAATCAAATTTCTGTTAGACAAACAATTATTAGCGCAATTATACTAGGTCTTTCCATATCACTTCTACATTATATGGGTATGAAAGCTGTCCAAATTATTCATCATGATGGACACGTGCTTACAAATACCAATACTTTAACATTGGGAGTAATATTATCCTTAAGCTCCTTCATCATTATTTTGATTGCTCTAGTGACTGCTTTTCTTGATCAACGTTCCCTAAAGATAGAAAAATCATTATTAGAACAAATTAAAAAGCGTGAAAATCTTTATCGCCAGCTTGTAGAAGGGGCTCCAGAGCCTATCCTTGTTCATGATGGAGAGAAAATTCTTTTTGTAAATGAAACCTGTTTAAATATCGTAAAAGCCTCTAGGAAAGATGAAATAATTAGTAAATCGTTATGGGAATTCATTCATCCTGACTACCGTGAAATAGTTAGAGAACGATTCCATACGATGAGGGAAGGTGGGAAGATTAAGCTATTAGAACATAAAGTTATCGCACTGGATGGTTCTATTATTGATATTGAGTCAAGTGGCATTCAGATTCACTATGACAATAAAGATGCTTATCAATTAATGATTCGAGACATTACAGATCATAAAAAAATCGAAAGAGCTCTATCGGATAAGCAACAACGCTACCAATCATTGTTTGAGCATATTCCTGACGCTGTTTTCTCTGTGGATCAGAAAGGATTTTTCCAAGAGGTGAATCCATTCGTTGGGAAAATATTAGGATACTCTCAAGAAGAATTACTAAGTATGAATGTAAATGATGTAATCGAATCTAATTCCATGAAACTAGCTATTGAGAACTTTCGTAGCGCTCAAAAAGGAATACCTCAAAATCATAATGTAGAGGTAATCGCGAAAGACGGACGCATCATTTCAACTAATATTACAAACATCCCAATCATTATTGAAGGTAAGGTAACTGGAATTTATGGAATCGGTAAAGACATGACAAACGAAATAGAAGCGAGAAACCGAATCGAGAAGCTGGCTTACACCGATCAGTTAACCGGTTTACCAAATCGTACGTGGCTATATAAATATCTTCATGAAGTATTAATGCGGATGGAAGACATGAAGTGTAATCTAGTCATTATGACCGTAGACTTTGATGATTTTAAAAATGTGAATGATTCATTAGGCCATCATTATGGAGATTTATTTCTCCAAAAAGTATCGTCTAGATTAAAAAGTTGTCTGCGAGAGCACGATAAAATTGCTCGACTAGGTGGGGATGAATTTATTATTATCCTTGAAGATGTACCAAACACTGAAGCAGAGGACATGGCCCAAAAAATAATAGATGAAATGAACCAGAGTATCCACATTCTTGGACATGAGATTATTGTTACATTAAGCATTGGAATTAGCATTCAAAGTGAATCTTTTACGGATGTTGAATTAGCTATCAAACAAGCTGATTTTGCTATGTACATGGCAAAAGAAAAAGGGAAAAATAATTATCAATTTTTTAGTGAAGATATGAATGAAAAAATCATGCGACGGATACAAGTACACAGTTCTTTACAACGAGCACTAGAAAATGGTGAATTAGAACTATTTTATCAACCACAAGTAGATAGTATTACCGAAAAGATAGTCGGATTGGAAGCTTTGTTGAGGTGGCATGCGCCATTTGGCAGCGTCTCACCGGCTGAATTTATCCCTGTTGCAGAACATTCGGGTATTATTATCCCTATTGGGGAGTGGGTTATCCAAGAAGCTTGTCGTAGAATCCGAACGTGGCAAGACCATCCCTACTTACATGTCCCTGTTTCAGTAAATGTTTCTGTTAGACAACTCCTTGATCCTAACTTCCTTACAACACTGGAAAAAATAATGAGTGAGGAGAAGATTAAGCCAGAATATCTGGAAATAGAAATTACCGAAAGTGTTATGCTAGATATTGAAGAATCTGCTAAATTAATCAAAGATATTAGAGAGTTAGGTGTTAAAGTCGCCATTGATGATTTTGGAAAAGGATATTCTTCCCTTTACCTCATTGCAAATCTAGATTTCGACACATTAAAAATCGATAAATCATTTATTAATGGCGGGATTAAAAATGACCGCAGTTTAAAAATATTAACGGCTATTATTGAGGCTACAAATAACGAGCATCGAATTATAATTGAAGGAGTAGAAACAAAGGAACAAGTAGATATTGCCAAGAAATTTAATGCGATTACACAGGGATATTATTATAGCCGCCCCCTTCCTCCAGGTGAACTTTAATTAGGGGGCGCTTTTCCATATGGTTACGAATTACATCTTAAATGTATTTAATATGCTCTTACTGGCAGATCGACTAACCGGAATGACAGTCCCCTTCTTATCCTTCAAAGTCAAATTACTCGTCCCATTAAACCAAGGTGTTATTTCCAAAATATGATTTAGGTTCACTAAGTAACTGCGATGTGCACGGAAAAACATATGCCCCGCCAGTTTGTCCTCCAACTCTTGTAACGTCATTCTACTCATAATGACTTTGTCTTCTGTATGGATTTCTAATAATCTCTTATTTGGCACTGCATAATAGATAGCATCCGGGGACAGTACTACCATTCGTTCCCCGTCATCCACTAACAATTTAGATGCGGAAAGCTTGTTTTCTTTTGCACCTCCCTGCATCTTTGTTTTACTAGCAAAGACCTTTCGGATTCTTGCCATGGCTTTTTTAAAACGCACTTCATCGTATGGCTTTAATAAATAATCAACCGCTTCCACCTCAAAAGCCTCTAATGCATAGTCATCATAAGCCGTTGTAAACACAAATAAAGGAGGTTTATCGTCTGATTTGTCTAATATGTACTTTGCTGCCTCTATCCCCGTAAAACCTGGCATCTCTACATCTAAAAAAATTAAATCTGGCTGATGTTCACTGTACAATTCTATAAGCTGTTCCCCTGTTTCAGCATGTGGCGTTAAAACAATGTCTTTTTCATCCTTTAACAGATAAAGCAATTCCTTTCGTGCCATCATTTCATCTTCTGCTATCATTGTACGGATGTTCATCCCATCACCTGCATTTCCTTCATTTGATTTGGTATCGGAATGGAGAATCTCACTTCACTTCCACCATGTGGAAGATTCATAATTTTTAATCTAGCCGTCTCTCCAATTAAATGAACTAATCGTTGATTGACATTATATATCCCAGTTCCACCATTCTTTACCCCTACTAATGGCTTATAACTAACTTGTGGTAATATATGCTTTGGAAAACCGCAGCCATTATCTCGGACAGTAATAACCAATTCTCCACCATATTTCTTTATCATGATATCTACTCTTGCATCATCCGTGACATTTTTCAAACCATGTTGAACAGCATTTTCAACCAATGGCTGAATAGTAGAAGGAGGAATAAATATATTCGTTACATCTGTTGGTTTATCAAAGTTAATTTTCAGTCTACCTCTAAAGCGCTCCTGAATTATCGATGTATATGCCTCGACGTGCTCAAACTCCCGCTCAAGCTCTACAAGTGACTTGGATACAAGTCGTAGATTGAATCGCATATAACTCGCTAATTTTAATGTAAGCTTTCGAGCTGTTTGTGGGTCTTCTCGAAATAAGGACGCAATCAACTGAAGTGTATTAAATAAGAAATGTGGATTAATTTGTGCCTGAAGATTTCTAAGTTCCGCATCCCGAATATGTGCCTTCAACTTCTCGGTAGCCAATACATTCAGCTGGTTGGAGATAAACTGCCCTAACCCTTCAGCCATCATTAATTCAACAGGTGATATATGTTGTGCCTTAAGAAAGTAAAACGTAATTAAACTAGTAACTTCATCCGCTTCTGTAATGGGAATAATAACTGCAGCCTCTAATAGACATTTTTCATGTTCACACGCTAAGTCAGACTTTACATAAGTAACCTGTACTTTCCTGGTTTCAATAGCTTTTATGGCAAGAGGTGATGTGACACGATCACCAGCATGATGGTGTTTATCTCCTAACCCTTTATGTGCCAATACTTCATACTTATTGGTGACGGAAACTGCTGCTAGCTTTAATCGATCATATAATAATGCTGCAAGTCCATTCGCAAGTTCCAGACTAGAGTCCTTTTTCAGATACGGAAGAGCCTCCTCCGCAATCGTCAACGCTTGTCTTGTTGCTATTGCCGCTTGGTTATCTTGCTCTTTCATGACAACCCCTATCATCGCCGTAAATATGGCAATAGCAATACTATTCGAAAGGACAAGTGGTAACCCTATTTGGTCCACGATATCAACCATCACAATCCCATCTGTATATAAAATCAATAGTAATTGCATTTGCAAAATAGGTGGGAACACTCCAATGAATAATGCCTTCAGAGGGGAAATAACACGCTCATTTGAAAAGAATCTTGCCGTCAAACCCGCAAGAACACCAGTAATCGGATTGACTAATCCATTAGCAAGCCAACCTACTCCACCTAGAAACATTACGTGTACACCGGCAATAAGACCTGCCCCCAACCCAACTACTGGACCTCCAAACAATCCTGCAATTACAATCGCGACAAGACTTAAACTCACTACCAAATGTTCTCCTTCTACAGGTAACATAACAAAGGACTCAATGATTTCTGCATCCTGTGTAATCACTATTCCCATCATGGTACTTGCTATGCCAAATATCCCAAATACGACCGCATGTACCATGGACATTTTCAAGCTGAATTCTCGGTACAATAATGATTTAAATCCCGGTGTTCGTGTCATAACAAAAGCAGTAATTAATAATAACCCTAATCTTTCAAATAGAAATATCGTTAAATCCTTCATGAGTTTTCACTCCTAGAAGTAATACCAGTTTGTGATCGAATATAGAAACGTCTAAATTCTGCTTCTGTTTGCGCTTGTTTAGAGGAGCATATTGTTCCAAGGTATGCACCAAGAAAACCTATTGGAATAGAAATGATTCCTGGATTATATAGGGAAATCACCGCATCCCTAGCAATCCAACCACCATCCGAGTTCATAATATGTGGACCTAATAAGACGAGAACTAACGAGGCTAAAAGCCCACTCACCATCCCAATGATAGCTCCAACTTGAGTAAACCGCTTCCAGTAAATTGTTAAAATTAATACCGGAAAATTACTAGAAGCTGCAACAATAAATGTCATTGAAACTAGAAATGTAACATTGATTGCTTCCAGCTGTAAAGCAAACATGGTGGAGATGAAACCAATGCCCAACGCTGTCCAACGGGCAGCTTTTAATTGTTCTAATTCAGTTGATTTTCCTTTTTTAAATATATGATGAAAAATATCATGAGAAAACGCAGTAGTCGCGGAAATTACCAAGCCCGCTACCACAGCAACAATCGTCGTAAAAGCTATCGCTGATACAAATGCTAGCAGGAAATCTCCACCAACTTCCTTGGCCAATAGAGGCGCTGCCAGGTTACCGGTCGGATCTATTGCTATCAGTTTGTCAAATCCGAGCAAAGCAACCGTTCCTAAGCCTAATACTAGTGTCATTATATAGAAAGTTCCAATAATCCAAGTCGAGCTAATTAATGAACGACGCACCTCAAATGTATTTCTAACCGTAAACAATCGAATAAGTATATGCGGCAGTCCAGCAGTCCCTAGAACTAATGCTAGTTGTAGGGATAAGAATTCTAATGGATTGCCAAACTGATGCCCTGGAAGAAAAAAGCTCTCTCCTAAAGGACTACCAGTTTTTACTTTTTCTAAAAGATAAGGTAAATTCCAATTCATATTGGAGAACACAATTAGTGCCAGTAGAAATGTTCCTGACATGAGTACAACTGTTTTCACTATTTGCACCCATGACGTAGCGACCATCCCACCAAACACAACATATATCGTCATCAATCCACCAATAACTAAGACCGAAATGGAATAATCAATATTTAATAACAAACGAAGTAAAAATCCTGAGGCAACTAGCTGGGGAATCATATATAAAATCGAAATCATAAAAGCACCAATAGCCATAATCATGCGCATTTGACCGCTTGGGAAGCGAGAGCAAATCACATCTCCTAACGAATATTTCCCTAATCGATGAACTGGCTCCGCCACTAGAAATAACACCACAATATAGGACACGAGAAATCCTATCGAATATAAAAAACCGTCATACCCACTAATTGCAATCATTCCTACAATCCCCAGAAACGATGCAGCACTAATAAAATCACCAGCGATAGCCATTCCATTCTGAAAACCAGTTAGACTACCAGATGCAATATAGAAACGATTTGTTGTATTACTTCTTCTTGCTGCCCAGTACGTGATGATAAGGGTACATACAATGATACAAACGAAGAATAAAAAATAGGTAAGATTCACTTCAACTCCTCCCGCTTAATGCCATTGATCTTTTCCTCGAGTTTTTTAGCATTTACATGGTACCCCCACCCAACTAACCATGTCATTGGTATTTGCATAAAGGCATATACCCATGCCCAAGTTAGCCCTGGAATAAAGCTTGTACGATTCATCAGATCTGGAAGGAGAGTAAGGGAAAGAGGAAGCATAAAATAGAATAAAAAAACAAGCATTAACGTTGGAATTAACATCTTTTTCCTTTCACGAATCAAAGCTAAAACTCGTTCTTCCATTCCAACTCCTCCTAAAGAACAAAACATAAATTCAGTAAATTGTTTTAATTCCAAAATAGCGGATAATTAGGAGGTTGTAAAGATATTTGATTGTTGTATGGATAGCTTTAAAGTCAGGCTTTTGGTACCACAAGTAATTCTTTCTATTGGACATACCATCATCCTTCCACTTCATAAAATAATAAGGCACTACTGTTTTCGATGAATAACACTTTCTACTTTTTGTTCCAATCTTGTATTAACTCATTAAATTGTTTGATAGAACTGTCGGTTAAAGAATAAATGGTATGTGTATCTACCGTATTCATAATCGTCCCGGACTTTTCATCCAACCAGAGGAAATAGGTTCGCTCTCCCAATTCCATTCTGTATTCAGGATCTGCCATATCGACAATTCCGGCTACCTTCTTCGCAGTACTAATTGCCCCTTCGATCATTGATATTGTTTCACTGTCCTCTAATACCAACTTATTGAGACTGTTTTCCAAGTCGTAAATCGTTATTTTTTCAATGGTCTCCGCTTGCCCTTGACACCCCATTAGCCCTATAAATACTAGTACTAAGAAAATTAAAAAGTCCCTCTTCCCCATCGTTACGTCCCCCATTCTTTTAAGCCTTTCAATTAAGACGTCGGTTTGTCTATTTTTGTTTCAAAAAGTGAAAAAGAGCATATCCGTATCGATATGCTCTTGCACGTACTATTTCTTTTCCATTACGGCAAAGTAATTCTCTTCATAATCTGCAAAATTAAATACCCTTCCATTAGGCATTTCTACAATGTCTCCAACCGTAATATTCTTTACAGTTAGCTCTTGATGTAATTGTTCTAGGTCATTTGTATAAAACATGATAGAAGGTGTATCTAGGTTTAATTCAGGCTCCATTTGTGCAATTTTATCTTTATTATGAAGTACAAGACTAGTACCTCCATTAGGTGGGGCAATTTCAATCCATCTGAATTCTGGGCTTTCTTCCTCTGCTATTACCGAGAAACCAACTGCCTCCGTCCAAAACCTCATTGCCTCATCCTGATCATGAACATACAACATAATTTGACCAATTGAACCAATCATTGCAACACCTCAGTTCTCTTATCAACTAAAATATTATTGCGGAATAGCACTTTCATCCATGTAAAATAATTCACACTGATGTCCGTCAAGATCATGAAAACTAATTCCGTACATTGGGCCATTGTTTTTCGGCTCATAGTCCAAAATCCCACCTGCTTCTTTTACCTTACTTGCCATATCATCAACAACTTCCTTTGAATCAACTGCAAGGGCTGTTAACACTTCAGAGGCTGTTGTATTATCAGCAATTTCCTTCTTCGTAAACGTTTTAAAGTACTCCTCTACTAGTAGCATTGCATACATATTTTCCCCGATTACCATACATGTAGCATTTTCATCAGTGAAATAAGGATTAAACTCAAATCCTAGTTTCCCGAAAAACTCCATTGTCTTACCTAAATCTTTTATTGGTAGATTGACAAACATTCCCTTGAAACCCATTAAAACCATTCCTTTCCTACCTTAGTTTTGTCATAACTTTTCAAAGAGTTTTTGCTCGGTCGTTTACTATGTAAAGAAATAGATGATTTACTAATTTTACTTTTGTCAAGTTATACCAATTATAGATTAATAAATAATTTTACTTTTGTAAAGTTAAACTTTACAATTAGTATAATAAACTTGATTTCATAACTTTTATTTCTTACCATTAGCTTAATGATACATTTAGGAAGGTGAACATCTTGGGGAAAATTCGTGATGCAGAGCGAACTCGTAAAAAGATTTTGGAAGCTGCAAAAGAAGATTTTTTTGAAAAAGGCTATAATGGTGCAAGGATTGAATCGATTGCCAAGAAGGCTGGAGTGAATAAACAATTAATATACCATTACTTTAAAGGTAAAGAGGAATTAATTAATGAAACCATTGCAGATTTTGTTTCCACTGTTCCTCCTGTGAATTTAATATTACCTGCTAATCCAGCTCAAATTGCTTCATTTCGTTACAAAGTAAATCAGAATCATTTAATGGATTTCTTAAAATTTACCGCTTGGGAAGCGATTGAAAAAATCCCCCCGAATACCAATGGAGAAGATACTAGAAAGAAAGTGCTACAATCCTATGTCGATGATATGCGTTCCAAACAGGAAATGGGACTTGTTCCCGAAAGTCTTGACCCAGCTTTGATTACGCTAATGATGTCCAGTTTAACCATATACCCACTTCTTTATGAAAATGTGACAAGGTTAATAACTGGCCTAGAACCAGATGACCCTGAATTCCAGGAAAAATGGACTGAATTTCTGGACGAAATTAGTAAACGGATTTTTAAAATGGATTCATGAATGCTTACCGAGGTACATAACTAGTACTTGCTATGTACCTCTTTATGATGGTTTGATTAGCTAAAGCTAGACTTTGCACTCCGGGGTTACCAGGGACTATACTGTCCTATCACGACACGTTGTTACTTCCCCTCTGGTCTACTCACCAGCAATCCTTTATAACTTTCACGATAATACCATGCCAAAAACCCTTCTAATACTACTAGCACGATCGCTAATACCAATAATTCTGCATCTACAAATAGGTGAAAGGCCAAAATATTTATGACAATACCTGCTAGTACCACAAGAATAAGTGGTATGTAACGGCGAATAATTAACATAATTCCAGCTACTATTTCGATACCCTTTTCAAGTGCCAGAAGGTAACCATCTCCTAAAAACTCCATTGCTGCTGGACTTGTTGGTGCAAAAGGCTCTAATCCAAATAGTACAAAATAGCCATTAATCCCAGCGCCTAAAAAAATTAGACCTAATATGATTTCCATAATCCGTGCAGTAACTTTCATCCTTATCCCACCCCTAAATTAGAATTTTGTGTAAAACTCTCACTTTTACTATACTACTTTTCAGAATATTAAATTAGGATAAAACACAAAGTTTTACATTGGGTTGATTATGGAATTACTTTTATTACTGCTCTTCCTCAACGCTAGGACTTGCCTCTTGCCGGTTCTTCTGCCATATCATAAATTCAATGATGGGTTTTAATTCTTGTAGTGCCTCTTTTTCTAAGCCCAGCCTTCTTAATTCCTCAATAAAATCTACCCACTCTGGATCCAATACTTTTTCTGTTGAATCGATATCAATCAATTTTCGGATATCAACATTCAACACCTGTGCAATCTTAACTAATACTTGAATCGATGGATTATCATTTAGATTACGCTCAATATTACTTAGATAGGATTTTGAGATATCTGCTTTCTCTGCCAGTTCAGATAGGCTAAGTCCTTTTTCCCTCCTAATGGCACTGATATTATAACCAATCATAGCTCATGACCTCTTTTTTCAACGGCTTTATACGAGTTAGTTCATATCCATTCGGATTGTTTCGTTGCCATTTCCAAGCATCATGACACATGGAGTCTATTCCTCTTGTTGCTTCCCAACCAAGCTCTTCTTTTGCCTTGCTTACATCCGCAAAACTAAAGGCCACATCTCCCTTTCTTCGTGGTGCGATTAAATACGGGATAATTTTTCCTGTTACACTTTCAAACTCCCTTAACATTTCAAAGACACTATAGCCTTTACCAGTGCCTAAGTTATAAACATTTACGCCACTGGAACTAGATAGATTATGTAACGCATAGAGATGTCCTTTGGCTAAATCGGTGACATGGATATAATCTCTAATTCCTGTACCATCAGGTGTTGGATAATCGTCACCATAAATAAAAAGAGCAGGTAATTTACCGACTACAACCTTTGATAAATATGGGAATAAATTCGCTGGAATCCCTTTAGGGTTCTCCCCTATCAATCCACTCTTATGGGCTCCAACAGGGTTAAAATATCGCAAAATACGTATACACCAATCCGTATTTGAATCGAAAATATCGCGAAGCATCTCCTCAATTAACCGTTTTGTGTGCCCATATGGATTCGTCGGACCTAGTGGATGTTTCTCTGAAATGGCTTCATATTTCTCCACAGGGGCATAAACGGTTGCAGATGAGCTAAATACTAAGCTGGTGACATTAAATTCCTGCATGACTTCACATAATGTCATCGTTCCCTCTATATTGTTCCGATAATATTTCATTGGGTCTGAAGTGGATTCCCGTACAGACTTATATCCTGCCAAATGAATCACACTATCAATTTGATGGAGGGAGAATACCTTTTTTAAATTCTTCTTATCTAGCAAATTCACATAATAAACGTGAAAAGACTTCCCTGTAATCTCTCTTACTCGTCGCAATCCCTCTAATGTGCTTGTCGAAAAGTTATCAATTACAACGATTTCATACCCATTTTCCAGTAATTCTACACATAAATGTGTTCCTATATATCCTGCACCACCAGTAACAAGAACTTTCAGATCAATCACCACCAATCACCAATTATTTAAGACCATATAATCGATTTAATATCTCATGTAAATTCTTTTCCCATTGAATAAAATTCAATCTAGCAACAATCATTCCTGCAATATCGAGGAATGCATAGACCAATGTTAAATAGAACTGATTCTCAAACAGAAATAAGTCTAGTAGAATGATGAAATAAAAGACATCATTCATAAAAATAGTTTTGATTAATTTTCTTAATTTGGAGTTCATAGGAGTTTTGATGCTATCCATATCGGAGTTACACTGTTTTTGATGGGTATGAAAATGATAATTCTTAGTTTGCCGAAGTAAGGCTTGTCGTATAAATAACGCTTCGACGTCTTTCTGTGATATATCTAAGGGGGATAGCTCACTTAAGATGCCAACTAAAATAAATACAACCAGATAGATGATATCCTGTGTACCAGAATATAAGGCAAAACCTATGACAAAAAAGAACATCGGATGGCTAATGTTATGAACCAATCGATCTAAATACACGCCTTTTATCGAGGATGTATGGTTAATACGAGCTATGTTGCCATCAACCGAGTCCAAACAAAGTGCGAAGAATGATACTAAAAATGCTAGCAAGATTACGAATGGCTGAGATTGAATAATTCCCTCATACGCCAACCCAGCAGCTAACACATTAATAGGTAGCATGGAAATTGTTATCATATTAGCTGAAACAGATGGGAATAGTTTCAAAATGAACCATGTTAACCCAATGCCAGCTTTTCTTTTTAACATCGTATAATACGTTGTTGCTTCATCTACCTTTACATGACGTCTAATTTCTGCATATTTCAAGAGGTTACCTCCTTTACTAATTTCGATTCTCTTACAGGAGAACGCTCTTTTTTTAGAATGATTACGAGAACTAGGAAAAGACTAATCAGTTTAATCAGAGAGGATAAGATTAAAGCATATGCCGCTCCATATACTCCATAAATTGGTACAAAAATAATACAACCTACTAAACTAACCAACAGCCATAAAGCGGCTAAATATGGTTGGGATTTAAAGTGTCTGGTTGCGATAATTCCCGTCCCTAAAAACATTGCTGGAAAATTGAACAATCCTGAAAGCATGATTAAGGCAAACAAGCCTGCGTAATCAGCGTAGGATGTAGTATAAATAATGGATAAAATGAACTTACCGAGTAAAAGAGCAATAACTACACCAATTACGCCCATGAGGCCCCCAATCCCACACAGGGAGAATAATAGTTTTTTATACCCTGTTGTATTCTTTTCCTCGAATAACACAGCTAATAATGGTGCTGCTGGTTGCCTTAAGGAATTAGCTACCCGGTTCCCCGCTAGTACAATGTATAGAATTGCCACAAAATATCCTAGTTCTTCTTTTCCTAGGAAATATTCTACTAAATAACTTGGAACATTGGTGTTTAGGGATGTTAGCAATCCCATTATCCCTAATGGAATAGTTAATTTCACTAATTGCCTCACCTTCACCCATTCAAAACTTGGCCGAAAGGATCCATATCTTTTTAATACTATACAATCATAAAAAAGGAGAACTAACGTCCATACGATCAGTTGACCTACTATGGCAAATACTAAACTATGGGAGTAATATAGAATGATAGAAAATATAATAACCGTCAATACGCCTTTTATGATATTAGAGAACGTTATAAAATCCATTCGCTCATTTTTTTGTAAAAGACCATGAAGAATATCACTAATAAACTCTGGTAGCTTTGTTATCCCTATTAAAACAATGATCCAAGACGTGGTATACGTATAGTCAAAAATCCACACAGTGACTACAAACATAAGGAACGATAATCCAACTGCAAGTAATCTGGTACCCAAATAATGTTCAAACCCAAATTCCATTTTTGCATCTGTGACGAGCGACATTCTTAGTCTCATATCCGTTAGCATGACTATCGGTGCCGTGATTGCGAGTCCTAGGGCATATTGACCAACCATTTCTGGGGTTCCAAGCTTCGCAATCACAATTAGGAGTAACCATTGTGTGAAAGAATAAATGACTGTACCTACTAATGTCCAAGTCATATTTTTACGAAGTGATAGTTTTTCTAATACCACAGTGTTCCCCTCATTCTATTAGCCTAGATTTCTAAGCGTTATTGGTTAGATGGATCTTTTTGTGTTCGAACCGCTTTGCACGCAAGAACTCTGGCCTTTTTCTCATTTTTAACCAGAAAACAAATGTCGTCATTTTTCCGATGATAGTCAGCGGGTATATTCGCTTATCGACATCGACAACCTGACCACCGAATTCCATCTTAAAACGATTAATCGAATCCTCATCACTTGCATCTGTATGGACAAATAATCCCCCAAAGTCAAACCACTTTATTCCCAATTTTCGAAAGCTTTTCATATCCTGCCAGTGCAAATAACGATTTGCTCTCCCAATCAGATTACGGATTTGTTTGTTATCAAACCTAGCAGATGCTGAGTATAACAATGAACAGTATGTATCTGCTTTTACATAAGCATGGTAGCAGAGTACATTCCCTGATTCATCTGTTACATAGGAAATGATTAATGAATCCTGATCACTCAAACCTTTTAATCTGCCAAAGTTTCCTTTTGGTAGGTTCTTATATTTGGCAAAACGATCAAAAAAAGCAAGAAACTTTCTAATTTCATCCTCTTTCGGAGAAATTAATTCATAATATTGGATTGGATCCCTTTTACTGGCACGATTTATTTTATAGCGAGCGTTTTTATGAATATCCGTAAATATCTCTTCCTCAGGACGATCTAGATCAATGACTAATGTTTGCCCATAACTATGAAGGAAACCTCCTTTTGGAAAAGGAAGTGAGGAGGCTATCTTAGGAAATATTACATTAGACGAAATAACGATATCCACTCGGTCTCCTTTGTCCTTGTTCACACTTCCATAGATATCCATCATACGAACGATTCCCCGCTTATATTGAACCTTTATCATTTCTTCAGCTCCTAATTACTTAATAATAATAGGAAGAATCCTTACGCTGCTTCTTCCCATTTAAAATAGCTCCTACTAAGTTTGCCCCAGCAAAGCTTAATTGCTCTTTCACCTTTACTATGTCTTTCATTTCATTCTTCTTCGCACGAACTACCACTACAGTTCCATCACATTGATTAGCGATTAAAGTAGCATCTGTAACCACCAATACAGGTGGGGTATCAAAGATAACAACATCATAATCAGCCATCACAACTTCCATAAACTGCTTCATCTGTTCCGAACCTAGTAATTCGGATGGATTTGGTGGAATAACACCACTTGTAATGATATCTAAATCTGTGATATACGTTTTTCGAATCATCTCTTCTATCCCGATTTGCCCAATTAGATAGTTACTTAAGCCAGTATAATTAGGGAGTTGGAAAATATGATGAACATCTGGTTTTCGCATATCTGCATCAACCAGTAGAACTTTCTTCCCTTCTTGACTAAACACAATTGCTAAGTTAGCTGCAGTGATTGTTTTTCCATCGCCAGAACTAGCAGATGTTATGACAAGGCTTCTAAACTCCGAATTGATAGAGGAAAAATTAATATTTGATCGAATGGACCGAAATTGTTCAGAGACTTGTTTATTCTTCCGCTCAATCGTAATCAGATTAGCTCGTTTTAAGTTTCTTTTTCGTAGTTTCAACCTTCTCAACCTCCTTCCCTTGCACGTGTACATTCTTCCTTCTCCTGTTTCGTACATATCGTTTTTCAAAAATCGAGATAGTACCAAGTAGTGTAATTCCAAGTTCTTCAAAATCACTCTCCAACTTCACTTTTGTATTGAAGAACTCTAGGAGTAATGCCAAACCAATACCTGTTGCAAGCCCGATAACCCCTGCGATAATCATATTAATAATTGGCCTTGGCTGAATCGGTTCTTCAGACAAAACTGGATTAGCTTGGGACAATACAAAGACATTTTCTACTCGCATAATGGAAATTATCGTTTCCCTAAACTGTTCCACAACAAGATTTGCTAATTCAGCGGCAGTCTCTGGACTAGAACCAATAGCAGAGACGGTTATGACCTGAGAGTTCTCACCACTTTCCACACTAATCCGCTTCCTTATTTCCTCTGGGGTTTCTGTCAGGCCTAATTCATTCATGACCTTTTCGAGGACAGATGGACTACTGACAATCTCTTTATACGTGTTCATAAGTTCCAAATTACTTTCAATCTCACTCATGTTTATCGCGACATTTTCATTTGGTTGTTGAATTACAATAAATTGGGAGGAAGATTGATATGTGGGTGTCATCACAAAATAACTTAGCGCTGCTGCTACACCTACTAATCCTACCGTTAGCAAAACTATAAATACCATCCGCTTCCGCAACACGGATAATATTTCTTGAATCGATAGCGTTTCCTTCATGTTTCACCACCTCCAATTATGGTTCTTAGGTCATCTGACGCTGAATTAGCTTTTTGTCCAGGACGTAAGCAAGCATTAGAAATAACCAAATAAACCGAATATTCTCTATATTGATGGAAATCGCCTGGATTGCAATGGCAATTAAGCCAATTAGGAGATAGAAATAATGCTGTTCTCTACTTGTCAGAAGCCCGATTACTAATCTAGTTAATAAAAATGCAGGAAACCAAATAAACGCCAAAAATCCTACGATACCTGTTTCCGTTAAAAATGACAGATAAGTATTATGCGGTATATTCGATAAGGCATACCCAAATACTTCTGGTGAATAGGAGATAAACTGACCGATCCCAACCCCAATAAAAGGATTATGTGTCCACATCTCAATAGCCGAATTCCATAAAAAAACACGGTAAGAAGTTCCATCCCCTTCTATACCGATTGTCGCTACACGTTCCACTGCAAAACTTAGTACATCCGATGAATGATATAACCAAATAAAGCCTGTCGCAAAAAGAAGTGCTAAACCCGCAAAAAGGAGTATCTCTTTAACTCTTGCAGACAGAACACTCAGTAGTAATACACTGGTAATACTGAGAATAGTACTTAATATTCCTCCACGTGATGCTGTTAAGACAAGTGCCAGGAGCACGATTGCCATTGGTAAGTTTAACAATATATTTCTCCCTGTTCGGATACGCGATACGGCTATTATTGTCATCGAAACTATTAAATATAGAGCTGCTAGATTGGGATCATTTAGCGTAGCTTGGGCCCGACCTCCTAACGTTAGTACTGTATCAATCCCCAGTTGATACAAGATAACACTTAGAATACATAGGAGAGAGATGATTACAGCTGCAATTTTCCACCACCGAAATATATGGGCTAATAGTTCATCCCTATACTTTTCGATTAAGGTTAGAAAGACGATTACATATGCAAAATTAACGGACAGTTTCAAGATGGCTGACACGCCATATGGAAAGTCAATAATGATATTCGTAAAATAATTGAACATACTGAAAATACAACCATAAATTAAGAATCCAATATACAAAACCATGAGATGATACCTGCGCATAGCAGCAGCAATAATATCCCGATTTTGCTTATGCGCTATTAACCAAAACAACATCAAAACCATTAATAAGTCAGAAAACGATACATTCAACTCGATTATCATCGTTAAATGAAACATAAATGGTAGACAGAAAACTATAAGTCCAATTAAAAATAATCCATCTTCTTGATTGAAACACGCATTTAACACACCACATTTACTCATTTATAGTAAGAAATACTGGTTTGTTCCAGAATCAGCTTTTCTCGGACTTCGTTCATTGACATACTCTTCATCCCATATTGCTCCTGTAGAGTTAGAAAATGGTCGATGACTGAGTCAAGTACTTGAAGATTCTCTTTCATGCAAATACCAAAATTATGTGGGTGCCACCATAGATGAAATACCCTTCCTTCCTGTGCTGCCTTGGTCATCGCCATCTTGATCCGGTTTAATTTAATTGGTTCCAAATATCTGAGTCTCTTGGAATATGGTCTTAGAAAGCGACTAGATGGTATATTAACCATCCCATTTGTTTCCAGAAGTGACTCTATTCCATAGATATGATGACCAGAAATATTAATATAGCTATCTAGCAATCTAATCGTTCGTTTTAGTAATCCATCTTTCTTATGGATAACCTTATATAACCAATGATCCTCACAACCTCGATAGACAGTAATACCTAATTGTTTACAAGTTTCTAAGTAATGGGTGTTGATTTGGTTTCTAGGAAAAACAATGGAATTCATTGCGGGAAGTCCTTTTCTTTTGGCTACCTTAATCGCTTGTTTGGTATCGGCCTCAAATGCCTTTTGATTTTGTCCTTTAGCAAGACAATAATAATGGCTAAACGTATGGCTAGCTATCTCTTGAGTACTTTCCTTTTGTATCAGTTTCACAAGAGATGATCCGTAATGAATCGGGTCCTCCATTTCATTTAGTCCAATATTTTTCATATGGGCATATGCTGAAAGTTTTATGTCATCATAATCAGGCAATAAATCAGGGATTTCTTTTACCATTTGCTCCTTTTTCGAAAAAAATAACAACCCGACAATCGCCCAGGTTGCATGAATCTGATGTTCTTTAAATCGTTGTAGGAGAATCGGAATAACCTCTCTTGCTCCGAGTAGATTTTTCCGATAACGTTCATTCGGAAAACGATCATGAACACCCCAATTTAATTCAAAATCGAGAGATATGACGAAGATTCCTTTTTCACTCATAACTTCACCACCAATACTATTCCATTATAGTTACCGTTTGCGCCGATTGCTCTCCCTCACTTCTAATTAGTTTTGCGTTATCACTTATAAAGACTTCATAAATTTTTTCCAGTTCTACAAGAATTAAATCTAGCTCAAATTTATCTAAAATCCTTTCGCGACCTCTTTTCCCCATTTCCATACGAGAATTACCATTATGAATAAGTCTTAGACAAGCTTCCATAAGTGCCTTGGGATTTCTAATCGGTATAACATAGCCATTTTTTTCATCTATTACGAGGTCTCTGTTCCCTCTTATATCTGTTACTATAAGAGGGATTTCCATTGCCATCATCTCCATAACGGACTTTGGCAGACCTTCTCGTAACGAGACTAGTAGTCCGATATCGGTAACACTTAAGATTTGATCGATATCTCCCCGGTAACCCAAGCAGAATACGTAATCCTCTAGCTTCCTATTTGTAATCTCATTCTTTATCTCAGCTGCCAATGAGCCGTCCCCAAGAAGTAATACTACAAAATTATGTGTATGTTTTTTTAATTCTTCAGCTGCAAGTACAATATCAATTTGACGTTTATTTTCATTAAACTCGGCCAGGTGAGTGATCACAATTGTGTCGTTCGAAATTCCCAGTTCCTTTCTAAGCTCATACTTGTTTTTATCAGAATAATTTCTTGGATTAAATCGATCTGCATCAAGACCAACACCATGGATATAATGAATTTTATCAATTGGTAGGAATCTTTGTGCACTCTGGAAGTCTTCCTCATTGATTACAATAAGCTTCCTTGTTTTTGAAGCGGCTACTTTCTCAGCTACATAGTAAATCCAATTCGATAGTCTCGATCCATGCTCATGGAAGTGAAACCCATGTGCAGTATAAATAATCTGTTGTTTTTTGGGAGCTGCCATTCGAACTAAAAAAGCTGCTATCGGAGTATGGACATGAACAATATCATATTTTCCCTCTTGTAGCAGTTTTTTGATTGCAGCATAGGCTTTCATATTTCTTATAGGATGGAGGTCTCTAGTAAATGGAACATGATGAAGTGAAATCTCAGGAAACTCATCCTTCATCATACGAGGATTCTGCAAGGCTGTTGCAATCGAAACATCATACCCCATTTTTTGGAGGAGTTTTATATGTGGGATAAAAAATAGTGAAATCATTCTATCTGTATTCGTAACGACTAGACACTTCATGCTTATTCCCCCTTTTTATTATGTATCGAAATTAATTAAAGCTATAGCTGTTTCAATTAATACCTGTCTTGAATATAAAATGGGCATCAAACCCGCCCTCACACCACACTCTTGACGACTTGCGTCTAAGGTTATACACCCACAGCATGGCCGAGTACCTACATCGATAATGGATTAGTAGATATCACCTGTTCTTTAAAGAGAACGATAAAAGTAAAAAAATATTCTTACACACTTTAAAGAACTTTTTGTTCATTTTAAAGAACACATTTTTATCATAAATGATTCCCTATAATTTTACAAGTACGCTTTTTACAATTTCTTAATACTTTTATAACATTCTACTTTTCAGCTTTATGAAAATTTCCCTCTATTGTATTAGAAAATCCCAATTCCTTGGACCTTTACTAGGAAATTGGGATTTTTATATCAAATATTACCTATACGAATCATGTGTTGGGTTGAATAAGTCTTCCTCTGTTCTTCTAACCACTGAAAAGTGTTCCACATTATAGTGACCGTGTAGTGTTGCATTATGATGCTTAATAATTTGTTCTGCATGCAATACCACACTATCTGTTGTGGAATGTCCATCAGCTACTAGTGTAACATCAAAACCATAGATAGTAGCTGTTCTTACTGCACTATCAATACAATGTTGCGTTGCACAACCCATCATAACAAGATGCTCTATTTCTTGCGCTCTTAGATGTTGTAATAATCCTGTCCCATGGAAGGCATTTGTAGCAGCTTTATCAAAAAGCATTGCACCTGTAGGAACGTGGATTTGATCATGAACCTGAAAACCTTTCCCCTTACCTTCTGCAACATCTAGATCCCTTACAAAGACAACAGTGATACCCCCACTCTTTGCTTTTTCAATAACTATATTGATATTTTCAATTAATTCCTCTTTGTTGTATACAGCACATACTTCTTTGTTTCCATCAATCAATTCTTGCTGGGCATCAATAATTAATAATGTTTGATTCAAATATTTTTTCCCCTTTCATCCTATAGGGAACTGCGTTATTTATTTTTCAACGTATTCCCCCTCTTCATTCCGGCAATACATAAATTATTCAACATATTATCAACCCCCTCATAAGGATATTACCTTTAAATTTATAGCCTAAATTTCCAGGTAACTAAATATTAGCACATTTTATATACAATAATATGTGTTTTCATCAAGTTGAACCTATTACTTTACAACTAGCTGTTCTCCACATTGTCTACAGTGAAATAGATGATTTTTGGCAAACATCAATCTGTCGAGGTTTTCAAATACACCACAATTTGGACAACGCAAATTCTTTTTATCAAGTATCAAATACGAGATTAAAAATACGCCAGTAAATATGAAGAAATAATAAAAAAAAATTACCCAGGACTAGTGAAATGCTAAATAGCAAGATGAATAGAAAACCAAGGTTTATATGATTTCTTGATATATATTTCATAGAACTAGTCCTCCTATCCAAATTTGGAAACGTTAATTCCTTAGTTTTTTCAGCTTATATACAGAGCAATTTCTTATGGTTTACTGTATAGAAGTTCAAATTGATACTTGCAGTATTGACTCATCTTTTGATAGATTGCTTAACATTTTCTACTTCTTTTTCTAAGGTTTTCACTCTTTTTATAACATCGATATCCATTTTTTCGTTGCTGTTATTTTTTATCGCTCTATTTTTAGTGTTAACTACTGTAATAGCAACCAGAATAACCAATAAGAGTAAAATTAAAATCAATATCATAGTTGGTAAAACTATCGGCTCATTCATCCAATTCATCACCTCGAATTTATAATGGGAGAACGATTTCCTTACTTTGAGAGGGGATACTGCCTTGTTATATGAGCTTGATGTTAGCTTAAGTTAATAATTTGCTTAACGTCTCTAAATTTCTAATAAATAGTTCATGAGGATCAATATTTATGGTAATCCAATCCCTGTATTCATCAGGAATGGAAACTTCATCAACGTTTATATTTTCTCTGGATAAACTTTTCATAACACTTATGTAGTTCCTTAATTTGTTAATATCGTCTATCGTTCCTACTGATCCATGCCCAGGTACGGCATTTTTTATGGGGAGCTTCATGATCTCATTTAAAATATTTGTCCATTGTAGCGGGTTGGAATAATTAAAGAAAGATGGGTGCATACCGACAAATAGAAGGTCAGCCATAAAAATAATGTCATCTTCCTGTATATAGAGAAAAGAATCACAAGGTGAATGACCACCACCGGGCGTCATGATTCTGGCAGTACACTTTGATCCGAGAATGGTAAATTCGTGAGTAAATGTAACTTGAGGTAAAACTAATTCTAAGTTGGGGAGTGAAATTTCAAGTTCTTTTAGAAAACTAATCATTCTTATTTTGGAACTCTGAAGAATTCTCAAGTGATTGAATATAATTCCTCAATCCATCCAAATCGGCTTTTTGTTTAGCAATTCTTTCTGTATGGTCTTCCTTCATTTGCTCAAGTGTAGTATGACTCGATACAATTTGACAATCTCTAAACACTTGGTTTCCTCTAATATGGTCACCATGAAAATGACTATTAATGACCCATGAAACAGATTGATTCGTAATGTGCTCTGCTATTTCCCTCAAATCTTCTGCTGCTTGCTGTGTATGAAATGTATCAAATACTAGCGTCTTGTCCCCTAAATCTACGAACCCAGCATTTCCAATTGCTCCACCGCCGTCCTTTACAATTGCCGCATATATGCCTTCACTTACTTTTTCAAGGTGAAAATGCCTTGAATAAAATTCAGTCATACCCTTCCTCCCTTTCAGATTATCTATGTCTTTATACGTCCTTCCAATAAGTTGGTTTCACGTTTACATTTTTTTATGAAAATCTGGATATTAATCGTGACTACATCTATAGTCAGGAATTTATTTGTACTGACGGAGTTAAGGTATTAATGAATTCCGCATGGTTATCTTGATCCATGACGAAAGAATTTCCAAGCTCTTGTTCTAACAGTCTAGCAAACGTAGTTTTTCTACTATGTGTTTTACCAACAGTCATGATTACTAATCTTTTCATCGTATCCTCCAATAACATCATTTTGTTAATGGTAATTTAATTAATAGAAAACTTACCAGATAGACCATACAAGTAACTCCAAATAATGCAAATACCCCTGGTGTAAATACTAAATATAAACTAAAGGGTGCTGCCCAAACAAAAGCACATAAAAGTAATAACGGTTTAGATATGATCAAGGCGATGATTGCTAGAGCTGCAGGAAGTAATAACATAAAAAACGTTATTATGATTGAATCGACTTCAACTTGATTGGCGTATGGATTATAAAAGTTAAAAATGGTCCATAGGATTATGCTGAGTAATCCTCCTGCTATCCCTATGATTCTTGATAAACTATTAATTGGAACCACCCCTATCTCAATATTCTACTAATTTAATTAGTTCCATTATATGTTACTTACATAAGTAAAAGGAATAGGAAATATAAAGTTCAGCTACCTTTTCACTAAAATCTCGCTCCAAATATATTTGATAACGCGCATCAGTGACATATTCATATCAATCCTCCCTACTAAACAAAAGAAATCCAAAGGCGAATTACTCACCTTTGGATTTTTATGCACTAGTATGGGTTTGGGTAAACTCTTTCTTATTATTCCGCTTATCCAGCAATACTATGATTGCTTTAAATTTTTTCAATGTGAATGCAAATACAGGACTTTGAACAAAAGTAAAAATAAACGTAAATAGGAATACTGGTCCACCTAATAGTAATCCAATGACCAGCACGAACGATTCAACAACGATCCGTACTAATCCAACAGACTTTCCTAGCTTATCTGAGATTGACAACATGAAGCCATCCCGGGGTCCAGCACCGATCTCGGCTGAATTATATAACCCTCCACCAAAGCCCATCACGATAATTCCAACAATCATGATGAAATAATCTGCCCATGTATGGGTGGCATTTGGTAGGAAATCAATCCACAGAAACATATCGACAAATGCTCCCACAAGGATAGCATTAAGGAACGTTCCTAATTTTATGTAACTCTTATCGAGAAACCATGAAACAACAATTAAAAATAATGAGATAATGATTGCCCACGTACCAATGGTTAGGCCGAGTCTTTCATATAACGCTACATTCAATACATCCCATGGGTGTATACCTAAATATTGTAGCTTCAATGCAATTGTTATCCCATAACTAAAAATCAATAAACCAGCCATGTAAAATAGCCAACGAATGGTGCGAATCACTAAAAAACCTTCTTTCTCAAGTTTGCTTGGTTATTGACCTACTTTACCATTCTAGATGGTATCTTTAAATTTCTGTGGTTTTTTCACATAGCTTTCTATAATGTAACCACAATCTGTACAAAGTAAATATTCAATTTTGGATCCAAAACTCATTTTATTTACCGGCGTCATTAGTGCATAACCAGCATGCTCTCCTTTACCTAAATCATTAGAACCACATTTTGGACAAGCTTCTGTCTTTCTATTATTCATGCAAAATCCCCCTCGGTAACTAAAAAACGTTTTTCTCATTGTATCATACAAACTCAATTCATAGTTTCTTATTACCTGATAATACTATATCTAGATTTCAAATATTAAAAAGTAAATAGTATATGAGTTTCCGTTCACAATTCTGTCACATACATCAGAATTGCTGATGTTACAAAACCTATGCTAAAATTATTTTATGTAACATTAATGGAGAGTAAAACGATGGAATATGTAGTTCCTATTAAGGACGTCTCAAAAATAAATAAAATGAAAAATATATTAAAAGCAAGCTCGCTTAGAGATTATGTGATGTTTGTAGTTGGAATTAATACAGGCATTAAAGGTCAGGATTTACTGGAGCTAAGAGTAGAGGATGTTTGGGATGGCCAACAGGCTAAGGAATTTCTCTATGTCCAGGATGAGAAAACTGGTGAAACACAAGCCTATTATTTAAATAGCAAGGTGCAAAGCAGTTTAGCTAGTTATCTTGGGGATGGACACTTAACACAAACAGACTACCTATTTATTTCGAAAAAAAACAACAAGCCTATTACGCGTCAACAAGCTTATCGCGTAATTAACCAGGCAGCAAAAGCAGCTGGAGTAGAAGGTAAAATTGGGATTATCACACTCCGTAAGACCTTTGGTTATCATGCATATCGTAAGGGTGTAGCGATATCTATTTTAATGACACTGTTCCACCATAACTCGCGAACGGAAACATTAAAGTATATCGGAATTACTGAGGAAGAAAAAAGACTCATCAAGGTCGATGTTAACTTATAAGTATTCCCAACTAGTTAATCAGGAAACAATAGGGAATTCTGCAGAAAAAAAACTCCCCTTAAAGAAGGAGAGTTACTATTATGATTTACTTTCATGCTCGTAATCTACATTCATTTCTACCTTTTTCAATTCTTTAACAATCCCATCGGTTACTCGTACCTTAAACATTTCACGGTCTTTCATAAATTTGAAGATACCATTATCAAAATCAGTACCTTGCTCTTTGAAGAAAATACCTTCATAGTCTACTTCGGGAGAATGTTTAAAGCTTAAACGATACTGCTCGCCTTCCTTTGTGATGTAGGCTCTTGTTCCTCGCTGGAACTGACCATTTTCATTCCGGATGTAGCGTGTTACCGAAATAATATGCAAATCTACAAATGGGATGTCATGTAAAAGTGTGTTGATTAAGGATCCCTTTGTAATTTGTTCCCATCGGCTTTGTGCGGTTTGACCAAGGATAATTTGAGATACATGCTTATCTCTGGCAACTTCTGCAATTACCTTTGAAACAGGTCTTTTCTCATTATCTTTGATAATAAACTCAGTAGCATTATGGTCTTCTGCTAGCTGTTTCCAGCTATCAATATAAAACGTCTTTTCTGCGTCCATCTCGTCAAAGGGCTTCGTATCAACTGTAAGAATATATAACGGGCACCCTAACATTTTAGCTATGCTACAGCCGCGCTTGATAAGACGTTCTCCATTTGGGCCGTAGTGTACACATACTAATATGCTTTCATCTATACGACCTTTTATCGTTTCCATAATATATTCACCTCAAGAAATTTTAAAAAACACTGTTTCGACCTCACCGTCGAACAAGTAGTTTTTTCATAATTGGTATAGCTTAATACATGTTATTCCATACATTTAATTTTAAAAATATATATCCTAACTTTATAAATAAAAACTAAAGATATTATTAAACTATGTATGACTATATCATTATGCTGTTCATACAGTCAATCCAATAATTGAAAACATTAATTTTATGAAAAAAGTGTTTTTTCAGGGAGTGGAAGTTTTGAGTTTTTTGCACTTTACTATTTTATTACCATTTATAGCAGCAATCGTTGTTCCATTTATCTATCGATCGTTTAATCATAAAATCCATACAGGCTGGTTTGTGGTATTAGTACCAGTATTTATTTTTATTAATTTACTGTTACAAATACCTTCTATTTCGAATGGAGAAAATATCTTAATTTCTATGCCTTGGATTCCATCCTTAGAAATTAATTTTGATATATATATGGATGGGTTAGCCCTCATGTTTGGGCTCATTATTAGTGGAATTGGTGCTTTAGTTGTTATTTATTCCATCTTCTATATGGATAAAAATCGAGAAGCACTCCACAATTTCTATATTTATTTACTTCTATTTATGGGGGCAATGCTTGGTCTTGTGAGTTCTGACAATGTCTTTGTTCTATATACCCTTTGGGAGCTTACAAGTGTATCTTCCTTCTTACTAATTGCCTATTGGTATGAGCGCAAAAAATCACGTGAAGGTGCATTAAAAGCAATGATTATTACAGTATTCGGCGGACTCGCAATGCTAGCCGGTCTAATCTTGCTTGTGATGATTACAGATACGTACAGCCTAAGAGAAATGATTGCTAATGTAGACTTAATCCAAGAAAGTGCCTTGTTTATACCAGCACTACTTCTAATCTTACTAGGTGCCTTTACAAAATCAGCACAGTTCCCATTTAGTATATGGTTACCAGATGCAATGGAGGCCCCAACACCTGTTAGTGCTTATTTACACTCCGCAACGATGGTGAAAGCAGGGATTTATTTAGTTGCACGTATGACACCTATTTTTGGCGGAAGTGCAACATGGTTCTGGTTAGTCGTTGGGATAGGTGTTATTACATTATTTTATGGTTCAGTAAGAGCCATCCGACAAACCGACTTAAAAGCATTATTAGCCTTTTCTACGATTAGTCAGCTGGGATTAATTATGAGTCTACTTGGTGTAGGCTCTGCAGCATTTTATTTTAATCCCGGTGAGAGCCAACAGCTCTATGCTTTTGCATTATTTGCAGCCATCTTCCATTTATTCAACCATTCCACCTTCAAGGGTGCATTATTTATGGTTGTCGGAATCATTGACCATGAAACAGGGACACGTGACATACGTAGATTAGGCGGATTACTTTCTATCATGCCGATTACATTTACGATCGCGTTAATTGGCAGTCTTTCAATGGCTGGATTACCTCCATTCAACGGCTTTCTCAGTAAAGAAATGTTCTTTACTGGAATGCTACAAGCATCAGAAGTTGATATGTTCAGTTTAGAGTGGCTGGCTAATGGTTGCCCAATTCTGGCATGGATTGCGAGTATATTTACGTTTATCTATTGCATGATTTTATTGGTTAGACCGTTTTTAGGTACATTCAAGCCAGATCGACTTCCTAAGGAAAAGGTACATGAAGCTCCTATTGGAATGCTAATCCCACCAATCATCCTTGGTAGCTTAGTTGTTCTTATATTCTTTTTCCCGAACATCTTAGGTCAATATATATTAAACCCGGCTATCGCATCAATCGTTCCTGACTTAGAGAAACCATTTAAGATCACTGCCTGGCATGGATTTGGTCCAGAGCTTTATATGACTATAGGTGTTATCGTTTTAGGATTGCTGTTGTTTGTATCGATTAAAAAGTGGAATATCGCTTTCCGTGTTCTACCAGAAAATTTGAATCTGAATTACTTATACAGTTCAAGCTTAGAAAATATGGAGAAAAGATCTGTTTCCTTTACTAATCGATACATGACAGGGTCTATCCGGCATTATTTAATTTATATCTTTGTCTTTGTATTTTCTGTTCTAGCGCTTGCTTTAATTACATTGAATGCAATAGACTTTGATTTTTCAAATTATGCCTATGTAACGATCTATGATGTTGGCATATTATTGGCAATGATAGTCGCAGCACTTACAACCTTATTTACCAGAAACAGAATAACGGCAATTGTTTCACTAGGGGCGGTAGGTTATCTTGTTGTCATGTTATTTGTTATCTTTAGAGCACCTGACTTAGCTTTAACCCAGATGGTAGTAGAAACAGCTACAACCGCATTATTCTTATTATGTTTTTACCATCTACCAAAGCTCGGAAAAAAGGTTGAAAAAGTGAAATTCAAATTGACAAACCTTATCGTATCTATCCTTGTCGGAGTTACGGTTACCATCCTGACATTGGTAGCTACTGGGCATAAGCTATTTACACCAATAACAGAGTTCTTTGAAAATGCTTATGAGCTTGCAGGAGCAAAAAACATTGTCAACGCAATACTGGTAGACTTTAGAGGCTTTGATACGATGCTAGAAATAGCTGTACTATTTATTGCTGGAATTGGTGTCTACACATTAATTAAACTACGCTCAAAAGGAAGTGATACCGATGAAGCTGAAACCGAATGATGTCATTTTAAATACGGTAACGAAATTAGCTGCCGTGATTATATTCACCTTTTCCATTGATTTATTCTGGGCAGGACACCATTTTCCAGGTGGTGGCTTTATCGGTGGATTAACGACAGCCGCAGGAATCGTCCTGCTTTACCTATCCTTTGATATTGAGAGGATAGAGAAGAACCTGCCAATTGATTATAAAAAAATGGCAGCCATTGGTGTATTAATTGCAATTTTTACTGGTCTAGCAGGAATGATTTACGGCGATAATTTCTTAGAGCAAACATTTGGATATTTTAATATACCCATATTTGGAGAAACAGAATTAGCAACTGCCGTACTGTTTGATGTAGGGGTTGCTCTTGCGGTGATTGGGACGGCTGTCACAATCATTACTAGCATAAGTGAGGATGAATTATAATGGAAGGATTAATGGCAATCGTCATAGGAATACTGTTCACCATCGGTACTTATTTAATTCTAACGAATCAGATGTTAAGAATTATCCTAGGTCTCTCGCTGATTAGTCATGCAATTAACTTAATGATTATCATCATGGGAGGACTGAAGAGTGGTGGGCCTCCACTCTTATCAGAGAGAAATCATGACTTTACCGACGCTATACCACAAGCATTAATATTGACCGCTATCGTGATTAACTTTGCTGTCACAGCATTCTTGCTCGTGTTAAGCTATCGAACCTATAAAAAGCATGGTACCGATGACTTTAACAACTTAAGGGGAAATGAACATGAATAACCTTCTTATCTGGCCTGTTATTTTGCCATTAATAACAGCGCTAATCTTTGTACTTTTACGTAATCATATACGAGTTCAACGACTCTTGAGTGTGATTGTTTTAGCTGTGGTTGCTGGAATAACCATCATTATCATGAACCAAATATCAAATGATGGAATACAGACTTTACAATTAGGTGGCTGGCAGGCACCATTCGGAATTGGTTTAGTGGCAGATATGTTTTCGATATTACTTGTCTTAACAACAAGTATTGTTGCATTTTGTTGTGTTATGTTTTCCTTCAAGACCATCGGTAAGGAGCGGGAGAATCATTATTATTATTCTTTATTCCTGCTATTAATTACTGGAGTGAATGGTTCATTTTTAACAGGCGATTTATTTAATCTTTATGTCTTTTTTGAAGTGTTACTACTGGCTTCATATGTACTCATATCACTTGGTGGAAAAAAGAAACAGCTACGCGAAACGATGAAGTATGTCATTATCAATATATTATCATCTGCATTCTTCTTAATTGGAATTGCTTATATGTATTCCAGTACTGGCACCTTAAACTTAGCCCATATCTCCGTAAGAATTGCTGAGGCAGGTCAAGACGGGTTTATGACAACAGTTGCTATATTATTTCTACTAGTATTCGGTATTAAGGCAGGACTATTTTTATTTTACTGGTTACCTGGTTCCTATAGTGTTCCACCAACACCTGTGTCTGCTTTATTCGCTGCTTTACTGACAAAAGTAGGAATCTATGCGATTATTCGTATGTTTACGTTAATTTTCTATCATGAGCCGCAAATCACCCACCTTATGATCGGGATATTAGCCGCACTTACGATGTTATTGGGTGGAATTGGTGCTGTTGGTTATTGGGATATTAATAAGATATTAACCTATAACGTTATTATCGGGGCAGGATTTATCTTAGCTGGACTTGCTGCCTTTACAGATGCAGGAACATTGGGGTCTATCTACTACTTAATCCATGACATGATTGTCAAAGCACTAATCTTCCTAATAGGTGGCGTCATTGTTTATCTCACTGGAACAACTAATTTAAAAGAGATGAGTGGATTAATTCGAAATCATCCTGCACTTGGATGGATGTTCTTTATAGCAGCACTATCCTTGATTGGAATCCCACCTTTAAGTGGATTTATAGGAAAGATTTTTATTACAAGAGGTGCCTTTGAAGCCGAGTTTTACTGGTTGGGGGCAATTGGTCTATTATCGAGCCTAATGATTCTATATTCTGTCATGAAAATATTTATGAATGCTTTTTGGGGTGAAACTATCATCAGTGAGGAAGACGAAAAAGGTACTACAAGAGGTGTCATGCTCCCTATTGCAGTGTTAACCGCCTTAACAGTCTTACTTGGGATAGGACCAGAAATGATTAATTCCTATATTGAGATAGCAGTAGAAGCGCTAATGGATCCTAGCATCTATATTGATGCTGTCTTTGCAGGGAATGATATCCCTTAAGCAATTATAAACGAAAGGAAGAGCAGTGATGCCATTTCAAATATTAGTTAATATATTTATTGCTTTCCTATGGATGTTCTTCCAGGATGAATGGCGATTTCTAAGCTTTTTAAGTGGTTATATTGTCGGCTTAATCATACTATTTTTCATGCGCCGATTTTACCAAAAGCCTTTTTATGCCCTATTTATATGGGCAGCATTTAAACTGTTGTTTGTCTTTACAAGGGAGCTATTAAGCTCAGCCTTTGTCGTCATTAAGCAAGTGCTACGTCCAAAAATCAATATTACACCTGGGATTTTTAGAATTGATACGGACTTAGAAGGAGATGTAGAAATCACCCTACTTTCCCTTCTCATTTGTCTTACACCTGGCTCAGTGGTCATGGAGGTAACGCCCGATGGTAAAAGTCTCTATGTTCACGCTATGGACATACCAGAATCAAAAGATTCCGTATTGAAATCACAGGTAATCTTCGAACGGGCAATTAAGGATGTGACAAGAAAATATGTTTGATATCTTAATGATTTTATCACTTGTTATTTTAACATGTGCAGTTCTTTTAAATATTTTCCGTGTCGTAAAAGGGCCGTCGAGCGCTGATCGTGTGCAGGCATTGGACTCTATCGGCATTAATTTAATTGCGGGGATTGCAATCTTTTCGGTGTATATGAATACACATGCATTCTTTGAATTAATCTTATTGATTGGTATTCTATCCTTTATTGGAACGATTGCATTTGCTCGTTTTATTGAAAGAGGTGTTGTCATTGAGCGAAAGCGCTGAGGTCATAGCTGGGGTCCTTATATTCCTTGGAACCTTAATCAGTTTAATTAGTTCCGTTGGGTTAGTTCGATTACCGGACGTTTATACCCGTTCCCATGCGGCATCTAAAAGCTCAACTGTTGGAGTGTTATTTATCCTAATCGGAACCTTGCTTTATTTTCTTATTTCAGAGGGGTATTTCAGCATCCGACTAATTCTAGGAATAGTTTTTGTGTTTCTAACTGCACCAGTTGCTGCACATGTAATTTGTCGTGCAGCCTACCGGGCAGATGTACCTCTGACGCAAACTAGTGCAGAGGATGAATTAAAAGAATACTTTACTGTCAACGAAAAACAAAGTGGGGATAGCCCTTCTCCTTAGTATCTATAAGGAGGGACTATCCCCATTTTTTATTGTAAAGGTTCCCGAACTCCGGTTTCCCTTGTCATTTCACCCGCAATAAAGCGCATATCATTCCCGGTTGGATTTTGGAATACTCTTAGCCCAAACTCTGATGCAACTGCAAATAGATGATCAAAAATATCGGACTGAATTGATTCATAAACTGCCCAAGCCGTATCATTACTAAAAGCATAGATTTCTAACGGCAAGCCATTTTCTGTTGGAGCTAACTGCCGTACCATTAATGACATTTCCTGATGTATTCCTGGATGGTGTTTTAAATAATTCGTTATATATGCTCGAAACACACCAATATTTGTAAGCGCCCTTCCGTTGACAGGGTTGGTCCTGCTCACATTATGTGTTTCATTGTATTCTTCTATTTCCTTTTCTCGAGTCTCTATATGTTCCTTTAGGAGTTGTATTTCCTTTAGCTTTTCAATCATTTCCGGAGAACAGAATTTTATGCTCGTTTTATCAATAAATATTGAGCGCTTAATTCTTCTTCCACCGGAGTTAACCATACCTCTCCAATTGATGAAAGAATCAGACACAAGTGCATACGCTGGAATCATCGTAATCGTCTTATCGAAGTTCTGCACCTTGATTGTGTTTAACGTAATATCTATTACATCACCATCAGCACCATACTTCGGCATTTCAATCCAGTCCCCAACACGTACCATATCATTAGTAGTTAGCTGTATACCAGCAACCAATCCTAAAATTGAATCCTTAAATACCAACATAATAACTGCAGAAAGTGCACCAATTCCACCAAGCAAAATAAATGGACTCTCTCCAATTAGATTCGCAATAATGAGGATAGCACCAATTGCTACAATAACAATATTTGCTACCTGAATATAGCCTTTGATTGGCCTAGTCTTCGAAATTTCAAATGTCCGATAAATATCATTGACAGCGTTTAATAATCTTGTTAGAACGATTAAGCCGATAATAATGATATAGGTTACCGATAATCTCTGGATAATCGTTTGGTAATCCTCAAATTCATTAATTTCTGATGCAAAATAAATGATTATCGCCGGCACAATATGCGACAAGGTTTGAAAAATTCTTCTCTCCAACAATACATTGTCCCAGGTAATTTTATTTTTCGTTATAATTCGGGTGACAACATTAACAACAACCTTCTTCGTAATAAAGTTTGCAATCAAACAGATCAACCCAATGATCATTATCTTAATCAACCCTACAAGAATAACATCGACTCGAGCAGGTAAATCAAATGTCGAAATCCACTCATTCACAAAATCCATAATAACCTCCAAAAATAAGAATAACACTTACAATTATATCAAATTTGGGACATGGGGACAGGTCCCTTGTCCCCAAATCCAGAAATTAAAAGAAAAAATCTGCAATATTATATTTTATCATTTTAATTCTTCAGAATATAATGTATTATATTACAATAATGTTACTTTTTGGTTTCATTGTATTTCCAATTATATAGCTCTATCGAAGTAGCTATGTATAAAATCCATAACTGTTTAAATTATTTAACGAGGAGATAAACAAATGTCAAAACGTTTAATTGCTATCGTACTATTAGTATTTGCTGTATTAGTAGGGTGTTCCAATGAAGAAACCAGTAAAAAAGAAGTACCAGAATCCAAAAATTCCAATCAAGAAATAAGATTACCAATGATTGATATTATAGCTGGAGATATTGCCGGTCCAGTCTATAAAGACGTCTGGTGCTTAAAGGAGGAAAGTCTCTGCTCACTTACCCCTAATCCACCACAGGAAGTTGTATCGTCAAACCCTCCCCCATTGCGCGTTAGACCAGGTGATGTATTCCAGATATCTATAACAACAGATAGCATCCCTGAATCAAAAGAAATCTATACTCCAGACATTTCAGAACTAAAGCTATGGAAAGGAAATGAAGAACTGACTGTGGAGGCGACCGATTATCAAATAACAGCGCCAATGGAAGAAGGATTGTACTATTATTCTATGAAGCTACAATGGGATGGCTATTATACTGGCCAAGCATACTATGCATTTTCTCTCAGAGTTCAATAACGCATCAAATCGGAGGTGAATTAATGTTTCGACTAATGTTATTCGAATTTAAAAAAATAGGAAGATCTAACTTTGCCCGAATTTTAATTGTAGCACTTATACTCTTCTGTATCGGTTTTTATGCCTTCACCTATGTCAATACAACCCGCATTGAAGATGAGATTCAATCTATACAGAGTACCATACAATTTACTGAACAAGACCTGAATAAGCAACGAGAAACATTAAAAACCGCTGAAGGCGCAGAGGCGACAGAATTGAAAAATAACATCACGTTTTACGAGGAGTGGTTAGTGGGAGAACAAAATAAATTAGAATTGTATAACGATGAAAATTGGCAAGCAATCTTACAGCAAGAAATTGATGAAGCAGAAGCAGATGCGGGTAGTATGCGATACAATGGTCAAACCCACACCTTCAGTCATCCAACATTATTTACATTGGATACCTATGTTGCAATAAGTAAATGGATGCAGAATAATGAAATAACTCCTCTATTACCAGTTGATAGACATTTTTCTTATGTAACACTTTATGATAAGGAAGTCATTAGCACCAGTCCCGCTGAAGCAGAAATGATAATGGAAACATTCAGAAAAAACAGCATCAAATATTCATCAAGCAGTATCCATTATCTTTATCGATTATTTGAAATATCGTTCGGATTCGTCGGGGTCATATTTTTCCTATTCCTCTTTGGTGATATCGTAACAAAGGAAGGACTAGGTCGAAACGGTCCAATCCATCTACTTAGAACGCAACCAATACATCGAGACAAAATATTAGCAAGTAAGTTTTTAACTACTATTGTGTTCAGCTCCATAACGCTCATTAGTATAATAGCATTTTCCATCATTGTAGGGGGATTATTCGACCGAATAGGCGATTGGGATTATCCAGTTCTAATCTATGGCGAAGAGAGGACTTTCACGTTGATGGGAATGGGTACATTTCTTCTAAAAGCAAGCAGTCTGTTTCTACTCATTCTAATTTTTTGCTATTCTATCCTAATCCTCTTCTCTATTTTGACGAAACGATCATTAATCACAACAGGGCTAACTCTTGGAATATTATTGATTGGGATTGGCATGAGTAAAGAACTTGTGACTTCTACTATTGCTCACTATATACCTTTTCAGTACTTTTCTGTTTTTAACGTTTTAACAAATGAACTAGCCCTTACAATGGAAAACTTTAATATTTCTTATGTGAATGGAATGGTTTCCTTGAGTATCTCAAGTGTAGCCTTATTGCTAATCACCTATATTATATCTGTTATACAGTATCGAAAAAGTAATTAGTAGATTGGGAGTGTAAATATGATAGTAGAAGTAAAAGGACTAAAAAAGCGTTATAAAAAGCAGCTTGTACTAAAGGGAATCGATGTTCAAATCGAATCCCCGCAAATTATAGCCCTAGTCGGACCAAATGGTTCCGGTAAAACAACAATGCTAAACTGTATGACAAATCTACTTTCTATTACGGAAGGAAAAATAGAGCTGTTAGGAAAGAAATACACAGATGCATCCCTATTTTATGATGTTTCCTATTTACAAGATAATCGTATTTTATATGGAAATCTAACAGGATATGACCATTTAAAATTCATCTGTACTATCCAAAAGTTACCCCTTACAAAAATCAAAGAAGTAGCGAGAAGAGTAGGTATGGAAAGCTACTTAAAGAAAAGAGTACGTAATTATTCACTTGGGATGAAGCAGCACTTATTATTAGCAATGGCTATAATCAATGAGCCCAAATTATTACTAATGGACGAACCTTTAAATGGACTGGACCCAACAAGTGCAATCAATATGCGGAATATTTTACTTGAATTATACAAGGAAGGGACGACCATTATTGTATCGTCTCATAACCTAGATGAAATAGACCGTCTGACCAACATCATCTATTTCATGAAGGATGGTGCGTTATTAAAAGAATCACTTCAGGATTTTTCAACCAAAAATTATATCATGACCGTTAATAACCCAGAAAAGGCAAAGAAAATTTTATCTGAACAGAAAATACCCTTTACCATAAATAACCAAAATCAACTTGAACTGGAAGAGAAAATGATTGAAATCCAAACAGTCATTAATCATTTAAATCAAAACGATATTACTATTCAGGACATTGAAAACCAGAAGATTGGAGCCGAAAGACGATACCGAGAATTATTTGAACAGGAGTTATCCTCATGAGATTATTGGGCTTTGAGTTAAAGAAAACACTGTTTAGTAAAAAATTCTTGTATATTATCATTGGAGTCATACTGGCTATTTCCTTTTTGTTCATTCGGAATGTAATCTTTCAATCCTACATAGAAAAACAGGAGCAAGAAAAAGTCGATGAGTGGTTAGAGGTTGGCTTTAGTAATTCCAAGATGCATAATGGCATAGTAGAAGCCGATCCTGAAAATGAAGAAGAAATGAACAAACTTGTTCTCAACAGTAAGTCCATTGATATATTATATAATATTCGCTCGAATATTGGTTCGGATGACTGGCAAGTGAAGCTAAATTTAGAAAACGAGTTCCTAACTATCATACTCGAATATAAGGAAGCAAAAGGGGATCACCCCCTAACCTATCAAGAAATCAATCATAAACTTGCCTTGAACCAAGAGCTACTGGCTCAGAATATTCCTCCGGAACATGAGACTTACAGTTTGGCTTTACCAAACTTTATGAAACAAGTAGTAGATTTATTTGTAAACTACGGAGCTATCCTCTTAGTTCTACTGTTAATCGGTGAGACAATGTCATCAGAATTTGAAAGCCGATCCATAAATCTTTTGTTTACACAACCATTAAAGCGTACCGATATTATTACGAGTAAATTTAGTAGTTCTATCATTCTTTATATCCTAACAACATTAATAATGATTGTAGCTAACTATTTGATAGGCTTAATTTTTGGTGATAAAGGACAATTCCATTATCCGATTCTTATGGAAAAAGATACTGAGATTAACTTTATGACTCTTACCGAATATATAACTATTGCCTTAATAGTTGTCAGTTTAACTATGTTATTTGTCATCGCACTAACGATACTCTACAGCCTTTTTATCAAAAATACACTTGCTACAACTTTCGCTGTCCTAGTTACATTAGTGATTGGATATGGGATAAATACATTGATTACATGGGACCCAATTCTATGGATTAATCCTTTCCAATACTTATTACCAGAAGAAACGATATTATTCCAGAATGGTCATGAGTGGTATCAAGGGATTCCAATCATCTTCCTAGTAAGCTTTATATTATACATCATAGCTAGACAGAAAATTAAAACTAGTAAGGTGGATTAAAATAATAAGTATGTGGAGGGCATTCACTCAAGATTGAGGTGAATGCTTTTTACATATGTATTAATTCTACAGTTTTTTTCTTGTCAGAGGAAGGTTGTTCATATTCTCCATTTCTCAACATGACGAAGGTGATGAAACCAACTCATCACCTCTCCAATTAGGATCCATGCCTATTAACCTTAACTTCGAACTAACCCGCCCTGCAGAAAAGGACCTACCGACTTTATATACTTCTCAGGTGTAACAGATTGATTCCTTCCCCATTCTACCGACGCGCCATACAACCCCCAACTCAACATTGTTGCAGGTACTTTCAGTTGTTCTATATCAACTTTCGGACGCTCTCTTTCTAGCATTCGTAGAAAAATAACTTCTAATTGGTCACGAATGATTCTAGCGATCGTATCTTCATAGCCCCGATGGCAACGATTAGATAAGGATAATTGAAAATCCGTTATCGCTTTAAATAGATTAACCAATGTTTCTTCATTTAGATCACTATCTTCATAGGTTTGGCAATTCAAATTAATAAATAACACCTCAGATAATGCCTTATCTAACAAGTCATAAATATCCTCAAAATGATAATAGAATGTTGCACGATTAATCATTGCTTCTGATGTAATGTCTTTAATCGTTATATCTTTAAATTCTTTCTTACTAGATAACGCTATAAAAGAATCCATGATTAACTTTCGAGTGCGTAAAATTCTAGGATCTGTTTTCGGTTGGGTCATGTCTAACCTCCTCCTACTTTTCCGACAGTTTCCCAAATGTGTTGGATATACAACATATCTCTCAAAGTATTGGTGTTTATGTTTTTCATTATCCACTATGATAACCATAAGGAGCAAACAAAAGGTTCTACCAGCCAGTTAGAACCTTTTAGTAATTAGGAGGAATTCAAATGATGAAAATAGGTATTATTACAGGAAGTACAAGGGATTCGCGAGTAAATCTACAAGTAGCAGAATGGGTGAAATCGATTGCTGAGAAAAGAACCGATGCAGATTTTGAACTTGTCGATATCAAGGACTACAACTTACCGAAGTTTAACGAACCTATTACCGCTATTATGATACGTGATTATCAAGCATCAGAAGCCAAGCCTTGGTCTGATAAAATTGATTCACTAGACGGATTTATTTTTGTACTAGCAGAATACAACAAAGGTATTACTTCTGGACTGAAAGATGCAATCGATTACTTATATCAAGAATGGAATAATAAAGCAGCTGGAATTGTAAGCTATGGTTCAACACTCGGTGTTTCGGCAGCCAATGACTTAAGATTAATTTTGTCCGTACCAAAAGTAGCTACTGTAGGTACTCAAGTGGCTATGAACCTATTCACCGATTTCCAAGATATGAGTAAATTCAATCCAGCACCATTCCATCAGAAAACTGTTATCAAGTTATTAGATGAAGTGATTGCATGGTCAACAGCATTAAAAACAATTCGATAATCTTAGGGGAGAATTAGCGACATGGAACGAAATAATATGATTTGTGATATGGAAACAGGAGTTTGCGGAGTGGCAGGTGAAGAAGAAATGCAGCTAGTTGATTTCAATCAACCAAACAAAACAATCGATCTATATTATGTGACAGATCCAATTTGCTCACACTGCTGGGCAATTGAGCCGACTCTTAGGCGTTTGATGAAACAGTATGGTCATTATTTTAATTTTCATACCGTTATGGGAGGCCTACTCGAGAAGTGGCACGATGGCCCGATTGATCCAGCCAATGGAATATTTAAACCAGCAGATGTTGCTGGGCACTGGAGAGAAGTTGGGGAACATAGTCGTATGCCGATTGATGGTTCCCTAATGATTGACAATCCGGTTCAATCATCTTTCCCACCATCTCGAGTTTTTAAAATCATTCAGAAGCATCACGGGGATGAAAGAGCATTCGAATACTTACGTCGCGCCAGAGAAGCACTATTTGCATTTAATAAAAATATCGGGGAAGAATCCGTTCTACTAGAAATTATTAATCATTTGGAGTTTGATGGTAATGCTATTGTGAAAGAAGCTCGTGACCAAACAGGTCATGATTTACTTCTCGAAGATTTTGCTTTAACTAGAAAGCTTGGTGCTAGAGGATTCCCAACAATTATTGTGGTGAACGAAGAAAATAAAGGAGTTAAAATCGTAGGTGGTCGCCCGTTTGAGTACTATGTTGCGGGACTAACCCAAGTGCTTGATGAAGAACCAACACCAAAGAAGCAGCCTCACTTATCTCATCTACTTAAGGAAGAAAAACTTCTTTTTGCAAAAGAAATTGAAGTAATGTATGATGTAATGCCAGAGGACCTTCCATCATATGTAATGAACGAGCTTGCTACTGCTAGGTATGAAGAAAAGGAAATTCTAGGTGAAAAATACTATGTAAATATATAAGCCTAAGCTCACAGCTGTATGCTATGAGCTATCTTTTTTCGAACATTCCGTGACATGACTTATTTCATCTACGCATTATGGTAAAATACAATCAAATAAGTTTACATACAGGAGTTGTTATTGGTGAAAAAATTCTTGTTTTCTATCATTGGAATACTGTTTCTTATAACCGGTTGTGATGATACAGAATCCCGGAAATCAGCCGAAGATATCAAAGAAATCGTTCATGATTATACGGTAGGTAGCTTTGAAGACGTATCCGCTTCGATCACTTCGCATGAGCTAATTGTTACGAATAGTAATAATGAGAAAAAGACTTATGAATTACCTGAAGATGAGTTTTTTGTTTCAATTGCTCCTTTTATCGAAACAACACATCCTTGCGAAATCCATAGTTTAACCAGTTGTCAGGGTGAACTAGTAGAAGAAGATTTCGAGGTTTATATTGAGGATACGGATGGAAATATAATTTTGGATGAAACAGTGACATCTTTTGAAAATGGCTTTATCGACCTATGGCTTCCACGTGAGAAGAACCTTCAAATTTCGATCAAGCATAAGGGGAAAACGGCAACATCTGAAATCTCCACATTCGAAGGAGACAACACTTGTATTACTACCATGCAATTACTTTAAAATAACAAGGAGGATTGCTATTACTTAGCTAATCCTCCCTTCTCCAATTTTTACTCTCCCGAGACCTTAATCAAACTTATTTGACTCTGATTCCAAAACCGCACTGGCGCCACACTGGTTCCTAGTCCACTATCAATATATAAATATTGATTGGCATTTAGTTCAAATACCCCTTTATCGTATTCTGGAAAATATCCCTGATTTGGAGCAACAAGAGCTCCGATGATAGGAAGTCTGATTTGACCGCCATGTGTGTGCCCGCTAAGTATTAAATCAGCTGGAATCCTATCATAGCTTTCAACAACCCCTGGTGAATGAGACAGCAACACAGTATATATATCCTCATCGACCTCCTCAAATGCCAGATCAAGATTTTCATGGTTAGTCGATTCATCGTCCAGTCCAACAAGATTTAATTCTGTTCCATCGATAGATAATGTTTTATTTTTATTATTCAAGATAGTTATTTTCCGCTGTTCCAATCCAGCCAATAACTCTTGTTTATACTTATTATCCCACTCGTGATTACCACTAACAAAATACACACTTTCGTTGATGGCTGTTAATCCTTCAACAAATGAAAAAATGCTCGTTAGATCCTCAGTGCTTCTATCCACTAAATCACCTGTCAACACAATAATATTAGCATCTATCTCCTTTACCTTCTCTAGTATTCTATCATTACCTTCACCAAAAACTTTATTATGAACATCACTAATTTGTAGAATAGTAATTTCCGTGTCTTTCGGTATCTTACTAGTTTGGAAATTTACATGATTCACCTTAAAAACATTGGTATCATAAAAAGCTTTCACTGACACGCCTAATACGGAAAGAAATCCAAGAAGAAGCATCCACTTTTTATAATTTGCCGTTCTATTTTTATTGGACAAGGGTCTCACTCTTCCTAATCATTTGAAATTTTTATCATTATAACAGATTAGGAGTAAATAGTGGGAAAAAATATAGCTCAAGATTGGACTCTTAAGCTATACAAAATAAAAGCTATGAAATTTGATTTAGCGCTTTTTCAATTGTGCATTCACCTGACATTAAGTGAATCGTCTTTCTGTATGTGTTCTCTTTATCCAAAGCCGCTACAACTGTTCTTGCAACATCCTCTCTAGAAATCGAGGTTTTCTTGATATTATTATTCACATCAATTTTTCCTGTACCTGGTTCATTAAGCAAAAGACCTGGTCCGAAAATAGTATAGTTTAAACTGCTCTCCCTTAGCATACGATCCGCATAATGCTTGGCAACCATATATGGCTTAATCGGGCTATCCTTCCAAGATTCTCGATCTTCGGCTTTGAAAGCACTTACCATGAGATAACGATTAGCACCAACCTTCTCAGCTGCTTCCATCGATTTTACTGCACCATCTAAATCAACTAATAATGTTTTATCTGGACCAGTTTTCCCACCAGAACCCGCTGTGAATATAACAGCATCAGAACCCTTCATCACCTCTGCAAGCTCATCCACATTAGCTTCAAGGTCTGCAACCACTGCCTTAACCCCTGATTCCTTCAATTGTGCCGCCTGCTCCACACTACGGACCATCGCTGTTAGCTCATGTTTTTCACTTTCCTGCAAGAGGTTGACCATATGCTTCCCAACTTGACCATTCCCACCAATTAAGAATACTTTCATATCCATACTCCTTTCTAATTCCTAATTATATTGTTTCAAATACTTATATATTTATCAAAGAAGTTGTTTATGTACAGATATAGGTGGTTGATCATAGATAAGATCGTTCCTGTGAGGCGGATTAACGTCGCTTGCTGGATACGGTGTGCACGGTGTAATTCTCACGCGGCTCTTAAGCTTTCTCGCGACAGTTTACTAAAATCTTGCGCGGCATCCTGGTATTCCTACGCCAGAATATAACTTTCGCGCGAGATCATGATAACCTGCGTGACTATTCTAAATCAGACGCGGCTTTCATTAACTCTCGCTCATCTTCCTGATCTCTCGCGTTACTATTGCTTCCCAACGCGCGACCCGACTCCATGGCAAATGACTTCCAACCAATCAAACACTTCTACCATAAAATTACCTTCTCCCCCTGCTCATCATAGTGTATGATTATAGGTATAATATCCTACTTTACTTGGAGGGGACATCATGTTTTGTTCGGAATGTGGTACACAGCTTGTCCATGGAAGTAACTTCTGTTCTTCTTGTGGTGCAAAGGTACGTATACAAGCTGAAGAATCCAATCAACAAGAACCAGTAAGTGAAAGAAAACAATCACCGAAGAGCATTCAAGATTCTGTAAAAGATACCTTCCTAAACGCCACTGGGAAAGTTAATGCGATGCTTGGGGAACAAGGGAATATTGATTTAAATTTACGAGATTTGTTTTCTACTGTATTTAGAAAGCATTCGAAAGATGAAGGTGAAGCTATTTTTATTTCAGGTACCAAAACGACTACACCAGAGGAGAAAGATATTTCGACCTCTTGGCCGAAGCCCTGGTTATTCTCCCGTGTATTTTTACTGCTTGCAATAACCTATATACTTTTATATATCTCGACTTTTTCTTTTCAAAATAGTAACGCATTACCTGGACTGATTATTATCGGGGCCTTTGCAGTGCCTTTTTCTCTATTAATCTTCTTCTGGGAATCTAATGCCCCTAGAAATATCAGTTTCTATGAGATTGCTAAGATGTTATTTGTTGGTGGGGCTGCGTCTTTAGTAGTCACGCTTCTTCTCTTTTCATTCCTGCCTGTCGGAGAATTAGATTATATGGGGGCCATTATTGTCGGTGTTGTCGAAGAGGTTGGAAAATTAATTATCATTGTTTACTTTATTAAACAATTAAATCCAAAGTTTATTTTAAATGGACTTCTAATCGGAGCTGCTATCGGGGCTGGATTTGCTGCTTTTGAATCTGCCGGGTATGCGCTTCGCTTTGGAATGATGTTTGGGGACGGGACCATGTTGCAAGTTATTTTCCAGCGCGCATGGACTGGGATTGGTACACATGTTGTCTGGGCTGCCATTTCGGGTGCTGCATTAGTTTATGTGAAGGAAAGCAACCCATTAAAGGCAGATCATCTAAGAGACATGAAGTTTCTTAAGCTATTTGCTGTCCCGGTGATTCTACATTCTATATGGGATATGCCATTATACTTTTTACAAAAGTTCAACTTCCTATATATCTTACTAATTGTTATTGCCTGGATATTTATATTTACCATGATGAATGCAGGTCTTAAACAAATTGCGCGTTTGAATACGCAGGTTAGAGAAGAAATGACTAGCGTTTCGTAAAGAAAAATGGGATTGCTAAACGAATGCAATCCCATTTCTTTCTATAGCATTTCTCTAATTTGTTCTATATGACGTTGTTCATGTAAAGGTGCAGCTTCAATCCATTGATCCAATGGTAATTGTCCGAACGCTGGATGAATAACGGCCCTCTCTTTTAACATTGCTGGAGATTCAATAGAGTCAATAAGTTCTAGTAGTTCCTTTCTAGATTTATAAAGCATCGAAATGATTTCCTTTACTTCAAAGGCTTCATCTGATGGGATTACAACCTTTGGTGCTGAGAACTTTTTTGAACGATCGAGTATATGTATAATGTTCTTTCGTTCTGTACTCATTTCCTCATCTTCTTTTAAACCCCATTTAACTGCCTTTACGGTTGCTAGCTCTACAAGTACCAGATGATGACAAATTTGTGCAATGCTCCACCTATCACTTGCAGGCTTCTTATGAAACACCTCGAAGCTTAATGGTTCAATTAGTTCCAATAGTCTATTACGTGTTTCTACCATCGAGCTGGTTATGATACTACTCATTAAACAATCCCCCTTTATTTATACAATATGTATATGCAAGGATGTCTTTTGGAAAAACTCGCTCTCACTTTCCTTGATAAAAAATATTTGGCACTAGAATCTTGTCTAACTTTCCACCAGCATAAATCATCTCCCACAGACATTATACCATTTATATCCAATTTTAAGTGACCAACATGAAAAAGCTCGTCTTAATTGTCCATCAAATGCATAAATTGTTTTTGAGGTGAAAACAAAATGTATAAATTACACATCTTCATAATCATGTTTTTCATGGGACTTGTCATGAGTATCCAAGGTCCAATCTTCGCACCATACGCATCCTCGCTAGGTGCAACTAGTGTATTTATTGGGATAATGTTGAGTATTGCGTCATTTGCCAATCTAACTGGAAACCTAATTGCCGGTCCTTTATCTGATCGTTTTGGGAAAAAGGGGTTTATTATTGTATCGTTTTTCTTATCCGGATCACTGTTTATACTGCATGGTCTCGCATCTAGCGCTATGAACTTATTAGTGTTAAGAACGATTAATGGGCTATCGTTAGCATTTTTACTCCCTTCCGCATTAGCATTACTGTCTGGGTACGCTAATAACAGTCGTCAACAAGGAAAGAACATGGCTATTAATGCCATATTAGCTACAACCGCTGCCATCATCGCTCCTATTGTCGGGGGGCAGTTAGGTGCGACAATCGGCTATGCCAACACCTATTTTGTCATTGGATCCTTACTATTTCTCATTGCAATCTATGCAAGTTACTTCTTAAAAGAAAGACAAGGGATTATCGTAGTTTCTAAGCAAAAGCAGAACCAAATAAATATTCGAAAGGCAATAACTTTACCAAACTTAAAGATTGTTTTTCTTTCCGCCTTTGCGGTTATGTATATCCACGGTGTAGTTATTTATGAGGTACCATATTTAACGGTTGAACAAGGGCTTTCTACAGCAACGACTGGTATTCTCTTCAGCTTTATGGGGATAGGTACATTGTTATCGTCTTCCCTATTTTTCATCAACCGTTTTAGTCCTGTTAAGCGAATGATGTTTGGCCTGTTTGGTATGGCGATTAGTATGTTTCTAATCTTTAGTACCCTTCTAGCCTTAACTGCTTCTATGCTATTATTAGGTTTCTTTTTCGGTATTATGATGCCTGCCATGGCAACAGCTGTAACAGATGCTGTTTCCTCAGACGGGCATGGACGTGCCTTTGGTCTTTTGTCTGCGGCAAATTCAGTAGGGATTATTACAAGCTCATTCCTCACAGGGGTAATTCGTGACATCGTATCTCCTTACTTTGTAGCATTCTTGGTTGGAATGATTGTACTAACCTATATGGGTTATACAAAGTTACAATTAGATGTAAAAGCTTCGCCATCAAAACTTGTAGAACGGTATTGATTCCCCATTGAAACCCATTAGAAAAACCGAACTACCTTCTAGAATAGTTCGGTTTTTCTAAGTTAAGACTTAGCGCTATCCCATTTACCACTTCTAAACTTTTCCACCAAATACTGTAGCCCATAAAGTAAATATGCCTTGTAGTGTATGTATAGGAAAAATTGAGGTTTGTTAAGATTTTTTAAGCGAATAATCTTTATCTTTTTTAAGATACTCATAATCGGCCATGTAAATAAGGCATCAAAGATGACATTTAGTAATACAAACAATTTAAAATTACCAAATGAAAATTTGAGAAGCCACATCGATAAAGGTGCGTATGGACCTATTGAGAAAGGTAATTCATCCTTTAGGAAATTGCGCGGCTTGGAGTAAAATGCCCACCATTTTTCTTTTTTCCATACATATGATTAATAATCTCAAATACTACGATAAATATTCCAGCAACTGAGTAACGTTTTATATTTTTCTTTCCTAATAGCATTAAAGTTAGCCATGGTATAACAATAATAATGATATTGAAAATCATATGTCTTTGAAGCTTTGAAAGCGCCAATTTGTTCACCTTACCTTCCATAAACTCTTTCTTATAGTCCCCAAAACCAATAAAAAAACCCTAAATCTAATTAGGGTTTTTCCAGTTAAACCTCCGCAATCATGTCCAACCATTTGATATCTGCATCCAGATGAAGAAGGGCACCTTCTATTAACATTTTCATGGTCTCATTTTCTTTGCCGGATAATTGCTTTTTTAAGTGTGTTAAATGAAGGATATCTCTAATCATCGTTTCTTTCTGATTTTTAATCATGCTTTGTCTATTTTCATAGGAAACTTGATTCGCACAAAGAAACTTAAAGTAAAACTCATCCTTAAATAAGGACCTCCCAACCGGTTCTTCTAACCAACTCCATAATTCTTCTTTCCCTGCATTCGTAATCGTATAAAGCTTGCGATCTTTCTTGTCATGACCTGGTGTCTCAACGAGCTCATCTCGTTCCAGTCGATCTAATGTTGTATATACTTGGCCTGCATTTAGTGGCCACATTCCTTGTACCATTTCCTCGAATCCAGTTTTCAACTCATAACCGTGTCTTGGTTTTTCGTATAATAGGGCGAGTAATGAATGTTTTACTGACATGATGATTCCCACCTATTCATAATTGATCGCTTCTTTAATTGGTATTCGAGATGCAGAATTGCTAGGTAACCATGAGGCCAGCAGTGTAAATATTATGCCACCTATTATAGCTAATAGTAAACTAAACCATGGAACAGAAAAATCTAGGAACGCTGGCGCATCGTTCGAAACTGAATTTAAGTAAATCACTAAGATACCATACAACGTACCAACAATTACACCGGTAATACCAATAAGCAATCCTTCTGCTATAATCATAAGTCTCACCTGTGACTTTGTAAAACCAAGTGCTCTCATTGTCCCAAGCTCTTTTATCCGTTCAAGTGTGTTCATGAATAGCGTATTACTAATACCAATTGCGGAAATGGCTATAACGAGTATAAGTAAGCCATTCATTAAATCACTCATTCCTGTGATGCCACTTTTCGCTTGTTCAATTGAAACTGGCATACTTTCTACATTTGAAATAGTTCCTCCAGATGCAGCCCAAATAGAAGACAACACAACTGGCGCCATCTCTTCTTCCACAACATTGATTATTAACTGGTTATCTGTGTGCCAGTTATAGAAATCTCTTATGACATGTTCTTCAGCGAAGCCGACATAGCCTGAATAATGCGATGTTTGAACAGACCCTTTAATAAAGAAATCTTTTTCTCCTGCGGGAGTATTAAACGTAAATGGTTTTCCCACTTCTGCCCCCATCTCTATAAGGGCACGTTCTCCTACATAAATAGCAGGCAGTTCACTCTCCTTATCACTATCTTCCAGCACGTCAAACATTTCAGCATGATGTATATCGGAATAGGATATTACCGAAAATTCTCTTAACTCATCGGATGGAGTATTCCAGGTTATATTTGGTACTTCCGCATACGCTTTTACTTTCTCTACCCCTTCTATTGCATTAACTTCTGCTATTTCATTCTCTGTCCAAGCTGTTTCCTTTTGGACAATGATATCTCCACCAAAGGTTGCTCTTATGTCCTCTTCCATTCCTTTAGGCATCGATTCCAATGCTGCACTCATAAATAATGCTAAACTAACTCCGATTGCAAGCATTGCTGCGGTATTAGCATTTCTTCCTTTAAATTGATTCATGGAACGTATCGCTTGTTTACCCGAAAATCTAAATATCAAGATTAAAATCGGACTTATGAAGAACTGAAGAAGCTTTACCCATAATGGGAATAACAGAACGAGCCCAACAAATAAGAATAGGAAGGCCCATATATTATCAACTAAACCAATGGCTGTGCTAATAACACCAAGTGCATATCTTACTAACATCAGTCTAGTCGTTCTCTTAGCTGTATTATTTCTTCCAAACATGGCATCTAATATTGGTGTATTTCCAGCCTTATATAATGGTAATGCCGCCGCTGCAAATGGAAAGACGAATCCAATAATAGTGGATGTGATAATTGGTGTAACAAGTTCTACCTCATAATTAATGTCTTGGGTTATGATAGCACTAATGAGAATATCTTGGACAACAAAACCTAAGCATATTCCAACAGCTAATCCTAGGATGGTTCCAATTACCGAGAGAATCGCGGTTTCCTTTGCTACTAAACTCATTACATTTGCCTTTGTATAGCCGAGACTTTTCATAATAGCAATCTCATTTTTACGTTCTACAATACTAGTATTTATCATATTGAACGCGATAAAGCCACTAATAAAAATGGCCAAGATGGCAATAAGGTCAAAGACATAATACATCCCATCAACATCATTATATTGCTGCATATCGACAACAATTGGTTGAACAAAAAGGTTCGTTTCATCCAGTTCTGATTGATAGGCATCAAGCAGTTCTGGAGAATTGAAATCCGAATCGACCTTAAAGCGATATTCAGAGATTTGATTTTCCATTCCAGTCCATTCTTGAAGTGTTTTCAGTGGTACCATTACTCGGAAATCCCGGAGCATGGCTGTTTCCATGTCTTTTGGACTATTTAACATAGCACCTTCCGCTACTATCGCTGTAATCTCTATGCTTCCCATGTCCTGAAAGGAAACCGAATCTCCTATATCTTTATTCCAAAGCTTAGCCGTATTCTCTGTAATAACCAGACCTTCTTTTTTGATATCCCCCTTCATAACAGGCAGCTCATGTATTCCATTATCGAAATGTGATATTCCTGTCAATCTCACTGAAGCCTGTTCCGGGAAATCAGTCTCCATCTCTACAAAACCATGCTTGGTTAAGGAAGCCAAACCTTCCTCAATCTCCATACGTTCCGCAAAAGCATCGAGCTCATCCATCGAAAAGAATCGTTCTGTTCCTTGAATCCAAAAATCAGCATTACCTGCAGTTAAACGTTCTTGCTCATCCATCAAGCTAGAAAAAGTGCTCTTTGCAATGAACATACTAGTCATCACCGTGACACCTAACACAATTGCAATTAACGTAAAGAAGAAACGCTTCTTATGTCTTGTTACATTACGCCATGAAACGCGAAAGGAACTTAGCATAATCCTCATCCTCTCTACGCACTTCCGCTTCGATCACACCATCTTTAAATAAAACAATGCGATCTGCATATCCCGCCGCAAACATGTCATGTGTAACCATCACAATCGTTTGTTTTCTATCCTGGTGAAACTTCGCTAATAAATCGAGAATATCACTTGAACGTTGTCTATCTAAATTTCCAGTCGGCTCATCTGCCAGTAAAATGGCCGGCTCATGAATTAACGATCGAGCAATAGCAACACGTTGCTGCTGACCACCACTTAGCTCATAAGGGAATCTCTTATCATAACCTTCTAACCCTACAGCAGCTAATAGTTCCAATACTTTAGCAGTCGAAACCTTTTTCCCATCCGCATGCAATGGAAAAACAACATTTTCATACACCGTTAGAGTTGGTAGTAATTGATAATTTTGAAATACGAAACCAATTTTCTTACGACGGAGAATCGTCCGTTCTTTTTCCGATTTAGAGGTAATTTCTGTTCCATCTAGTTGAATTACACCAGATGTAGGCGTGTCCAGCCCACCAAGTAAATGAAGTAACGTCGTTTTACCTGAACCACTCGGACCAATAATACAAACAAATTCTCCTTTCTCAGCTTTGAAATCCACTCCCTTAATAATAGGTAAAATTTCTTTGCCAGTTTTGTACTCCTTTTTTACTTCTGTTACGTTTATCATCCTAATTCACCTCTTTGATTTGATGGAAAAATTGTATAAGACCATGAATAGATAAAATCAACAATAAAGATTAGTCCCCATACCATTGAGATTCGATATAATGATTCATTCGGATATGGCGTCTCATTGACACTCTCTGTCCCAATCCAAGATAAATCCGTTACATATGCCCATACTTCCTCTGTACTACTTACTCCTATTGACCAGAATATCACTTGTACAACAAGGAAGACGAACATATGAATAAGGGAACTATCCCGATATTTTTTAGCAATATATTTCGGATCCTTTTGCTTTCTCATCAGGGTTTTGTCTGCTTCTGTTAACAACTCTGTCCCCCGCCAATTGCCGATTTTTAGTCTCATCCAGCGATCAAGCTTTTTAAAATCACTAATTCCAAATGTGCAGGCATAGATGACGAAAACGGTAATGACAATTTGGAATGTCGAAATTTCCCCTGTCTCTCTATAAATGAAGAGTGCCAGGGCAGCTTCTGCGAAGAGTAGCACCACAAATAATACTAAGAAAATGACACTTAAGCTCCGTTTACCTAATAAATAACGCACTACACTAAATAACAAGATGCATACAATTGATAAAACTTCGGCTAAAATAAAAATTTCCCACTGGTATTCCATTAGTAGACCAGTCAATTTTCATCACCCTTTTTATATACTCAGTAAATATATACCGAGTATATATTTACTGAGTATATATGTCAATATTATTTTTAATATTTTTTGATAATTGTTGAAGATACCTATCAAACTAACGTACAACTATAGATCATAAAGTTTTTATTCCTTTAAAGAGCATAAAAAAGCAGCTGTGATATTCGTCACAGCTGCCATTTCTATTTAACCTTAATACTATTCGACTCCAATATTTATTTTCATTTTCCCATCGCGATACTTCGCAAAACGATCATCACGTTCACCAATCATTAATTTCCCATTCACCACATCTGCAGTTTCTTCATAGGTCTGTCTTTCACCATCTATTTCTACGTTTAGTTTTACATGGTGCCAAAAAGAATGACCATCCTCATATTCTACACCTGTAATCTGATAATCTAATAAACGGTAGTTCTGCTTCTTTAAGTACGCTATCTTTTCTTCAAAGTATGCTTTTGCTTCATCATCCGTTAATGAAGTTCCAGCTTTAATATTATTATTTTTGTCAATATGCTCTCTATCATATATGTATAATTTCTTATATGCTTTATCATAATCTTCTTCAATAATTGCCTTATAGTAACTATGAATTAATCGCTCTGCCTTCTTCTCATTAAAGAAAGCATTCTCAAAACCTACCCATGCTAAAACGAAGATTAACATAAATAGTCCGGAAATAATATAATACTTTTTCAAATAAGTTCCCCCTTATTAATAGGTTACTTTCATGCTAGTTAATTAAGGTTAATTTGCGAGGAAATAATTCTTTGACTTTCTTGCCAAAACAAGAGGTATCGGAATAAAAATAATAGGAAAAGCTACTATATCCATTACATCCGTTGCAAATAATTTAACTAACAAAGGGCTAATAAAGTAAAGGTAAATATGATAACTAATAAATAGGTATAATGCAAAAAATATCCAAAATAATAAATTGTCCTTGCTCAAATAAAAACCTCCTTACAACAAAGCAATAATGTACTGTTTTTATCCAACTTATTTTTGTTTATCAGTACATCAAGTAATTTTAACATTGAAACAACAAGAAAAAATGGAGGCATCCATTCAGTTTGTGAATGGATGCCTCTATTCGTCTCTGATGTTAATGTTCTCTCCTGACAATCGCTCTCGACAATATAAGAAATGCCTTTAAATCACAAATTAACTTCCCATTTTACGACGGGTCATACTTGGTTTCTTAGCAAGCTGGCTTTGCATATTCTTTGCTGCTCCATTGCCATGCATAGTGTTCTTATTGTTTGCTTGCGCTTGTTTTTTCCGTTCCAACTGCTGTTGCACAATTTCTCTAGTACTAAGCTTCTTTTTCTCAGACATAGTTTTGGCCCCTCTTCTTTTATATACTCTTATTATAATAATAATCGTTACGTATAGCTATCTTTATTTGTTCCTAGTTTGATTTGAATTATAGCTCACTTACATAAACATTTTTTTAAAAATTCACATTAATTAATTTTAAATATGGTATACTTTTCCTAACTAAATTAGGGAGGTACTTGTCCAATGGTAAATACAATCTAAGAGAAAATCTTCTATTATTTTAATAATTTTAGAATAAACATGTAGATTTTCTCTTTCATAGACCATTATAGAAAAGAGGAAAAATAACATGTTAAATAAATTAAGTGATACGGTTTATTACGTATCTAATGAAGATAATAGAGAACGACCAACATTGGGACTGGTCTGTGGTGAGCGATTTAGTCTTATTATAGATTCTGGTAACTCTCCTCAGCATGCTAAGGACTTTTTATTAGAAATTAAGAACTTACAAGTTCCTCCCGTTAAATATGTTGTGATCACCCATGCACATTGGGATCATTTCCTTGGAATGAATGAGTTTGATGCAACTGTCATAGTAAATAGTCAAACTAACGATAGGATAGAAGAATGGCAAGGTATGTCCTTTGGAGATAGCTCACTACAAAAGTATGTGACTGCTAATCAGATGAGTTTGATGTGTGTGGAAATTATACAAACTGAAATGCCAAACAGGGACATTTTCAAGTTGAGATCTCCAGATGTAATTTTTAAGAATTCATTAACGATTGATTTAGGGAATAAAGTTTGCATTCTCGAAAGTATCAACAGTACTCATACCGATGATGCTACGATTATTTATATTCCTGAAGAGAAAGTACTTTTCTTAGGTGATTGTGCATATGGTACCACTACAAATTCATTATTTCATTACAAACAATCGCAGTTGTTGCCTATGATTAGGGACATTCAAAAATATGATGCTGAAATGTTCCTACTTGGTCATGAATCTCTATGCGATTTAGATGAAATGAATCTCTATTGGAAAGAGTTAACAACAGCAAGTCACATTGTTAAGTCATCCTCACTAGAAAATGCAATTGAGTCCTTTAAGGAAGAAAATAAAAGGGTCCCTAACGAAAATGAATTATTTTTTATAAAAGCATTTGTTAATGACCATATAATTAACTCAAAATAATACTATTATACACAGAGCCATCTCGTTAAAATTAATATGAGGTGGCTTTTAATTAGTTTAAATACACTTTAACTAATTCACTATGTCAGAAATGGATTGAATTAATATCTGGTCTATCTATATGTATAGAATGGCTCTATTCGGGTCATTATAAACTGTTAGTAATATGTTATTATTTTCAATGATTATGGCACCTGCTCGTACTCTGATATGAAAATGCAATGCATATCACCTCATATAATCAAATAGATTCCTTAGATTTTATAAATATCATTCTCTTGATCTTGCTTTTCCTTTAATTCTTTCCTTAGTTTCTCCACTCTTTTTAACCTTTTAAAAGTTAATAAGGAGAAAAGTGTTGCGATAAAATATTTAAATGTAATGTCATCGTTATTCTGTTGGATAATCTTTTCCATCGAACTCCTCCTAGAATGATTCTTTTTTCTTATAGTTGAGAGGAATTATTACGGCTCTACTCCTCACTACTACAAGTCCCAAAGGTTTATATATTCATAAATTTTATTTTCCATATAGCACATTCGTTAAATTCACTAACTAACTAACTAACTAATAAATTCTAGCGAATTAATATATAAAATAGCATGTTTTGGGACAAGGAACCTGTCCCCTTGTACCTATCCCCTTGTACCTACTTTCTCAATAGATGTATTATTTGCAATCCATCTGAGGATAGCTTTTCATCTGCTGCCATCCAACGTGGATATGTTATTGGAATGATTGTAATTATAAACTGAAAGAAATTATAAATAGCCGACAAACTAAAAAACTGACGTAGTTCATTCTGTAAATCTAACGATGTTAATTGTCCAAATAGAAGTGCTAGAAATAATGACATTAATGGTCCACTAGCAAGTGCAATTATTTTTTGGTGTTTCTCTAAGCTTTCTCCCCAATAGGCATAGCCTACGTTTGACCATTGAATATGAAGATGAAACCTACCAAGTTTAAAGTTTTCTATGTTATCTTCACTAAACTGTCCTAAATAAATATGTATATCAGCTTTCGACGTAAGTAGGGCACCAATTCCATGACCTATTTCATGCAATAAGACAAAGACTGGCACAACCAAAATAAAAAACAAGAACACGAGCAAATTATGATCCTCCTTGATTAATCTTAGTTAGAATTCTTCCATTATATAGCTCCATTTTATGAATAACAGCTATATAGATATCCAACAATACTCATATCCTATATTAACACAATACTTTACATTTTTAGGATAATTTAAGTAACTATAATTAAAGGGTTTCGTCAAACACAATGACGAAACCCTTTATATGCTAATGATTTCCCCTAAAAAACACTACAAAAATCACGTTATTTAAGATAGCATTATGATTCGATTTAGATTTTATCTCCCACTTAAGCTGGCAGTGTTTTAATCTTTTTAATGAAATAGTAGTGTTTATATAAGGCAAGTATAACTAGTATTATTTTAACTAAGAGGATATCTACATAAATTACAGAGAATAGAATAAAAGCGTCTGCAATAAGATTAATGCGAATTTTTTCTTTCCTAGTCATGCCTCTGTTTTCCTTGATTCTCACTACATATTTTTCATAGAAAGCAGTGCTTTTAAACCAATTTTCTATCCGCTGCGAGCTTTTTCCGAAACAAAAGGCAGAAAAAAGGAAAAACGGACCGCCAGGAAGGACTGGTAATACCGTGCCTGCCACACCAATCCCAAACGATAGAAAACCTATAAGCATAAAAAGAGCACTACGTACATTCTTCATGGTGATCCCCCTTCCTTTTTAAATATATGAATGTATATCCTGAAAAAGAAGAACCTGTACCATCAGCAATGTACGGTTCCCTTACTATTAATCATATACCTAAATTATAAACTGATTATCTCGTTACAACAATTCTTTCACTCTTCCACATGATTCCAATCTACATAATAAGTTTCATCAACAATGTTAAGCCATTTAGTTTCCAAACCAGGCATGCTACAATGAAGAAAAGTCGTGAAGTGAGGGGATTCACTTGCCTGATTGGTCTTATCATGGAATTTTCAAGCCTATATTATCCAAGTTACCGTCAACTGTGGCTAGGGAGTTCATTCATCGTGGAATGAGTACAATAGCCTCTCTTCCTTTCGGTATGGGATCTCATATAATTAATTTCCTTGGACGAGAGGAGAGTTCCCACTTATTACAGAAAAAAGTACATGGTATAGAGTTCCGAAATCCTGTTGGGCTTTCTGGGAAGATTGACCCGTTACTTACCGGAACCAAAGCATTTAGTAACCTAGGATTTGGATTAATCGAGATTGGTCCAATAACCCTGCATAACAGTGAACGTTTCACAAGTCCAATCGTAGATTGGCATAAACGAAACATAATATTCCCATCTAGACCTGAATCATTAGGGCTGGAGGCTACAATCACTAGATTAGCAAAGCTTAAAAAGAAACAACCCATCCTGATTCGACTCGTTGGTACTCAAGGCGAATTAGAGGTTATGATACAAGCTCTTGATAAATACGTAGATGGGTACATCATAGAAGAAGCATTCCCTGAACTCATCCCTTTAACAGATAGACCTATTTTTTATCTGTCATAGGGAATGAAGATGAGCTAAATAATCCATTTGCTGGAATCGTACTCGATTACACTCTTGGTGATACTAGATTCATAGACAAAGTGAAATCATTACGAAAGAACGGGTATCAGGATACCATCATTACTTCTGGTGGTGTCCAAGAACCAGAACATGCTCTACAATTATTAGATGCTGGTGCTGACTTCATCATGTTAACAGATGGATATGTGTTTTCTGGTCCCGGACTTACAAAGCGTATAAACGAAGCTTTAGTTGATAGGCTTGATTTCCCTACCGGTGCACAGGATGGTTGGCTTGCTTATTGGTTATTTGGTCTGTTTATTTTGATTGGTGGTTTTCTGGCATTTCTTTTCAGTATTACAACTATAATTCTTCCCTATGATGAAAACTTTCTAGAAATGAAGAGACAATTAATATGGGCATTTAATGATCGGGTTATGTTTTTTATGGCGCACGATCGTATGACACTTGCTGGAACGATGATTTCTGGTGGAATCGTCTATATGCAACTAGCTAAACATGGTGTAAAAACAGGCCTGAAATGGGCAAAACAAGCAATAGATATAGCTGCAATTATTGGATTCCTAGGGATATTTAGCTTTATTGGTTATGGTTATTTTGATTGGTTACATTTAATTTTCTGGTTAGTATTACTTCCCGTGTATATAGCTGGATTTTGGAAAACAAGAGGGATTAAGGGGACACCATCCTCAACAAACAGAAATAATGACATCACGTTTAAACGCGGCATTTATGGACAACTAGCCTTTGTCCTATTAGGCTTTTCCTTTGTTATTGGCGGAATTGTTATCTCCATTATTGGTGTGACATCCATATTTGTATCGACTGATTTGTCGTATATTTGTATGACACCAGAGATGCTAAATGACTTTAATGAAAAACTGCTTCCTGTTTTAGCGCATGATCGTGCGGGATTTGGGAGTGCATTACTAAGTGTTGGCTTATTAGTTTTATGTTTATCATTATGGGGTGTTCAGCAAGGAAACAGATGGGTCTGGTGGACTTACCTTGTTGGTGGACTTCCTGCGTTTTTGGCGGGAATTTATATTCATTTTGCGATTGAATATACGACGTTTATTCATTTGTTACCTGCTTATGTTGCTTTAGCTCTTTATCTTATTGGCTTGATTCTATCCTATCCTTATTTTCATAAGAGGTAATTAAAAAACTGCACGTTCTAGCATTTAGAAAGTGCAGTTTCTTTTATCTATTTGTTCGCTTTTCGCATAGCTCTCATGATGAGACTAAGCACAAAGACTAGAATAATCGCTCCTATTAGTGCTGGTATGATAGAATAGCCTCCCACTTCAGGACCAATGTCTCCTAATAAAGCTGATCCAATCCATGCTCCCACAATCCCAGCAATAATATTACCTATTACACCACCTGGTATATCTTTTCCGACGATTAAGCTACCTAACCATCCTAAAATACCACCGACAATTAAACTCCATATTAAACTCATGTTCTGTTCCTCCCAAGATAGATTTACTATATATCTATCCAATATAGGGGTGGTTTAAACATGGTAGTATTATTTGTTACGCAATTTCTCAAGTATTGCTTGAGCTTTGTACCCTACTTGGAAGTCATAGATTTCTGCTTTCTGGCCCTTAATAGCTTTAACAAGTTCTTGAATTAAACTAGTAATCGTTTGATCTTCGATAGAAATGTTGGCTAGTTCTTCACCATTTTTAGCACCTTTTAATTCTCCCCAGTTATCAAGAGTAAGAATACCTTCTGTTCCATAAGCCGTAAATCCGATGTACTCTTTTCCAGCAATCTGACTTAAACCTTCAATTAATACTGGTGTACCATCAGCAAGTTCGGCAGTAGCAATGATTCCAGTTTCACTTTTAGACGGGTCTTCTGGGAATTCTAATTGGGTTTGAATATTGGTTATGTCCCCAAATATCTTAAGGGTTTGTTGGATAAAGTGAACCCCAACTTCAAGAACAAATCCCCCTTGTTCACGACTAACTACCCAATCATTCTTTTGCCAGACTCGTGGCCATTGAGGAAAATGCATTGTAAGTTGTAATCGACGTAGTTTTCCGATATAATTCTTGCTAATTAAATCTGCAAATGCATTCGCTTCTGCATCATAATTTAATGGAAAGTTCATTGCATGTACTACTTTTGCATCTTGTGCTGCTCGTAACATTTCCTCTGCTTCTACTAGGGAATTAGCAAGAGGTTTCTCACATAGCACGTGTTTTTTTGCTCCCACAACATCTAGGACAACTTGGTGATGATATTTTGGAGGTACTGCTACATAAACCATGTCAATATGGTCATCCGCGATTAAATCAAGATGACTTGTATAAGCTTGTACATCACCTAATTCCTTAGCAGTTGCTTGGGCAAGAGACTCCACTTGATCACACACTGCTACAATCTCTACCTCATTATGTAATGAAAACTGTTTGATGAGACGCTGCCCAATAGCACCTAAACCGATAATACCTACCTTAATCATACTCTATTCTCCTCCTGGGACATTGGGACAGATTCCTTGTCCCACTATTTGTTTCGTAATTTCTATAATAAACATATACTAATCTGGGAATTTTTTCATCTGATAGACTCAGGGACCTGTCCCCGTATACCATTCCCGTGTACCACCAAATAACATGTTTCTGTGTGGTAGTGCATAAACTTTCAAGGAATATGCATATGGAGGTTCAGGATGTCTAATTCGAACAACAAAACGAATACAAATGATGAGCAGGTACTTGCATCCAGTCTAAGACTGGCTTTATTTGGAACTTTAATTACGACCATTGGTGATATTATTACGATTATAGCTTCATTAGAAGCAATAGATGAATTTTATGAATCCCTTGAAGAAGATAAAAAAACTCAAGAAGAACTTGATAAGAAGTTGGAAGAACTTCAAAGTCAAATCGATGAGTTAAAAAACGAACTCACCGAACTGAAATTAAATTCTCCAAACTCCTAACGCCCTTCCAACTTCATACTGGCCTGTGAAATGAACATTCTAAAAAGAATAAAAGCAACGAGCGATAAAACGATTCCAGAAATATATGGTAATCCAATTGCAACGGAATATAAGAGTCCACCTAATACGGGACCAATAATTCTTCCTAAAGAATCATAAGAAGATAAATATCCTGTAACAACACCATGTCTACCTTTCATCCTTTTCGTGAGTAAAGAAGATACACTTGGGCGAATCACCCCGTTCCCTACCCCAAATACCGCTAAAAAGATAGCTGCCGTAGTAAAGGTCTGCGTAAACAAGATTAATCCAAATCCAATCGCCGATATAATAATCCCAATCTGAATAATAGCCGCTTCACCAAAACGCTTCGTCCAAAATCCCATGGTTCCTTGTACCAAAGCACTTGCTAGTCCCATTATCATAAAAATATACCCTAATGTAACGGCATCTAGCCCGGCCTTCTGAGCAGCAAAATAGGCAAAGGTCGCTTCTAAACCTGATAAAGATACGGAAATGAAAAACTGAAGAAAGAATAGCATTGACAGGGGACCACGTACCACCCTTATACGCTCCCCCACCTTCGATTCGTCACGATCAGATGAAAGGTGAATCGATTCTTTCAAAACTATCAGGACAAGTAATAACGTAACAACAGATAGTCCACCTGAAATATAAAAAGGCATATGTATATCTATCTTTGAAAATACGCCACCAATTGCAGGTCCAAAGATAAATCCAAGTCCTGTAGCAGCTCCAATTATCCCCATTCCCTTTCCACGCTCTTCATCTGAGGTAATATCCGCTACATAGGCGGTTACAGTAGGCATATTAGCTGCCGATAATATACCCCCAATTATTCTGGCCACAAACAACATCCATAGCTTAGAAGATATCGCCAAAATAAAAAAAGAAATCGCCAATCCTACTATCCCAATCATCAATACCGGCTTCCGTCCTATCCGATCGGAAACCCTGCCCCATATCGGTGCAAAAATAAGCTGCATCAATGAATATACTGCCATTAATAATCCCAATTCCGTAGGTGAGGCTCCTAATTCCTCAGCATAAAAAGGTAGGACTGGTATAATAATTCCAAATCCGACCATTACAAGAAACATGATAAGAAATAGAACTGGTAATGCTTTTGATAACTTCACTGTAAATTCCACCCTTGTAATGAAATACCCTCACTGAACTAGTATCAGTTCTAATTCTTTCTATATTCATGAAGGGCATCAAAACTGTCACAATCTATTATTCATTAAAATAAAACAGGTACGAGGCAAGGCTATGTACCAAACTCATACCTGTATTTTCCACTGATCTGAAACATCTTCTAAACGGAATTCTCTACTCACCATCCGAAATCAGGTCTATATCAATTACTGTTTTTGTTTCCTCTAAGTATGTAATTCGATATATCTCCCCAGGTTTAGTAGCGTAAATCCTTCTATATAACAAAAATTCACCTTCTGAGGTATCAATAGTCGCCATAGAAAATCCAGGCGTTCTATCCACATGTTTTACCTCTAATTCTTTAACATTCCACTCCCCATTCGCATATGACTTCATATCTTTCGCTTCCAAATTGATTTCCGTCACACTAAATTTTAAGAACCATATGGTTAGACAGAGGACAACAGCACCTGCTACCGTAAACGGTACCCGCTTTTTCCATTTCAATATTTGAGGGTTGATAAACGTGATTACCGTTAGCAAATATAAGAAATATAGCAGTAATAATAACATACCCGAATAACCAAATATTCCACTAATAAAATTAAATTTAAATGAGCGATAAAGGTTGTGTACAAAGAATTCATAATATCCCATATAACCAGCAGCAAGAATCAGAGCGATGCCTGCCAATATAAGAAAAACATATGAAATCCTCATAATTCTTTTTATCTGCTTTTCATTTTTCTTCTTTGTTTTCTTTTTCATGGTACCACCTGCTTCGTAAAAAGGAATACGCACGATTACTTAGGAATTTAATTCAACGTCCTCTGTTCGTTTAAAATACCAATCCTTCATTTCCAATGCGAACGGTGTTGGGATATCTGTTATGGATTCGACATGCGGTGGGTTAGAACGATTCATGGTCGTGATTGACGAAACTTCAAAATACTTTTGTAGTCGAGTTTGGGAATATTTCATTTCTATAATATTCTTTCGCTTCGTTACAAACATTCTGCTTGTTAAGCCACCTTGCCACCATTGGACTTGGTCTAGAGAAATAGCATATCTAGTATGAATGTAATCTAATACCCTCTGTATAATTATAATAAGTAATAACAACAAGGACACCATCCACCATGCCTGTTCTAAATTTAGAATATCTGGTTTAAAATAAACCAACAATACGGTAGCAATGATCCACAACCAACTTGGCCGTAATAGTTTCACCAAAAGTGATTTTCTTGGTAACCGTTTCAATTCGATGTTCAAGTTATATTCTGGTAGAACCGTTTCAATCAATTTGTATGCCTGATTAATCGGTAGAAACGGATATAAGGAGTTCACGTTGACCCCACCTTCAGGCTGATTAGGATTTGCCGAGCTAATTAGCTTCACTTCAGCTAATCCAAAAATTCGTTTTAAAAAGGTTTGCTCCATTTCTAATCCTTGAATTCGCCGCTTTTCTATCGCAAAAAAGCTTTCATTTAAGACCCCTCGGTCAATATAAATATGCGTTTTGCTAGCAGAAATTTCATACTTTCCATATCGTATAAACGTCCTACCTACTCCAAATCCTACCGCAATAAGGACGGCCAACATAATGATCACTGCAATTAGCCATTTAGAATGCAGAACTAACTGTAGTAGCCCCTCTACTTCATCCGCTTCTGGTAAAAAAGGTTGTACGTATTCTATAGCTCCGAAAACAATCGGAATAATGGCCAGAAAGCTTAACGATGTAAAGCTTGCCTTCCATAGATCTTTTCGTTCTGGGTTAAAAACAACTGTGCGTTCAAGTCGTTCTGTTTCATTATTTGGTTCCTTGTCCACTTTCATTTCTGTATCAATTGAATCTGATTCAAGAGCAACAAATGACTGTTCCTCCTGCTTTCCAGGTTGAACTAAATCAATTAGAAAATCAGCATCCTTTTTTGTTAATACTTCAAAATGAATGGCATCATCTTGCCCATCCCTTGCTGTTTCGAACGTTAGCGATGTTAATCCTAACAATTTATGAAAGGCTGTCGTTTTCCTTGTCACATTTTGAATACGAGAGAATGGTACCGTACTCGCATGCTTTACAAAGACACCTTTTTGTATATGAAATGCTCGATCTTTCCACTCATATTTTTCTATAAACCAAGCGACTATTAGATAGATAACGCGTAAAATAAAAATACCAATAAATGCATATCTTCCATATTCAAATAGCCAAAACTCAGATTCTCTTCGGAGTAAAAATAACAGAAGAATAATAAAAATACTGTTTTTAATAAATTGATAGATTCGAAATGCAATAGACATTGGATGATAACGCATTATTCATCCACTTCCTTTAGCTTAGCATATTCTGCCAAATCTTCTCTTAGCTGAAGAGCAATTGATTCCTCTAATGCGGGAATCGTATGAGCTGATCCCATCGTTTCTATCTTGATTGATCGTGTATTAAAACGCTGCATAATTGGTCCTTGTATAGTGGATACAGCTTGTATCTTAGTCATCGGAATAGTTATCCACTGCTTTTTCATAATACCAAAGCTTATTTGTAAATAGTTATGATCGTATTGGTAGCTCCAACTACGATACAATAAAGTCGGTTCAATAAAGGACCAGATGCATCCTAATATCGAAAATACGATTAAAAACATTAAGATCCAGAATGCCCATGTTGGCCAAGAGAAATAATCGTATAGCCAAAATAAACCAACTACTACTAATAACCCTACTAGATTTATTATCGTATCCGAAATCAGCTTTATTTTTGGGAAAGATGGGGATAGTGTATGTTCTAGTTTTTTATATTCCATTTGAACTTCCTCCTTACAGTGGTTGACTATACTAATACGGATGGAATATATAAAAAGTTCCCGAAAAGAATCGAAAAATCGAACTGATTCCGTTTATAGTTGAATCAGCTCGATTATCACTCAAACATTATAGCTATGGTTGCAGAACAACCTTAATACAGTTATCCATTTTCGTGTCGAAAATTTCGTATCCATGTTTGGCATCTTCAAGTGGTATTTTATGTGTAATAATATCACTTAAGTCAATCTTCCCGGCTGCAATAAGGTCATGTAGAGTTGGCATGTAATGAATAACTGGTGCCTGTCCAGTGCGAATATTAACATTGCGCATAAAAATGTCTCCAAAAGGAAATCCATTATATCTGGCACCATACACGCCCGTAACTTGAATATTTCCACCTTTTCTAACTGCTTGGCTAGCCATTACCAAGGCGCCCATCGCACCACCATGAAGCTTTGCTCCTGCTGCTAAAAACTCCAGATCTGTCATCTTGCCGTCCATACCAACACAATCAATGACAATATCTGCTCCGCCTTTAGTCATCTCACGCAGGTATTCTCCTGCATTCTCATAGTCCTCAAAGTTTACGATTTCCACATTGTTTGTTCGTTTCGCATGTTCTAGTCGATAGCCAACATAATCTACAGCAATTACTCGTTTGGCACCTTTTAACCATGCAAACTTTTGAGCTAGTAAACCAATAGGTCCACAGCCCAGAATAATAACAGTATCTCCTTCTTTCATTCCGGAATTATCTACGCTCCAATATGCGGTTGTACCAGCATCCGCAATTAAAACTAAATTATCATCATCCACTTCACTATTCTCCGGAATTTTAAATGGGGTAAAATTTCCATACGGTACACGCATATATTCTGCTTGTCCTCCTGGATACCCCCCAGTCGTTCCAGAATATCCAAAATAAGCTCCCATTTCTCCATTATCATTGGAGTTATCACATTGACTTTCTAGTTCATGCTTACAAAACCAACACTCTCCACAGCTAACATTAAAGGGGATAACTACACGATCCCCTTTCTGAACCTTTGTAACATCGGGACCAACTTCTTCTACAATACCCATTGGTTCGTGACCGATAATATAATCTTGCTGAATATTTGGTATCATGCCGTGTATTAAATGTAAATCTGATCCACATATTGCTGTGTTCGTTAACTTAATAATAATATCATCAGACTTTTGTATTTTTGGTGCTTCTACTTCTTTTACAACAACTTCTTTTACACCTTGAAAGGTTACAGCCTTCATCATCATCCTCCTTCCGTTTTCTCTTATTGCGGTGGTGTTGGAAATAAACCCTTACGATTGTTATTTTCCGGAAAAAGCTTTAAATTAGCGATTTCTATTGCCGTTTGCGCAGCATTTAAATCAAGAATTTGCTGTTCGCTCACGTCATATGGATGAACCCATTTTTTCTGAAGCATTAATTCTAAAATCTCGGTTTGGAGATCAATAGCAGCTTCCATCTGATTGCGAAGAGTTGTCCTAACTTCCGGACTTGCTGCCTCTGTTATCGCAATCGAATAATTTCTGATTCCTTCCTTGACTGTAATTAAAAAATCCAGTGCTAACGATGAATCTATCTGCTCAGGCATTCCAACCGAATTAATAGGATCTAAGTAGTCATTCATGTTTCCACCTCACTTACTCTGTTTTGGAATAAGAATATAGACGTTGTAACTGTTTGATATCCACAATAGACATCTCGACACTTTTTTGCATTAGGGCTCGTAAATCTTGATCAAACACAATCCCCTGCATCAGTTTTGATTTTAATAAGGCTAATGTCTTTACATTTAATATTTCATGCATATCCATTGTCTCGTGATAGGCTAGCTCATCTTTTCCCACTTTCCTAAAAACCTCCTTACTAACTGAAAACTATCCATATTTTCTCTTTAATAGGCTAAGCTATACACAAATGTACAAACTCTGTTATGTTGGATATTTTTTTAGGCAATGCGTAACCTAATAAAAATTTATTGTATTAGGAGTGACCTATATGACAGACCGTTTAGCACTTCACGAACGTCTTGAATTACAAGAGATACTAACATTTAAGAATTTATGTCTAACAAAATCTGCGATGATGAAAGGGTTAGTAGGCTGCGAGGAACTGAAAGCAATACTAGAGGCCGACGAAACAGAAGGAAAAGCACACGTTGAACAGCTTAAAAAATTACTAACGAGTAAGGAAGTGGTAATGTGACGAACATGCTTCAAAAAATCGCAGGTATGGGTGGGATGACAGACCAGGTTATCGCGACTGATTTTTTAATTTCGGCAAAATCGGCAGTTAGAAATTACACTTTTGCTTTAACAGAATCAGTCACACCTGATGTTAGGGATGTACTACGTAGACAATTGGCTGTTGCAATTGAAACCCATGAGAAGATTAGCCAATATATGATGGAAAAGGGTTATTATAATCCTAGTGATTTCGATAAGCAGTTAGAAGTTGATTTACAAGCATCTAAAGCAGCACTCAAATTAGCAGGTAAGTAGCATTAAACTATCTAAAAGGCATGATAGTCAATTCTTCTATCATGCCACTACTTTTTA
>NZ_AEWH01000007.1 GCF_000190475.1 Ornithinibacillus scapharcae TW25
ACGTACACACTGCATTCATTAATTTACGAGATAAACGGTCTGGATCATAACAAATTACCTTAGATATGTGTCCTTCTTTTACATCTTGTCGTAACTTGGTTAGTCCAGGTCTTTCTAAAAATTCTCCAGAGTAACCATCATCTATATATTCAAGTGTTTGATTCGTGTTTGCTTTCTTCTTGCACTCTTCTATCTGATTGCGTAGACTGTACCCTTTTTTGCTCTGTTCCTCCGTAGATACTCGCACGTAAATTGCTATCATTTATGATTACCTCCCGAAGATAATCATAGCACCTCTTTAAATGTTTGTCAGTAAACTTTGAATGGTCATAATGAATATGCATAGGTGCATACCTCCTTTATACAAGGTATGTATAAGGGTTTGTCCATTATTAAAAGAAGTCCCTAAGAAATTTTTCTTAGGAACTCGTCAAAGTTATTCACTTGTAACACCTTTACTATTTCCGAATTGATTTCATACTTTTTATCCGTAATCATTAGGATGTAAGGTAATCTATCTATTTCAAAATATAATGCTTCATATCGTTTAATTTTCTCATTCATCACTTTTTGAGAATAAACATTTCTTTGTACCTCGATAAAAAACGGAGTCCCTTTTATAATCGTGAAAATATCGGGTTCTGCTAATCCTTTTTTAAACTTCGGCTCTAATTCAAAGGTTTTAGGTCTTAGTTTCACATAAATATCAACTAAAGTTAAATAGTGAGGGATTTTAGTAGAGTTCTTTTTCATATTACTGCCTGCAGGAAAGTACACGTATGGGGAATGGTGGTTACTAAATTCTATTTGACCATCACGTACAAGACGTTTTAATACCGCATTAGCATTTGATATGGGGCTTTTTAAATGTGAGAAATACAGTTCGACTATTTGATTTCGTGACATTACTCTAAATCGTTCCAAGTCCTTAATAATATTCAAGTCACGTTTCTTCATTCTCAAACAACTCCAGTATGGAATCCTTTCTTATAGGTACGACATTTGTTTTACGATAAGGTTCTAACAGTTTCTTAGCAGTTTCATTTTTTAATAGTGGCGCTTGAATTTCTTGTATGTGGGAGTTTATTCGTAATAACATTCTCCCTGGTATTTCCAACTTTTCGCTTCCGGGTGTACCAATAATTTTGGCGTTTATACTGTCCTGAGCTTTGAAGCCCATTCTAACAGTTAAATTAGCTTTTAATTTACCATCTAATAGGTCCGCATCCGGTCGTTGCATAGATAGGATGAGAAATACACCTAAAGACCTTCCTATGCTAGATATTTCTTCTAGTAAATCCATAATAAAAGTTTCCTTTTTCAATAACACTACCTCATCAATACACACGACAATATAAGGCGGTTTGTTAGGTAATTCATCAATCGAATTAACTTCGGCTTCGTCTAACATATCCCCTCTACGAATCATTTCTTTTTTCACCTTCATTAGAGGTACAGTTAGCTCACTCGCTGAATGAAATACACCGTCAACATGTTCTGTCTTTTTATATAAGAAGAATTCAGACCGTTTTAGATCTCCTAATACTAATCGCAATTGGTTAGGTGATTTTGCTTTAATCAAAGTCGTTAAAATACATCTTAAAGCACCGGATTTTCCACTTCCCGTTTCGCCAGCTACTAACAAGTGAGGGTTTTCTACCATATCAAATGTGAATATTTTCCCTTCTAAACTCATTCCACATACAATAGGAAGTTTCTGCATATTAACACCGCTGAGTTGATTGTAATCATAATTAAATTCTTTTGGTAGACCTTTAGGATACACGTTTAAAATCCCCCTTTTGTTTTCTACTTGCAAGTCTATATAATCATTAAAATGTTGTTTAAACACATAACTTTTCTTGATGAAGTCCTCTGGGTTTACCCCTTTAGGAACAGAGAAAATGAATGTCATTTTTTCATCAGTAATTCGTGTTTTAATAATATTTGGCTTGATTTTAACCTTTTCATCTTTTCGCTTCAAATACAATTCTCCATTGAGGAAGGCTTTTCGTAATTTACTGTTTTGAGTACTGATTTGCATACCTTTCCACATATAAGGAGCAGAACCGTATAAAATCGAGCCAACAAATGTAGCCCATGCCACTTCTATAATCGTGTGTACGT
>NZ_AEWH01000006.1 GCF_000190475.1 Ornithinibacillus scapharcae TW25
ATTCTACCTTAATTTCAAAAGAAGAAATTTCAGATTATTTCTATTCACTTGATAAAAATATCGCGATTCCAAATCGTATGGAGTTAGTTTCCAGATGGATCCTACAGGAGTTACGTATCCATCAACAAAAGGAAAAATCGAAGGATTGGGTACTGGAAGAAGTCGAGCTGTTGGATAAAGAGGATTTTCTACAAGCATATTATAAAAACCAACTTGTGGATGAAGATGATTTTAGTCTAGAAGAAGATATTCTGCGTGAAGAAGTTGTTAAACGGCAATTCGCACCAATCCGTAAACAGGTAAAACGATATGCTTTTGTCCATACTCTTGCGACCTATCGTCAAATGTTCGTATCATGGAAGCCGCACATACTAGTCGATGAATGGGAAACTATTCGAGGACTCTCTGTATCCAATTTAGATAAAAGATTTCTAACTTGGGAAGATGCAGCCCCATATCGATATTTTAGAGATAAAATGATTGGCGATAAATCACAGCGAGCGATCCGCCATTTATTTATTGATGAGGCACAGGATTATTCTGCCTTTCAATTTGCCTTTATAAAAGAATTGTTTCCATATACTCGTTTTACACTTTTAGGCGATATTAACCAAGCTATATATACGTATGCTTCAACTGATAATCCATTGGTTCCAGAATCTATCAATGAAAAACATGAACGAATTCTACTTACGAAAAGCTATCGCTCTACAAAACAAATTGTGGAGTTCACGAAAAAATTCGCTCCCGGTGGAGAAATAATTGAACCCTTTGAACGAGAAGGGGATGTTCCTAGTGTCCTACAATTGAGCAATAAGGAAGATTTAGCAGATACAATCATTCAATTTATTACAGATTTAAAAACAAAAACTATGAAACGATTGCAATTATATGTAAAACACTGGAAGAGAGTAACCAAGTCTTCTCATTACTAAAGGATCAAATCGAGCTAAAGCAATTAACAGAAGAAACGTATTCATTTGAAAAGGGTATTGTTACGCTTCCTGTATACTTGGCTAAGGGGATTGAGTTTGATGCGGTTATTATTCCAGATGCTTCAAGTAATCACTATCATCAAGAGGCTGATCGAACTCTTTTCTACACCGCATGTACAAGAGCCATGCACAATCTAAGTATGATTTATAAAGGTGAACCGTGCATGTTTATTAAGGAAACCTTATAATTTGCTTAAAAAACAAGTACCTAGATTATACTAGGTACTTGTTTTATTAACCATTTACTTTTTAATAGGAATCCAGATTTCACTGTAATAGTCAGCTGATGAAGGGTCTGAATCGCTGAGATACACCTCCATCTCAGGACCACCTGAATGTTCATAGCCTGTTGCAGGAAACCATTCTGAAAAAATTCTTTGCCACACTTTTGGCATCGCACCAGGCATAGGACCATTTACAGGAAAAACTGCCCATGTAGCAGCTGGAATTATCCTTTCTTCCCAATCAGTCGGTACACTCTCCATATTCTTTTCTGCCGCAATGAGATAAGTTAAATTTTCCATTTCCTTATCATATTCGAAGCAAATACCTAACAAACCAAGCGGCCCACAATTTTTGGCGAGTTGTGATGAAAAACCATTCGAGTTTGCTTCATTCCAAAACTCTGCAATTTTACGATTGTTTTCCCCACCTACAGTCGTGGTTCGTATACTCTTACCCACTACAGAAAAAGCTTCTTTCTCAACAATTTTGTAATCCATTTCTACATCACCCTTTAACTGAATTTGAAAGGAAAGTTTTGGATAAGCTTTCAAAGTATGACTTTGTTTCTTGGCTATAGATGGACTAATACCATGAATATTACGGAAAGCCTTCGTAAAGGCTTCTGGACTTTCATAGCCATATTTCAATGCTAAATCAATAATTTTGACATCTGAATTCACTAACTCTTGAGCTGCTTTTGTCAAGCGTCGATTACGAATATATTCGCTAACAGTAAAACCAGTTAACATACTAAACATTCGCTGAAAGTGAAATTTGGACATGAAGGCCTTTTGAGCAATTTCCTCTATTTTTAGCTCTTCTTCCAAATTCATTTCTATAAATTCAATGCTATCAATCATTCTTTGAAGCCTCTCCACAAGTCAACCTCCCTTTTCTAATTCAAGTTTACTGAATGAAGTGTAGAACATCCTGTTCATCCGTGCTCATTGAAAACAGATTTAGGATTATCTATTCAACCAATTTACTAAATAGTCCTCACGATAAAGATCATCGGGGTACTGAATAAATCCGGTATCCCCTTCCTCATATAAGAATTGAAGGAATTCATTTAATGCACCCATATACTCTCCATATAAAAATTCAAAGCTAATGGTTTCCTTCGGCATCAAATTATCCGCACAAACCTTAGGATTGGTATAATTCACATATGTTCTACATGGAATAGGTCGTATTTCGTATGCCATACATTGATTCGTCTCTGTATTTAATAAGGGACATGGCATGATTAGTTTTCGATAGTTCATCTTAAAATCGGTATCATTCTCAAAATCTAGCTCTTTAATCGATTTTAAATTTGTAGCATAGCTCTGATAGTAATGATTGAGATGCTCTTCTAATTGCTTTTTTCGGTCTTCAGGAAAGGCATCGATGGCTTTTTGCATTAATTTTGCTTCCATTTCATTAATGATTATCGGAAAATAACAGCAAAAAGCACAGCCAGAACGGCAAGTTACTGATAAACCAACATGGTCTTCCATACTAGTAATCTCCGAGCTAACAACTTCTAATAATTCTGTAAAACTCGCGATGAGCTTTTCCTCAGTTAAGACTTCCGCTTCTGACCAGCCTTCCACTATTCGGAAAAATTTATCTTCATCTATTTCATATTCATTCATTAGTCTTTCACATTTTACTCGAATGTCCTCAAGTGATAAGTATTGTGTCATATGATACTCTCCTATTACAGTTTACTGTATTATTGTTAACGATATCTTCCTATTTGTAAAGATAGTAAACCAGCGCGATTAGCCTGATTCATTCAGTACCTATGAAAAAAGGCCGTAACATAACTGTTACGACCTTATTCCACTACACTATTACTAAATATTTCCACACCTTGTAATGCTTGAGTAGCTAAATGATCGGCTTCCTTATTGTGCTTTCTAGGAACAAGCTTATATTCTGGAGATAGGCCAAGTGATTCAAGCTTTTGTTCAATTCGATCAATCCAACGTAATAATTCTTCCTCATAGCATGGCCATTCATCTTTTAACTGATTAATTACTCCTTGAGAGTCTCCTGTAAAGGATACTGGCAAATGGTGTACTCCTAGTAACTCTAACTCCCCTATTGCCAGATGAAGAGCGGCATATTCCGCCTCCCCATTTGTATTTAACTCATCCACTTGAGCATTTTTACGGATTCGATGTTGTTTACCATCTTGTTCATAATAAATAACACAACCGAGACCTGATTTTTTTGACTCTACATCAAAACCTCCATCAAAAAACACGACTATATTATGGGGTTCCATTTCCACGCTATTTACATATTTTTTCAACTCTTTAAACATCCATGTTGTATCATGGTTATCATAGAATATCATGTTTTTTACCCGACCTGTTCGTTCTAAATCCTCTGCCAATAATAAAGCTTTCTCCGGATTCATCTCATCGGAAATAAAAACCGTTTCCGTGCCTTTTGGGGTTTTATAGGTAATCTCCATTCGTATTTTCATTTTGCCTCCTCAAGTTTTTTCTTTTATATTTTCCACCTTTAAAAATAAGACATACAAGCTAAAAACATAGTCGGTAACAAAAAGGACACAAAATGCTTGTGTCCTCAAGGTGTCTATGATTTATTTATGCAATTTGTTTACATAGTGACGTTTATGATCTAACACACCACTTAAACAAATGGCAGCAGGATCCTTGGAAACATCTAAGTCGATATCTGATCCATCATTCGGTAATGTTTTCTCAAAGATTTCTTCATATTCTTCGACAGACACTTCTTGACGAGAAGCAAATAGACGTTTATGTCCCGAAATATTGAGATACTCTCGATAGTTTGGTTGAAGTATACCTGTGAAGAATTCTCCAACTGCTCCAGACCCATAACTGAACATCCCGATTCTTGATCCTTCTTTGATTTCTTTTGTTTCTAATAATGATAATAGGCTTAAATATAAGGAACCTGTATAAATATTACCTACGTTACGGTTATATGTTGTACTAGCTTCGTAATGGGCTAAAAGACGCTCTCGAACATCCTCAGGTGCTTCCTCCAACACTGTACGTAATGCTTTTAGTCCCATTTTTGTATATGGAAGATGGAAACAAATAGCTTCCATGTCACTTAGAACTAGTCCTGTTTTTTCCTTATAGGCTTCCCAAACTTTATTAAAGAATAAAATGTACTGTTCATTTGAGAACTTCCCGTCCACGAATGCCTTGTCCGAATAAATTGGACGCCAGAAATCCATAATATCATTCGTTAGGTAAACATTGTGATTTTCTAATTCCATCACTCTAGGATTTGCACTGATAACCATAGCAACTGCACCAGCTCCTTGGGTTGATTCTCCTGATGTGTTTAATCCATAGCGTGCAATATCTGTTCCGATAACTAATGCTTTGCGATCAGGATTTAATGCAATATGTCCTTTTGCCATTTGAATTCCTGCAGTTGCACCATAACATGCTTGCTTTAATTCAACTGCTCTAGCATTAGGATTTAACCCTAATAGCTGATGAACATAAACTGCTCCAGATTTCGAATGGTCGATTCCTGATTCCGATCCAAAGATAACAAGATCTATCTTTTCGCGGTCTTCATCATCTATGATAGAAAGGGCAGCATTAGCTGCTAATGTAACCGAATCTTGTGTAATAGGAGCAATTGCCATTTTACTTTGGCCGATACCGATTGTGAATTTCTCAGGTTCTACATTTCTTGCTAGGGCAAGTTTAGCCATATCTACAAATATATGTGGTGTATAAAATCCAATTTTATCAATTCCAATTTTCATGTTGCCTCTCCTTTAAACAGTTTCTCTCTCTATTATATCTATTTGTGAAAAAACACACAATCCGGAACGACAATACTTAGGCATCCTAAATGGAGCCTGTTACGATAAAACAAGCTCCACCATCCACCTATCCCTCATCTCGCTTGCGTTTATTTTTCTTACCGTTTATATTTAGAAATTCACTTTCACTCGAAATTTCTACATCGTGTTTCCCATTTCGCTCAGGTTCCGTGTTATATTTAATGCCATGATTCTTTTGTTTACCTGTATCTCGATTCATGTTCTTGTTTTCCTTAGACATGATAACCCTCCTAATGTTTTATCAAGGATTATTATGTCCTTACTAGGGTTTTCTTATTTACCCTCTCTCGTTAAACTCATATTCAACTTCTTGCTCGCCCATTTTAACCTTCATATCATATTCTTCTAGAAACCAGTCATCTTTCTCATTGAAATAAAATGTAATTCCTTCTACTTCTTGGCTCATCCCCATCTCTCCGTCTAAACCGACTGACACACCTAAAAAATAATTCGGATGTTTGGTAGCAATGCCTCCGTAAATTTTCAGAAAGAACTGTACATAGTCCCCATTATCAAGACCCATTTCATCCTTTAACCAATTTGCTGCTTCTTCTGTAATGTGTAAACCCATGGTTACCACTCCTAATTTTATAAGTTTGTTTCTATAGAATAACTCAATCCAAATAGTATATATTTTACTAACTTTGATTATAAACTAGTTCAGAGTATTTTACACAGAATAGAGTTTTGACAGTTCTTTGTCTTCATAATTTGCATGAATAATAAAAATGGAAAGAGCAATACCAGCTCTCTCCATTTTTATTAAACTCTTTCCCAAAAGCGCATCTGACAAATCGCATCGATAAATTCTTTACCAAAGTTTTGCGTGTTTGAAGCAAAGACAACGCCAGCTAAATTATTATTTCCAGATGGCTGTATATACGATTGTCCTGTTGAAGCAACACCAATCGGCTTAAAATGACTATAAGCAACATGTACGAAGCTTGTGAGATCAGCTTGAGATTTTGCCTGATTCTTAAAATTCCCTCCAACAACATAAAGTGAGTCAACTAAATACGGACTAGCTGTAAGGAAGGTTTGATCTACTTTCAATTTTGTACCATTAGCTCCAGTCACCGTGCCAAGTTTTTCACTGATAATCGTAAAGAATACACCCGAGCTTTGTAATAAGTTAAGTGTATTGGTAACCTCCGTATCATTAAAACCATTTCCTATCAGAACCCCGACCTTTTGTGTTGCCGCAAAACGAGGAGTGTTGTATTGGCTTAGAGAAGCGAAACTCGTTGAGACTGGTACATGAGTTCCACTTGGTGGTTCCACACCGATGTTATCAGCTACAATTGTAGCTAGTTCTTTATCGACATTAACTAATAAATTTACGTTTTGTTGGCGGACAGATTCACTTTTAACTTTTCCTAATTGGTAGCTAAATGCTTCAATGGTATGCTGCTTCTCGATAGGTGTCAAGCTATTCCAAAATATTCTTACTTGTGAATAGTAATCCTTAAACGAATCGCTTCTAGCGCGAATGACGTGCCCTTCGACTTTCTTAGGATAAGATTCATATCCACCTTCTTCTGGGGGTACTGTATAAGGTGTATTATTTGCTAAAGAATTTTGATGGTAATCTACTTCATCGACATCAATTCGCTGTCTCATAACACCTCTACGCGTATTGTTATGAAAAGGACAAAGTGATCGATTTATTGGTAGCTCATCATAATTGGCACTACCAAGTCGATATTGTTGTGTGTCTCTATACGCCATTAATCTTCCCTGTAAAACAGGATCATTAGAAAAATCTATACCTGGAACAACATTTGCAGGGTTAAATGCAACTTGCTCTGATTCTGTGAAATAGTTTTGAATATTTCTATTCAGTGTCATCTTACCAATAATTTGAACAGGAATAAGCTCTTCTGGCCAGAACTTAGCAGGGTCAAGAACATCAAAGTCATATTTAAATTCATCCTCTAAAGGAATTAGTTGAACACCTAATTCATATTCAGGATAAAAACCTTTGTCAATCGCCTCTCTAAGATCTTTTCTGTGGAAGTCAGGGTCCAATCCACCAATCTTTAATGCCTCATCTTGTAGTAGCGAATGAACTCCAAGTACTGGTTTCCAAACATATCTCATAAATGTGGCTTTACCTTGATCGTTCACAAATAGATACGTATTAATAGACCAAGATTCCATCATTCGATAGCTTCGTAAAATACCACGATCAGACATAATCCAGGTCACCATATGAATAGACTCAGGATTATTAGCTACATAATCCCAAAAATGGTCATGTGCACCTGTAGCAGTTGGTATATCATCATCCTGCTTCGCTTGGTACGCATGCATCGCATCTGGGAACTTCATGGCATCTTGGTTAATTAGTACTGGCATAGCAATAGTAGTTAAATCCAGGTTTCCTTCTTCTGTATATAGTTTAACACCCTGACAACGTAAATCTCTAGCTGTATCATAGGAGCCTTTAGGTCCTTGCACAGTGGAGAAACGAATAGTTAGTGGCGTCTTTTTTCCCGCCTCTGATAAGAACTTAGCTCTAGTAACGTGTTTCATCGATTCATAGCATTCGAACTCACCATGTGCACTATAACCTCTTGCATGTACCACTCTCTCAGGTATTTCTTCGTGGTTAAAATGGGACATCTTTTCAAAAAACTCGTAGTCTTGTCGCAAGGAAGGACCCCGTATTCCCGCTTTTAATTGATCTGTATCTTGAGATCGCTTCTTGCCTTGCATGGTCGTCATTGGCTTATCCTTATTCGATATACGATACTGATCTAATTGCTCCTGTTTGGGATCAGTAGGAGGCTTTTGATTTCTTGATGATTTGTCATCCATGTTGTTGGCACCCACCTTTTTGGTTATTTGTATACCACTTATATTTTTATGTAGTAACAAGTAGTCCTAGAACCATCAATACTACATTTTGCACCTTAGTTTTACCCTTACATATAGTATTAATACCCATAAAGGAGGGAGTTTTCATGAATGATACAACCCTTATCCAAGAGAGATTACACTTGCAAGGATTACCTGTTTATCCATCAGACATCGCGTATATTCAAAGCACATTAAACACACTATTACACGCACAAAACTCGCTACTAGCGTTCCCTAACATAAACACAGAAGTCCCTATTACCGTTGTCGAAAAGAGGTTATTACAGTGACAGATATTTCTTATTTAACGGCAAGTGAGCTTGGATCCTTCATCAAGTCTAAGCAACTGTCACCAGTAGAGTTAACCAAACATATTTTCAAACGTATTGACCAAGCAGACCCCACCCTTCATACCTATATAACCCCGACCAAAGAAATAGCGTTAAAACAAGCAACAATGGCAGAAAAAGATATTATGCGTGGTGACTACAAAGGTCCACTGCACGGAATTCCAATCGGTATTAAGGATAACTATGCTACGAAAGGAATTAGAACAACGGATGGTTCCAAACTATTCGCTAATTTCATTCCAGAACAAAACGCTACTACTGTAAAGAAACTCCTCGGTGCAGGGAGTATTATGTTAGGTAAACAAAACATGCATGAACTAGCCGCTGGATCTACTGGCACAAATCCTTATTATGGGACAACGCGTAACCCATGGAATATTCGTTATATGCCAGGCGGTTCAAGTAGTGGAGGAGCAGCTTCCCTTGCTGCAGGTCTAGCTGTTCTTACAACTGGTTCCGATACATTTGGATCTATCCGTTTACCGGCTGCTATGTGTGGAGTCTATGGGCTTAAACCTACCTATGGACTTATAAGTACATTTGGAGTCATCCCTACAGCTTGGTCCTTAGATACTGCAGGTCCTATGGCACGTTCTGTCTCAGATCTGGCTCTAATGCTACAATACATGGCTGGATTTGATGGGAAGGACCCAGCAAGTCTAGATGTTAGGATTCCTAATTATATGAAGAATCTTCATAAAGGGATGAATGGTGTAAAAATCGGAATTCCTACTTATTATTTAAGAGGATTAGACCCTGATGTAGATAAGCTCTTCCAGCAAGCTATTCACACGCTTAGAAGACTAGGAGCTGAAATAAAGGAGATGGAGATTCCGGAACTAGAAATGGCAACCTATGCAGGCTATGCTATTGTAACTGGAGAAGCTTCTACCTTTCATTATGAATGGTTAAAAGAGTATTCAGAGGATTATTCAGTCGACATCAGAAGTTTCTTTTTATCAGGTGCTTTAACAGCAGCACCACAATATGTTAGAGCCCAGCAAGCACGAAGGAAAATGGTTAAAGCATTGAAACAAGCATTTTCCGACGTAGATATTCTACTTGGACCAACTGTTCCGATGACAACACCTGCCTATCGCGAAGATTGGATAGAGCAAAATTTAGAAGTTGTGAGAAAATCTATGCCGTTTACAGCTCCTATTAATCTAACAGGTATACCAAGTCTTTCTGTTCCGATGGGACTTGACCAAAGAGGTCTTCCTGTAGGAATGCAATTTATGGGGAACCATCTATCTGAAGCTTTACTATTTCAAATTGGGAAAGCATGGGAAAATACAGTTCCACTAAAAACAACCCTAATGAACTAATAAATTTAAAAAGATCTATTAGCGGATTGATCCCTGAATGATTATGCTTCATCCAACTTTTCTCGGGTCAAAACCTTAATAGATCTCTTTTAATATTATATACCTAATAACTCTTTGTAAGTAGAGCTAAGCTCACTCCACACATCAAATTTATTACCATCTAAATCATAAAAAACAAAGTTATTACCAGTGTGTCCTCTGTCCTCAATTTCTCCCACTTCTACTCCGTTCTCCATTAGATAAGCATGGAACTCCTTTAGTTGTTCAAACCCGTCTACTTCAAACGTTAATGCAAAATGCTCATTGCCCTTTGCATCTTTAAAACTATTTTTTTCTCCAGCGGGAGCTTTAACAAGAAAAATACTTTGATGAGCGAAATCCAATATTGCCTTATCCTCATCTTGATAATTTTCTACTGCTCCTAGTTTGCTTTGATACCAATCAGATGCAACTCTTGGATCTTCAACTGGTAGATAGGTCGTTCCAACACGCTTGATAAATTTATTCAATCTATTATCCTCCTTATTCTCTTCCTTTTTAAATAGTTTCGTCATCATAAATTCAAATTTTTCAATCTTTTTCACAACGTAAATTTTAGCATAGTGAAAAAGACCTGTCATTGTCTTTTTTTGTCGAATAATAATTAGGCATATTGTCATGTAAAGATAAAAGTTCTTTATATTGTCACGAAACCTTCAACATATCGTACTGAATATAGAAGTAGTAGATTTCTACGCAATGGTAATATTATAGGTAATGGTCTATTACTCTATTTGGAGGAATGTATAATGCTAGCTAATTTCCTAATACGATCACAAAGCGGTACGATTCCAACTATCCCACACCCATTAATTGACCTTATAAGGAACATCAGTACTATAAAAAGGGTGCAAAAAGACACCTATCTATTTCAAGAAGGTATAGAAGCAAATGAGATATATTACATCCAATCTGGTCTCATCCAAATTTCCAAGCTGAATGCGGATGGAAAAGAAATAACTTTAAGAATCTGCAGCCAACATGATTTAGTTGGAGAATTATCACTTTTCAGCCCTGATCCCCAATACACATTAAGTGGAAAAGTATTGTCTGCTGGTGAGGTTCTTGTCATATCAAAGGGGGAACTTGAAGAAGCCCTTCTTACAAATACCAATCTAGCATTAGAATACATGAAGTGGTCTAGTATTCAACTAAGAAAATATCAATCTAAACTAAGAGATCTCTTATTTAACGGGAAGAAAGGGGCACTCTATTCTACATTAATTCGCTTGTCTAATAGTTACGGGACTATACTAGAAGACGGTATCCTGATTGACATAACATTGACCAATCAAGATTTAGCTAATTTCTGTGGTGCAACACGAGAAAGTGTAAATCGAATGTTAGTAGATTTACGTAAACTTGATATTCTCTCCACTGAACAATCTGGAAAGATATTAATCAAAAATCTCGAATATCTAAAAACAGCCATCTATTGTGAAAACTGCCCAATTGAAATATGTAATATAAACTAATGGGTTCATGAAAACCATGATTGATTGTCATAAATCTTTTAGATTTCCTTCTTAATGAACTGTATTTTTACGCTACAATAGGAAGAATGATGATTTTACTAGATTGGAGAAGTCGTAATGAAGAAGCTTTATATCTATAGCGTTGTAATTGTATTCCTACTTGCAGGTGCATTCCTCCTATTTCAAAATATCGTACAGGATGATTCACCTGAAACAAAAACAGATGATATATCTAGTTTAGCGGTTTCACACCCCTTACCTATTCCACCTTTATTAGAGGACGTTAATCCTGACCCAAATCGAGCTGAGTTCCATTTAACAGCTCAAAACGGTACAAGTGAATTCTTTAATGGCATTGAAACAGAAACATTAGGATATAACGGGAATTATCTTGGTCCTGTAATTCGAGTGCGCGAGGGTCAACAAGTGAAAGTAAAAATGAAAAATGATTTAGATGAGGCTACTACTTTACACTGGCATGGCCTACGAGTTGATGGTGAAAACGATGGTGGCCCACATTCCGGCGTTCTGCCAGGTGATACATGGGAGCCGGAGTTTACCATTGAACAACCAGCTGCCACTCTATGGTACCATCCACATATGATGCATATGACTGCCAAGCAAGTTTATGAAGGACTGGCTGGTCTATTCATTATCGAGGATGAGGTATCGGATCAACTGGATATCCCGAAAGATTATGGCGTAAATGATATTCCATTAATCATACAAGATAGAAGGTTAGATGCTAGTGGGAATATGAAGTATGACCCAGGGATGAATGATATTATGATGGGCCTCTATGGTAATGCCTTCCTAGTAAATGGGGCAATTTCACCATATTTAGAAGTGCCAAAGGGCATGGTCCGTTTACGTTTACTGAACGGTTCAAATGGTAGGACTTATCATTTTGAGTTGAATAATGGGCAATCCTTCTATCAAATCGCAACGGATGGTGGTTTTTTGGAAAAGCCTGTTGAAATGGACTCTATTCGAATGAGCCCTGCAGAACGTGCTGAAATTTTAGTAGATTTTTCAGAGCTAGAATCTGGTGACAGTATTCAATTAGTTGACACAGGATCAGACTTGGCAAAAACCGTATCAGAATCAGATGTAGAATTAATGAAATTTGTTGTAATAGATGAAGAAACTGATGTCTTTACAATCCCAGAAAAGCTTACAACAATTGAGAAATTAGCTCCTGACAGCTCAGCTGCTACTAGAGAGATGGTAATGGCTGGTGTAGGCGCAACACTCACCATTAACGATAAAACGATGGATATGTCACGAATTGATGAAGTAGTAAACTGGAAGGATACGGAAATTTGGGAAGTTACGAATCAACGAACAGGTACACAGGGTGGTATGCCACATCCATTCCACTTACATGGGGTCCAGTTTCAAGTTTTAGACAGGGATGGAAACCCTCCTGCCGCCAATGAATCTGGCTGGAAGGATACGATACTCGTTCATCCAGGAGAAACCGTTCGAATCATTACAAACTTTAAAAACAAAGGTATCTTCATGTACCATTGTCATATCCTTGAGCATGAAGACGCCGGTATGATGGGACAATACGAGGTAAAATAAGCAAGAAGAACAAGATAAAACTATCTCTTATAGCACAGGATAGACGAACAATATTTAAGCACTGAAAATATGCATAAACTCTCGCGGGAGACATGATCCTTGGATAAGGGACAATGTTATTTTCCGCGAGGATGTATATCCTTACTGCTAGGGACGATGTTCTTCCAGAGCAGGCTCATATTCCCCACCCAAGGGCATATATCCCCATTCCCAGGGCAGGATTTCCATCGCCTGTATTCCAAATTTACTTGATAGAGTTATTCATGTCCCTCCCCTATTACTTCAGCCTATTTATCACAGACTTCTCGATAATAGACCACGGTATGAATTTCTTAATATACCGCAATGACGTTGCACCTTTTCCAACTGTATATCTGAATTTCGGCCGGTTTGTTTCACATATTCTTTTAATTAATACCGCTACCTCATTTGGATCTCCAGCATTTTCATATGCTCGTTTGGCAAATGCCAATGTGTTGTTTTTAAATCTATCTTCTCTAGGTATAGTTGCGCTTATCTCCAAGCCCCTTTCCCAAATACCTGTTTTATAGGAAGCTGGTTCTACGACGGAAACGAAAATATTTTTACGAAGAAGTTCCAATCTTAGACTTTCACTATATCCCTCGACCGCAAACTTTGAAGCGCTATAAGGACCCATTCCAGGAAAACCTAAAATACCACTTACACTACTTAGATTTATTATTTTCGCTGTCTCTGACTGCTCAAGAAGGGGAAGTAAATTCTTCGTAACTTGAATAACTCCAAAGAAGTTTACATCAAACTGATCCTTCCATTCCTTCATTGCTAAGTGATCTGTAAATCCCCCTTGTGAATAACCTGCATTATTCACTAATACATCTAATCTATTAAAACGCGAATGTATCCAGCTAGTTACTTCTTGAATTTGATTTTCGTCTGTCACATCCATTTCAACTACTTCCAAAAAATGCTCTAGTTGAAGTTTTGTGACTTCTTCTATTAGTTCAGCCTGCTTTTTTCTATTACGCATCGCCGCAATGACAAAGTAGCCAGATTTTATTAATTCTAACGCAATGAGTTTACCGAACCCACCATTTGCACCTGTTACTAACGCTGTCTTCAACTGCTAACACTCCCTATAACTAACAGTTAGTTCATCTCTTCTCTCAGAAGTTCATAGATTCCCTTGATTTCTTGGCTGCTTTCTCGATTGATTATCACATAGTCATCCTTTATCCTCACATAGAGAAACGGTCCATTCTCTCCTTTAACATACAGCCGCCCTTCTCCGTAAGGTTCTTCTAATTCAAAATTACCCTTTCGAACCGTATCAGTGTTGAATCCATCTTTTTTGGAAAGTACCTCAGGGAGTTTGTCTAACAGTTCGATTTCTTCTATCTCCTTTATATCCCATTCCACTCCATACATTCCGGTGATAATCAATTGACCTTCCTCCACCGATACTTCATTATCAAGGTTACCAATAATGTACACGCCTACAATTAAACCAATAATAACAAAAGAACTTATCCCGTAGATCCATGTATACTTTTTCCTTTTACGTGGGACTTCAAAGCGTTGAACATAGACAAGTCCACCAAGCACTATAACCATTAGTAGACCGAATCCAATTTCCATCCCATAGGGTACTCGAAATACCGTCAAAATGACTACTAGGACCATGGAATAAAACGTATAAAGTAAAAGTTTACCAATCTTATCTATATAGCCATTTTCAATTAAGTATTCTTGCTCATCCTTTGGACGGTTACTAAAGCCCGATACTAAACCATATTCTTTCTTTTTCACGATTAAATACGTGATTCCACCAGTAATGATTAACGTCCATCCCATTACGATTAAGAATATTAACAAATCTTTCGTCATCTTATACACCTCAAAACATCTGCTACTATATTTTCTTACTACTATATTACACGTAATGCAACACACAGTACTACTATTATCTGTTCATCTAAGTACTATTTTAACTCAATTCCAACTTGACCAACTTTTCTGAAAGTGGTACTTTTTACTTAATCTAAACTCTGTTTACAGCAAGGATGAGTATATATGCGCATTGCACTTTCATTCGTTAGTTTACTTACATTTATTTTAATCTTAGCAGCGGTTCCATTATCGCTTTCCGTTATCGATGGAAACGTAACATTTAGTTTCGAGTCTATGGTTCTTCTTGCAAAAGAATATTTTGTCGGTTTATGGAATGGGGATTCCTTTACCTATCAAGAGGGTATCGATCGAGTTCAAAACATGATGCAGGATATTCCAGCCTATTTCCTAACATCCCTTCGTTATCTTCTACTAGCTGGTATACTTGCTGTGCTAATCGGATTATTTATTTCCTATTGGTACAGTAAAACAAAACAGGAATGGATGAAAGATATCATTGGTTTTCTTGGTACGATTCCAGATTTCATTCTTGTAATAGTTTTACAAATGGGTGTTGTGTTCATCTATCAATCTACAGGACTTCACGTAGCTAGAGTTGCTTCCCGATCAGCCGATGAAAATGCTTATTTGCTACCATTAATCACGTTAACCATTGTACCAACTATCTATTTAATTCGAACACTATCGGAAAAAACATATGATGTGTTGGCAGAGGATTATATTTTACATGCAAAGGCAAAAGGATTAAAGAAGCCCTTTATCTATATTCACCATGTCGTCCGCAACGTCCTACCTTTTTTAAAAGCTGATTTACATAAAGTAATAGCTATTATGATGAGTAACCTTTTTATCGTGGAGTATTTATTTAATATAAGAGGAATAACTGCTATTCTATTTGATGGAACCATGTACCAGTACAACTTAACCGTGAACACGCTTATCTCACTAGTGATTGTATACTTTTTAATCTACTGGTCGATACGCTTACTTATCTTGATTCTGGAAAGGGTGTTTGCCCATGACTAATTGGCGATTGTGGATTGGCATTATAACATGTAGTTTAATTGTACTATTAGCCATTCTTGGACCTGTCATTGCTCCATATGAAAAAGACTTTATGGAACCAACAGGTTATTATTATAACGGACCTGAAGATTTTGGTGTTCATTCTTCTCCATATCCACCATCTAAAGAGCATATATTTGGCACAGATCAATGGGGATATGACATTTTAACTCTACTTCTATATGGAGCTAAATATACGGTTTTTGTTGGCATCGGGGTTGCACTTGTAAGAATTATAGTAGGTGGTTTACTAGGTATGTGGTTTGGCCTAACAGGGCGTGAGGGTAAAAAGAATTCTAACTCTATATTTGGTCTACTTGGAAGCATACCAGCATTTGTAATTCTATACTTCCTTTTAATTGGAATAACAATTAACTCGGAACTTTCAACACTTGAATTGATTTTTCTACAAGCTTTCATTATGATCATTATCGGTGTTCCAGGAGTATATGCGGCAATTCATAGTAAAACAAACGAACTTAAGAAAGATTTATATATAACAGCAGCAAGAGCCCTTGGTGCAGGGAGGTTTCGAATTTTATGGAAACATTTACTGCCCCATTTAAAAGGAACCTTCTTAGCTATGTTCGTTAAGGAAATCATTATTGTACTAACGCTTATTGGGCAACTTGGTATATTTAATTTATTTTTTGGTGGAACCATCTTACGACTAGGCGGGCCACCTGTATACATTTCCATTAGTAGAGAATGGGCAGGACTTATAGGCCAATGGCGTTCCTTCGTTTATGATTTCCAATGGATTCTAATCGTTCCATTAATAGCTTTTTTATTGCTACTGTTTTCGTTTTATATATTGTCTCGTGGAATTGAGATAAGACAGAAGGCTATTCTACAAAAATACCCCCATATATAAAAAAACAGCCGCTTGGCTGTTTTTTGTGTTAGCTAACTAATTAGCAACTGGAAAACCTAATAAATCTTCTACTCTTGTCTCAATGTCTTCAGATTTCGTGTTCAAAGCTATTGCTAATTCCTCAAATAATATTTGTTTCGTCTTATTTAAGAGCTTTCGATCCTGTTCAGCCAATTGTTTCTTATCGAGTGCTGTCTCTTGTTTCTTTCTCATTAATGCATTTAATACGTCTGAAATATCTTTACGATTACCAGTTTGTATTAAACGGTTATATTCTTTATTTCGAAGTTTAACATCTTCAATCCATTCTATCCCAGGACCACTAAATGACTGCATGATTTCTTCAGCCTCTTTAGAATCAAGCATCTTCAAAATTAATACTTTTGGATTATCGACTGGTGCATTGATGTTTAGTTTAGTATCTTCTATCGGATGTAATACGTAATATTTCCTAGTTTTTCCTCCATATGTTTTATCACATATATCATCAATCTTACAAACCCCATGATCCGAATAAACGACTAACTCTCCAATATTAAACATTGGCATATCTCCTATTCTTGAAATCGTCAACTAAGTTTACTATTTTAAGTCTACGCTTTTCCGCGAATTTTGTCAACTTAGTTGACAACATACAGTTGATTTTATATAGTTATGACGAAGTAAAATTAGGAGTGACAATAGTGAGTTCTCAATTTCAATATCTTGATTTAATAGATACCTTGAGCGAGCGCCATATACAGCTTCGGGAGACCATTGAAAATAAATGGAATAAACAAAGTAATATATACCTATCTAACACAGAATGGTTTATTCTTGCGAAAATTTATCAAAAAGAAACCACGATTGCCTATGTCACCAAACAGGTTGGTATATCGAGACAAGCAACACATAAATTCATAAAAAACCTTGAAGTGAAAGGATTGGTTGAAGTATTTAATGTACCCCATAATAAGAAAGATAAGTATTTAAAAATGACCCAGTTAGGCGAAGAATGCTATGAAAAAAATATTGAACTAAAGGCCAAGTTAGAGAAAAAGATTGCAAAAAGCATTGGTCAGGAAAACTTTACTATGTTGCGGGAACTTTTAAAATCGGATTGGGGTTTGTAATTCATTTATATTTTTAAATATTAATTAAAAGCTTTTTAATTGCTATAATAATAGTAAATCTTAAAATAGGAGGGTTCTTTATGGAGAGAATAATTGATAACAATCGAGAAGGCCATGAATGGCTTTTAATTATCGTTGCACTTCTCTCATTACTTACAGGTAAGAAAATAAAGAAACTCGAACGTTTTAAACAGAAACTAATTGGTGATTTTAAGTATTTTTAATAGAAAAACGGGCGATAGAAAAATCTATCGCCCACGAGTTTCTTACTTCATCTTATCCACATTTGCTTGGACAGCTTTTATCACAGCTGAACGAAATCCACTTTCTTCTAAACTTGCAACAGATTGTATCGTTGTTCCCCCTGGTGAGCATACATCATCTTTTAACTTCCCGGGATGCACTCCTGTGTCTAACACCATTTTGGCTGCACCTAGTACAGCTTGAGCAACAATTTTGTATGACTTATCCCTAGGCATTCCATTAACAACTGCCGCATCTGCCATTGCTTCAATAAACGTATAAACAAATGCAGGTGATGAACCACCAACAGCACTAGCTGTATCCATAAGGCTTTCATCAATAAACTCTGCTTTCCCAAAGCTTTCAAACAATCTTCTAATCTCTTCTTTTTCGCCTTCTGTAACAAGGTCATTAACACTAATTGCTGTTAACCCTTCACCAACTAATACTGGTGTATTGGGCATTGCCTTTACCATTTTAACCTTTCGTTCAAACCGTTGTTCGTTTTGCTCTATTGTCTGGCCAGCTGCTATTATAACAATAATAGAATCTTCCGTTACAATATCCTTTATTTCATCTATTACTGTTGAGTATTTATCTGGGGTAACGGAAAGAAAAATAATATCACTTTGTCGTGCTACATCCTTATTATCCTCAGCAATATGAATTCCATATGTTACTTTTAAATCTAGTAATTTGGGCATCGTTCGATTCGATGCATATATATTAGTTGGCTCTGTGTGCTCGGATTTCACCAATCCACCAATGATTGCTTCAGCCATATTTCCACTACCAATAAAACCTATTTTTCGTTGCACGCTTGAAAAGTCCCTTCTGATTTCGTCATAAAGTATTATTTTAATATATTCGATGAATCATGACAATACATCAAGATTAGTATCACACATAAGAATTCGTCCTTTCCTTCTCAACAAAAAAAGTACAGTTGTCATTCCATACTGTACTTTTGAAGTCATTATCATATATTAAGCTTCCTTAGCTTTAACCAAACGCTTTCTCAGTGGACCCTTCCAGCTTTCAGATAAAAGCTCACAATCCACTAATTTCTCCATAATCATTAAATCACATTCATTTTTATGAAACATAATTTCATTACAGACAGCAACTGTCCATTCCGGATGTGGTCGTTCTAGCAATATAAGCTCTTCTCCCTCTTGAACAAAACCTTCCTTTAAGACACGAAAGTACCACCCCGTTCTACCAGTGTCCTGAATTTGTAATGTGAGGTCCTTTGAACGAAATCGACGTGCGGGTTTCCAGCATGGAGTCCGAGGTTGTGAGACTTGAATAATCGTCTCTCCAAACTGATATGTATCCCCAATGCAAATAGATTGTTCATCTAAATGTAGGGTAGCAAGGTTCTCCCCCATACCACCTATATGAATCTTTTCTATATTTCGTTCCATTCGCCAATAATCATAGTGTTCAATTGGATATGCAAAGATTGCTTTTTGTAGTCCACCATGATTTTTCGTGTCTGCTACTTCATCACCGGATAGACCTGTCTTCGTTAGCCAGAGCTTCTCATGAGTCTTCTCCTTAAACATTCCACTTTCCCACTCTTTATCCATTGGGTTCGTAGCATCTCGGTTTCCTACTTTTGTAACTTTTCCAGCTAGTAAATGTTGAACGATTGGTTTTCTCATTGTCATTGGTATATCCCCTTTATATAGCGCTCGCTAGCAAGCTGATCATAAATGGACTGATTAGTAGAACAATAGAAGAACTGATAATTAATCTAGTAACGCTTTTTGGAAGCTTCTCTCTCCCTTTCCCTTTATACCAACCTGTGAATTGCAGTTTGTTTCGGTATAATGTAAAGAATAGAAGGATTATAGCTATTGCACCTAGAAAAGAAAATCTTTCTGCTGTCTCACTTAATGTATAAAAAGGATTTAGAATGGAACCGCATACTACACCAAAAATCACCATTAGAACTATAATACGAACTAACTCTAATAAAGTCCTCATACCTTCCCCCCTCACTACTATTGCTGACTTTTCCTGTACACATTTCTTTACATATATCTTACCATAATTTTCATCATGAATTAACACTAGGAAACAAACTAGGACTATTATCACATATTTTTTTGAAAAGCACTTAAGAAAACGCTTCATTTTGCCGAAATAGTAGATAGGTATATACATAAATTGCTGATGAAGTATTTCTGAGAGGAGACAAACATATTGAAGAATTTGTAATCATCAGAAAACAATCTTTAACAAGAACAGGAGCTGAAGACTAGCATGAAACCGAAAATAAAGTTGAAAATGAAAACGAAACCAAAAAACTTAAAAATCGGTATGAAGATAAATCTCTTCGTAACTGCAATTATAGTAGTTTTAACATTGATTATAGGAGTTGTGTCCTATTTTCAAATCACGAAGTCAATGGAGAAGGTATTTGAAGACAGAGTAAGAATGTCATCTGAGCTTAGTTTAAATTGGTTCAATACAGCAATTAAAGGCGATTGGGCTATCATTAATGGTGACTTATATAAAGGTACCGTACGGATGAATGATAACCACGGTATTATGGAATCAATCGGTGATTTAACAGGTGGTGCTGCTACAATTTTCCAAGGGGATACTAGAGTTGCGACAAACGTGATAGATGGAGAAGAAAGAGCAACGGGAACAAAGGCAGACCCTAGAGTACTAGAAACTGTACTAAAAAATGGTAACGAATACATCGGGAAGACAGATATTGTGGGTGTAGAACACTTAACAATGTATACACCTCTAAAAGACAAAAATGGAAACGTTATCGGTATGTGGTTAATTGGACCAAGAATCGATAGTATAAACAGTACTATTACTTCTTTATTTACTAATTTAGGTGTCGTCATTATCATATCTGGTATTATCGCAATTGTATTTAGTATTTTATTCACAAGAACTATCGTTCGACCAATCCTAGCTATTAACAAGCAACTGAAGGATATATCGGAAGGTGAGGGTGATTTAACGAAAGAGCTTCAGGTGAAGTCAAAAGACGAGGTTGGCGACTTAGCGAATTCGTTTAACCACATGTTAGGTAGTTTACGTGATATGATCAGACAAGTTGGATCCACATCAGATCAGGTTGCGGCGGCTTCTGAAGAACTAACAGCAAGTGCAGAGGAAACCTCACAGGCTACTGGTCTTGTTGCTTCTTCCATTCAAGAAGTCGCAAGTGGAGCAGAATTCCAAGAGAAAAGTGCAATGGAAAGCTCCGAGGCCATGAAGGAGTTGGCTACTGGTATTCAACAAGTGGTTGAAACAACGTCTTCCGTTTCAGAATTAGCCAATGAAACTAACCAAGAAGCAAATGCTGGTTACCAATCTATTCAAGATGCAATAACTCAGATGAATTCTATTAATGATTCTGTTGTAGATTCTGCTGCAGTAATTAAAAAGCTTGGTGATCACTCAATTAAAATTGGAAATATCATTGAAGTTATTACAGATATAGCAGAGCAAACAAATCTACTTGCACTAAATGCAGCAATTGAATCTGCTCGAGCTGGTGAGCATGGTAAAGGCTTTGCTGTAGTTGCAGATGAAGTCAGAAAACTTGCGGAGCAATCAAAGAATTCTGCTGATGAGATTGCTGGCTTAATCAGTCAGATTCAAGCAGACACATCGAATGCTGTTCAATTAATGGATAAAGGTACTAAAGAAACAACTGTCGGAATAGACGTTGTTAATAATGTAGGTAGTGGCTTCCAAAGAATACTAGATTCAATTGGAAATGTTACAAATCAAATCCAAGAAGTATCAGCTGTAACAGAAGAAATGTCAGCAGGCATCGAGCAAGTGAATGCTTCCCTAGAAGAAATGGCACGAATCTCACAGGATTCTACTTCTAACTCACAGCAAGTTGCCGCTTCCTCTGAAGAACAAATGGCATCCATGGAAGAAATAACTGCTTCTGCAGAGTCCCTTTCTCAGATGGCAGAAGATTTACAAAAACTTGTGAATCGATTTAAGGTTTAAAGAAGAGCATATTCAATCAAGGCTGTATCCAGTTTATAGGATGCAGCCTTTTTATATGTAAGTTACTATACATATTATTTTCTTAAAGACAAATCCACTTTAGAACTTTTGCCTATTTCAGCTAAGTAAATTAATGGTGTAATATAAACAAGAAAACGACTGAAGTAAGGGATTAAATATGGGAATTTATTATACCAACCAAACAATAGAAGCATATAATAAGTTAGCAGAAAATGGATGTTTAACTGGAGACTCAGATTACGTTGATCGTGATTTTCTTCGCCCTTATAAGTGGATAATTGAACAAATGAAAAAGAGAATCAATCATGATGGATCATATCCAATTTGGGTGTGGACCAGGAAACCTAACGTAAACGATGAAGGTCACCTTCCTAAAGGGACAAAAGGCGTCTGTTTGACTATAGAAGTCCCAGACGATAAGGTCCTACTTTCTGACTTTGACGCTTGGCATTGTGTACTAAATGATGGATTTTGCTCTTTAACAGAACAAGAATATGAGCTGTTTGAGCTAGGAAAAAGCAAGGTGACAAAAGAACATAGCTGGGAACGCATATTCAACTTAGAACTGCTACAAAAATCAGAAATATGGAGAGGTAATGATATGATTGTACAAGGAGTTACTAGCAACATCTCCAAAGACCAAATTATAAATATCCAGCATTTTACAGCTCGATAATACGTAAATAAGGTACCAATGAGATCAAATGTTGATGATTGGTACCTTTTCATTTATTAAGTAAAGTATTCAATAATAGCCTCTGGAAAAAAGCGCTTCATATAACCACCTATCGTATCCTTAATTGCTTCTTGTTCTTCGTCTTTGTAGACATATTTGTATATTCCGTACCTACCCCACTTCGTTTTCCGTTTGGATTCATCTAGTTCTAATTTTGTCATCGGATAGTTTTCCTGTATGACTCGTTTCGCTGGTTTGGTAAATCGATGCTGGATCATTTCAAAGGTCAGATCTTTTCGTGCATATAATGGCAACGTCGCTTCAAGCTTTTCAAACATTTCTAAGTATCCTTCCTCCCAGCCATCATGAAGATAGATTGGCGCAACAATAAATCCCAAAGGATAGCCAGCCTCGGCAACCTTTGCAGCCGCTTCAATACGTTCATTCAGTCTAGAAGTCCCTGGTTCAAAATATTTAATGATATAGTCGTCATTGATGCTGAAACGAAAACGGGTTTTTCCGCGATGATCAGCGTCCAATAAATGATCCACATGAGCGAACTTCGTTACGAACCTCAGCTTCCCATGTTCAGACTTACCAAAAAATTCAATTGCTTGCTTTAGATGATGTGTTAAGTGATCCACACCGACAATATCAGATGTACAAGAAGCTTCAAACCTAGTACTCTCTGGTGCCCTTTCCTCCATATATTTCTCCGCTGCTTCAAAAATTTCATCAACATTCACATACGTTCTTATATACGGCTTACTCCCCATCGTCGTTTGCAAATAACAATAATGACAATGGCCCATACAACCTGTTGCAAGTGGAATGGCATACTCAGCTGAAGGTTTGGAAGTATCGAATTTCAATGTTTGGCGTACACCAACAACTAGGGTTGACTTGGCATTCCGGTACTTTTGAAAATGATTTTCTCCTGGTAGATTACGAATTTGGTTATGGGAAGTTGTTTCACGCACTTCAATACCCATGTCCTCGAATTTGGAAATCAGCCTTTTTCCGTTTGGATATTCTAATGCTCGAGGTTCAACATAAACTAATTGCGGTACAAATGGTTTAACCATAATAGTCACCTTCATCAATCATACCAAATGCCTCTTGATAGGCTGCCTCTGCCTCTTCTTCTGACGTAAAAATTGCAAAATCATCTGAGATTGGATAATAGTTGTCATGCGCAAATAGAGCTAATTCATTTGGATTTTCAGGGTTCTGAACAATTGCTGCCTGCTGAACATGTGCCACATCCTGTGCATGAGGGTTTCTGATGATAATATATACGATTTCACCAGGTCCGTAGTTATGTCCCATATGTATGTCCACCTAATTTCTATGATTTTTAAACATATTATTCCCTTGGGCTAGGCTTCCATGCAAAAAAATTGTACCAAATAACGATTTAAATTATTCGAATTACACAATTATGTATATGGAATTTATCTTGTGACAAAATATCCTATGAAATAATTTCAAAATACATGGAGACTTAAACAATGGATAAAAATCTAATTTGGAATGAAATATACGGTAAAAGTAATGAATTAAACACTACACTAATTTCCTATTGGAAAGAATATTCCAGTATAGATTCCTGGCAATTCTGGTTTGTATTGGGATTATTAGTTATACCACTAATTATTTTATATTTTGCTATTGATAGAACTAAATTATTGGAAATATTATTCTTTGGTCTTACTATACATATGTTGTGGACTTACACAGATATTTTATTAGGCTCTACAACATTGTTTGTACATCAATACTTTATCTTTCCTTTGTTGCCCTATGCTCTAAGTATATCTTCCTCTGTTCTTCCTGTAGGATTTATGCTTATTTATCAGTACTGTTTAAATTATGATAAAAATTTTTATTTATACTCAATCTTCTTAAGTGCCCTTTTTTCATTTGGTTTTTTGTCGGTTGAACTATTAATGGACTTAGTTCATTTTAATAAAGGTATGAACTTATTTTTTGTGTTCCTTATAGACCTAGGAGTAGTATTTTTATCATACTGGTTAACAACATTTATAAAAAATCTTAGAGTATTAAAATAAGCCCTCCTGATTCAGCAAGAGGGCTTTTTAGTATCATAAATTTGCAATTGTATTAGCAATACCTATTACATACAGCAACAACAATGATTATCCTTGTCAAAATGTCTACAATAATAATCGTGATATTTTTTATCTTGACATTTATCCTGATAGTAACAATTCTTACATTCACATGGGTAGTGCATTTCTTTTTTACAACAACCACTATGATAAATTATCTTTTGACATTCACTATCATATTTTATCTTTTTACAATCACACCCACATTTTATCTTTTTACAATCACACCGATACTTTATAGGATAAAACCACATGAATTTCCCCTCCTTTCTTATTACCATCCTACGTAAATAAGTAAGGAAAGCTTGGACTAGATTCGTAGTCATTAATATCATTTTATAAAATCTCCACAAAAACTAATAGATTAATAAATTTTATAATGAACAACAAAACGAAGCCCTCCTGTTTCGCATAAAGGATCAATATTATTGGAATTTAATCTATGTTCTTACTTGCGTGTATGCAAGTAAGAGTTCGGGGTGAGTAGAATGGAATACTTACGTACAACAATAGCTGTACCTACTAGCTTGGTTACGATTAGAAAATTCTGGTATGAAGGAACGCACTCGAAACTAATAAGATACGGATAGTCGCATTCTATGATGTAGCATATGACCTGTACTAGGAGGAGGTCTCGTGGTAACAAAAGATTGCAATCAGAGGACGATGTAGGGAAAAGTTATACGCAAAAGGTAGAACAGAAAATAAGACAATTACTGCAATAGTAAAAAGAAAGCGAATATTGAGGCAGCAAAGTTCATCGCTGAATTATTCGGTAAGGGATATATCGACCTAGAGGAACTCGGCTTTTTAGAATTTGTTGAAAATGTATGGAAGTCAAAGTGTGCTGCAATAAGGATTTCAGAAACAACCTATGAAAGCTATATGGGCTATTTGAACTTACTCATTCGAGCTTTTCAATATTTTTAACTGGATAGATTCAACCAATTCATATAATTGATTGTCTCGCTAAACTAGATAGAACGATTGTTAAATTGGCTACAATCAGATCATCCGAAGTATTAGGCAGAAAAAATTAACAAAGATGAACCAACAAAAAACAGCCTTCCACCGTGAAATTGTAGGCAAGATGAGAATACAAACGTAATAAAGCGACTCCCAACTCACCGGGAATCGCTTTATATCAAGGGTTAAAGCTGATGATTCCGATTGGGCTCGAACCAACGACCTCCACCCTGTCAAGGTGGCGCTCTCCCAGCTGAGCTACGGAATCGTAATATAAGTTTAGATACATTATAGGGAATACAGGAATAGCTGTCAATACTCTCTTTCTATAATACCGTTAACCATCCACTATCCATATATCAGCGAATTTTTCGTTATATTGGCGTATATTCCCTTATATCAGCGGATTTCTGAAAATATTAGCGATTTCCTGCATATATCAGCGTATCCACTAATATCAGCTCCCCTCTACTCACCACCCACAATTTATTTCTAAACCCGAAATATATCCTTGGAACTAAACCTGTTTATCCTTTATAATAAGATATCATTATATTTTATTTAAAAAAGACTCATAATTTCGACAACGGGGGTTTACTGTTCGTGAAAACTGTTTTTTCTTTTATGAAACCATATAAATTAGGGGCCATTATTGCCTTCTTACTCATGCTGGTTGAGCTAGCTGTTGAGCTCCTTCTCCCATTTTTCCTTGGAAAAATGATTGATGATGGTGTACAGAATGGCGATTTAAACAATATCGTCATGTGGGGAAGTATTATGATTGGGTTAGCATTCTTATCCTTTATATCCGGAATTATTAATTCCTTTTATGCCTCCCATGTGAGCTGGGGCTTTGCTCATGACATTCGTGAACGATTATTCCGTAAGATCCAGGAATTCTCGTTTGCAAACTTAAATCGATTCCCAGCATCTCGTTTGATGACATTATTTACAAATGATGTTCGTCAAATACAAAATACAATCTTTATGGGACTTAGAATTATGATGAAGGCACCGTTAATTGCATTAGGCGGTGTTATCATGGCATTTGTCGTGAATCCGCGTCTAGCCATCATCTTCTTGATTACGGTTCCATTATTAATTGGTTTTCTTTTATGGGTACTTAAAAAGGCCTCTAATATGTTTGATCGTGTTCAAAAAAGCATTGACAATGTGAATCGTGTAATGCAAGAGAACCTTGCAGGTATGCGACTAATTAAGGCATTCTTCCGACGTGACTTTGAGGGAGAACGTTTCACAGATGCGAATACCAATCTTCGAGATAATACAAGATTTACATTCCGGTTTATCGAGGCATCCATGCCAATCCTTTTATTCGTAATGAACTTAAGTATTATCGCAATCCTATGGTTTGGTAATTCACAAGTTATAGCTGGGACGACAGAGGTTGGCGATATTGTTGCGATTGTAAACTATGCGATGCGTGTAGCAATGGCTATTTCGATGTTTTCCTTTATTATCATGGCGGTATCTCGCACAAAGGCTTCTGCGGAACGTATTAGTGAAGTACTTGTGGAAGAGATTGACTTACTAGATTCCGAGGATGCCGATAGTGAACAACTTGTTATACAAGGCAAAGTAGAATTTAAGAATGTTAGTTTCTACTACCCTACTGCGAAGGAACCTGTTTTACAGAATCTAACCTTTACCGTTAATCCTGGAGAGAAGCTCGCTATCATCGGGGCAACTGGGGCTGGGAAAACTTCTTTATTCCAGCTAATTCCAAGACTATATGATGTTACAGATGGAGAAATATTAATGGATGATAAACCTATTACTTCCTATAAATTAGAAACATTACGAAAAGCGATAGGTTATGTACCACAAAGCCCGTTACTATTTAGTGGACCAATTGTAGAAAATATTTCATGGGGTAAAGAACATGCTACGGAAGAAGAAATAATCCAAGCAGCAAAAAACGCTCAAATACATGACACTATTATGGACTTACCTTATCAATACCAAACCCATGTTGGTCAAAAAGGTGTCAATTTATCTGGTGGTCAAAAACAACGTATTTCAATCGCTAGGGCGTTAATCCGCAAACCAAAAATTCTTATGCTGGATGACAGTACTAGTGCACTCGATTTGGCCACAGAAGCAAGATTACTAGATGCGATTCAGGATGATCTGAACACGTTATTAATTATCACGCAAAAGGTTTCTACCGCAATGAATGCAGACCGAATTTTATTACTAGATGAAGGAAAAATCTTAACGATTGGTACACATGAGGAATTATTACAGCAATCTAATCTGTACCAAAAGATTGTGGAATCACAATTTGGAAAGGAGTATCTCAATGTCCATTAAACAGCAGCTAAAAGATCCTTTTCAATATGAAAAAATACCGCTTGAAAGTATCTCGGAAGAACAAACCAAAAAACGTGCAAAAGATACTTATGGAACCGTAAAACGAATTTGGTCCTATCTTGCACGGGAAAAAGCAAGACTTTGGTTAGTGGTTTTCATGGTATTAATTAGCTCTGCGATGAGCCTTTTAGGACCGTTTATGGTTGGTAGAGCAATCGATCGATTTATTGTAGATAAGGAATTATCTGGAATTGGAGTATTAATTATCGGACTGATAGTTGTTTATATTTTCCATTCTGTCTCTATTTTCTTGCAAAGTTACTGGATGATTGGAATTGCACAAAACACCGTTTACGACCTACGTTCAGAGCTTTTTCATAAGTTTCATCGATTACCTATTGCCTACTTTGATAAGAGACAGCATGGGGAGTTAATGAGTCGTATTACAAATGATATTGATAACGTAAATAACACCTTAAATCAATCTGTTATTCAAGTGTTTTCAAGTATACTAACATTAATTGGAACTGTTGGCGTAATGCTTTACTTAAGCCCGTTATTAACACTTGTTACCATGTCCATCATTCCTGTCATGTTTATTGCCACTAAATGGATTACCAAGCGAACAGGCCCATTATATAAACTCCAACAAAAACGACTTGGTGAATTAAATGGTTATGTAGAGGAAACGATAGCAGGACAACATGTTGTTAAAACATATTCCCAAGAGGAACTTGTTATTAGTGAATTTGAGATGAAAAATAAAGACTTAAATCATTCTGGATTCTGGGCTTTAACACTTGCTGGATTCATTCCGAAAGTGATGAATATGTTGAATTTCCTAAGCTTCGGAATGATTGCTCTTGTAGGTGGTATATTAGCCATTAACACTACATTAGTTACGGTTGGTGTCATTGTTATTTTCACAGAGTATGCTCGACAGTTTACTCGTCCGTTAAACGAACTATCGAACCAGTTTAACTTATTGCTATCGGCTGTAGCTGGTGCAGAACGGGTATTTAATGTAATTGATGAAGCAGAAGAAGAGTTAGATGAAGAACTTGCAATTGAACTTCACGAAACGAAAGGACATTTTAAATTTGAAAATGTTACTTTTGGTTATGAGGATGATGTAATTCTCGATAATATCAGCTTTGAAGCAAAACCAGGTCAATCTGTAGCTTTTGTTGGTCATACAGGTGCTGGTAAAACAACGATTATTAATTTAATTTCTCGTTTCTATAATTATGATGGCGGTAGTATTACGCTTGATGGCATTAATTTAAAGGAGATAAAGCGCTCTAGCCTACGGGCGCATATGGCATTTGTGTTGCAGGATTCATTTTTATTCCATAACACGATTAGAGAAAACATTCGTTATGGAAGACTAAATGCGACAGACGATGAAGTTATAGAGGCAGCGAAGAAGGCAAATGCCCATGAATTTATTGAACAATTACCCGATGGTTATGACACGATACTCGATCAGGACGGCAGCGGTATTAGTCAAGGGCAAAAGCAATTACTTACAATTGCCAGAGCATTTATTGCTGAACCTACTATTTTAATCCTTGATGAAGCAACAAGTAATATTGATACAATAACCGAATTAAAAATCCAAGAAGCATTAAAACAGCTTATGGAGGGGCGTACTAGCTTTATCATTGCTCACCGGTTAAACACGATTCAAGAAGCTGATCAAATTGTAATGCTAGAGCACGGGCATATACTGGAAAAAGGAAATCATGAAGAGCTACTCGATTTAGAACGAAATTATTATAATCTATACAAAGGCCAACTAAAAGAAGTGGTCGGTAGTTAAGATTACAACCGCATCGATTCATGGTAAACTATATTCAGGTATATAGCTTATGGGGTGAGAATATTGGTTAGAAAAGGAAAAATGATTGAACGAGAAATAACGAGTCGTTATCTTGGAGAGAGCATGACATTAAAAATTTATCAGCCAGAGTCTTTTTCTCCACTATATAAATATCACATCTGTATCATGCAAGACGGTAATGATTATTACCAGATGGGTCGGGTTGCAACATTTAGTGATAAACTACATGAAGATGCCGAAATTGAAAACACCATATTTATTGGGATTCATTATAAAGATCGATATGACCGATTAAAGAAGTATCATCCATCTGGGGAACAATATGAAGCATATTCTAAGTTTATCATGAAGGAAGTTGTCCCATTATTAGATGACCTCCTCCCTACTTTTCATATGGGCGGCTCTCGGGCTTTAATGGGGGACTCCTTAGCTGGAACATTTGCCCTAACAATGGCGATCAAATATCCTAATACATTTGGAAAGGTGATCATCCAGTCACCTTTAGTAGATGATGTAGTATTGGAAGCTGTTGAAAACGCATCGAACCTTGAAGTACTAGATATTTACCATACGATTGGTACAAACGAGACAAATGTTCAGACAACGAAAGAACCGAATGTTGATTTCTTAACACCAAACAGAAAACTGAAGGAACTATTAGAACAAAAAGGATTAACCTATCACTATAAGGAAATACCGGATGGTGAACATACGTGGAAGTATTGGCAACAGGATATGGAAAATGCACTTCAGAGCATATTTGGTGACGAATAACCTTATAATTTGTATGAAATTGAGTAAAAAATCACTTTCCACGTTGGCCACTTTAGTATATAAATAAAGTTAATTATACTTAGAAAATATAATAATTAGGAGGTTATTGTATGAAATACGGTATCGCAATATTCCCATCTAAGAAGATACAAGATGAAGCTAATTCTTATCGTAAACGTTATGACCCACACTATCCGTTAATACCACCCCACATCACGTTAAAAGAAGCGTTTGAAGCAGATGATGAGATGATCGATGAATTAATTCCTGAATTAAAACGGGTTGCTAACGAAACACACCCTTTTCATATTCGTATCAATAAAGTAAGCTCCTTTGTTCCAGTAACGAATACCATCTATTTGAAGGTAGAACCGGAAGAAAAGCTTGACGAGCTATATGAGAAATTGCACACAGGAAAGTTTCCACAAAATAAAAAGTTCGCCTTCGTACCGCATATTACAATCGGACAGAAATTGCTAGATGATGAGTATTCTGATATTTTTGGTCGTATGAAAATGCGCGACTTCCAATTTGAGGATAAAGTAGATCGCTTCCAATTGCTCTACCAATTGGATAATGGGTCGTGGACAGTATATGAATCTTTTGTATTTGGAAAGGAACTTGTATGAAATTAAAGATTGTAGAAACAGAACAAGAAAAAGAACATGCTTTTTTCGTTAGAACAGAGGTTTTTGTTAACGAACAAAAAGTACCGGTAGAAGAAGAAATAGATGAATTTGATGATACAGCTATCCATTTTCTTGGATATGAACAAGAACAGCCTGTTGTTGCTAGTCGCCTACGTTTCGCAGATGGGTATGGAAAATTAGAACGAATTTGTGTATTAAAAAACTTCCGAGGGAAGTCATTTGGGAAGGACATTATTCAAGCTATGGAAAAAGTCATACTGGAAAAAGGCTATACGAAAGCAAAATTAAATGCACAAACACACGCTGAGGAATTTTATAAGAAATTAGGATATCAGACGGTTTCAGGTGAATTTTTAGATGCTGGTATACCACACGTTACCATGATTAAAGAGTTTTCTTAAAACAGCTCGTTTTTAAACGAGCTGTTTTTTATTCCATAAAATCCTCTCTTCCATACATTTTATTAATAAATTCGGTAACTCTATAATTGGAAAGGGGTTTTTTGTATATGCTTTCTTATCCTCAAATGCTATGGGATACTTTATTTGGCTTTTTAGCACTATACCTATTAACTAAACTACTTGGAAAAACCCAAATTTCACAATTAACTGCGTTTGATTTTATATCAGCCATTATCTTAGGTGAACTAGTTGGAAATGCCATGTTTGATGATAAGGCAAGCATTCTAGAGATGGGGTTTGTTCTCTTTCTATGGGGTGGTCTGTTGTACTCGATTGAGATAGTGACACAAAAATTTAAAGGCACACGTGCTTTGTTTGAAGGTCAGCCTGAAATCGTGATTCGGAGAGGAAAATTAATACGAGATGTCATGAAAAAGAACAAATTGGATGTAAATCAACTTCAACACTTATTACGAGAAAAAGATGTATTCTCTGTTCGCGAAGTGGAGTATGCCATATTAGAAACAAATGGTGCCATTTCTGTTCTAAAGAAATCGGATTACCAAACTCCTACCCGTAAAGATATGAAGCTAGCTCCTCAACCCGCAAACCTCTCTGTTACCCTCATTAATGATGGTGAAATTATTTATGATAATCTAGAGGAAAAAAATCTCTCCGAGGAATGGTTACTTGAGCAGTTAAAGGAACATGGCTATGACAATGTGAAAGATGTATTTTACGCAGAATATTTGAAAGATGAGGAAATGCTTGTCTTACCGTTCGTTAATCGAGGAAAACCCAAAAAATAAGTGTATAAAAAACTGCCTAATATATTTAGGCAGTTAAACTCGCTTATTAATGAAATTACCTAGCCCTTCAAGCTCTTTTATTAGGTCATCCATATCGATTTTAGGTGCTTCTTCTTGTGTATGCAAAGCTACCATACCCATGTTCCGCTGTTCTTCTTCTTGTTGAAGTTCTTCATATTGCGACTGCAAGATTGACTTATATGGTCTTTCTACAGAAGATATATTCCGTTTTCTTGTTACCATTCTTCTTTGATAATCCGAATACTCATGTTGTTGAATCGGTAGTATATATCCCATAACCTTACCCCCTCAACTTTTCTATATTATACGGGATTTAGCAATGCTTTATGTGGGTCATACAAAATAAAATTAACCCTCCATCCTCTTCTCCAATTCTTTTATCCATTTCTCAATATCGTGTATTGTCTTAAGATAACGTGTATTCCACTCCTCCATATCCTTTTCAAATTCAGCCATTTTTTTACCCGGTTGTTGAAACCATTTTTCATTTTTTTCCAAATGTTTCGCAATTACCCCTAAATTCTCAATCAATCTGTCTATATCCAACCAGATACCTCCTTTTACTAATCTAATCTACGATTGCTTACCTATAAAAAAAGGCAGCTATTTCAGCTGCTCCGTAATGATTGAATGTATAAAACTTAGTTAGATCCAAGAAAACGGTCTACGGTCTCTGTCATCATGTTGCTTCTCTTCGGATTCGTAATGACTAGACTCTAACTCTTCCTCCTGCCTTCTTACCCCTCCAAAAATAGGGTCACGAGGTCTATTCGGTTCAATATAGATATTATCAGCTTGAATAACTAAATCCTTCACCCGAATAATACGTTTATTATTCTCTGACATAAAAGTCACTCCTCCTGTGATATTTGTCTCATTATAGTCTATGTATTGGATTCTTTTAGGTATAGTCATATGCCCGTTTTTTAAAGAAAATCAAACCCAAATAATGTAAGCTTCTGTTTTTATGACTATTTTTTAATTATGTACAGGTGCCCACACCTAATGACGTATAACACATATTCTAGTAAAGAAAGTAAGTCATTAAGTATTGGAAAGGAGAAATGTTCATGGGTTGTGGCCATCGTAAAGTAGAAGGTGCAGCAACAGATAACTGTGTTTGTGAGATTCTTCGAGATATCGTAGATGCTCAAAATGATGTTATCGAGAATTGTTGCGACACTAGTTGTGAGCAATCAATCAACGATTTATTAGGTGAAAGAGATACAGGTAATGGATTGGATACAGTCCCTGTAATTCTATACTGTGCAGGTGATTGTAAGCCATTCAAAGGGTTTGGAGCTAAACGCGGAAACACGTTAGGTTCTATTGGAGAATTGAAGGCTAGCTTCATCTTCCGTGTTAAGACTGTAACAGATGACTGCTGTGCAGTTCTAGAACTATTACGTGATCGTAACGACCCTGTTACTTGCGACCACCTTAAAGATCCTTGTGATCAATTAACAACTGATCTAGAGAACACAGGAATTTGTATTACTGTAGACCTAGATTGCTTCTGCCACGTTACTTGCTTACCAGCAATTAGTGTGTTTGACTAATTTACTAACAAACACCATGGAGAGAGAATTCTTTCCATGGTGTTTTTCCTTTCAAAAACCTAGAAGCTGAATATCGGTAATGTCATCAATCTTTATCCTCGTAGATCTTCTCCCTACTCTCATTATAATCTCGTCTTCTTCCATATTGATGATGACACCTCTATACTTCTTTTCATCCGTTCTTACCTCACTTCGCATTCTAGGTAAATGCTGAGGGGTGTTGATAAAATACTCAATCTTTTCCGTTGTGGACATATCTTTGAACTTTTTTCGTTCGGTAGCTTTATCTTCTGTCGTTTCTTCGGTTAGTTTTGTAGTATCGATAGCTTTTGATTCAATAGATTCGTTGTTCCCCTCCACTTCTTGAACAGGAAGAACAGGTCTTCTCTTTTTTGGTTGTTTTGGAAGTGGCTCTTTTAGTTCTTTCGTGATACTTTGTGCTATTAATTCGGTACTTGGCCTTTTTTTAATGGCTTTGGGTGGAGTTTTTTTTTCTGTTTCTGGAGCTGTTGAAGTTTGTTTTCTCTGGTTCACATAGGAATGTTGCATTGGTGCATTAGGACTACTAACAGTAGGCTGGTGAATATATAATAGTGGTTCTCTTGCAAACTTCCTGTTTTTTGCCATACGGATTGCCCCTTTCATATTCATTTTTCAACTTATTATATGATTCGGCGAGTTGGATTGTGTTAAATGCCTATATTTAGAAGTTAAATTAAAATTAAGCACAAAAAGAATGCAGGGGAAGCAAACTCCTGCATTCTTTTTCACATTAATAGGCTCATAAAAGTAGTGGCTAACCCAAAATAAATCAAGATTGAGATAATATCGTTAATCGTGGTAATAAATGGACCTGAAGCTACTGCTGGATCTATTTTTAATCGATGCATAAGAATTGGAATTAAGGATCCTGCAAGGGTAGCAACAACCAATGTAGCCATGATTGATAATCCTACTAATATGCCTAAATATAGATTTCCTTGCCAAAGGAATATAACGAGTGTAATTAGGATTCCGCATACAGTTCCGGTTATTAGACCTGTGCCCGCTTCTCGAAGTATTAATTTTAATTTACCTGTCTCCCCATACTCACCAGTTGCTAGACCGCGGACAGCTACCGCTAACGCCTGAGTACCCGTATTACCAGCCATCCCAGCAATTAATGGAATAAATATGGATAGTATCGTAACTTTACTTAACGTTTCCTCAAATTGACCAATCAAGCTTGCTGTCAGAAGTCCTAAAAACAATAAGATAATTAACCACGGTAACCGTTTCTTCGCAGCTATTAATGGACTGGTATCTGGACGGGCAACATCAGAGATACCCGCTAGCTTTGAATAATCCTCACTAGCCTCTTCATCAATAACGTCTAAAATATCATCCACCGTAATAATCCCTAGTAAATGTTGTTGATAATCGACAACTGGCACAGCTAAGAAATCATAATCACGCATCATTTTCGCAACTTCTTCCTGGTCATCAGCAACAGAGACATAAAATGCGTTTTCATTCATAATGCTCTCTATAGTGGCATGGTCATCCGAAATAATTAGATCACGTAATGAGAGAACCCCTACCAACCGTTTATCATCATCTACAACATATAAATAATAAATTGTTTCGGCGTTGGGCCCTTCCTTCTTTAATTGTTTCATCGTATCAATGACGGTTTGTGTTTTATAGACTGAAATAAACTCAGTCGTCATAATACTACCAGCTGTTTTTTCCTCATAATGCAGAAGGTCTTTAATTCCTTGTGCTGCTTCAGCATCCATCATAGTGAGGAAGCTTACAACCTTGTCCTTTTCCATTTCATTCAGAATGTCAACTGCATCATCCGTAGCCATTTCTGCAAATACTCCAGATGCGAATCTAGGATGCATTTCGATAAAGAACGGTTGAATATCTTCCAGTTCTATATGTTCCATCATTGCAGCAACCTCTTGAGGAGATAGATAAGTATAGATTAATATTCGCTCTGTTGGTTCCACTTCAATAAAAAATTGCGCCTGATCATATGGATGCATTTCCAAAAAATAGTTTCGGAATAAGTCAATGTTTTCTTCGGTAAGATATTGTTGAATTTTGTTGAAATGGATTTCTTTCATTTCATCGATATTTTCCATGATGCCCCTCCCCTCGAGTCTAACGTCTCTTCGATGTGATACGAAATGTGTAGAGTTATCCTTTCTTTTACCATTCCCTAATTAATCATTCGGCTAACATTCGATAAAGATGTTATAATAAAATAATCTGGTAAAAAATTATCGATACTATCGGAAATATAAACCTTTCCTTAGTTTAAAATAATTAATAAATCGTGTAAAATTTAGTGAGAATGTTACATCATATAGAAAGTAAGGATAACCTATGAATACCTCAAAAAATAATATTGATTATACATTAATATCCATTATATTACTACTAGGAATTGTTAGTGTGTTTACCATCTATACAGTCGAACCTACACTACCAGCAATCTATTCAGGAATAAATTTCCCTGAAAAACAAATCGTTTGGTATGTGGGTGGTTCGATATTAATAGCGGTTATTATGTTAATTGATTATGATCGCTTCAGACAGCTTACCTGGATATTGTACGGTATAGGAGTAACCATGTTACTGATGCTATTCTTCCGGTTCCCTGGTCCAATTATTCACGATGTTAATGGGGCTTATAGCTGGTTTAAAGTTCCAGTACTAGGTACCTTCCAACCCGCGGAGATTATGAAAGTAATACTTGTACTAACCCTTGCACATACCATGTATAGTCATCATAAGAAATACTTGGAACAAACGGTTAAAAGTGACCTTTGGCTATTAGGGAAAATGATTGGCTTCTGCTTACCTCCTATGGCATTAATAGCCGTACAACCTGACTTAGGAAGCTTTTTAGTATTAGCTGCTATAGCTGGTGCCATGATTCTAGTTTCTGGTATTCGTTGGAAGCTCATATTCACCATAGCTGGTATTGGTTTTGGAATCATTGGTCTTATTGTGGCAGCATATTTTATCTTCCCAGACTCAGTGGCCGTTTTCCTACAGGAGTCTGTCTTTAAACATGTATCCAGTAGATTTTATGGCTGGTTAAATCCTGAGCAGTACTCCGATTCTGGATACCAGCTTATACGAGCGATGATGGCAATAGGTTCTGGTCAGCTATTTGGAAAAGGGATTGGGATGGAAGCAATGCAAGTGGATGTTCCGGAACGCCATACCGATATGATTTTCACTGCTGTTGCTGAACAATTTGGCTTTATCGGGTCAAGTATTGTTGTAACACTATTCTTCCTATTGCTATATCGCCTTATCCATATAGCGATTCAAAGTAATGATAGCTATGGAAGTTACATTGTGACTGGATTTGTTGGGATGTTTGCTTATCAAATATTCCAAAACATCGGGATGTCGATTCAATTACTACCGATTACTGGACTTCCATTGCCATTCTTAAGTTATGGGGGAAGTTCTACGTTAACGTATTTAATCGCAATTGGTATTGTCCTTAATATCCATTCGCGAACGAAAAAGTATATGTTTGAATAAAGCGAGAATGGCTAATACTATTCTCGCTTTTATTTTTAGTGAAGGGATGGATAACCATGAAAGTCGATGTAATCGGCGATATTCACGGCTGTTACAATGAATTATGTACGCTTTTTGAGGAATTAGGTTATCAAAAGAAGCAGGATATATATGTCCATCCTGATGGTAGGATTCCTGTGTTTGTAGGTGATTTGACAGATAGAGGGCCAGCATCCATCAAGGTCATTCAGTTGGTTTTTGAAATGGTAATCAAACAAAAGAAAGCAAAATATGTTCCAGGTAATCACTGTAACAAGCTCTACCGCTTCTTTCTAGGAAATAAAGTAAAACATATTCATGGACTTGAAACAACGGTTGCAGAATATGAAGCGTTAGACAAAAAGATGCAAGGTCATGTTAGCCAGCAGTTTATGAGATTGTATGAGGAATCACCCCTTTATCTACAAATTCCAGAAGCAAATGTTGTAGTAGCTCATGCTGGAATTAAGAAATCTTATATTGGTCGTCATGATAAAAGGGTCGAAACATTTGTATTGTATGGGGACATAACTGGTAAGTTTGATGAAGCTGGTCGTCCGATACGAAGAGACTGGGCACAGCATTATGAAGGGGATACATGGATTGTTTATGGGCATACACCTGTAAAAAATCCTCGTATTGTAAACAAAACAATTAATATTGATACAGGCTGTGTATTTGGGAACAAGCTTACAGCTTTCCGACTTCCTGAAGAAACTATTGTTTCTGTTCCTTCTTTACAGCCTTACAATAATGAAAAATTTAGATCCTTCCCAGAGGAATAACGTTTATTCTTCTGGAAGGATTTTTTTCATATCTTCTGGTAAATCAACTTGGAAAGACATAATTTCTTTCGTCATAGGATGTTCAAAGCTTAGAAAATAACAATGTAATGCTTGTCTTTCGATTAAATTTTTGCTTCCACCATATAAATCGTCCCCTAGTAAGGGGTGCCCAATGTGAGAGAAATGAACACGAATCTGATGAGTTCGTCCCGTTTCCAACTGGACAGCTATTAAGGCGTACCATCTATTATCTTGTTTAACCTCGTAATGGGTAATCGCTTGTTGGCCGTCTTCACGTACGATACGCTCGATTATCGAACCTTCTTTCCGTCCAATGTTCGCATTAATTGTGCCCTGTATGGGTGTTGGGACGCCATCTACAACTGCAAAGTACTTCCTCTTTACTCCACCATTCTTTTGTATGGATGAAAGCAATGAATGACTATATCGATGTTTTGCTATTAATAATAGTCCTGATGTATCACGATCTAATCGTGTAACCACGTGTACGGTATACGGAATGTTATGAGTTTCATAGTGATACAACACACCATTGGCGATAGTTCCTGTTTGATGATTCATGGACGGAATGGTCGCAACACCTGCCTGCTTGTTGATTACTAGAACACTTTCATCTTCGTATACAATATTTAATGGTATAGGCTCCGCATGCATATGATTACCTTTTACTTCTGATGGAAATTCTAAGGTAACTATATCATCGGTCTTTAGAATATAGCGAAGATCTGCCTTTTCATTATTAACGAGTAACGTGCCACCGTCATAAACAAGGCTTTTCAAGATACGTCTCGAAAAGCCTTGAGTATTTCGTAAATAATCACGTAAGAGCTTACCCTCTTCCGTTTGTTGAATGGTCCATCTCATAAATTGTTCACCTGTACTTTAACTATTATCTGCAATAAAGGAATCACGGACACGATTCCAAAAAGGGAATGGTCTAAACCTCGCAAATCGTATCTTTTCTTTTGCAACACGACATTGTATGGACTTCACATTCGTATAATTATGTGTAATATGGTCTATCGTAATAAAGAAACTACGATCAACTAGAGGCTTTAATAAACATGTATGATGCTTTGGTAAAATTAATGGCGATCCTATTGTACGGAATACTTTATTATTAATGGAAGCCATCTCCGTTAGTTGAATCGCTTCTAAGCTTGGATGAATAATCCCACCACCTAGTGCTTTATTATAAGCTGTACTTCCGGAAGGTGTGGAAATACACAATCCATCTCCACGAAATGTTTCAAAGCGTTCTCCCTTAATCTCTACATCAAAAACAACAGAGCTTTCTGGCGTTTTAATCGTTGCCTCATTTAAGGCTAAGAATTGATCCGTCTTATTTCCTGTTTTAGAGCGAATAATTACCTCTAATAGCGGATATTCAACGACCTGATAGGGAGTTTTCGCAATTTCTATCACAAGTTTTTCTAGCTCTTCTGGCACATAGTCTGCATAAAAACCTAAGTGTCCAGTATGAATACCGATAAACGCAGTATTGGCAAGGCGATGATGATATCGGTGAAACGCTTCTAGGAATGTACCGTCTCCCCCTATTGAAATAACTAAATCTGGTTCCTCACGGTCATAGATTAGTTCAAAATCAATTAAATGTTGCTTCATCCTAACTTTTAATTGATTCGATTTCTCGTCACCTCGTGAAATGATTTTAAACTTCACCCGTAAATCCTCCCTCTATTTACGATATAAGATTCGTTGTGCCTCTTGTACTTCTGTTTTTATTTTTGACATTTCCTCATCAAGTTTAAATGCCGCTTCTGCAGCCCGTTGTAATCTCTGTTTTAAGTCCTCAGGAATTTGTCCTTTATACTTATAATTTAATGAGTGCTCATTGGTTGCCCAGAAATTCATGGCAAGCGTTCTTATTTGTATTTCTGCTAATATCACCTTATTACCATGAATGGTTTCCACTGGATATTCAATAATCATATGATAAGAACGATAACCGCTTTCCTTCTCCCGAGAAATATAATCCTTCTCCTCTATTATGGTGAAGTCTTTACGCGACTTTAACATATCAACAACTGTGTATATATCATCTACAAATTGACAGACAATCCGGATACCGGCAATATCCTGTATATCCGTTTCGATACGATCGAGTGGAACATTTCTTTTCTCTGCTTTTTCTAGAATGCTTTGTATAGGCTTTACTCGCCCTACTATGAATTCAATTGGAGAATGCCTTGTTTCATACTCGAACTGAGCACGCATTCCTTTTAGTTTTACTTTTAATTCTTCTACAACCTGTGAATATGGTGCAAGTATCACTTCCCAATTCAAATAAAACACCACCTGTAATCTAGTAACATGATTCGTTCTTATTTTAACATAACAGAAATAGATATTCTTTGCATATTTATATCTATTTCGCCATAATCAATGTAAAGAAAAACGTCAAACGGAATGAATGGATCCAATATATTACAAGTTCCGTGATATGTTTTGGAGGAAATAATGACACAAGAAATTGAAATTGAATTTAAGAATTTATTAACAAAACAAGAGTACGATATGTTGCTAGCACATCTTCCTTTTCCCGAGGATGGTCAAAAACAAATAAACTATTATTTCGAGACACCAGACCGTAAACTTCAAAATAGACAATCCGCTTTACGAATACGAGAGAAAAATGGGAAATACAGATTAACGCTAAAGGAGCCATTTGGGGATGGCTTACTTGAGACTCATGACACATTAACATTCGAGGAAGCTTCCTTATGGATGAAAGGGAATCCCATAGCAAAGAAAGCAACGACCACTCAACTACATAATCTACAAGTGCCATTAGAGGAATTACAATACTATGGGAGCTTAACAACAATTCGGAGAGAATATCAAAATAATGGGCTAATTTTTGTTCTAGACTATAGTACTTACCATAATCAGGAAGACTATGAATTGGAAATTGAAGCACTGGATAAGGAAACTGGCTTAAAGGCATTTGAGCAAACATTAAAGCAATTAGGAATAGAAAAAAGGAAACACCTAATAAAATTGCTCGTTTCTTCCAAAGTCTAAGCTAGTCCAAAAAGGTTCCTAAAATCAGATAATTTGCTCGGTGTTCTATATTGTTGCTACAATATATACACATAACCTGAAGGAGTAATGGAATGAATCACAGAACAATATACGAGGCTATCGGGGGGCAAGAAACAATTGACCGCTTGGTAACTGCATTTTATAAACGAGTAGGTAATCATCCAAAGCTACTTCCAATTTTCCCTGAAGATCTAACAGAAACTGCCAGAAAACAGTCCCTTTTCTTAACGCAATTTTTTGGCGGTCCTAATCTTTATACTGAAGAACGCGGACATCCAATGATGAGACGTAGGCATCTTCCATTTGAAATTACGCCATCTAGAAGAGATGCATGGTTAGATTGTATGGATGAAGCGCTTGAAGAAGTAGGAATAGAAGAACCTTATCGGACAGCTATATTTGAAAGGTTAACCATGACTGCAAACCATATGATGAATACACCTGAACCATAGAAAGGAGAATCGATGTGAGTTGGGAACGTACGGAGCTTTTAAGCTCACAGAAAGCAAACACATCGTCCGAATATAGTTGTACTACTGTAAAGAAACCAATTGAAATTTATGTATTTATCGACCCAATGTGTCCAGAATGCTGGTCACTAGAGCCGTATTTAAAAAAGCTATCAATTGAATATGGACGATTGTTTACGATTAGGCCCATTATTTCCGGAGCTTCAAAACCTTTAAATCATGATAATTTTAATCAACCAAAAAAACTACGAGAAATTTGGGAACGTACTGCATCTCGTACAGGGATGAGTTGCGATGGTGATTTATGGATAGAGAATCCAATTCATTCCCCTGCCATTGCTTACCTGGCAATTAAAGCAGCAGAATTACAAGGAATTCGTTATGGAAAGGTATTCTTGCGAAAAATTCAGGAAAGCCTCTTCCTACAGAAAAAAGATATTTCTAACAAGAACGTACTACTAGAATGTGCAGAAGCAGCCAAATTGGATTTACAGGAATTCAAAAATGACCTGCATTCCCTCTCTGCCAAAAAAGCATTGCAGTGTGATTATAAACTTAGTAAGGAAATGGAAATCGATTATATGCCAACTATGGTGTTTTTCCATAAAAACATAGAGGAACAAGGAATTAAAATATCTGGTTTATATCCTTATGAGATTTACGTAAGAGTATTAAGTGAAATGTTAGATCACCTACCTATCCCATCACAGTGTCCATCTCTAGAGGAGTTCGTTGCACACTATGGAGTAGTTGGTACAAAGGAAGTATCTGTTGTCTATAATTGGTCAATGGAAAAATCAGAGCGAGAAATGAAAAAGCTAACACTAAAACAAATAGTAGAGAGAATCCCAGCAAAACACGGTACTTTTTGGCAATATATTGGATAGCTTTTGTAATAATATATAATAAATTTTAAACCAAGGTTACAACTTGGTTTTTTATTTTCTAGAATAATTCGTATTCGTCCGTGTCCTTGAAATAATACTAGTTTTTCTTATGTAAGAGGAGATGACTTGTATGATCCCTATTTTAGAACAAAAAAATAAAGGATATACGGGGCAGCGTATATCCTTATTTTCTCACTTCTTTGTATATAACAAAGGGGGATGGGAGAAAGTTTCATGATCAAACAAAGGGGTTTTGTTTGTGATTCATCTCACAAATATATAATAACAAGGTCTAGTGATTTTTTCAATATGTTTGTTATCAATTTCACAAATCTGTCACTTCTATTTTTATTACCCATTACATATATATTACTAGACTATTTTCTGCTGATGTAAGGAGGCGAATCCTATGCGAGAATTAATACCTTATTTGTTCATCATTCTAACTTTTTTTGCTGTATTATTAAATTTATTCGGTCTCATGCAATTAATCCCTCTATACTTCACACTACCTATCTTATTCTTCTGCATCTATTTGACGATTTTTTCCTTTACGCATCGGGATAGATATCGAGGAAGGATGAGATGACATTCAATATACATACGAGATTCCTCCAATTGAAAAGGATGACCTGCAACCAACTATTAGTTGGTTCAAGAGGTCATCCTTTGTGTTATTTACTTAATAAAAGTTTTTCCATTTCATTTAACTTCTCTTCGAAAACATCTAATGCATCTAAGATAGGTTGTTTAGAAGTCATATCAACTCCAGCTTTTTTCAGTACCTCAATCGGATAGTCACTGCTACCAGCTTTTAAGAAACCAAGGTAATGATCAACCGCACCTTCTTCACCAGAAAGTATCTTATTTGCAAGAGCAGTTGCTGCTGAATATCCAGTAGCATATTGATACACATAATAATTGTAATAGAAGTGAGGAATTCTTGCCCACTCTAATCCAATCTCCTCATCCGAAACTACATCTTCACCAAAGTATTTCTTATTTAACTCATAGTAAATCTTCGTTAGATAATCAGCAGTAAGTGCTTCTCCATCTTGTGCACGCTTATGAATCTCATGCTCAAACTCAGCAAACATCGTTTGACGGAATACAGTTCCTCGGAATCCTTCTAGGAAATGATTCAACAGGTACAGCTTTTGTTTTTCATCTTCGATTGTTTTAAGCATATAATCATTTAGCAATGCTTCATTGCATGTAGAAGCAACTTCCGCTACGAAGATAGAATAGTTTCCATAACGATATGGTTGATATTTTCTTGTGAAGTAACTATGTGCTGAATGGCCAAGCTCATGTGTTAATGTAAACAAATCATTTACACGATCTTGCCAGTTTAATAAAATATATGGGTTAGTACCGTAAGAGCCAGAAGAATATGCTCCACTTCTCTTCCCTTTATTCTCCTCAACATCGATCCAACGGTTTTCAAATCCTTCTTTTATAACACGGATATATTCCTCACCTAATGGTTGAATACTTTCAAGGACATACTCCTGGGCTTTCTCATAAGGAATCTCCATATCAACATCTTGCACTAATGACGCATACATATCATACATATGCAATTCCTCAACACCCAGTACTTCCTTCCGTAATTTCGCATATCGGTGTAATAATGGAAGTCTTTCGTTTACAGCTTCAACTAAGTTATCATAAACCGTTTCCGGTATATTGTTATTGTCTAATGCAGCTTGTCTAGCTGATTCATAGTGATGGACTTTCGCATCAAAGTTGTGTGCTTTAACTGTTCCACCTAATGTAGATGCAAATGTATTTTTAAATTGTCCATACGTTTCGTACATTGCCTTGAATGCGTCTTGACGTACTCGACGATCTTTGGATTCTAGGAAGCCAACGTAACGACCATGCGTTAAGTCCACTTCTTCTCCTTTTTCATTCGTAATACTAGGGAACTTTAGATCAGCATTGTTTAGCATTCCGAAAGTTTGTGAACCCGTAGACAAAACTTCAGATGCTTCCGCAAGCAATGCCTCCTCTGTTTCACTTAAAACATGCTTACGCTGTCTGATAATCTCGTTTAATACATGTTCATATAGTTTGAGCTCTTCCTTCTCTTCTAAGTAACGCTTAACCGTTTCCTCGTCCATTTTTAGAATTTCCGGTACTAAGTAACTCATAGAACTTTGTGCTAGGGTTAAAACACTCTCTGCCCTTGAATTCAATGCTTGGTAGTGTGCATTTGTTGTATCCTGATCATAACGCATATGCGAATATGTATACAGTTTTCCAAGTCTTTCAGATAATTCATCTTGAAGCTTTAGAACATTGTATAGAGAGTCAGCTGAATTCGCTACTTTACCTTGGTACTCACTGATTTTAGGAAGATCTGTCTTTAAGCTGTTTAGTTCTTCTTCCCATGCTTCATCTGTTGCAAAAATATCCTCTAATCTCCAAGTTCTTTCAACAGGTACTTCACTTCTTGATTGAAGCTCTTTTGTCGACTTTGCCACTTTAGTTCCTCCCTTTAGTTCTTTCTCTCAATAGTATTCGACAATAAGGAAAAATTTACTACCGAATTACTATATTATTTAGTATAACGAATCATTATCTTATCATGCTCGTATTTTGACTTAAAATTTCCGAAATTTCTTCTAATATTTTTTGATCACCCACCAATGCATCCTCAACATTAGAATAAAAGTGGATGTCTTGGCGTTTTTGAAAGGTTTCATTTGAAGTAATTGAGATTATCTTCAGAGAAGCCAATAGATGAAGATATTCCAACAGAGGGTCGCTTAGTCCATTCATAAGTGGATTATTGGGGTTTATACAATATTTCAGTAGGGATAGACATTCTTCCCATGAAAAGGTCTCTCCAATTTCCAATGGAACAATGATTTCAAGACATATTCTGCTTTGCCAATCCCAGGGGGCAGTATTCATTTGATACTGAGAAGCTACCGGTAGAAATATAATCGAGGGTAAGAATTCGCGGTGAGTACCCATGGAGTAGAGCCAAGAATACCACTTTCTTTCATTGCCATAAGTCCTTTGCGGGTGATGCATTCTAAATTTATATTTTGCTTTTCTAAAGACTTCCATTAGTTCTCCTTGAGGCATGAAGTTTTGGGTAAACAAATCGAGAAAATTCATTTCTGTCAATTTCTTCACCTTAAGATTACTGTATATTTTGTATTGATTGACTGGAAAGATATTAGCAGCTTTTATGAAGAATGTAGTCTGGGGATCAAAAAAATACATTATGGGTAAACTTTCCTGATTAAATCGGTGAAAAAATTGTAGTAGAAATTGATTAATTTTCACTTGGTGTCTACCTAAACGATTAAAATGGTTGCCACCAATTATCCATATTGGTTGGATGCCTTCTTGCAAGTACCCATTCGTCCGTTTTAGGATGTCTTGAACCGGAATTCGTACACATTGATATTCCATTGCAATTCTTTTATTTCCAATTGTCACGAGGATATCCGTTCGTTGCTTGATAACAGGGAAATATACTTCCATCTCTGCTTTTATTCCTTGTGAAGCTAACCATCTAAAAATTTGTAATTTTCCTTTTTCATGGTACTCTCCTTCCCCTCCTTCATGAGATATACAATCCACTGCCCGTTTGTGTGCAAAATGAGCAATAGTCTTCACACCTGCCCTAATCATTAGTTTTCCCTTGCATATAGGACAATAGAACTCTTCATTCGCACGTAACCATGCAATTTCCTCTCTAGAGTATTGATACAATGCGACTGAATTACCATTTTTTATTTTTGCTTGAAGCAAAGATATCACCTCCATCTTATAAATTCGATGTTAGCGATGAAATTCCTGCTTCGAAATACTATTGACATTAACAAAAAAAGCTCCGGATAAATAATTCGCTTTCCGGAGCTTATATGTTCATATTTATAACAGTGAAATATCGTGTTGCCTCAACCTTAGATCGTTGCAGGAAAATGCCCGCGCACGTCAGCAAATGTAGTAGTTTCGAATATCTTTTTTCCATACTCTTCTAGGACATGTATGGTAATATTAGAATCATCACCATACTCGAACACTCTTGCAATAATATCCTCTTGTGTATTCTCATCTAACACATCTTGCGAGAATTCCATATATAAGTAGTACTTTCCATCATAGAAGTATAATGTTTCTTCTTCGCTATTGGTATCTTCTTGGAAATGGTGGCTTAGTTGAATAACGTCTTCAAAATCATCAAATTTTGCGATAATCCAGAGGTTTTCTTCTATAAAGTCCCCTTCTAGATCACTACCTTCACCTTTTCCAAATCTCTCTTCAAGGAAAGATTCTACTTTCTCATCGACTGGTATATCAATTGTAGATCCATCTTCATCAATAGGAAATTCAAGATTATCTCCATTCTTTGAAAGTTGCGCCTTTGTAACTACAATTTCTAAACCTTTTTCAAGGGCGTGTACTTGTATCCATAAGGGGCCATCTACATGAAAGTCTTCCTGATAGTTTACCTCGTCCATCATTTGCCAGAATAGTTGTTCACTGCGTTCACGATTGTACCATATTTCTTCCCGCTGAAAACCGCGATCTTCAATATCTACATATGAGATAAAGAATTTCACTGTGTTTTCGTTAATTCTTTCGATTTCCATGTAATTCTCTCCCTTCTTTCTCAGTAGCTCCAGTGCCGAATTGGCACTATCGCATTATTAAATAGGCAGAGCTAGTCTAAACCTTATCTATTGAAAAATATTTTTGTTCTTTTTATATTGTATGTTAGCATATTGCATTATGAAAATTAATATGCCTATATATAATGATTTAAAATCTTATTTTAGCTCATTTTATGGTTTTTGTCATCTAGATAGATATCAAAAGCGCAGATCCAATAAAACGATCTGCGCTTTTCACTTTTACTTCGTCTGCTTGATTAATTAACCATCCGTCTAGCTTCTTCCAACTGGAAAGTTCGTACTGTTCTTGGTAAGAACCTACGTATCTCATCTTCATTATAACCAACTTGCAGTCTTTTATCATCTAGAATGATTGGTCTTCTCAACAGACCAGGATTTTCTTGAATTAAATTAAATAAATCTTTTAAAGGTAGCTGTTCGATGTTTACGTCTAAATGTTGAAACACCTTTGAACGGGTCGAAATAATCTCATCAGTACCGTCCTCTGTCATTCTTAAGATTTCTTTTATTTCATCCAAAGATAATGATTCGGAGAAGATATTTCGCTCTTTAAAAGGGATATTATGTTCTTTCAACCAAGCCTTTGCTTTTCTGCAGGAAGTGCAACTAGGTGAGGTATAAAGTGTTACCATGTTCCTTCACTCCTCATAACTGTTTACGTAGAGTAAACTTAATTAGTTATTAAATTAAAATTAATATAAACAACTTACATATACAAGTATACTATATTTGTCAAGGAATAGATAGGATAATCAGCCTTATTTTTAGACGTTCACAAAAATTTCTCAATTACTCTCCCCTCATTCTGTTAGAAAGTTAAACATCCGCCTTACCGATTAAAACTAGCTTAATGTGAGGTTTCCTAACATAATCTCTGTAATTATTAAAATTTTATCTTGATTTTCGTACTTTAACTCTTTATTATGAATAATAAGTAATAATAAATGTTATAAAACCTAACATTAGGAGGTTAGAGTATGAAAAAAATTGAAGCAATTATACGTCCTGATAAATTTCAGGAGCTTCGAAGTCACTTAACCGAAATTGGCATAGGTGGACTTACGATTACAGAAGCCGCTGGTACTGGAAAACAACAAGGACAAAAAGGTCTATTCCGAGGAACTACCTTTCAAATTCAGTTACTTTCTAAACTGAAGGTAGAAATGGTTGTAGAAGACAGTCAAGTTGAATCGATTATAGATGTTATGATCAAAGCATGTCGTACAGGCAAAATTGGTGATGGCAAAATTTTTATTCACCCTATAGAAGAAGTAGTTAGTATTCGAACTAATGAACGCGGAACACCTGCCATCTTATAAAACTAACACTATTGATATAATAAGGAGGAATTGTCTATGAGTAACGGGGAATTAGAAGTAGCCATTAACCTTATATGGGTAATGTTAGGTGCAATCTTAGTTTTTTTTATGCACGCAGGGTTTGCCTTAGTCGAGTCTGGATTTACTAGATCTAAAAACACATTAAACATCCTAATGAAAAACTTCCTAACCATTAGTGTTTCAACTATTTTATTCTTTATAGTTGGATACGGTTTTATGTTTGGTGATACTACTGGAGCCTTGATTGGTACCAATGGCTTCTTTCTCCATGATGTTGAAGATATTGGATTTTTTGTCTTCCAAGCCATGTTCATTGCTACTTGTGCAACGATAATGTCAGGTGCTGTGGCCGAACGTATGAAACTCGGAAGCTACATGTTAATTGTGGTTTTCATGACAGCCCTTGTATACCCCGTTGTTGGACATTGGGTTTGGCAAGGTGATGGTTGGTTAACAAATCTTGGTTTTAGTGATTTTGCCGGTTCTACTGTCGTTCATTTGACTGGGGCAACGGGAGCACTATTGGTAGTTCTTATTTTAGGACCAAGGATTGGAAAATATCATGGAAAACGAATCAATGTTATTCAAGGACATAATATCCCACTTGGAGCACTCGGGGTCTTTATACTGTGGCTGGGGTGGTTCGGATTTAATGGTGGTAGCACATTAGCAGCTGATCCTAACCTTGTGCCAATGGTAATTGGTACAACACTTTTATCTACCTCTGCAGCACTTATTTCGAGTGCCCTTTATACGAAAGTTAAATATCAGAAAGTGGATGCTTCCCTTTCTTTAAATGGTGTCTTAGCAGGATTAGTCGGAATAACCGCTGGCTGTGCCGAAATATCACTAGGTGGTTCTATAATCGTCGGATTAATATCAGGTGTACTTTTAGTAGAAGGAATCCGTTTTTTTGATAGGAAACTAAAAGTGGATGATCCGGTTGGAGCAATTACAGTGCACGGTCTACTAGGCATTTGGGGAACTTTAGCTGTTGGTTTGTTCTCGACATCTACTGGATTGTTTTACGGAAACGGCTTAACTCAACTAGGAATTCAAGCATTAGGTGTTATTGCCGTTATCTCTTGGGTATCTATTACCATCGGTGGATTCACCTATTTCATCAATAAACTTGTGCCCATACGTGTAACCAAAGAGGAAGAAATTGCTGGACTTGACTTCACGGAACATGGCTCCAACGCCTACGACTTCAAGGAAACCATATTCATCACTGAAGAAATAGATGAGTTAAACCTCGGACTAGGTTTAGCAGCTAGATTAAATAATATTCCTACTGGTAGGACTGAAACTATCCTATAATCTGATATTCCCTAACCTAATAAGCCTCTTCAACATTTTAGATGATGAAGAGGCTTTTTTAATTATTTCACTTGATCTTTTTCCAATCCAGCCAAAATATCTTCCGAGTCGCGGTGGACATCAAATGTTAACACTTCATCGACAGGCTGATATGCCTGACCATAAATTTCCTCATCTTTATAGGTATGAATCGATTCATACATTTTCTTCATTTTTTCAAAAATAATTTCTTCGGATTCATTATTTGGTGACCAATAGAGGATTTCCATTGCATTTTCTTCATTAGTTGCTAAAGAACGACGGTTGTAGCCAATAGCTTGTGCATGGGTAAATCCTTCACGTTTATAGAAGTGTAGACGTTTTTCTGTATCTGAATCTTCATAATCAATTGGCTCTACCTCTAGGATAATTGGCTTGTTTCGTTGTTTAAGTTTTTCAATCAGTTTATGGCCTATTCCTTGGCCTCGTGATTTCGCTGATACATAAACATAATCGATGAAAATAAATGTATCAAACTCTGCATACATTAGGACATGATAGGGACCTTCATCTTTATGATAAACATCACCTTTTTCCTTTAATAACAGTTCCATATGCTCTTTCGATTTCATTTCCTCAATCGGGAAATACTTACTTAATTTTTCATACCAATCCATGGATCTACTCCTTCATCCTTTTCTACGTAGTAAGTATAACGAAATATCTTTAGAAAGTTAAATGCCCTTTAAGGCTCTCTACGTTAAGTATATGTAGATATTTTTAATTAACCAGAAAAAAGCGGAACTTTTTAATAAAGTTCCGCTTTATTTCATGAATTATGGTGTATAATCAACATTTTCAGAATACGTGTTCCCTGCATTCCAAATTAAGTACTCTTTAATTCCATTATCATTTAGTGCCTTAATTTGTGCTTCTACTTCTGCTTTTCCATATTGTGTAACAGGGACTCCTGTTCCATAATAAATCCATGGAGCTTCGAAATCTTGTATCCATGGTCTTGATACAGGAGGATTTTCTAACTTCGAAAGAACTTCATTTTCGACCTTTGCATACTCTTCTGTTAATCGATACGGCTCAGCATCTGGAAGAGATATCCCAAAATAGTTATTCGTCCAGTGGCTAGGATAAATCATGGAGGAAATAACATCTACATTCTCTGAAATCTTAGAGAAATTCTGACCAATACCTGGTGCTTCCGGAATTGTTGCTGAGTAGCCAAAGATATCAACTGAAACATCAATATCATAGGGCTCAAGCTCTTGCTTCGCATAAGCCACAAAGTCCGTTACAGCCTGAACACGTTTTTGAATATTATCACTTCCATCATCGGCATAGTCACCCTGAGAATACCCTAACTCTTTATCACGGTGTTCGAATCCTTCTGGAAAACGAACATAATCAAATTGGATTTCTTGAAAGCCCATCTCAGCAGCCATCTTCGCAATTTCTACATTATATTCCCAAACTTCTTTTACAAATGGGTTCACGAACGATTCTCCACGGTTATTCTTCCATACTGCACCATTATCGGTAAAAGAAAGGTCGGGTCTGTTTTTCGCAAGCACTGTGTCCTTAAACACCACAATTCTTGCAATTGGATAAATTTGATTTTTTTCTAATGTCTTCATCATTTCAACTGGGTCTTTAATATAATTTTGTCCAATTCCAGCAAACTTAGATCCTTCTTCCGGTTTGAAGGTAATATATCCATGGTCATCCTTAATATCGATTACCATTGCATTCAAATCCGATTGATTGACCAAATTTAATAGTGTATCAAAACGACTTCCCCCAGCTGAATGTCCAGTTACATAAATTCCCCGTACCGCATCTGGATATTCAAACTGGTAACCTGAGTCAAAAACAAATCGCTTCACATCCGCATTTTCGTCAATAAGCTGAATGGAAGTTTGTCTTTCCTTATGGTTAGACGCTATTAGCTCCTCGTCCCCGCTACTTTTCTGTGGTATTGCAAACGGAAGTAATATAACGAGTAGGAGAACAATTGGGAAAATAAACTTCTTTAGCTGTTGTGTTCTCATTCTATCAATCTCCTAAACAATTTATAAGTTTGCTCCCTAAAAAGCTTTACTTACATGGCACCGCTTTTCGTTTGCAACACTTTAAATCTATTATAAGACAAAAATGATAGATTTTGAATGGAAAATAGTAGATAAATGTCCTTTTTTTAAAGAATATGTCGAAGTATCTATTCCATCAAAAATAATGAGAATTTTTATTGTTAAAAGGTTAATTTGAAAAGATACGGGCAAATTACAATAGAACATTTTTTATACATCCTAAGAAAGGAGCTTATGAGATGGATAAACAGTTATGGATAGTTTTGGCAGCTGTCGCTGTTATTACTGTCATTGGATTTCTCGCTTTCCAAGAGCCTGGTGATCAGGCTGAAGAACCGAAAACCGAAGAAAATCAATCCAATGATAACAAACAAGAAGCACCGAGTGGAGAATCCAATAATCAATTGCCAAAGGAAGACCATACTTCCGTACAACACGCAGACTATCAAGCGGAGGTTGCGCCAGAGTTTACTGCAGAACAGTTATTAGAACCCCCAAGTACCAACTGGATTACGCACGGTGGCGACATGTACAACCGCAGATATTCAGCTCTGGAAAAGATTAATACATCGAACGTAGCAGACTTAAAACTGGAATGGGTCACAAGTCTAGGTTCAGGACTTGAATTTAAGTATTCTGCTGAGGGAACTCCAATTGTCTATGATGGCATTATGTTTAATATTACTGGAGCAGATGTTGTCCAAGCAATGGATGCAACCACAGGGGAAATTATTTGGGAGTATGTACCGCAAATAGCAGACGGTCTTGATACCGCTTGCTGTGGATGGATAAGCCGTGGTGTTGGCTTAGGCGATGGAAAAGTATATGTCGGCCTATTAGATTCAAGATTAGTAGCTCTGGATCAAAAAACCGGTGAAGTCCTTTGGGAAACAAAAGTAGCCGACTGGGAGAAAGGATATACGATTACAGCAGCACCACTTTTTTATGATGATAAAGTCTATATCGGGGTAGCTGGTGGTGAATATGGTATACGCGGTTACTTAGCAGCTTATGATGCTGATATGGGTCGTGAAATTTGGCGAACCTATACAGTACCTGGTCCGGGTGAAGTTGGCCATGAAACCTGGCCACAAGATAATGACGCTTGGTTAAAAGGTGGTGCACCGATTTGGCAAACACCTGCTATCGATCCAGAATTGAATATGATTTACTTATCAACTGGGAATCCATCACCAGATTTTGATGGTAGTAATCGCGAAGGAGATAACCTCTTCGCTGCTTCTATTCTAGCATTAGATTTAGATGATGGAGAATATAAATGGCATTTCCAAGAAGTAAAACATGATATATGGGATTTAGATGCTCCAAACCCAGTTATTTTATTTGATGTAGAAGTTGATGGAAAAATGCGTAAAGGGCTTGGACAAGCCGGTAAGACTGGATGGGTATACTTACTGGACCGTACTAACGGTGAACCACTAGTAGGAATTGAGGAACGTCCTGTTCCACAAGAAGAGAGACAGAAAACGTCCGCAACGCAGCCTTACCCAATCGGTGATAGCTTTGTTCCACAAACCATTACCGAGGAAATGGCTAAAGAAGACCTTGGGGAGGACTTTGAATATAAAATTGGTGAGTTATTTACACCTTTCTGGGACGAGCCGGTTACGATTACACCGTCTCCACAAGGAGGAGCAAACTGGCCACCATCCGCATACAATCCGGAAACAGAGTTATTCTATGTTTTAGGAAACTTTAACTATTTCGCCTATGCCCATTATGAAGGTGATGAGGCTAATGAATTTTCGGAAGGTAAAGAATGGATTGGTAGTGTCATGCAGCCAATACAGGATGCACCTACAAGAGGAACTGTAACTGCTATCGATGTTAAGACAAATAAAATTGTTTGGCAAAACGAATGGGATAACCTTGCCTATAGTGGCGTCTTAACTACTAGTGGGGACTTAGTATTTGTGGGGCATAATGATGGCAGAATCATTGCATACGATGCAACCAACGGTGAACAACTATGGGAATTCAAAACAGATGCAGGTGCAAATGCTCCTCCAATGACATATGAGGTAGATGGTAAACAATATATCTCCATCTTTTCGGGCGGAAATTCACTAGCTGGTACACAGCATGGTGACAAAATTTACACCTTCTCATTAGAAGGACAATATGCATCAGTTGAAGATTTACCTGAGGATCAAATTAATTCCTCTCCATTTTTTAAAGATACAGATAATGAAAACAGTCAAGGACCAACTGCTTCTGAAGGAGATGCTGTCGACCAGGCAGGGCTACAAATTTATGAAAATAACTGTTTAGCTTGTCATGGTGCAGAAGGTGTTGGTGGACACAATGGACCTAAACTTAATAACCTTGATTGGACAGCAGAACAATTAGTCGAACAAGTGAAAAATGGTGGCAATAATATGCCAGCATTTGAAGGGACTTTAACAGAAGATGAGATAAATGCAGTAGTGGAATACTTGCAATCCTTGATGAACAAGGAAGAATAAAATAGAAAAGATAAATGCCGGATTGGGCATTTATCTTTTCTTTTTAATTAGATGACGTTTCTTCTGCTAATGGAATATGAATTAATCGATCATCTTTTTCACTAGGTTCTCCACGATTATCATGATTACTTGTAACAACAAATAACTCATTTTCTTCAATAAATACATCACGTAGTCTACCTGCTTCATCATAAAAGTCTGTCATTGTTTCATTTACAATATCATAGGTGAAGATCTTTTTACCTGCTAATGATGCGACATATAACTTTCCATCTCGGAAAGCTACGCCAGATGGTGCCCATGTGTTGTCACCAGAATGAACTAATGGTGATACCATATCCTCAGCTTCTTCATCCCCTTGGATAACTGGCCAACCGTAGTTTTTACCGGCTTCTACTAGATTAATTTCATCATGACCATCTTCACCATGTTCAGAGTTGTAAAGATTTCCTTGCTCATCCCAAGCTAAACCTTGTGAATTACGATGTCCATATGAGAAAACGTAAGAATCTTCAAATGGGTTATCCTTTGGTACCTCTCCATTTAGCTCTAATCGTAAAATTTTTCCAGCTAAGCTTTCTAAATCCTGTGCTAGATCATTTTTTCCGACATCTCCAGTAGTTGCATACAATTTACCGTCAGGACCTATAGCTATTCTTCCACCTGTATCTTTTTCTCCGCCAGGAATATTATCTATTAGGACTTCATTTTCTTTCCATGTTGATCCATCTAGATTTAATGAAACAATACGATTGAGAATATCGCCCTCTTTTTCATACGTATAATAAGCGAATGCTTTATTTGTTGATTTAAAATCCGGGTCTAAAATAAATCCTAGGAAACCTGCTTCACCTTCATGAAAGATTTCCTGCGACAGCTCAACATTCTGCACATCTACTATCCCTAAATCGCCGTCTATTTCTACTACCGTACCGTCACGCTGACTTAAATAGAATGTTCCCCCATTTTTATTAATCGTCCATGGGATGAACAGTTTATTGGCATTAATATTGCCATTATCCGATGCGAAAACTTCAATCGAATCCTCAAAAACTTGAACGGCATCTTCTTCTTTCTTATCCTCTTGCTTTGGTTGTGTTGCTTCCTTTTTCGGTGTTTCTTCATCACCATTAACAAATAGAAATACTAGGGCAGTAATCAGCAGTAACGCTACCAAGCCTATAAATCCATACTTCTTCAAATTTTTCACCTCTAATTATTCTTAATAGTATATTGTTCGTTTCAAATGTAATTATTTCCAATTATTTATTGGTTATACCTATTTTCATAGAAAAGATTAGTATTTTCACAGAATGAAAGAGTTTAGAGAAAATTTTTCTTAATAAAATAGAAAAAGATCTACATCATTGACGTAGATCTCGGACGAATAGCACATTTGTTTACGTAAGAAATAGTGACAATACCCAATAAGAAAAAGCCGCAATGGAAGCTGAAATTGGTAATGTAATGACCCATGTTATCAGCATATTCTTCGCCGTTCTCCAGTTCACTCCTTTGACCCTATGTGCAGTACCAACCCCCATAATCGAGGATGAAATGACATGTGTTGTACTGACCGGAAGATGGATTAATGTTGCACCAAATATAACGGAAGCACCTGTTAAATCGGCAGCAACACCATTTACAGGACGGATTTTCATAATTTTTCCACCAACCGTTTTGATGATTTTCCAGCCGCCGACGGAGGTCCCTACCCCCATTGCTGTAGCACAGGAAACTTGAACCCAAAATGGAACCTCATGGGTAGAGAGATATCCATTTGTCATTAAAGCTAACGTAATGATTCCCATTGCCTTTTGAGCATCATTTGTACCATGTGAATAGGCTTGTACTGCAGCAGTAAGTATCTGTACCATACGGAAGCGCTGATTAGTTTTAGCTAAGTTCGCGTTTTTGAATATTTGCTTAATGATTGTATAGACAATATAACCAACCACAAATGCAAGAATAGGCGATATGATCAATGCTGCCAAGATATTTAAAAAACCGCTCCACATCAATTCTCCAAAACCTGCTGCTGCAATTGCCGCACCAGCAATTGATCCAATTAATGCATGGGAGGAGCTACTTGGGATTCCATAATACCAAGTAATTAAATTCCATGTAATTGCTGCTATTAATGCTGCTAGAATTACAATGGAACCATTAGGGAGTGTAAAAGGGTCAACAATATCCTTCGTAATCGTTTTGGCAACCCCCGTAAAGGTCATCGCCCCAACAAAATTCATAACTGCTGCCAAGATAATCGCATGTCTCGGTTTTAATGCTTTCGTTGAAACCGATGTTGCTATTGCATTAGCGGTATCATGAAAACCATTTATAAAGTCAAATGACAAAGCAAAGACGACGATTAATATCGTTATTAGCAATAAACTATCCATTCTTCAACTCCTCTTACGCGTTTTTCATAATGATAGTCTCTAGCGTGTTGGCGACCACCTCACATGCATCTGCTACTTCCTCAAAGCTCTCATATATTTCCTTATATTGTATAATCCGAATTGGATCTTTTTCTGTTAAAAATAAATTCTTAATAGATTCACGTTCAATCACATCACAAGTGGATTCAATGGCATTGATTTTAATGACTCTTTCTCGTATTTCCTTGTATTTTTTTGTTGTTAAAAGCTCAACAGAGTCCACTATTTCATTCGCACAAACTTTAATTTCCTTTACAAAGTCTAACATATACTGGTTTATGTTCGTGATATTGTACATTTCGAATAATGCCGCACATTCCTCCAGTTCATCCAGTACATCGTCCATGCTATTCACTAATAACAGAATATCTTCACGCTCAATTGGTGTAATGAAGGTATTATTTAGTTCTTTAATGACCTCATGAATAATTTCATCGCCTTTATGTTCATATTCCTTCATTTTGGTGGCGAAGATTTCTAAGTCCTCCTCGACATTTACTTTATAATTGGAGAAGTAATCCGCTGCTTCCTTGAGATTTGCTGAAATACCAGTTAAATACGTTGTAAATTTACCTTTTTTAGCCATAACAATCCCCCAATAATAAGTTTGTATTTAGGATAAGCAATTATAACGATACTATCCTTCTTATAACTAAAAAAGCGAGCGGGATTAGCTCGCTCACTTACGGGTTATTATGGAACTTATGATATGTTTTGAATCCCATTCACCTAGAGATAAATATGTGATTGGATACTTTCTTTTAAATAGCAAATTATGTATTTCTTTTTCATTATATCCTTGCTTTTGTAGGGACAAGACTTCTTCTGTTAACTCCTTCAAATAATTTAACTTTTTGGTCAGGGCTTTATGACCATCTTTCACGTATCCCGCATGACAGCAAAACATTTCATTGAAATCATAAGACAGAACTCGTTCTATTGATTCAATAATTGTCGGTACCCTTTCAGTTTTTAGCATTAACTTGGTCCTCGTTTGAATATATAAATCACCCGAGAATAATTGACCCGTATTTTTATTAAGAAAAACTAGATGGTCCTCAGCATGACCTGGTGTCTGTATCACTTCCCATGAAGCATTACGTGATTCAAAAGTTTTACCGATTGGTTGAGCACGGAATGGTTGTCTTTTTCCCCAGAAAAACTTACGGTAAAGCGGATATGAGGCTCGTTCCCTAGATTCATTGATAGATTTTTCATTTATGTAAATTGGCAACTGATAATTCCGTTGAAGAAATTCCGCTCCACCGGTGTGATCCTCATGGGAGTGGGTAATGACGACTTTATCAATATCTGCATCCTTAAAAAAACTCGTGAAATCCTTAAGTAGTCGTGGAGAACCTGTATCGATGAGCACTCCATCTACCTCAAAACAATAGACATTTAAATTAACAGTAGACATGTTCACATATCCATTAATGTAGCGAACATTACTTGTTTCCCCTAGTTTTGCTTTTGTTTTTATTTGCATTGAGGATGCTCCTTGCATTTGATATTTTCTTTATTATAGATGATAACATAATTGAATATTCAGGGTTTTGGTAATTGATTAATAGCTACTATGATATAATAATTAGGGAATTCAATTTTGCCATAAGGAGGATAACATATTAGTGATTATTAAATCCCGGACAAAATCAAAGCAGTTAATCATTTTAGAACTATTGGACAAGCGATATAGTTTAGCATCTGATGATAAGCAGTACTGTCTAAATCTAAGTAAAGGTTATGAAGGTGAAGTAATATTTGACACATTAACGAAGGACTTACATTGCGATTGTTTAATCATAAATGATTTACTGTTAGAGAGTAAAAATACTACCTTTCAAATTGATACATTAATTATTACAAAAGAGAAGATTTACGTTTATGAAATAAAGAATTATGAGGGGGATTATTATTTCGAAACAGACAAGTTATACAAAAAACCTAATTATGAAATAGTTAATCCTTTAAATCAGCTTAGTCGAAGTACATCTTTAATACGCCAGCTGCTTCTTACCCTCGGATATAACCTACCAATACAATCCTTTGTAATCTTCATCAATTCTAACTTCACTCTTTATCAAGCCCCGATGGATAAACCAATTATCTTCCCAACACAAGTTAAGAGTCACTTGAGTTTATTGAATACAATCCAATCAACAGTAAATGAAAAACATCGAAAACTCGCAGAAAACCTAATTCAGTTGCACAAAAAAGAATCTGCACACATCCAAATCCCGTCATATGATTATAGTCAACTAACAAAAGGCATCACTTGTTTTCACTGTAATTCTTTCATACGGAAGCATGCTTTAGGACCCAAACAGTATATATGCTCTAATTGTCAACACGCAGAGCTAATCGATAAAGCCATATTAGAGAATATTAGAGAATATAAATTACTTTTTCCAAATGAAAAGATAACCACTAGCAGTATCTCCGATTGGTGCGAAGTCGTATCGGAACGCCGAATACGGAATCTCCTTAATAGATATTTCACTAAAAAAGGCGAGCATAGATGGAGCTATTATGAATGAAAGTCTTTAGACCGTGAGAGAGCTTCTCTAGGTAGAGTTAGTCTATTTTCTTCGCTTCCTTTACCGAGAAAGAGCTTCTCACGGTAGATTTTATCCTATTTCTATGCTTTCTTTACCGAGAGAGCACTTCTCTCGGTGGAGTTTATCCTATTTCTATGCTTTTCTTACCGAGAGAGCACTTCTCTCGGTGGTGTTTATCCTATTTCTATGCTTTTCTTACCGAGAGAGCACTTCTCTCGGTGGTGTTTATCCTATTTCTATGCTTTTCTTACCTAGAGAGGTCTTCTCTCGGTAGAGTTTACCTTCTTTCTCTGCTCCCCTTACCGAGAGAGCACTTCTCTCGGTAGAGTTAGTCTATTTTCCTCGCTTCCTTTACCGAGAAAGAGCTTCTCTCGGTGGAGTTGACTATCTTTCTCTGCTCCCCTTACCGAGAGAGCCCCTCTCACGCTAAAGTTCGATTTGTTTTCTTGCTTTTCTATTATAAGCCTTATATAATATAAAAAAACTCAATAACTATAGCATTGAAAAAGGCGTAGTACAAATACCCGCTGATTTTTAGAGAGCTTGTGGTTGGTGTAAACAAGTATCAAGGTAATTTGGAATTGGACTTTGGAGCTATTTATTAATGAAGTGATCTTATTCATTTAAGATAATTAGGGTGGCAACGCGGTTCATTCGTCCCTTCTGTTAGGGGATGGAATGGGCTTTTTTTATTGTTAAAATTTATAGGGAGTGAATTATTATGAAAACGATCTTTTCAGGAATTCAACCAAGTGGCTCTCTTACCATAGGAAACTATGTTGGAGCAATTCGCCAATTTGTAGAGCTACAAGAAACACATAACTGCTTTTTCTGTATCGTAGATGAGCATGCGATAACAGTACCACAGGACCGTTTACAACTGAAACAAAATATCCGTTCTTTAGCGGCACTTTATATTGCTGCTGGTATTAATCCAGAAAAAGCGACATTGTTTATTCAGTCTGAAGTACCAGCTCACACGCAATTAGGATGGATGATGCAATCAATCAATTACATGGGTGAGTTAGAACGAATGACACAATTTAAGGATAAGTCTGAAGGTAAAGAAGCAGTTTCGGCGGCATTATTTACGTATCCATCGCTAATGGCTGCTGACATTCTATTATATCAAGCTGATTTAGTACCAGTTGGCGATGATCAAAAGCAACATTTAGAATTAACACGTGATTTGGCACAACGATTTAACAACCGCTTCCTAGAAGTGTTTAACATTCCTGAGATAAGCATTCCTAAGGTTGGGGCACGTATCATGTCACTACAAAATCCAACGAAAAAAATGAGTAAGTCTGATGAAAATGTAAAAGCTTCCATTTATATGTTGGACGATCCAAAGCAAATTGAGAAGAAAATAAAGAGTGCTGTTACGGATTCAGAGGGGATTGTAAAATACGATAAAGAAAATAAACCTGGCGTAACAAACTTACTTGATATTCATTCGGTATTCTCTGGCGAGTCAATTGCAGATCTTGAGAAAAAATATGAAGGAAAAGGCTATGGAGATTTTAAACAAGGAGTAGCTGATGCGGTAATTGCTGTATTAAAACCAATTCAAGATCGCTACTATGAAATTCTAGAATCGGAAGAACTTGATGATTTCCTAGATAGAGGTGCTGAAAAAGCATCACTAGTTGCTAACAAAACAATCCAAAAAGCAAAAAAAGCTATGGGACTAGGACGCGTAAGAAAGAAAAAGTAAAACTAAGAATCCTAATAATCGATAAAACTCCTCTGACATCTAGTTAGAGGAGTTTTTTTGTATTTAATGAAGTTTTTTATCTACATACTTCCCATAATCTGGAATAGCAATGCTGTCAAAATCTTGAACTAATGTTTCCAGGCTCTCCGTTAATAATTCGCCTGTCATCGGTAGTCCATGACCTGTAACTGCAACGGAAGGATTTAGCTTGGCTAACTCCATGACGGATTTTTTTGCTGCATCCCAATCGGTTGTCAGATATCTTGGTGGACCACTTATCTCCTGTTCCTGTGTGATAACTTTATATAGATACTCTTGTTTTACCGTAACAAATGCATCACCAGCAATTAATGCCCTGTCCTTTTCTCTAAATAATGATATATGCCCTGGTGAGTGTCCTGGTGTATGAAGCCACTTAAAGTCAGGCATATGTGGAACCGTTCCATCTGAAGGTAACATTTCGATATGGTTACCAAGGTCAATCGGTTCATTTGGAAACATCGGCGACATTTTAGACACCATTCCTCCCTCAACCGTAGGGTCAGGTTCTGGATATGCCTTCTTACCTGTTAAAAACGGCATTTCTAATTCATGGGCGTAAACCGGTACTTGCCAATAACTAACCAAATCGACAATCGCTCCAACATGATCAAAGTGACCATGTGTTAGGATAATGGCTTTTGGTCGGCTATTTTGACCAAAGCGTTCTTCTGTCACTGATATTATTTCATTAGCAGAGTTCGGCATTCCTGCGTCTATCAGTACATACTCATTTGACTTCGGATCCCCAACGAGACCTATATTTACGATTTGGATCGTGTAACAATACAAGTCTGGTAATAATTCTAGTCCTACCCCACTACCAACAGATGTCGCAGGGATATACTTATAGTCACTTCCATAGTTCATTTCCTTATCCATCAGCATAGCCTCCATAAGAATATTCTTCCCTTTCACTGGTAGTATTCCTATGAAAGGAAGAATTATGAAGATCCTTAAGTAGCAATTAATTCGTAGGCTTTTACGGGGTTATATTCCTGAATTAATATCAGCTATTTTCTCCATATATCAGCGTTTTTATATATATATCAGCGTTTATCACTAATTATTAGCGAATTCACATCTGTAAGGTGCAGCACTTATGATGGGCTTATCATTCACTTCCATCACAATAAGAAGCTACAACAGCAGCCATAGCCTTCGCACTAATAATAAGGCTCTTTTCATTAATATCGAACTTAGGATGATGATGTGGATACGCTTCTCCAGATTCAGGTGTAGCCCCAACATAAAAGAAACAACCTGGTACTTTCTCAAGATAGTAAGCAAAATCCTCTGATGGGGGCTGTGGTGGAGTTTCCAATACAGCTTCAACCTCAGGTATAGACGCTTTCGCCAATACTAGAGCTACATGCTCCGTTATCTCTGGGTCATTACACAGAACTGGATAGTCATTCTTATATTCTAAATCGACCTTAACCCCATAAGATCTTTCTAGTCCTTCTGCAAAAGCACGGACCTCATTTTCAACCGTTTCCCTTGTCCCTGGAGACATTGTTCTTACATCCCCCTCCAAGGTAACCGTATCCTTAATGACATTAAATGTACCTTTCCCATCAAAATTACCGATTGTGATGGAAGCAGTATCAAAAGGATTAATCCGGCGACTAACAATTGTTTGCAAATTCATTACAAAGGAGCTTGCTGCTACAATAGCATCATTAGCAAGATGTGGAGAAGATCCATGTCCACCTTTCCCTTTTACAACTAATTTAAAATATGAACGCCCAGTTTGGGTGTTACCACTTCTATAAAAAATTTTCCCTGTTTCCATATTCGTCATCACATGAATACCGAATATCGCATCTACCCCTTCTAAAACACCAGCTTTAATCATTCCTATTGCACCACCTGGTGGTTTTTCTTCTGCTGGTTGATGGATAACTTTTATGGTTCCTTTAAGCTGTTCTTTATGTTCTGCCAACGTTTCTGCTAACACCAACATATATGCTGTATGCCCATCATGTCCACATGCATGCATGACACCTTCATTTTTAGAGGCAAATGGTAAATCAGTCTCTTCTTTAATTGGTAAAGCATCAAAATCCGCACGTATTGCTATCGTCTTTCCAGGTTTAGTGCCTTTAATAGTCACTACGATGCCTCTATTTCCTCCGAAATTTGTTTCAACAGCATCAACTGGTACCTCACGATAAAACTCTTCTATATACTTAGCTGTTTCTTCTTCTTGAAAGGATAATTCCGGATGTTCATGTAAATAACGTCGAATATCAATGATGCGTTCTTTCTTCGCCGCTAAATTTGCCATTAGTTCGTCTAGTAACATGATAAATTCCTCCTTGGCGATTTATTTATTGTATATATCTACCTTTGCATGGATTCTTCCTTCTGCTTTTTGGTTACAGTAGGAATCAAGAATAAAATGGAAAGTAACGATACCGTTGCAAAAATGACATTTGTTATGATTCCAACCGTTGCTGCCATGTGTACAGAGCTTACTTCCGAAACCGCTCCATATACAGTTGCTGAGATTGCGATTCCAAATGCATTACCTAGTGAACTAGCCATTTTATAGATCCCTGAGGCCTCCCCGATTTTATCATCAGGTGCAGAATCTACAGCCGTATCTGTCGATGGAGTTGCATACATTCCAAGACCAAGACCAAATAGAATAAATCCGACAAATACGATGATGGTATAAAGAAGGTCCGGTAAAAACGTTAATCCCATAACGGCAACCCCGATCAAGGTAATAAATGAACCCCATACCATCGGTTTCTTAGCTCCTGTACGCTGCATAATCTTTTCGCCAACCCGAATTAATGAGAGGACCGCGACCAGATAGCCTAATGATAGTAAACCTGATTGAAAAGCAGTAAATCCCCGACCAACTTGGACATACGTATTCGCAACAATTAACGTACCGGCAACAGCATTTAAAAGGAAATTAGATACTGTTGCACCCGTATAACCTTTATTTTTAAATAGCTTGAAATCAATTAGAGCATTGCTTTTTCTACCCTCATAATAGATAAAAACAACGATTCCAACAACCGAAACAACTGCAACAAGAAGGGTTATAAAGCTTGTCCAACCTAATTCAGCGCCCTGTGTAATGAAAATATTAATTGCTAACATTGTAATGATAAAAATAATCAATCCACCGTAATCGAATCTAAATTTCCCTGTTGTTTTTGCTTTACTTTCTGGTACATCCTTTATCAGCCACATAGCAAGTAATGCAAAAATGATGGAAAAGATAAATATCCATTTCCACCCCATGTACGTAGCAATAGCTCCACCTGCAAAGGAAGTAATACCAGATCCACCCCATGAACCAATAGACCAATAACTTAATGCTCGCTGTCTCTCTGCACCTTCAAAATAAGCCTTCATAAGAGCAATGGTCGCAGGCATAATACAAGCAGCCGATAAACCTTGCATTACTCTACCAATTATCAATAATACTGATCCCTGTGCCAGCACTAATAATAACGATCCTATAACACTTAGTATTAAACCCAAATAGGTAATTTTCTTTCTTCCGATTTTATCAGCTAATCCCCCTGCAACAACGATAAACATACCTGAAAACAAAGAAGTTAAACTGATTGCTATATTAATAACCCCTAAGTCAAGACCCAAATCCTTTTGAACTGCCGGTACAATATTTACCATTGCTTGTGCAAATAACCAAAAAGTAGTAACCCCAAACACAATACCAATAATCATTTTATTACTACCCTGGTAATTTTCTATGCTCATGATGAATCCTCCTAATGTCCACACCATAATTTTCACACGAATTCCATGTGCGCTATCTAATTAGCTTACACAAAATGGAAATAGATATTATTGTTAATATTTCCTAGTTTACAGATTGTAGTTTTCTCTACTCCCAGATTGGTTGGAAAATACACTGTAACATGATACCATCAATGAGAAGGTAAGTATTATATGTTCGTGGTAACATCATGACAATCAGAAGAAAAGTGAGGGTATGGCATGAAATTAGTAGGAATTTCAGGGGCTATGGCTGGTGATAAGACATCCATTGCGGTAAACGATGTATTAGTCGCAGCTCAACAGATTGATTTATCCATCAAAACCGAATTAATTGACTTAAGAGAATATGAGATAGATTTTGCAATTGGTGCTCCATTAGCAGATTATAATAATGACACGATAAACGTGGTTAAAAAAATGCTGAACGCAGATTTTTTGGTTTTTGGAACTCCAATTTATCAAGCTTCTATTTCTGGAGCACTTAAGAACTTGTTCGATTTGCTTCCTGAGAATGCGTTCAAATATAAGGTAACAGGTATTGTCGCAACAGGTTGGTCTAATAAACACTTTCTTGTACCAGAATATCAGTTAAAGCCCATTCTTTCTTATTTTAAAGGGTTGATTCCCACTGGAAATGTTTATATTCATAACGACGCTTTTAATGATAACAGTGAAGAAATTATTGATCGTAGCATATCCGATAGAATCCAAAAATTGGCCAATGAAATGATTTATTTGCAAAAAGGTATTCAGAATCGATAAGGTTCATAAGTGAAAACGCAACCCATTTAGGATTGCGTTTTTATATAGAAAAAGTCTGAGCATCCTTTGAATTTCTCAAAGCTAGAATGAACTAGTTCCCCTGTACTTGAATAATAATCTTACCAATATTACGGTTTTCTTCCATATAGGTATGAGCCTTAGCGGTGTCCTCTATCGGAAAGACAGTATCTACTATTGGTTTAATACTTCCATTCTCGAAATAAGGTATAACAACCTCAGTAAATTCCTTCGCTAAATTAGCTTTATATTCATCACTTCTTGGTGTTAATAGTGTTCCATATAATTGTACATACTTGGCCATTAACGCCATTAAATTAACGTTTGGAACGACACCGCCACCAAGGGTTCCAATTAACACCCATCTTCCACCCTGTTTAATACTAGCTAAATTCTTCTCCCAATAATCCGCACCAATAAAATCTAATATAAGATCGACACCTTTGCCATCTGTCGCTTTTAAAACGTCTTCTTCAAAAGCTTTTTCCTTATAATTTATCAAAACATCTGCACCCAATTGTTGACAGAAATCTAGTTTTTTCTGAGACCCTGCAGTCACAATGACCTTCGCATCCGATATGTGTTTGGCTAACTGGATGGCCGCCGTTCCTACCCCACTTGCACCAGCATGAATCAACACTGATTCGTGTTTCGTAAGCTTACCAATCCAGTATAAAGTTTGAAATGCAGTTAAAAACACTTCTGGTATGGCTGCTCCTTGTTCAAATGAAAAGTTATCTGGAATCTTCATTGCTCGATCAACTGGCATAAGAGCATATTCAGCATATCCGCCACCGTTTACTAATCCCATTACTCGTTCACCAACAGCGAATGGACTATTTCCAGTTACATCTTCCACTATTCCAGCAACCTCTACACCAAGTACAGGATTTTTCATATAACCTGACTTTCCTTGTCTAGTAATGATATCTGTACGATTTACCGCAGCATTCTGCACCTTAATCAGCAGTTGCCCGTCCATTGGTTTTGGAGTTGCTAGTTCTGTCAATTCTAGTTGTTCAGGTCCACCTGGTTGTTTAACAGTAATACCTTTCATTATGGATTCTCCTTCTCTTACAAAATGACGTCATATATTCATGATGCACCTTTTGTAAATAGAATATCAAATAAAATGTCTTTCCTAAGGGGACAATGGTTGTGTATTGATTCATAGAATACCCATAAACAAATAGAATCAGTGAGAGAATAAACCCTCACTGATTCTTTGATTTTTGTTTGGATGCGCCTTCTGCGTAATTGCTCTCAAGCTCCCACATTTTTTCCAAGAATGGTTGCCCTTTTATTAGTTTTTCACAAAGTTCTTCATGATCAAGACTCCAACCGTATTTAACTCCATCATATAATGCTTGCCATACTTCGTCTTCATCCATATAACGAATATCGGGATACTTCTTAGGATCCCATTCCGTTAACCAATAACGAAGCTCTTCTATATTATTAGAAGTCCTGAGTTGATCCAACCCCATCATAAGCAGTTGCTTTAACTGTCTTTCTCTTCTAGTTAACCCGAAAATTAGCTCTGGTGACATGGAAAGCATATGATATTCTTTTATATACCTAGAGTCATCAAAACCGAAGCTTTGTGGCTTTGATTTTCCAATCATTTCATATACAAGCTGTTCTTGTCTTGGGATTAGTCTGCTTTTTCGAATTGGTATACGATACCCGATAGTATCAAATGCTATAATATCATTTCCGTCGGTTACAATACATGCATAGTCTACTACGGATCTCTCTTGACCTTTTCGAGTATACGCACGTTTGTATATAGCATCTAATAAGCCTTTCGGTAAGTCATGCATATCATTTTCAATGTATTGAAACAATGATTCTGTTATGTAAATTAAAGGCACTTGATCAAGTAATTCAATACCATCATCTTTTCGCCATTCATGAAAATAACAAACATTATACCCGTTTTCTTCTCCTTCAAACCAGTTGACCCAAACATCGTGTAAGTATAACATAAAACACCCCTCACTCCCACAAAGAATCTTTACCTGAGGTTGCTCAAAAAATACCATCTCTACCAGTATTTTTGAACATCGCTTTAGAATACATTATGACCATCATTTGAAAAATTATTCGATAGAGTGAAAATTACCCGAGTTAGGGTCTATTTGGAAAAGTATAAATTACAAACGTCATCATTAAAACGCCTATTGGCAAAAGATAGCACTCGAATCTACTCCCCACATACAAAAAATATTCTGCCCAAGATACCCCAGCTGGCAAAAAATTCATATACGCTATCAATGTCACTCCACCCGTTACAGCTAGTCCAAATCCGATTAAAAATAAAAACAAATGCCCCATTATCCAACCACCTAGCTTGTCCATTATTTTTAATTGATTATATGCACTACATATAGAAACTATGATAGAGATGATAGATATAATAGGCTAAAAGGTAATATTTCGGGCTGATAGTTCTCCTAGCAGGATCATATTTGTCGGGGAGGGATTATGTGCTAGCACGGTGGACTTATATTTTTCGGAACAGGGACTTTGTTCTCTCATGGTGGGCCCATATTTTTCAGTACAGGGACTATGTTCGCTCGTAACTTGTTCATAAAACCAATGAAAAAGACTGACCATTACAGTCAGCCTTCACATTATTGATATTTTTTAAAGACAAGTGCTACGTTATGTCCACCAAAACCTAATGAATTACTTACAACTACATTTACATCTTGCTTTCTCGCTTTATTTGGAACATAGTCTAGGTCTAAATCAGGATCTGGTGTCTCGTAATTGGTTGTTGGTGGAATAACTCCGTTTTCAATTGCCTTAACAGAGATGACAGCTTCTACTCCACCAGCCGCTCCCAATAAATGACCTGTCATTGATTTAGTTGATGAGACGGCAAGCTTGTAAGCATGTTCACCGAAAATGGTTTTTATTGCTTCTGTTTCATATTTATCATTTAGGTCTGTGCTTGTACCATGAGCATTAATATAATCTACATCCTCAGGCTTTAACCCTGCATCCTTTAGTGCGTGTTGCATTGCTCTAGCAGCGCCCTCACCATGTTCAGCAGGAGCAGTGATATGGTATGCATCTCCAGTTGCACCATAACCCACAATTTCAGCATAAATACGTGCTCCACGAGCCAGTGCTGTTTCAAGTGATTCTAAGATTAGGATACCTGCACCTTCACCCATTACAAAACCATCTCGATTTTTATCAAACGGACGACTTGCTATAGAAGGGTCATCATTAAAGGATAGTGCCTTCATTGCTGAGAAACCAGAAAAGGCCATGTTTGTAATTGGTGCTTCACTACCCCCAGCGATAATGTAGTCCACATCTCCACGTTGTACCGCTTTAAATGCATCTCCGATTGAATTTGCCCCAGATGCACATGCTGTTACCGAACATGAGTTAATTCCTTTTGCACCTGTCTGAATCGATACCTGTCCAGCAGCCATATCTGGGATCATCATTGGAACAAAGAAAGGACTAACTCTTTTTGGACCCTTTTCAACAAATTTCATAAATTGTTCTTCATAAGTTTTCATTCCACCAATTCCAGAACCAATCCAAACACCTACACGGTGGGCAATTTCATCCGTTATTTCTAAGTTAGCATCCTTTAATGCCATCTTGGAAGCTGCTACAGCGTATTGTGTGAAAGGATCCATTTTTCGTGCATCTTTTTTATCAACATAAAGAGAAGGATCGAAATCCTTTACTTCAGCAGCTACCTTAGCAGGGAAATCTTCTTTATTTACTTGCGTGACAAAATCAATTCCTGATTTACTTGCTAATAGACTTTCCCACATTGTATTCACATCATTTCCAACAGGAGTAATTGCTCCAACCCCTGTTACAACAACTCTTCTTTCTGACATGATTTTAGTATTCCTCCTATAATTTAGTATTCAACAGAATCAAAGGATGACAATTATCGTCCCCAGCGTAATGAAATTGCTCCCCATGTTAAACCTGCACCAAATCCTACTAATACAACTACATCATCTTCCTTAATTTTACCATTCTTTACACTTTCCGATAAAGCCATAGGTATAGATGCAGAAGAATTATTTCCATATTTGTTAATGACTTTTGCCATTCTATCCTCTGAAATTCCTAATTTCTCCATAGCAGCTTCCATGATGCGGATATTAGCTTGGTGCGGAATTAGAAAATCAACATCCTCTTTCTGTAACCCTGCTTTTTCAATGACATTGATTGATGAATCTGGCATTTGTCTAACTGCAAATTTAAATACTTCACGGCCGTTCATTGCTAGGTATCCATCATCCTTCTGATATAGGTGCTTACCGCCAGAACCATTCGCACCTAACTCGAATGCTAATATACCTCTTCCATCGGAAACTTCACCTAGGACAGCTGCCCCTGCACCATCTCCAAAAAGCACACAGGTATTACGATCAGTCCAATCTGTTATTTTCGAAAGTTTTTCAGCACCAACAACAAGTATATTTTTGTATACCTTTGTTTCTATAAACTGTTTTGCAGTAATCATACCGTACATAAAGCCAGCACATGCAGCACTAATATCCATTGCCGCGGCATTCCATGCACCGAGCTTTTCCTGTAGCATACAGGATACGGATGGAAACGGTGTATCCGGCGTAACTGTTGCTACTAATATCAAATCTATTTCTTCAGGGCTAATATTTGCATCTTCTAAAGCGCTTAAAGATGCATGGTATGCCATATGTGAAGTATTCATATCATCATCAGCGATTCTTCTTTCCTCAATTCCTGTTCTAGTTCGAATCCATTCATCACTTGTATCAACCATTTTTTCCAAGTCAAAATTCGTTAAGATCTTTGTCGGTACATAATGTCCAACACCTAAAATTCCAACACCCATTTTTACATCTCCTCACAACGTTGTTATTATCAAATATTATGACTAGGTACTAATTTTAATGCAAAAAAGAAAGACTTGCAAGATACAACTACTCCATCCCAATCTAATTCCATGACAAAAAATCAATATTGATTGGGTAGCAAGCCTGTTTTTTTGTACTCTTCAATATATTCATTTAAGGATTTTTGAAAATACTTTGGCACCTCTTCACTGTATTCTCCCAATGTAATTAAATCATCCTTAAAATCAAAAGACATGATTTCCCCTTTTAATGTTCCATTATGAAACTTTTCCGCTGCTAATACATACAGTCGATCTACATGCTGCACGGTACTCGTTAACACCGTTTTTGGTTCAATTTTATACTGGTCAGAAACAAATCCAATTGCATAAATTTGATCCTCACTTGCTTGTTTTATGATTTCTTCACTGAAATCATCTCCAGCAGGATAAATAACATCTACACCTGATTGTTTCATTTTATTATATGCTCGTAAAGCGACATCCTTGTCATTCCAGTCATAGATAAATTCCATGTTCACATTTGTGTTGGCATTCTTAAATTTAACACCTTCATAAAATCCTTCTATTTCAGGTTGCCATTGATATGCCGCAATAATTCCTACTTCATTTGATTTAGACATTTGACTTGCGATCATTCCAGCAAAAAAACCCATTGCATGTGAATTGAACGTCAGACTTGTAAGATTTTCACTATAATAATTCCCATTTGTATATATAAAATGGATATCTGGAAAACTCTTAGCTAAACTATAAAATTGCTCCCCATATATACTACTATGGCCAATTATTAGATTAACTCCTTCATCAACGAGCTCACTAACCGCTTTTGAGATTTCTTCGTCTGTTTCCACATTTTCGATAACTTCTACTTCCACATCAAACTTATCTTCAATAGCAAGAAGACCTTTATAACCTTTATCATTCCATGGATTATCCTCTACTGTCCCCTTCACCATCATACCCACCTTAAACAAATTACCTTGTTGATTATCTTGGGCACAGCCAACAATAAAGATTAAGCTTGTTATAACGAACAGGTAAATAGAATATCTTCTCCTCAAGTTAGTGCACTCCATTCAGTATCTATATAGTGAGTTAATAAAATTGTTGGTAGCGTTGGTAATGTGATTTTATTTTCCTCAGACTTTCCTCTATAGGTCTATTGTCACGAATATAGATAGAATTTTCAAGTTTTACTGCATCATCTAGGAAAATTTTTTTTGAAAGCACATCAATTCTTTGAGATATAACGTCAGCATTCAATACAGGATAAGTTGCTTGAACAAAATCATGAATATGCACTGCATCCCTCCGAAACTCATCTGAGTCGAAGGTGATAAAATGATTATCATGATAAAAACCCGTTTCGTTCATATCCATCCATTCTCCAAATAGTATTGGAGGGTTTATTACTACAGTGTTAGGTAATTTCTGTGGTGAGTTACCTATTGGAATGTGTATTATCCGATTACATGTAATATTATTGGGAATGTCCACTTTTCCAATAATAAGCATAACATCAACCTGATCACTTGGGTCAAATGTTTCCATTAGTTCAAAAGAACTATTTCTTCCGACAAGCATATATAAATTTTCTTTCTTATTGGTATTAATCTGGTCTACCCCTTTTACTACCATTCCCTTTTCGAGAAAATAATTAACATAATGATACCCAATCCAATGAAAACAATTTTGGATTAAAATCTTCATAACGATTCCTCCCTCTCTCTGTAAACTATGATTTAATACTTTTCATTTATGTATTGGTTTGGTAAAATTAATATGGAATTTATATTAGCTTAAAAATTTTGCGGAAAATAAAAAATGAGGTGTACATATGCGTTATATCTTTACGATTATTTGGGCAGTTCTAATTTCGTTCGTGCTATCTTACGTGTTATCAAGTATGGGTGGCGAATCATTAGACCTAGTTGCTACATTTGTTTTAGCTGCTGTATTCTCTATCATTGTTTTCCTTCTTGGAGACGGCATGTTACGCGAGAAAAAAGAGCAATAAAGATGATTAGAAAACCCTTGCCTTGTAATCTGGGGCAAGGGTTTTCTCTTTTTAAACTATTGTATGGTATTCTCGCTGAACGCTATTTGATTAATACCATGGAAGGACACTTAAAGCAGTAAGTGCAGCTAAAGGTAGAACTAATCGTCTAAATCTTCTTCTCGGTCCAAAGCCATAGCCAGGAAAACCAAACCCTGGAAATCCGTAACCATATGGTGGAAAACCTCCGAAACCATACCAACCAAACTGACGTAGTTCGCCCATATTCTGCATCATTTGGGATGGATCATTTTGCATCATTTGAGATGGAGTTTCATTATCAATCGGAACAGCAAAATATACATATTCTTCATCTAAACCCGTAATTATACCATCAAAATTTGTGCCATCCTCTAGCTCAGCTAGTACGTATGAATGCATATGATTTTTGCACAAGTCATACATATGTTTTTGGTGAGACATTCTCATCGACCTCCTCACAAATTAGACTATTCACACGCCCATTAGGTGGTTACAGAATTAGCCAATTGTGAAGTATTTTTCTAAGGAGAATATAAATGGATAATGATTTTATTACATTAATACAATACATATTGTTAGGGTTATTACAGGGTTTTACTGAGCCTATCCCTATATCTTCTAGTGGTCACATTGTTCTCGCCCGAGAGCTATTTCATATTGAAACTCCAGGCATGACATTTGAAGCAATTGTAAATACAGGATCTTTAATTGCTGTGATTATCATTTATTTTAAGGATATATCAAGACTGACTAAAAATGGTTTCCGCTATATTCTCACTCGTGATCAAGAGGCAAAGAGTGATTTTCACTTTATACTGTTATTAGTAATCGCAACTATTCCAGCTGGCATATTTGGGTTATTACTAAATAACAGTTTTGAAGCTAAGCCATTTATTGTTGGGATTACATTATTAATCACAGGTGTTGCGCTATGGATTATTCGTAATTTAAGAGGAAGAAAAGGAGAAAAACAAATCTCTACAAAAGATGCAATTATTGTCGGACTAGCCCAATCTGTGGCACTGTTTCCGGGTATCAGCAGATCTGGTGCTACCATAGTTGCTTCTATGTTGCTAGGAATGAAACAAGATACAGCATTGCGTTTTTCTTTCTTACTCTACATCCCGATAAGCTTAGGTGTTGCTGTTATGTCATTCAGTGATATAGTAGGCGATGAGAGTCTAAAAACGCTACTAATTCCTTATTTATTAGCGTTCATGGCGTCGATAATAGCTTCCTATTTCGCCTTAAAATGGTTTATGAATATCATGGCTAAAGGGAATTTAAAATACTTTGCGTTTTATTGTTTTGTGGTAGGTACACTCGTCATATTATTTCTAAAATAAAGCAAAAGCCAGCAGACATTTATTAGTCCGCTGGCTTCTCTTTTATCAATCTGGAATTCCTAATGCTATCTTGGCATAACGTGACATTCTTTCCTTACCCCAAGGTGGGTCCCAAACAATATCTACTCTCGTTTCCTTTACTTCAGGTATATCGTATAGTGCACGTTGCACATCGGCTTCAATATGAGCAGATAATGGACAACCCATTGCTGTAAGTGTCATCGTCACTACACATAATCCTTCATCATCTAAATCTACATCATATATTAACCCGAGGTTAACAATATCAATACCTAGCTCAGGGTCAATTACATTTTCAAGAGCTCCCATGAGATTTTCTTTTAATGCTTCATCCATGGTTTTCCCTCCTTCTATCATCTTACTTTCATTTAAACATATTTTCTTACTTTTTTAAATGATTTACCTACAAATGGCGCACAAACCATTTCACGGTCTCTAATATAGCAGGTCTACTTACCTTGTGATCCCGATCCTTCTCACGGATGAAATGAATGTTTTCTTCCGTTCTATAGATTTTCTTGACCTTTTGATAAAAGCTATAAGAATGCTCAAATGGCACAACCGAATCACGATCTCCGTGCCAAATTAACAAAGGTCTATCATTTAATTTTTCTGCTTGTAGGGATAAATCCCTTGTTGCTAATGTATCATATAACTGACTTATCTCTTGTTGAGACAAAGGTAAATTGCCTGCTTTGCTATAAACCTCCACTAACTCTCTAGCAAATTCTGTTAATTTAGGAGAACCCATTAATATGGCTGCTGTTTTTATCCACTGATACTCTGACAATGCCGCGGCTGTTGTAATGCCCCCCATGCTTGTACCCGCAACACCGATTTTCCCATCTAAGATAAGGTTTTTACTTACTAACTCATGATTAATCATTTCTAATTCTTTTACGTTTTGTAGAACGATGTTAAACAAGTAATATCGAACATCCTGAATGTCAGCTGATTCCCGTTCACCATGATACATACTATCTGGCAAAATAACGCGGATTCCTTGTTCTGCCAGTAAAAATGCTAGCGGTAAGTTGTGTTCCTTAGCACTAGTAATTCCGTGAAAATAAACGACTGTTGGTAAGGAATCATTTTCTCTATCTAAGTGAACTACAGTTAGACTTGGTATTCCAGCAATTTTCTCTTTCTTTATTCCAATCATTTGCAACTTCCCCTTATCTTAGTTTCTCTAGTTATATGATAGTACGTTTAGGAAAATAGTTAAACTAATTTAACTGAACTATTACACAATATCCCTTTACATATAAGCAGAACACGAATAAACTAAGGACAATGAGGTGAATAAAATGACAAAACAACATCTAATCGCTTTAGATCTTGATGGTACACTACTGTCTGATGACAAAGTAATAAGTGAAAAGAATAAGAAAATTTTGAAAAATGCAATGGATGATGGTCATATTGTTGTCATTGCGACTGGCAGACCCCATCGAGCTAGTATCCAGTATTATCATGAGCTAGGCTTACAAACACCGATGGTTAACTTTAATGGCGCGTTAATCCATCACCCCCAAGATAATAAATGGGATGTCCTCCATAATCCTATGCCAAGAAGAACAGCCCTAAGTATCGTACAGACATGTTATGATTTGGATGTTCAAAACGTTTTAGCTGAAGTGATGGACAATGTCTATCTTGATAAATACGACCAAGATTTAATTGACATATTTTATCAGACAAAAGATGACTCACCATTTGTCATTGGAAGTTTAAAAAGTAAGTTAAATGAAGATCCGACATCATTATTGATTCATCCAAAAGAGGAACACATTACAACTTTAAGAGACCATCTGGATGAATTTCATGCAGAAGTAATTGAGCATCGAAAATGGGGAGCTCCTTGGAATGTTATTGAAATTGTCAAAAAAGGAATAAATAAAGCAGTTGGATTAAAAAAAATCGCCCACTACTACCAAATACCAGAAGATCGAATCATTGCCTTTGGTGATGAGGATAATGATCTAGAAATGATTGATTATGCTGGTGTTGGTGTTGCAATGGGAAATGCAATAGACCCATTAAAATCAATCGCAAAGCATGTTACAGTTACGAATCAAGAAAGCGGAATTGGTGTATTTTTAGAAGAATATTTGAATTTAAAAGTAAATGTAAAGTAACAACAGTGGTTCCGATATTTTCCTTCAATAAATTTAATACCTTTCTTCCATACTACAAGTGAACGGTTAACAAATCGTTCACTTTTTTAAATGCTTTGCTTCAACTATAGCTCATCCTTTTATTACATTCTAAATGGAATGTAACAACGTGATTTTCCTGGTTGAGATTTCATACCAGCTTTGAACACCAAGTCTTTCTTACTGGGAGGAATTGTCTTGGGCAAAGGGAGTAAATCGAGAAGGTTTAGTCAACAAAGCGCAGATGCTGTAAAGAAACATGCGGAAAAGTTTCCGTATCGTTCTAACTTCACAGAAGCGGAACGAAAAAGCGAGGAAGCAGATAACCATACAGTAGGAGGATTTTAAATGCAGAACAATTTATTACAACAAGCTAAAGATGCCGTGACAAAGTTTACGAATAATCTTGCTGGTGGAGCATCTGAGCAGGACAAGCAAGCAGCTCATAATGCTATTCAAGCTGCGATGAATGATGCAACTCCTGAAGAAAAACAGCAATTACAGCAATTACAGCAACAATTAGATCAAAATACGCTGAGCTAGTCTCTAAAAGATTACGTTAGCTTGTGATGGTAATAGCTAGTTCATTCTTTGGATGAAACGGGATTACTGATGAAACAAGCTTATTAATAGGTGTTCCATTCTGGAGCACCTATTTTCTTTTTTATCTGTTCCTTTCTGCTAAGATAGATGTAAATGAAGATTTGGGAGGTTTAAGTAAAATGGGAGTGCGAGCAGAAGCTACACCAAATCCAAATGCAATAAAATTCACTACTGATAAGATTATTTTTGAAGGAACAAACAGTATTTCAGTAAAACCTGGAGATACGAGCGAACATGAAATTATGAATGATCTATTACAATTAGAGGGTGTTGATAATGTCTTTGGTTATCAAAACTTCATTACGATTAACAAGAGTTTTGATGCCGAATGGGACGATGTTACACCTCGTGTAAAAGAAGTGTTCGAAAAACACGGTTATTGACACATAGTTCCATATGAAAAAGAGGATGAGGTTTATTCCCCCATCCTCTTTTTCATAAGCAAGGATCTTTTATTGCTCTCCTGTTGTGTTTTTAGTTCACATCAATTGGAATATAATTTGGATTTATAATGCTACCATCTTTTCCTTTTGTATACATTTTAACAATGAGTACTTCTTCTAGTTCTTCTGGAAGTTCAATAGTTAGGTTAAATTCTCCCCATTTACCTTCTACCTCTACTTGTTGTTCCTCTAACAGGATATTCTCATTTTGTTCCACCTGGTAAAAGAACGTATCATCCCATACATCAACTTCACCAGTAACTAGTGCTTGATTATCCTTAATTTCAATATCGATATTTTGGAAATTCGCATAAACGTCTGAATTTGTATTAGCTTTAGACTCTTGTCTCTCATCTGTATCATTTCCGCAAGCCGTAAGAAAGAACACTATACATAATATAAATAAAACCTTTCTCATATCCATCATTCCCCTTATTCTTTTCGAAAGAAACCGTATATCCCGGTTGTTTGTACAATATTCGTGAAAGCCTCTGGATCAATCTCTTTAATAATCTTTTCTAAATCATACAACTCATAACGTGTAATAACTAAATAAAGCATGTGTTTTTCTTGATTGGTATATGCACCAACAGCCGGTAAGATCGTAATCCCACGCACCATTGTGTTATGTATGGCCGTTTGTAATTCTTTCGCTTTTTTCGTAACAATCATAGCTGTAAGCTTATTGTATCTCGTATGAATAGCGTCTATTACTCGAGTAGTTACATAGAGTGCAACCATCGTATACAAAGCATTTTCTGGTTCATAAAGAATTCCAGCTAAAGCAATAATAATTGCATTAAGGGTAATGAAATAAAAACCGATTGGCTTATCGTTCATACGTGATAATACCATGGCTACAATATCCATACCACCTGTAGATGCCCCTACCTTTAATGTCATTCCTACACCAATACCAGCCACTAAACCACCAAACACCGCATTTAAGATAATGTCTTCTGAAAGTTCTACTATTGGTAAAAATTGTAGAAAAATCGATGAAAAAATTACCGATACAATACTGTAGATGGTAAAACCTTTCCCTACCTTAAACCATCCTAAAATAAATACTGGTATATTTAATAGGAATAATAGAATACCAGTGGAAACACCAATTCCTATAAAATCATTAAAAACACTTGAAATCAATTGAGCAGAGCCAGTAAAACCACTTGCATAAACATTAGCGCTCTCTAAAAACAAATTAAGTGAGAGTGCATTTAATAAAGAACCTATGATAACGACTAGAATTCGTTTCGCTTCGATTAAAAACATAACAGTCTCCTTTTTTTAGCAATTACTTTGACTATATCCCATTATAGCTATAAACTAAAAATAATATAATTATTTCATAGGATTGAAGGTGACACGTGTGAGTGTAAAAATTATGGCAGATTCAGCAAGTGATTTAACTAAAGAGTACTTCTCAGAATATAACATGGAAATGGTATCCTTAACTGTACATTTAGATGATAAGGATTATGAAGACGGGATAAATATTACACCTAAAAACGTTTTTGATGCAATGAGAAATGGTAAAAGTCCTAAAACTTCGCAGGTTCCTCCTCAAGCGTTTAAATCTATTTTTACCGAGTATGCAAAGTCTAAACAACCATTAGTATATTTAGCGTTTTCTTCCGAGCTTTCCGGCACATATCAAACAGCTAAAATGATGGAACAAGAGGTAAAAGAAGAGTATCCTGAAGCCGACATCCATGTAATGGATACAAAATGTGCTTCTATCGGATATGGCTTAGTGGTTTTAAACGCAGCCAAAATGGCTCAAGAAGGAAAAAGCATGGAAGAAATAATCGACGACGCCGAAAAACGTGCATTACATATGGAACATATCTTCACCGTTGATGATTTGGAGTATCTTAAACGTGGTGGGCGCGTTAGTAAAACAGCAGCCTTCGTTGGCTCATTACTAAATATTAAGCCTATCCTTCATGTGGAGGATGGTAAATTAATCCCACTCGAAAAAATGCGAGGAACAAAAAAATTACTAGGTCGTATCCTTGAAATTATGGAAGAGCGTGGCGGCAATTTAGAAAACCAAGTAGTTGGTATTAGTCACGGTGACGATTTAGAACGCGCCGAGAAGCTAGCAGAAATGATCAAAGAGAAATTTGGTGTAAAAGAAGTTGTAATTGAATACGTTGGTTCAGCAATCGGTGCTCATGCTGGCCCAGGCACAATCGCATTATTTTTCTTAAATAAATCTTTTTACTAAAATAACCCAATTGGGTTATTTTTTTGTCTTAAAATAACTAACCAATCTTTATTAAGAAATATATCCGTTCTGAAACATATCTTAATCTGGTCGCGTCTTACTCATAAAGGATAATAATTCCTAGGGGTGAAAAGAATGGTTAAAAGGATTGGGTTAATTAGTATTATAGGAATAATAGGAGTTTGGATGATTATTGTGTTAGGCTTCTCAAACAAAATAACTGCAGAAATACCTTCTGAAACGAGCTTTGTTCCGGTCTTTAAGGATTGGAATATTCACTTTTCAGAACCCATGGATCCAAAAACATTTACAGAAAAAACGGTAGTGGTAGCCAATAAGAATGGAGAACAGGTCCCTCTAGAATTGGAGTGGAATGATTCCTTTACAGTTCTAACGATACACGCACCAAAGGATGGATATTCTATAGACGAGCAATATGAGATCTCCTTTTCTGATCATGTGAGAACAGCTAGCGGTAAAGCGTTATCAAAGGCATTTAAACATCGTTTTACAGCGGTTGCAGATTTACCTACTATCAAAAATCAAAAACAGCTCGTTCAATTATTAAAAGAAAGAATGAATGAAAATAGGAATGAAATGGTTTCGATGAACGAGGTTGTCGAAGAATCTGCAGATAGTGCTGGGGGGGCGGAGTCTAAAGCCTCTACTAGTGGTAGCCCTGGAAGTTCTACGACTAACGTGCAAGTCCAAGGTATCGATGAAGCTGACATTATTAAATCAGATGGCAAGGCCGTTTACTTTGTTAGAGATAGTGATATTCTAATTGCTTCAACTGAAAAAGAAAAGAGTAAAGTGCTTAGCAAAATCAACGTAAAGAATTATTATCCGCAGGAGCTATACCTTTTTAAAAACTTGTTAATAGCTATCGGCAATAAATCAGAACCACTCCGTGATAAACGGCCAGATGACAAAGTGGGTATTCCTGAGCCAATCTATCATAACCAAACTACGATACTTGTATACGATATATCAAAACCTAACGAACCACACCAAGTTCGTGAGGTTAGTATTGATGGTTACTATAATACATCCCGGCTTTTAGATGGGTACCTTTATCTTATTGCAAATGAGCATCCGCCCTATCATATCCTTACTGACATACAAAAGGATGTTGATATAAGACCGTTTAAGATGGACACTACCGTAAGTGATGAAAGTATACCTGTTGAATTTGAAGATATGTACTTCTTCCCAGAAAGTAAAGAAGAGCAATTTCTCATTTTAACATCACTCGATTTAAATAATATGAAAAAAGAAGCAAATGTTGAGACTTATCTCGGAGCTTCTAATCAAATTTATATGTCTCATCACAACCTCTATGTGGCTATCGACCAATATAAAAATGTCGAGTCTTCTAAAACAGAGTCTGAAACAACAGACCAAGCAAAAATCGGCATATGGCACCCACAAGAAGTTAATACGGAAATTACCCAGTTCCGAATAAATAAGGGCAAATTAACCTATAATGCTTCCACAATAGTTGACGGAACACTGTTAAATCAATTCGCTATGGATGAAAGGAATAACACATTCCGAGTTGCAACTACAAAAGGGAATACATGGGATGATGAAGCATTATCGACAAACAATCTTTATACGTTCGATAATGATTTACAACCTCTAGGATCAATCGAAGGGCTTGCAGAAGGTGAACGAATCTACAGTGTACGCTTTATGGAGGATGTTGCTTATATGGTAACGTTCAAGGAAGTAGATCCATTGTTTGTGATTGATCTAAAGGATCCTAAAAAGCCTACGGTGCTTGGCGAATTAAAGATACCAGGCTTTAGTAATTATCTACACCCACTTGATGAAAATCATGTAATTGGCTTTGGTCAGCATACAGAACTTGTGAAAGAAGATGGTATGAAAGAACCCCTCGTTAGAACTGACGGAATAAAGATATCCGTATTTGATGTCAGTGACCCAACAAAACCAAAAGAAAAATTCAGTGAAATCATTGGGCAAGGTGGTTCTTATTCCGAGCTTCTTCATAATCACAAAGTATTATTCCAACATCCGACCGAAAACCTATTTGGATTCCCTGTTGTTCTATCTGAAAATAAAACAGTACGGAAAGATAATATAACGTATGAAGAATACCATGTGATATTTGAGGGGGCATTACTTTACGAGATTTCTCCTGAAAATGGAATTAAACTTAGAGACACCATTACTCATCAGGGAGAATTTGAGGAATATCCAGAGTGGACATCTGAAATAAAAAGATTAATCTCAGTAGATGACACTATTTATACATTCTCTTGGGATCAGATGAAAGCTTATGATTGGAATAAAAAGCAACTGTTAACCAGTGTAGAATTTCCTGAATTATCATTTGAATATTAGGGAAAGTAGGAGAATGTTCTGTGAACATTCTCCTTTTATTAGGATTCCTCTAATACTTTAAATTAACCTTTCACAAAATTAGCAAATATCAACATGAAATCTCCTTCTTAATCATATATTGATAATAAAAGTTGTCCGAGCAACCTTACAAGAGGGGGATTTCCATGCTAATAAATGAATTAATTTCTGATTATGAAACGGATCGAAATGAAGTACCCAAAACACTAAACGACCTCTTAGATTACTACCAACAAAAATACATTGCTGGTCAAATAGATATTAGGTTTTACCGTGATGTGTACAACTTTCTTCATCAACAAGGAGCTACTTCAGCTCATGAATACGTTTAGTTCAGAGTCCTTTTTGGGCTTTTTTCTTTTTTAATATAGGTTCACATGATAATAGTTTACTTTACAAAAAAATGACTATCATCTCCGATAGCCATCTTTCCTCTTATTCTATTCCATCTGGATAGGTTTCTTTTAAAAACTTTATGGATTGATTTATCATTTTCTTTAAAACTTCTACATCGATATCAGCAATTTTATTAATATATACACATGCTTTTCCTGTTGTGTATTTACCAAAGTTTTGCAAAATCTCTTCTCGTTCTGGATCACCCGTTGCAAAATATAGACTTATTTTTGCCTTTCTCGGAGAAAACCCGACTAGTGGTGCATCCCCCTCATGCCCGGAGGCATACTTATAATGATAGGAGCCAAAACCAATAATACTGGTGCCCCACATCTTTGCAGGATATCCAGTCGTCTCTGTAAAGATATCTAGCAACCGATAAGCGTCCTCTTTTTTCTTTGGACTATCAACTGTTTCGATAAACTCGATAACATTACTTTCATTTTCCTTTGTTTTTAATTCGTACACATTATCCACTCCAATCACTTTCTCACTTAAATTATCATAAATCTGAACCGATTGGCACATATCCCGTCTTTTCAATAATAGATTGCCCCTGACTTGAAAGAATCCATTCGATAAATGGTTCTATATTAGGGTTCTCACTACCTGCTGTTACCACATAAAAGGTCTCTGTAATAGGGTATTCTCCATTTCTAATGGTTTCTAATGTTGGGGCAATTCCATCTATTGCTAAATGCCGAATAGAATCGTTCTTAGCCATTTCATTGGAATAAAAGCGAAATGTGTATCCAATTGCATTCTTATAATTTTTATAATTTGCCGTTTCTTCAATAATTCCGCCCATTAAACTTATTATATCCTCTGTTGGTGGGGTCATAATTGGTGTATCCGCCATTAATTGTTCCAACGTTGTTTGGCTTCCACTATCTGCTGGTCGTTGAAAAGCACGAATGGAATCGTTGGCTCCCCCTACGTCTCCCCAGTTCGTTATTTCTCCTGAATAAATTTTCTTGATTTCATCAAGTGTTAATCCACTGACTTCGTTTTTCGCATTGACAAAGAATACAAATGCTTCTTTTCCAATTGGGGTTAGCTTTAACTCTACTCCCCTATTTTCAGCTTTCTTCAGTTGTGCCTCTGAAGGACCTAAAGCAAATATCATATCTACCTTCCCATTTATTAGGTTTTCATATGCATATGGAGTTCGAGTAGAGATTACTTCACTTTCATATACGTCATATTGCTTCTCTGGATATGTAGCTTGAACAAAAGCAGCGTAAATTGGATATAAGGCTGTAGCTCCATCAATCTTTGGAAGTTCTCCATCTATCTTAAAGGTTGCAGGATCGTCAAGACTTACAGCCTTCGTTGGTTCACCGAATGGCTGATACTCGTATAAATCTACACTGTCATTTGCTAATGTTGGGATCGCTTTGTCATATAAATGTATACTTTCATATACCATAATGGTTAAGATTGCAGCCGAAATAAATGTGATAGCGCTTCGGCGCAGTGCCTTACCTTTTACGATGTTAAAATAATGATTAAAAACGAAGAAAAGAATGCCAATTGTTACAATTATAATGAAAGGAATATAAAACTTATATATACCTAAAAACAGCGTAACCATACTAACTACAAAGGCAGCAAAACATATCGCAATACTTGTTAATAAAAATAAGAATAGACGAAATCCCAAACAAATCCCTCCCCATCTCCCAATCAATCCCATCAATTGTAACTAATTTTCCAAATAGTTACAACCAAAAAAATAGCACTAGTTTATAAGACTAATGCTACTTTTTTTGTTACTTATTAGCTTCTCGTTTTTTTCTGCTTTCTTGTTAGGTAGACAACACCTACAATAAATAGTAACAGGACGATTATAATAGGAGCAACAAATCCCCAATTAACACCTGAATCCTCTTCAATAATATAGACGTCTGCCGTTTCTCTTGCAAGACCAATTCGGTACTCACCATTATCTAATTGACGGGCTAGATTGTCACCTAACAAGCCCCTTAATTGAATACCAGGTTCTATATCCATTAGGGATACCGTTCTGGAAACACTATCATTATTAATCGCAATATACACCGTTTGATCTTCATAACTACGTTTAAAAACGCTCATCCCTTCATCAGAACCAACAAGCTCAAAGTCACCATATTGGAGTGCGGGGAATTGCGTTCGTAAAGCAAGTGCCTTAGAAAAAACCTCTTCAAGCTCAGGATCACCACTATTAAAGTTTACTAATTGATGCACTTGTTCTATCCCTGAACCGTACATAGGGACATCAGAGCCTTGAAACACAGATGGAACACCTGGAGTAGTTAATAAGTATGTTAATCCAAGCATCCATGTATTAACATCATCACGTTTATTGATGGCAGCAACCTGTGTGAAGCGATCCATTGTTTTATTATCTAGGTAGATTAAACCATTTTTGTTCTCGATTTCATCCCATTTTTCATATATCTCAGAAATTGGCTTATCCACTTCTGCCAATACATCGACAATCGTTTGCGAAAGAATAGAATTTTCCACAATATCAATCGTATCGATATTAAATAGCTCTTTTGGTGCTTCATTAGACAATGTATCCGCGATTACATAAACTTCTGATTTTTCTTCCTTTATCTCACGCGTCAATGTAGTTAGAAACTCTGGAGAAGCTTGATCAGCAGCATGGATCTTTAGTCCATCCAAATTACCTTCTTCTAACCAATACTTCGCCATATCAATTAACATCTCTTGAACTTCGGTATTCTCCTGATTTAAGATAGATACATTCTCAAGCCACGGTTCATCATACGTTTCCACGCTCGAATCCTCTATAATCCAATCTTTCTTTTCTGGGTCACTTACAATAGGGTTTGTATTCGATACATAATTCACAACTAATTCTAGCACGACTTTCATATCCCGTTTATGAGCCTCTTGAACTAACAACTGTAAATCTTCCATTGTTCCAAATTGCTCTTCAACTGTATAAAAATCCTCTACCCAATAACCATGGTAACCATTCTCCGAGTTTTCCATGATAGGTGATAAGGAAATCGCCGTAAAACCTAATTCCTTCAAGTCATCGAGTTTTAATTTAATTCCTTCCAAGTCACCACCATGATAGGCAAGTGGATCATCAACTCGTACTTGTTCACTAAATGCCTGGTTACCATTATTAAAACGGTCTACTAGTATGTCATAAAAAATCTCTTCCTGTATGGAGCTATTTTGTGCAAAGCTTACAGCTGGATATGTATGAAGCAATATCAATACCGCTATAAGAATGAGAGTAAGTTTTTTCATCTATTTTTCCTCCAGCATATTTTACCAGTTTGGTAGGTCGAATCTCTTCCAACTACATAACGATGACAACAGCCAAGTAACATTCCTTTCTTACCTTATTATTCTTTCTTTCCATTCGTCAACGAAAACATCTAAATTGTTAAAAATCCTTCATAATATACCGTGAATCCACGTAAAAGTTTAGGAGAGAAAATTTCCACTTCGCCTCTGAGCCAAAAGAAAAGCCATTCCACAATTGATTGGAACGGCTCTCATTGCCCTTACGGTAAAAGTCCACCTGGTAAACGGAAGAATCCTAATGCAATCGTAATGGCTAATGCAATAATTAATTGAATCCAACCAGCTTTAGCGGAATCATTGTCTTTAATTTTTCCTAAAGTCATTTCCATCGCAGCGATTACCCAAACTCCAGCAATTCCCTTAATAATTGCTTCAACCATCATCGGGCTATCACCACCGAAGTAGTTCGCGATTAAATCCCCACCGGAATAAAGAATTAACAGGTAATCCAAACGAAGAACCATTTGTACAATCTTCGCACCTTTTTGTTTTCCTTGCTTATGTAGAATGATAGCGACGATGAATAAAATTAAAGCTAATGCCCAAGCCGTAATATGTAGATGTGTATTCATCTTTTTCCTCCTAAGTTAGTATTCTCATTTTATAGACCAAAGTGTTTCCATTTTATCATATCATGTAAGCTTGTTCTGTCCTACAAAAAATTATTGACAATAAAGTGAAACTTCATTCAGTAAGACTAACTCCCTATAGATGTCCAATAAGTTCAATTAACATTCCGTGATGACCGCCTTTGCAGAATGAAGTTTGCTCCCTCCTATCCTAGTAAATTATTATACATGATCGTACATATTAATTTTTATTTAATAATGGAGCGAATTATGTTACATTTGCTTATATAGGAGGGATATCATGACAAATATTAGTGAAACGATTATAAGTCAAACGGATACATATGGTGCGAAAAACTATCATCCACTACCAGTTGTGGTTGCAAAGGCTGAAGGTGTTTGGGTGGAGGATCCAGAAGGCAATCGCTATATGGATATGCTAAGTGCTTACTCTGCTGTTAACCAAGGTCATCGCCACCCAAAAATCATCGATGCTCTAGTTGAGCAGGCTGGAAGAGTAACCCTTACTTCTCGTGCATTCCATAATGACCAGTTAGGTCCGTGGTATGAAAAAATTTGTAAACTGACAAATAAAGATATGGCCCTACCAATGAATACCGGTGCAGAGGCTGTCGAGACGGCTGTTAAAGCTGCACGTCGTTGGGCATACGAAGTAAAAGGTGTGCCTGAGAACCAAGCAGAGATTATTGCATGTGAAGGAAACTTCCACGGTCGTACAATGCTCGCTGTTTCTTTATCTTCTGAAGCAGAATATAAGCGTGGATTCGGCCCAATGCTTCCGGGAATTAAGCTAATCCCTTATGGTGACATTGAAGCACTAAAAGCTGCAATAAACGAAAACACTGCTGGATTTTTATTTGAGCCAATTCAAGGTGAAGCTGGCATTGTTATACCTCCAGAAGGTTTCCTAAAAGAGGCTTATGACGTATGTAAAGAAAACAATGTTCTATATATCGCTGATGAAATACAAGCAGGTCTTGCTCGTACTGGCAAGATGTTTGCATGTGATTGGGAAGAAGTTGAACCAGATATGCTTATTCTTGGAAAAGCACTTGGTGGCGGTGTAATGCCGATTTCCTGTGTGGTTGCCAATCAGGATATTCTAGGTGTCTTTAATCCAGGCTCACACGGTTCCACTTTCGGTGGTAATCCACTGGCTTGTGCGGTTTCCATTGCGGCACTAGAAGTACTGGAAGATGAAGACTTAGCTGCTCGTTCATTAGAACTTGGAGAATACATGATGCAAGAATTAAGAAGTATTGATAATCCAAAGATTAAAGAAGTTCGTGGTAAAGGATTATTCATTGGGGTGGAATTAACTGAATCTGCACGCCCATACTGTGAGGCCTTAAAAGAAAAGGGCTTATTATGTAAAGAAACACATGAAAATGTTATTCGCTTTGCACCTCCATTAATCATTACCAAAGATGATCTTGATTGGGCGATTGATCATATCAAAGAAGTTCTAAAAGGCTGAGATTAAGATGCCGCATGTGATGCGGCATCTTTTTTGTATCCTGTTTTTTCCTTTACTCACGATATCCCCTTTCAACAATTTCTAACCATATCATAAACTAACTAAGAGGAGGATTCAGATGCCAGCAAAAGTAGGAGCAGTAAAAATAAATAGTATCTCATCATCCAGCATTTTTAATATAGGAGATGTCTATTCGATGAATCCAGAGAGCACTGCAAAAACATATGCTGGTGGTGGATCTTTTAATTCTGGAGACGGGATTCATGTGAATCTAGACAACTCTAATATCTATGTCTATGATAAAGACAACATCGATCAGCCAATATCCTAATACTGGAGAGATTATAATGAATATTACGGTTCATCAATCCATTCATATCAATCTATTAAAGGTAGGATCTATAACCAATTCCTCTGTATTACAGATAGGAAGTACAGGGGCTATTGGGGCATATTCCGAAATTTATAATACTGGGGGGTTCTCAGAACCCGCAGAGGAAGCTACTCCGCAAGGACAACAGTCCCCTATTGTACAACTTACACCCCTCTAGCACAGAAATAAAACTTTAGCATACAATATTCATAGTTATTAGCCTAGACCGGATGTAAAGGGGATTAGACGATGAATATGTATGAGTGGCGTAATCACATCTACGAACTACAGCAAATCACCTATAAACAGAGTGAACAAATACGATTACTAGAAGAAAAAGTTAACCAGCTCGAGATGAAACTTCAACATACCAGTAGCCCTTCCATCGATAAGATTGAATACCACTTCGATCAATTAAAAATCGAACGTTTGGATGGTACGTTGCATATCGGACTTTCCCCTAATGAATTAGCAAACATCGACGACCTAGGTATTCCGAAATTTCAGCATAAACAAGTCCAAAACGAACTGAAACAAAAGCTCGTTCCACCAATTAATCATTTTATTAATGAACAAGGACCAGAAATCATTCGTAACTTATCCGAAAAAAATAATATGACCATACCTAAAAAACTAGAAGGTGACATTATTCACGATATATTAAGTCAGGTTCCTGATAGAATAGCATACTATGAAAAAGAAGCGAAAGAAAAACACCATATTACAGATGGAATCCAGCTAGAAAGCTTTATTCTAGACCATGTAAAAAAAGAAATCTACCATTCCTTACAACGTTTTATGGAAAAATCTGAGGAAAAAGGAGAATGATTATGAATATAGAAGTCCATAACTGGGGGCTCTGTGTTGGAGATGTCACCATAGATACAGTTGCCTCTTCCTCTGTCTTTCTAATTGGAGATAATGAAGAAATGAAACTATCTTCATTTTTTGATACTCCACCAGAATCCTATGTCTTAGGAAATATCGTACCGTTAGCTCCTTATTGAGGTAAATCATGCGGAATCGAATGGTACAACTCTCGCAAAGTGAAATCAATACAATTGCCTTTAGTTCTATTTGTAACATTGGAGATTCGGTACATTTTAATCCCAAATTTAAGGCAATCGCTGTACAACGTGAAGGTAATTCATGGAATGAAAATTACGACTTCCATTTTTCTGAATATTCTTTATTTCAAAGACAAACTCATTGGGTTCACTTAGATTTACCGGTAGAAATGAACTCTAATCATCATAATGGAATTCAGGTTAATTCTGTATCTATATCCGATGTTAGTCAGTCCTCTCTTTTCCAAGTTGGCGGACTAAACAAAATAAATGCAGAAACTAGATTAAAGCATTTTCGGATTTTACTTGATGACTCTGTAGGGGGTTAAAATAATCGTCAGATTGTTTGTTTCATAGAATAATAATTCACTCATACACACAGAATCACAAGAACTCACATATTTTAAAGTAAACTCTTATTTAGTAGGTGTTTTCCATGCCATCAATCGTCGGCCCAATTAAAATAAATAGTATCGGAGGCGGTGTGGTCAATTTTGGAGATTCATTCTATTTGTCCCCAAAGAGCACAGCGAAAACCGTTACTGGTTCAGGTTCATTGAATACAGGTGATTTTATTAATACGAATACCGGGGCAAACCTAATCAATCCTCTCGATCCAGATGTAAATGATCAAAATCAAACCGCTAACGCTTAACTTTCACCAACATGAAAAAATCCGTCGCCAAGCTACAGGCGACGGATTATTATACTTCTAATTAATTTGGTACTTTTACTAACAGTTGTTTCGAAAAGAAATAAAGATAGGTTTCCTCAACAGGAGCATTCCAGATGGCCTCAAGTGCATGACGATAGAGATCTAACTGAACACGATATCGGTTCACTAGTTTTGAAATAACATCATCATCCACTTCACCTGTAATATGATCTGTTTTATAATCCAGTATAATCCATCCATTTTTAGCAGGGATTACCGCATCAAAAACCCCCTGGACTAGTACCTGTTCCTCTATCTCACTATCCCAATTTGCATATACCTGACTAGCAGGTAACGTAATACTAAATGGAACCTCACGATAGAGCTTTTCTGCCTCCATCATTAATTCAGCAATGTCTGTATCAAAGAACTTCTCTACCGCCTCTATGTCAACGGAATCTGCTTCTTGTCTTCGTAAAATCTCACGTATTACCAATCCTTCAATATATTCTTCAATCTCTTTCCTAAACATCTTTCTCTCAAATGGAAGATGCTGCATCACCGTGTGCATTGCTGTACCTTTCTCAGCTGCGGAAAGTGTCTTTTCTTTTTGCATAAAAATTGGCTTCTTTGCTATCGGCGTCTTAAATGGCTGAACTAACTGAGTAGCACTATATTCATCTTTTATTTCACGCTGACGCTTTATCTCTGTTACACTTTGTTTCGCTCGAGAATAAGCCGCTTCTTCAAATGGATATTGGAAGGATAGTCTTTCATCCACAAAGGAATCTAATAATGACTCTTCTATAGCAACCGGTTCCCATTCCTTAATCCTCTCTTTAAGTAGTAAATCTTCCTCAATAGAATCTTCATCTAAATTGGTTAACTCACTACCATGCAATATCGTAATATCCCATTTAGAAGGATCAATCCGAATCTCTTCTAATATAGCATCATGTATTTCTCCAGTTCGTAATGCTTCTGTATGGGAATGGCGAATCAACGCTGGTCCAACCCAGTCTAAATAGGACTTCGAACCAATTCTGAAATGAGCTGGTAATATCCATTCGGAATGCTCTAAAATAGATTCCCATTTATCTCGTTTATCGACAAAGGAGGCTACATTACCAACCATCACTAGTTTTTCTCTGGCCCGTGTTAATGCTACATAGAGTACCCGCATCTCTTCTGCAAGCAGCTCTCTTCGCTTTTCTTCCGTTATCGCATGGTAGAACAACGTTGGATACGTAATTCGCTTCACTGGATCAATATATTTGGTAGCAAAACCTAGGTCCTTATGAAGTAAATAATTTTGTCGTAGATCCATCATATTAAATTGCTTATCCATTGCTCCAACAATAACAACAGGAAATTCTAACCCTTTACTTTTATGGATTGTCATAATGCGAACAACATCTTCTTGCTCGCTCAAGGCTCTCGCTGCACCTAAATCATCGCCTTTTTCCTCCATTCTCTCAATGAAACGCAGAAAGCGGAATAAACCTCTGAATGAAGTAGTTTCATAGCCTCTAGCACGATCATAAAGAGCTCTAAGGTTAGCCTGTCGCTGACGACCACCTGGCATCCCACCAACAAAGTCAAAATATCCTGTTTCCCGATAAATTTGCCAAATTAAATCTGATAATGCACCCTGTCTAGATGCAAGGCGGAATCGTTCCAGCAGCTCGGTAAACCAATTTAATTTGGTTGTTAATGCATCGCTGTTTTGTTTACGATATTTTTCGACTGCATCATAATACGTGTTTCTATTATCAGCCAGTCTAATTTTTGCTAACTCATTCTCATTCAAGCCCACAATTGGTGACTTCAATACAGACGCTAGTGGAATGTCCTGTCTAGGATTATCAATAACCTTCAACAAATTCAACATAATTTTTACTTCAATTGCTTCAAAATAACCTGTCGACAACTCCGCATAAACTGGTATTCCTTGCTTCTTCAACTCATCAACAATAGTTGGAGCCCATGTCATGGAACGAAGTAAAATGACAATATCACGGTATTGTACATCTCTTAAAGACTCGGTAGCCTTGTCCACTACTTGAAGGGGGGCTTTGTCCTCTGTACCAATCCATTGTTTTATTTTCATGGCATATGCCCTAGCCTCAAGCTGTGCATTCTCTAAATCACGATAATCTTCCTCATTCCCTGATGCCTCATCATCGTCGATACTGGTTTTTGCTTCAGGTTGCTGTCTATCAATAATGATTAATTCTGGATTTGGTTCAGTTAATGGTAAGGAATCATACATTTTATTGGCATAGATTAGTTCTGCATCGCTATCGTAGTTAATTTCTCCCAGATTCTCATCAAGAATTTGTCTAAAGATATAGTTCGCTCCTATTAACACAAGCTCTCGGCTTCTAAAATTACTAGCTAAATCAATCCTTATCCCTGGGTTATCATCTAAGGCAAATCGTTTGTACTTTTCAATAAATAGAGATGGTTCAGCGTGTCTAAAACGATAAATACTTTGCTTTACATCTCCCACCATAAACATGTTCCCAGGACCAACCTGGTCACTTATCAATGTTAATATAGTTTCTTGTACTAAATTGGTATCCTGATATTCATCAACTAATAACTCACTAAACTGCTTCTGCAAATTTCTTGCTACGTTTGACGGCTTTGGTTCTTCGATTGTCGAGGTTTCATCCAGTAGTAATTGCAAACATAAATGCTCTAAATCCGAAAAGTCGACTACTGCCTTTTCTCGCTTCGCTATGGTAAAGCGATCAATAAAGTCTTTCACGATTTCCGTTAATGCTTTTACAACCGTTGCTAGTTCTCTCATGTCCTCTACATGGGCAGATAGATTTCTATTAAACCAATTATTAGCCATCTTTTCCCAGCGCTTTTTATACGTACCGCGTAATTTCTGAACTCTTTCTTTCTTATCCTTGTTAATATCTGGTCTTTTTCTCGATAGGTCAGTAAACTTACTAGTGATCATAAACTGTTGTAATTCATCCCAGGTTTCAAGCTTCAATATTGCATTATTTAATAGCTCTATATCTGCTTCAATTGTATCGATATAGTGATATGGCCCATCACTTTCTCTTGCTATTCTCAGAGCTAAATTCATTTCCTGTTCCAGACCACTAAACTTATCGCGTACTTCTCGTTTAATTATCTCTAACCAGGTTAAATCTTCTTCTGTCCATTCTTCAGGCACTTCATATACTGCAGCCAAATCATCTAACCATTTGTGTGGCCATGGATTCTGGACAGCAAAGTTATAAAGCGCTAAGACTAATTTCTCTACATCAACATCGTTACGGTCACCAGAGAATCTATCCACCACTTGGAAGAATTTTTCTTGGTCTTTCCCTTCTCTGCCATACCAATCTTCGAATAAATCCTCTAAGACATCCTGCTGCATGAGATCGGCTTCCATATCATTTGCAATTCGGAAGCCTGGATCAATATCAATTAGGTAAGCATACTGCTTCACAATATCGAGACAGAATGAATGTAAGGTCGATATCGAAGCACGTTGTAGTAGCGATAATTGCTTTTTTAAATGATTGGAGGTCGGATCCTGTTCCAGTGCTTTTTCTAAAGCTAAGCCGACACGATTTCGCATTTCCTGTGCCGCTGCATTTGTAAACGTTACGACTAGAAGGGAATCAATATCAACGGGATTTTCTGTCTTTAGTAGCTTTTGGATAATTCGTTCTACAAGTACTGCTGTTTTACCAGAACCAGCAGCAGCAGCAACTAACACGTCACTACCCTCTGTATAGATTGCCGCCTCTTGTTCCTTCGTCCATCTAACCATTGATATCTCCCTCCTTCGTGCTTAGTTTTTCTAATACTTCTTCCTCTTTCATTTCAGTCAATCTCCTAAAGTCATTCGTTTCTAGAGAAGAATCAAATTGACATACCGATAAAAATGGACAATACGTACAGGCCACTTTTTGCTTTCGCTGATATGGATTTAAGTGTACCTGTCCCCCAGTAATATCAATCCCCGCTTGATACATTAAACGATGGATATGCCCTTGAAGGATGGAGAAGGTTTCTTTCCCTGCAACCTTGGAATTCTTACTGGAAAAACTACCATCTTTTTTGATTTGTACAGGGATAATTTCACTATGTCCCGACTCCAGTGAAGTGTCCATCATTTGCACCACGCGTTCATTATTTATCAATAGACCCTTCATTTTATAACTTTTAAATAACTCATTTTCTAATTCCTCATCTGACATTTGGGCGTTACCAGAAATCATTGGATTATGAACATGGAAATATAGTACGCCTGCTGGTGTCGCTTTCTTTCCAAGCCATTGTTCCGATTGTGATAATACGACATCCAAATACGTAAGCATCTGCATGGCGATTCCATAATAGACATCAACCATATCTAGACCTCTTGAGCTTGATTTATAATCAATAATTCGCAAGTATAAATCCTCTTGGTCTAATGCCTTATCCACTCTATCAATTCTACCTCGTAGCTTAATTTCATATCCATTTGGCAGTTGTAAGGATACTGGCTTAAGCTTATCCCCTTTTGTACCAAATCCAAGCTCTAAGCCGACTGGTGAAAACTTACTCAATCTTGCTTGCTCACTTAACACATATGCCGCGCGAGCAATAACATGTTGTAGCTTTTGCTGGATGTATTGATATCGATTGGTGCTATGAAGAATCTGATGCTGTAATATTGGCGCAAGACTCGTTACAGCTCTCTGGGCATAATCATTTGCATCCTTCTTTGTTAAATGAGCAAAATCCTTTCCTTCCTCCTGTATCCATTCCGTAATAATCTTTAATGCCTCATGGAAAAGGTTACCAATATCTGGCGCATCTAATTTATAAGTTCTTCGCTCATCCAACCCTAAACTATATTTAGCAAAATGCTGATAAGAACAACTAAAGTACGTTTCTAACCTCGAAACACTTGCTGTTAATTGTTTCGGGTACAGTTGTTCCACTGTCTCCTCTTCCATATCTGAAGGCGTATTCTCATAGAACAGACTTTGTAAAATGGTATAGGTCGTACCGTATTTTTCGTGATTTTTCACATACCAATTTAACACATTCCACCAAACAGGCATTACAGGGTACCCTTTTATACTCCTAGCTAACTGAGCCGTTAAGGCTGATCTTGTCTTTACCGGTGATGTAATAAAACGGTCTGCTTCATATAATTCATCTGGGTCTTGTAGTAGAACGTGCTCCCTACAAGATGGGAACATATCTTCCAGTCTTTTTATTAGTTGTGATGGCATTTTGGATTTTCCTTCTTCATCACTAAGCGGATAACTAATCCATAGATAGTCTGAAGCAGATGAAAAGGCTAAGTACATATAAAACCAATCATCTAATAACTGTCTTTTACTTGTGTCTGCTAGCTTCATGCCACTCGCTGCCAACATTTCCCGCTCTGTTTCATTAATCATTCCATCAGCTGGCGGTTTTAATGGCCAAATCCCTTCATTCACCCCTACTAAAAATGAACATTTAATTCCACTAATACGTGAGCGGTCAATTGTACCAACAATGACATGATCGATACTAGGTGGAACATGTGAGAACTTTAATGTTTCAAATCCAGCATCAAGTGTGACACGAAAAGTTGAAAGTGACATTTCCTCTTCTCCAGCCATCTCTACCATTTCATCCATTAGGTGGATGATGGCATTCCAAACCTGTTCTTGTTCTCGCCCTTTGGAAAGTTGACCATTTTCATCAAAAATAGTACGCATTTCCTCCAGTTTGGCAGGAACTGCTATTTCCTCCAGTAATGTAAATAGATTAATGCAAAGCTCCCGAATAGTTACTGCCGAACGGATTTTCGCATCAAATGCTCCTAGTGAATGAATAACCTGTCTTCGGAAACGATTAATCCTTGTTTGCATTTCCTTCTCTGCATCAGTTTGTGCTCCTCTATCAAAACCACGGAAACGTTGAAAAATCCAGTCCTCTTCACTCATCCACTGCTTCCGAGAACGGATACCATATTCAATTACATAGTTTTCCAGTTCGTCTATTGCATCACTTGTCAGCGGATATTCATCATCTGTCTCTGGAATAAAACCGGTCTTCAGCATGCGAAACACCGCATCATACCGCCAATTTGTATCCACTACCTCTAAGGCAGAACGAATAAATTCAATGAGAGAATGATTCAGCATCGTACGCTTTTCATCAATAAATACTGGTATATTATAATCCTCAAAAATAGTACCAATAATATCTTGATATTTCTCTGTTTGACGAATTAATACGGCGATATCACGATAGCGGTAATTCTCTTCTCTTACCAGACGAACAATCTCTTGAGCAACCCCTTCAATCTCTGCCCGTGGATGTACTGCCTCTGCGATTCGAATCGGTGCCTCCCCCTCAAATCGCGGTGCAGGACGCACATCAAAGTTACGCTCTAAATGGGCAAAATAAGGTTTATCTCGAAACACACCATCGTTAGCATGTAATACAATACTATCCTCTATTGTAATTCCATTAACATTTGCGATCTCTTTTAAAACCTGATATGTCTCCTTAGTTTGATAAAACAAGTCCATATCAGATAAAATGGCGTGATCCACATCCTCCTCTGTTGTTAAGGTTACCGTGATTCGCTCACACTTCTTCAGCAACGTCTCTACGACAACTAGTTCCTTTGGTGTAAATCTGTGGAAGCCATCAAAATAAATCTCTGCTCCTTCTAATGACTTCGCCTCACCAATTTTTTCTGCTAATAAACTTAGTTGGTCCTCCCCATCAATATATTGGTTTGCTAAAGCTTGTCCTAGTTTTTCATATATATAATGCAAGTCTTCCAACTTATTTACTAATGCTACTTCACCTGGCTCCTTGTGGGCATATTGGTTAATTTGATATTTCTGAGTTAATAAGGTATCCGGTGTAATTTCATACCGCTTAAATTCCGTTATGATTTTTTCAAGTTGACTTAAGAAACCTTGTTTTTCCACCGCCTTTTGGAATACATGCCAATCACCCTCTTTTTCCTCGATGATTTTACGTAGCATCATTTGTATCCCTACCGAACTAATAAACTGTCTTGTTGCACCACCTGTTTCCTGTAAAATAAGCCAAGCAAGCCGTGAAAAACTTGTCACTTGTGTACGACTACTCCCTTGGAATTCCTTATCACGAAATAGTGTATATTCTTGTTCAAATGTCATTTGATCTGGAACGATATAAAATATCGGTGGCCCTTGAGGGTTTGCTAATGACTTCTCTTTAATCTCCTCAAATGCTATATTGCTCTTTTCTGTTCCAGCTCTACCTAATATAAAACGGAGTCCCACTTTAACTTCCTCCTTACTTAACTCTCCAGTAATGAAAAAAACTTACTGACTAAGACTTGTACAAGACAGAAGTTTTGGTTTTTATTTTACTCCCTCTGAGTCAGAGATTTCTTCTTTTTGCTTTGATTTTTGATGTAATTTCGTTTCAATGAATTTTCCTAATACCCAGAATAAAATAATACATACACCGACAACAATAGTTTTTGTAGGATTTTGTGCAAATGATGCAATGCTGGATCCTACATAAGCAATGGAAAATATCATGACGGATTTTCCAAGTAACACTGCTAAAATAAATTGATAAATGTTAATGTTAGACAGACCAGCAACAACATTTATTACGGCTGATGGAGAAAATGGAAAACACATCAGTAGAAATAATGGACCGAATCCATGCCTCTCCAACCAACTAGTAACTCTTTTTACTTGATTGTTTTTACGTATCTTTACAAAGATTCTTTTGTCACCAAGGTTCCGAACAATTAAAAATACTAGTATTGCTCCTAAGCTAGAGCCTGCCCATGATAATAAAAATCCTTCCAGTAAGCCGTATGCTGCGGCATTTCCCATAACAAATACAACTAACGGTAAAAATGGTAGAAATGCCTCGATAAATGGTAGTAGTATTCCAGGTAACGGTCCTAAACTCTCATAATCTTGCAATAGTTCCATTATATATTCGTCTAAATTGTCATTCTGAATAGCGGTTTTCCAATCTGTTATGATACTAAAAAGATTCATTCAATAAGTCTCCCCATCCAAGCCCTTTATGTATTAATTTTATTTTAAAGGAATTTATGCATTATGAAAAGTTTTAACCAAAGTACCAAATACCTATACATGGAATAACCTAGTATTCTAAAGGTAGTATCGCCTATACCCTTTCATTTTCTATATTTTTTTAAACAAATAGTGTATTTTTTATTTACTTTGGCGTATAATGAGAACAAATGTTCCTAATTGGAGGGGTAACTTACATGCGCTATTTAACAGATGAAGAATTGAGAATTGCTACACGCTTTCTTTTTCTTTCAATGGCAATCGTCGTCATTCAACAAGATATTCAGCACATCCAAAAGGGTGCTTTTAAAATAAAAGAACCATATATACAGCTCTTAGAAAAGATGAATGCAAATGCACTTAGTGAGCGTAGACAATTACGTTCAAAAATGGAGAATAAAAAATTACGTGTCATGCTAATTAATAAAAACGACTCCTTTTCTTCCTATCTCTTTATTAGTAAAGGAAAAGAAGAAAAGAGAAATTACTTTAACCCCGCTATTCGAAAAAAGGTAGAAGAAATTGTCCAAGAGATTATGTTGAATGCTTTGGCTCAAGAACAACCTTTCGCTGTTGCAAATGCTTAATCCGATTATCTAATAGATACCTGAATTGTGCTGTACGGTGAATCTGATTCATAATTGATCCATAAGAGGCATCAATTGTAATCTTTTTCCCGCTTTTAAACACAATTTCTGTAGCGCGTTCATCTGTACGATTCACATGATTAATATGGGTATGTGCTATCCAGGAGCAGGTTACATTAGAGGGGGAAGAGGTAGGAAAGAAATACATGCCACTTGAAGGGTCAATCGATATTGGGGCTTTGTGGGTAATCCCACAAATATCCCTCGTACCCTCTTGTCTGCCCTTGAGACTCGACCCAAAAAAACGACAAGCATGGTCAATTAATTTACTCGGGGAGTGTTCTACCATATATTCCGCTTCCTCTTCCAGAACATAAGTTTGAACATTTCCATCATCATCCTCTTTTGATACAATAGCTAGCGTTAACGGGGTAATTTCATGTAATGGAGAATATAAATCTTCTATAAACATGTTAATGTTCATCCTTTCCACTATCCATGAAAGGGTATGGCTTATGAAATAATGTATCAAAAGTATCAACAAAATAATAGATAAAACGATTAAAATTCAACAAATCAAGATATTTTCTCTTTATCAATCTTTGACTTCATCATTTTTGGAAATATTTCCTTCAGATAATTGCTTTTCGAGTTTCGATTCCGATGAATATACTTCCGATGGTAGTACAAAGTTGGGATTTAATATAGTAAAGGTTTCTAATTCCGGATTTCCTTCTTGTTTTTTCATGCAAAATTCCTCCTTCATGAACCGATATTATATTATTATGCATAAATCCCATTTTTTTCATACTTTTTTCATGAAGAATTAAGGCGAATGCCGGAGAAGGCTGAATAACGCATTGATAACATGAATGAAAAAGCCCACAAAATGATTGTGGGCAGATGTTTTTAATATAACAGACCAATAAAGTCTTCTTTTGTAATTTTTCCTAGATAATGTGCGACATCAATGTCATCAAGTGCTTTTTCGATTGCTTGTTTTTCATGACGTACACCAACTAATTTATTCTCAAGGTCATGGATATCCCCTAAACCAAAGAAATCTCCATAAATCTTACAGTTCTCAATAATACCTTTTTTCACATCAAAACGTACATCTAATAATCCAGATGGGAATTTATGAGATGCTTGTACATTAAATGCCGGTGATTTACCATAATTCCATTCCCACTGTTGATAACGTTCCTCAGAAATCTTATGAATGTTCTTCCAGTCTTCTTCAGTTAATTCATAACGAGGAACATCCTTCACATCATCAACCTGAAATACATGTTTCAATATACGCTCTTTAAATTCCTCCATAGAAATTTTCTCATCCAGGAACTCGGAGATATTAGCGACACGACTACGAATAGATTTAATCCCTTTTGACTCAATCTTCTCTTTTTTTACTTTAAGGGCTTTTACAACATTATCGATTTCAGAATCAAGCATTAATGTACCATGGCTGAACATACGTCCTTTTGTTGAGAACATGGCATTACCAGAGATTTTTCTTCCCTCTACTACAACATCATTTCTACCTTGAAGCTCTGCTGGAACTCCAAGCTCATTCAGAACTTCAATTACTGGCTTTAAAAATTTCGCGAAGTTATGGAAACTTTCTCCATCGTCCTTCGTAATAAAACTGAAGTTTAGATTTTGTTCGTCATGATATACCGCTCCACCACCAGAAAGACGGCGAACTACTTTAATATTGTTTTCTTCAACATAATTTGTATTAATTTCTTCAATTGTATTCTGATTTCTTCCAATAATGATGGAAGGCTTATTGATATAGAATAATAAGTATGTATCCTTCTCACCAAAGTTTTGCAGGATATATTCCTCAATTGCTAAGTTAATCGTTGGGTCAGTAATGCCTTGATTATCAATAAATTTCACAGCTTTCCCCTCCTAATAGATACAGTTTTTTTCCAGATATTAGTTTATCGAAAAATAGATAGGTAAGCAAAGAAAAGACCTTATTTTTCCCATGACAATCCTTCTTCAGCCAGACGAATTTTGCCATTAAAAACTTCACTTGCTTGCTGAATTAAATCCTCACGATTACCGTACTGTGGTAGATGACTTAGTATTAATTCTTTCACATTTGCCTCACTAGCGATATGTCCACCTTCTTTGCTTGTCATGTGTCCAGCACCTGAACCATCTTGATTCGCATAGAAGTTGCAATCGGTGATTAATAAATCAGCATCCTTACTAAAGGCTATCCAATCTTCTTGATAACTAGTATCTGCCGTATATACGATGACACTCTGCCCATCGGTAATTCGCATGCCATAGCATGGCACTGGGTGCTTGGTCTTTTGGAAAGTAATCGAAAATGGACCAACCGTTAATGTTTGAGTCGGATCATATGCTACACCTTCCGTGAAATCATGTGTCAACTTATTAAATCCATCCATATCGTCTGTATGCGCATAAATTGGTAAAACTTCTTTATTCCCTATCACATAAGATTGCACTAGCCATGCATATTGAAGCACACCAATATCGGCAACATGATCATGATGATAATGCGATAGGATTACAGCATCAACATCCAGGACATTTTTGTATTTTTGAAGTTTGGAAAGTGAACCACTACCGGCATCTATTAGTAAAGTGAAATCATCCTTTTCTAATAAATATGCTGATGTTGCACTATCAGGGGCGGGATATCCTCCCCAATAACCTATTACTGTTATTTTCATATGAATCACCTCTACATTATTTTTGTTGTAACACAGCGTTGACTGTTTGCATACTGTTATATTACAATGAAACTACTAAGCTAAAGGAGGAACTTCGTTATGCTGAATGTGCTTGAGTTTTTTCGAAATCTTCCAAAGAAAAAGTGTCAAAAATGTGGTCAAGACATTTTAGAACAAGCAGACTGCTATATCAATATTTGCGAAGAATGTGACCATCCTGCAAGATAAGATACATGTATTCCTCCTAATTCTATACCTTAGTCACAAGAGATACAACTCTCTAACAGCTACTTCCAGATAGCTGTATTTTTTTTGCTAAAAATATCAGAAAAATCATATCCTTCCTTCTAGTTTTGTATTATAATATTTAGACTACCGAAATACTTTTGGTGTTTTTTTAGAAAGGGGAAAATAAAATGACAACTACTAAGACTAAAAGATTATTACGTTCCGAAGTACCCGAAGAACAAAAATGGGATTTAACAGATTTATATCCTACCTTTGAAGATTGGGAAAAGGACCTACAGGCGATTCAACATGACGTGACTGAGATTACCCAATTTAAAGGAAAACTAGGTAGTGATGCGAAGACGCTATTGAACTGTCTTACAACACTAGAAAACTACCGTGAGCGTCTAACACGAGTAGGTACATATGCTAGTTTAAAAGCTAGTGCAGATGGAAGTGATCCAGAAAATCAACGTGACTCTGCTAAAGTTTCATCAGCAGGAGCAAGCATTGGTGCAAAGCTATCCTTTATCCAATCTGAATTGCTAACACTTTCAGAAGAAACAATTGCACAGTTCTTACAAGAGGAACCAGCACTACAAACCTATAAAAAAATGCTAGATGATATTTTAGAAGAAAAGCCTCATACATTAGCACCAGAAATCGAGGAAACATTAGCTGCTTTAGCAGAAGTTCATGGGGCTCCATATATGATCTACTCTCGTAGTAAAGCCTCAGACATGGTGTTTGATTCTGTCATTGATGAAGATGGCAAGGATCATCCAATGTCGGCAGCACTATATGAAGATCGCTTTGAATTAGAATCGAATACTAAGCTGCGTCGCGATGCTTATGATTCCTTCGTAAAGACATTAAACCAGTATAAAAACACATTTGCTGCTACCTATGCAACAGAGGTATCGAAGCAAGTAACCATGGCACGCTTACGTAAGTATGAATCTGTAACAGACATGCTACTCGCTCCACAAGAAGTAACAAAAGAAATGTACGAAAATCAATTAAATGTTATTCAGGAAGAATTAGCACCACATATGCGCCGTTATGCTAAGTTAAAGAAAGAAAAGCTTGGATTAGATGAGATGCGTTATTGTGATTTAAAAGCACCATTAGATCCAGATTTCAATCCGAAGACCACCTATGAAGAAGCAAAGACAGTCATTTTAGATTCATTAAAAGTAATGGGACCGGAATACACAGAAATTATGGAAAAGGGACTAAACGAACGTTGGGTTGACTTATCTGATAACGTTGGGAAATCAACTGGTGCTTTCTGTTCTAGCCCATATGGTGTTCATCCATACATTTTAATGACATGGACAGATACGATGCGTGGTGCGTTTGTATTAGCACACGAGCTTGGACATGCAGGACACTTTTATCTTGCTGGTAAAAACCAATCTCTATTCAATACAAGACCTTCCACATACTTTGTTGAAGCTCCTTCTACAATGAATGAATTGCTGTTGGCAAATCATCTCATGAGTACGACAGATGATAAACGAATGAAGCGTTGGGTTATTACGCAATTATTGGGTACGTATTATCATAACTTTGTAACACACCTATTAGAGGGCGAATACCAACGTCGTGTGTATGCACTAGCAGAAGCTGGTACGCCACTAACGGCTAGTGTACTAACACAACAAAAACAAGAAGCACTAGAAAACTTCTGGGGAGATTCTGTTGTTTTTGATGAAGGTGCAGGATTAACTTGGATGAGACAGCCACATTACTATATGGGTCTATATCCATATACGTACTCTGCTGGACTAACCGTTTCTACTGCTGTAGCGAAACGTATTCAAGAAGAAGGAAAACCAGTTGTCGATAGCTGGTTAGAGGTTCTCAAAGCAGGCGGCACATTAAAACCACTTGATTTAATCAAACAAGCTGGAGTCGATATGTCAAAACCTGATGCAATCCGCGAAGCAGTTGCTTTTGTTGGCTCGTTAGTTGATGAACTAGAAAAAAGCTATCAATAAATAATAAAATTGAAACGGTCATAGACTTCGGTAGTCACTTGACCGTTTCTTTTTTGCTCCCCATGTCTATTGATGAAGTTTTGCTCGGAAACGCGATGAGAGCCTCCATCTTCATCTTCTCCTTCACTATTCCTCCTCAAGAACGTGATGATACCATTCATCATCATCTTCTCCTTCACTATTCTTTCTCGGAAACGTGATGATAGCCTCCATCTTCATCTTCTCCTTCACTATTCCTTCTCAAAACGCGATGAGAGCCTCCATCATCATCTTCTCCTTCTCTATTGCTTCTCAAGAACGCGATGAGAGCCTCCATCATCATCTTCTCCTTCACTATTCCTCCTCAAGAACGTGATGATACCATTCATCTTCATCTTCTCCTTCACTATTCTTTCTCGGAAACGTGATGATAGCCTCCATCTTCATCTTCTCCTTCACTATTCTTTCTCGGAAACGTGATGATAGCCTCCATCTTCATCTTCTCCTTCACTATTCCTTCTCAAGAACGTGATGTAAACCACTCATAATCTACTTTCACTGAAAAAAGCAGTATTTGCTCCCACGCAAATACCGCTTTTTCTATATATCATTATTTATCTTTTAAAAAATCCAATACCTGATGTACTGCTTTTTCTCCTTGTTCGATACAGTCAGGGATACCAACCCCTTCGAAGGAACTACCAGCAAAGTAAACACCTGGAAGCTGTTCACTTGCAGCACTTCGCACTTGAGCAATTCTTTCTATATGTCCAACTGTATATTGCGGCATGACGTTTTTCCAGCGTGAGATAACCGCAAAATCCGGTTTGGCTGTAATATTCATTGTTTTATTTAAGTCCTTTAAAACAATTTCCGTTAATTCCTCATCTGATAGATCCACTACTTCTTGGTCACTCGGTCTACCTACATAGCAACGTATTAACACTTTACCTTCAGGTGTTGTGGATGGCCATTTCTTATGGGTCCATGTACAAGCAGTAATTCGATGATCACTGTTCCTTGAGACAACAAAACCAGTTCCATCAATATCCTGCTTAATGGCTGATTGGTCAAAAGCGAGTGCAACATTAGCTACAGAGCTAGAAGGCACATCCTTAAATACCTTCAAGAAATCATATTGACTGAACATTTCAGGTAAGGTTGCATGTGGTGTTGTTGCAAGTACCGCAGCTGCTTTAATCACTTCACCATTCCCTAACAATACATGATATGTCGTATCCTTTTTCTCAATATGGTCAACAGGTGCTTCTAGTATAATGGATTCTCTATCAAGCTTTTCTACTAATTTATCAACTAAGGTTTCTAAACCATTTTTAAAAGAGAAAAATGCACCAGGTGCCTTTCCTGTTGTCTTAGGTGGATTCGGAATCGTTGCACGCAATCCTTTAATCAAGCTACCATATTTCTGCTCCAGCTGATAAAAGTTCGGGAACGTTGCCATTAAACTCATTTCATCGATATCTCCTGAGTAAATTCCAGATAGTAATGGTTCAATTTCATTTTCAACTAGTTGATTCCCAAAACGACGGCGCATAAATCCACCTAGAGATTGATCCGTCTGCTCATCACCTTTTGCCTTAACTAGGTCAAATAAAGTACGGATTTTACCGACAGGTGAAACAAGACTAGACCCTAGGAATGGACCAATTTGCTTTGGAATTCCCATAAAGGCCCCTTTAGGCATTTTATGGAGCTTGTCTTCAACTAGAATGTAGGATTGACCAGTTCCGTTACGGATTATTTGGTCTGCCAGCCCTAATTCTTCAACTAATTTCATACCTGGCTTTTTCCTAGCAATAATAGAATCTGGTCCCCGTTCAATGGTAAATCCATCCCGCTTGTACGTGATAATTTTGCCTCCGAGGCGGTCGCTTGCTTCTACAAGCTTCAATTGATAAGGTAGATTCTTATCTTTTATCTCTTTTTGCAAATAAAAGGCAGCGGATAACCCTGTTATCCCGCCACCTATTATTACGATTGTTTGTTTATCCATTATGCATCACGCTTTACTTTTATTTTGTACAACGTTTGCTAAAGTTTCAATAAATAAAGGATGTGTGTTTGGCATTGGTGGGCGATAGTAGCTAGCTCCCAATTCATCACAAACCACTTTACATTCATAATCATTATCATAAAGAACCTCTAAATGGTCAGCGATAAAGCCAACAGGTGCATAAACAAATGAACGGTATCCTTTTTCCTCATATAGAGAACGAGTTAAATCTTGCACATCTGGTCCTAACCAAGGATCTGGTGTATTCCCTTCACTTTGCCACCCTAGCTCATAGTTCGTAATCCCAGCTTTTTCCGCAATAAGTCTTGCTGTTTCAGCTAATTGATCTGGATATGGATCGCCGTTTTGTAGTATTTTTCTGGTAAGCTGTGTGCAGAAACGATAAGAACTGCTTTTTCACGTTCCTCATCAGACATTTTCGCATATTCTGCATTAATATGGTCTGCCCAGTACTGAATAAATCCTGGTGCATCATACCAGCTTTCTACAGCACGAATCTCGATACCATGTTTAGCTGCTTCTTCACCAGCACGAGTATTATAGGATTTTACACTAAATGTAGAGTAATGTGGTGCTAATACAATAGAAACAGCCTCTTTAATACCGTCTTTTGCCATTTCAGCAACCGTATCCTCAATAAATGGTGTGATATGTTTTAAGCCAATATATGCCTTATATTCATACTCATCTTGTATTTCATTTAATTTAACTTCAATAGCTTTCGCTTGTTCCTCTGTTATACGAGCTAGTGGTGAAGTTCCACCAATTGCTTTATAACGATCCTTTAAGTCTTGTAATTGTTCATCAGAAGGCTTTCTTCCATGACGGATATGTGTGTAATAAGGTTCAATATCCTCTTCTTTATATGGAGTACCATAAGCCATTACTAGTAATCCTATTTTCTTTCTTTCCATTTCCTACACCTCTTCATGTAAGTTTTGATTCGCTTAACGTTTCGAGTACGTATGAATCAGTTCTGTTAGTTTTTTCAATGTTTCTGGTTTTATATCAGGTGTTACACCGTGACCTAAATTAAATACATGACGCCCATCTTCTTTAGACATATCAAGGATTTCTTTCGCACGAGCTTCAATTGTATCCCAATCTGCAAGTAAGATTGCCGGATCGAGGTTCCCTTGTAATACTTTGCTTACGCCTAAATCCCTTGCTTCCTTAATGGATGTTCTCCAGTCTAATCCAATGACGTCAACCGGCAAATCGTTCCATTCCATTAATAGATGGCTTGCACCAACGCCAAACATAATCAACGGTACATCTTTATTTTGTAATTCACTAAAGATACGATCCATGACTGGTTTGATATAGGTTCTGTAGTCCCTAACATTTAAAGCACCTACCCATGAATCGAAAATTTGAACAGCCTTTACGCCTGCCCTAATTTGTGATTTCACATACGTAATCGTCATATCCGCTAACTTATCCATTAATGCAAACCATGTTTCTGGATTTGCATACATGAAAGCTTTTGTTTTTCCATAAGTTTTAGAAGGTCCACCTTCGATTAAATAACTAGCTAATGTAAATGGAGCACCACTAAATCCAATCAATGGAACTGTTAGTTGTTCTTCTGTTAGTAAGCGGATCGTTTCTAAAACATAAGGAACATCTTGTTCTGGATTTATCGTACCTAATTTTTCAACATCCTGCATACTTCTAATTGGATTATCAATTACAGGTCCAATTCCAGCTTTAATTTCAACATCAATACCCAGTGCTGGTAAAGGAGACATAATATCCTTATAAAGAATTGCAGCATCAACATTGTACTGTTCAACTGGAAGTCTTGTTACGTATGCACAAACTTCTGGTCGATGTGTAATTTCGAATAGAGAATATTTCTCCTTCAGTTCTCTATATTCTGGTTGTGATCTTCCTGCCTGTCTCATAAACCATGCAGGAGTATAATCCGTAGTCTCGCCCTTGTAAGCGCGAATAATAGTATCATTCAGTTTCATGTTCTCACCCTTTTTGGATCATCACTAGGACAGCATCCATACCTTATATGTAATAATTAGGCATCATGCCTAAACTTGCCGTTCATCTTATTCTACTATAACGATTTACCACTTTGATGTATAGGAAGATAGGCCTTTTGTCATTAATTTGTCTAAATTTAGCAAATGTAGTAAATCCGTCAAATTAGAGGGATTTGCCAAATAAGAATGGAGTAAAATTCATCATAATGGGTTATAATTCCAATTTCTATACGCTAAAATAGAATGTATAAAGTCTCCCATACATGTATTCTATTTCACAATTGGTTGTAGAAATGAAGGCAATACTAGTTACAAAATGTATTATACGTCAAATCTCTCGAAATATAAAATAATAAGAGTTACTAGTTAATAATAATTTTAGAAACAAGGAGTCTGATATCATGAAAGCATATATGACGAATGGAACTTTTGATTTTTTAAAGAAGTTAAAGGATAAATATCCAGCTATCCAGTTTTACTTCATGTCCGGAACTTCCAATGATTTGGCTTATTATGAGGGTACCTCTTCAAAAGTGTTCGCAGCAGGCAGAGAATATGAAATCATTATTCAGAGCGGAAATATTCAAGATAAGGGCTATGTTGTCATGAATAATATACCTGTAACAGACGAAGGTAAACCGGTTTTCGAGGATAACTTTAAGAAAAGAAAACAAGCTGTCGACAATCGGGAGGGATTCTTAGCCTTTCGATTATTAAAACCAAAGAAAGGGAATACATATGTTGTTTTCACACAGTGGAAATCCCATGAAAACTATGAGAACTGGAAGAATTCTAGTGACTTTCAAAAAGCACATAGTGAAACAAAACCACCCGCATATTTTGCAGATCGACCGTTTGTAAATACGTATCAAATGATGGAAGAAAAGGAATAACTACTTCCTTACGAACAAAGGACAGTCCCTTTTTATCGGGACTGTCCTAATTTATATCTTCCTATCAGTTAAAACGCGGCTATACCAAGCGAATGGTTAATTCAACACATACTCTTCAAAAAACTCTGCGTACACTTCTTCTTCGGCTTGACCTTCAATACGAGTAACTTCTTTACCGTCCTTATAATGTACAAGTGTTGGAGTTGAGCGAATCGAGAATTGAGTCACTTCTTGAGCGAATTCTAATAAGTTTAATTTTTTCATATCAACACCCATTTCTTCCGCTAATGGTGCTAAATATGGTGTCGTGTTTTGGCAGTATACACATGTTGGGCTGTAATAATACACCGTTACAGCTTCTCCACTTTCAACCGCTTCTTTTAAATCATCTGGTAAAATTTGATTACCATAGTTTGGGTCATCTAATTGGTCAATTGTTGGTTGTTCTAAGTCAGTAGTACCGTATGGATTGTCACTGCCTTCCAGTGCTTTATTATTCTTGTAATCAATGACAAAGTATAACGCAACGAATAATACGACAATAACGCCAATGATAATAAGCATTTTCTTTTGCATGATTATTTCCCCCTACCTTGTTTTAGTAATACTAGATGTGTAACAAAGATGATGATAAATGCTGTGCCCGCCATAAAAGGAATCGTGACGAACCCAAAGTAATTCACATATTGAAAATTACAAGGAACTAGTCCACAAGAACCTCCTGCTTCTGAGAGTGCAGGTAATTTTTGTATAAGATAATGATATGTAGAGACAAACATTCCTATTCCACTCATAAAAAGTCCTGGCAGAGCAATCGATAGATTCTTCTTAAATAATGCCGTTCCATAAATGATGACAAGTGGATACATCAGAATCCGCTGGTACCAGCACATTTCGCAAGGCTCATAACCCATCACTTCTGAGAAAAACAAACTTCCAGCAGTAGCGATTAGGGCTACTCCCCATATACCCATTAGGACATTTTCTTTTCGCTTCGAAAGACCCATTCCGGTATTCTCCTCATATTTTATTTCCCTAGTATTATACTAGGTAATAGAGTAAAAAACAAAAGAAGAGGGCTACCTCTTCATCTAAAAGAATATGAAATTCACATGAGATTATTCTTATGAACATAAACTGCAGCTTGTGTTCGATCATGTACATCTAGTTTGGCTAGAATATTGCTGACATGTGTTTTCACTGTCTTTATTCCAATATAAAGCTTTTCACTTATCTCTTGATTGGTCATCCCGTTCCCAATGCAAAGTAGTACTTCCATCTCTCTTTCTGTTAAATCATCATGAAGCTTACGTTGTTCCCCACGAAAACTCGTCATCATTTTACTTGCCACTTTAGGTTCAATAACATTTTCCCCACTATTTGCCTTCTTAATGGCAGTGACAATCTCGTCGGCTGAAGATGTCTTTAATAAATAACTAAACGCCCCGGCCTCCAGTGCAGGAAATACTTGCTGGTCATCGTAGTAACTAGTTAGAATAATTATCTTACAGGATGGGTATTCCTTCATTACTAGATTGGTTGCATCAATTCCTGTTCCATTATCCATCATCAAATCCATTAACACGACATCTGGCTTTTCTTTTAAGATTAACTTAGCACCTTCATTCCCACTACTTGCTTGACCGACAACATCTATCTCTGGATCTGTTTGCAAGTATGCTATAATGCCCTTTCTGACAATTTCATGATCGTCCACAACAATTACTCTGATCATAACAAACCCTCCCCTACTTAACATTATACAATGAATTCTGATAATTCATCTTAGCATGGTATTCGTATATCAATATAGGTACCTTCATTAACATTTGAACGAATAGTAAAAGTACCACCTAATTCCTCGCTTCTTTCTCTCATTGTTTTTAATCCATATGATGTCTTTTTCTCATTATCACCCGTTAGCTCAAAACCTTTGCCATTATCTGCAATATGCATAAATAACTCTTTTCCGCGCTTAAAAATCTCTAGCTTAACCTCTGTTGCATTGGCATGCCTTAATATATTCGATAAAGACTCTTGTATAATCCTAAAAACATGCTCCTCAGTAGCTTCTGATAGTTTGATTGTTTCATCTATTACAAGTTCGAAGTCTATTTGCGATTTTTGCTTTAACTCTTGTACAAGCTTTTGAATCCCTTTGGGAAGTGGATCTCCAGAGAGATGGACAGGTCTCAAATGAAGTAATAACGCACGCATTTCGGATTGTGCCTGATGAGCTGCACCCGCTACTTCAACCATTTGTTCTTTCGCTAGTGACGGATTATGTTCGATTTGCTTAATAGCTGCTTCAGACATCATCGCTAAAGCAAAAAGTTGTTGACTAACTGCATCATGTAAATCCCTAGCAATGCGCTGCCTTTCCTCCATAACCGCTGACTTATGTGCAGATTTTGCTAATTCAGCCTTCTCATCAGCAAGACGTTGTAAGGACTTCACTTGGTTTTGTAGTTTTTCACCAAGTTCATTTAAATCATTTCCGAATCTATTTATTTCATCACCTTCATTAAGATAGATTCGCGATTGGTAATTTCCATTGGCAAACTGTTTTATTAATAGAGACATATAATCCATTCGTTGTTTTAATTCACCACTAGATCGAAAACCAACATAAATCGAAATAAAGAAAGAAATAATTGCATACAACCCTATAAATAGAAAGATACTGTTTGCAGTTAACCATGTTGGACTAAATAGGACATATATGGAAAGAAGAATTGCCAAAATAGTAATCAGCGTTAAAAAAAGTGCTGTTAAATGCGAAATGATGTAACTATAACGGATATTAGAAAATCGACTTTTCATCTAAACACCCTCCCCTTTCCTTACACATAATCCACTCGAATAGAGCCTGCTTTTAATTTTAAGGTAAAGGTTAATTTTCTTTTAGCAGAATCATAGTTTGGAGTTTCATAGTTAAGGGAGCGATTAATGCCATCAACCGTATTCCCAACGATATCAATATCTCCTGCCTTAATGGACGCGTTCACTCTAAACTCCAGATTTTCCGGAATAATAAGGTGAACATCACCTGCTAATGCGCTTATTGAAATAGGAATCTCTTTTTCTGGAATATACCCTTTCGAAAAATCATAATAAAAGTCCCCAGCAAACGTTTTTATCGTCATCGGTTCCACTTTCCAATTTGGTTTATTATATTCATAATCTCCTACAGTAAAGTAAGTGGTACTCTCTTCACTCTTATCATAATCTCCGTCCTTTTGAATAATTACCTTTGGTTTTCCAGAATTTCCAATCACCGCAAATCCAATGTAAATAATTAATAATGGCCATAGTTTGAATACATCATTGAATTTGAAGAAAATTATACCAAAGCGATCTAGTAACAGAAGGGAACCAAATATAAAGAAAAATGATCCCCATGCCCAACTTCCACCACGATGTCTAAATCGGTCTATCATACATTTTATTCCAAAAATCACAAATAAAGAAGGGTAAATATAACTCCAAGCGGTTCTACTGTTCCATTCGAAGTCAATAACGCCTATGTTTCCCAACACTAGGACTAGACCAAAGGCGATAAGTGCTGCTGCAACAAAATAGCGGATTCCTTTACTCATAGTGACTCTCTCCCTTGCGAAAGTTTAAAACCTAATAATTTCTTGTTTCTAAAACTATAGATAGCGATAGCAGTAACAACAACTCCGCTAACCACGATAATGACCCTTATACTGATACCCGCTGCGATTAAGGAAGAAGTTACAATATAGGAAATAGGTGTTAACCCTGTTGAAACTGTCATAAACATACTCATCATTCTTCCCAGCATTCGTTTCTCGGTTGTTTGCTGTAACATCGTAATTAATGGAATATTAACTACTTGCGTTAAGACCGACATTAAGGCAACTAATCCTGCCATCATCCAAATATTCGATGACAATCCCATGGTACTAAATGCAAGCCCTAGCCCAATCAATCCTAGGATTACCGTTTTCCCTGGACTTTTTAATTTCCAGCTTGCTAATAAAATAGCACCAGCTAGTGCACCGATTCCCATTGATGTTTGGATTGTTGCAAGGCTCACAGCACTTCCATTAAAGACATCTTTTACAATTACCGGCATCCCAATAGCTATAGGACCTGAAAAGAATAGATTTAGGAAAAGCGCCATAACAACGACGGATATAATCAATTCCTTCTTTCGCGCATATTGGAAGCCCTCTTTTAAATCAGCTAATGGTGTATGCTTTTCATCCTCATCAGTCTCCAAGTGCTTTAGTCGAATAAATAAGACCGCTATAGCAGATAACAATAACATAACAAAAGCGACCGAGAATACTCCTTCAAAACCTAATAGTGCAATTAATGTACCGCCAAGCGCAGGTCCAAGAATAGGACTAATTTGATTAGTCATTTGTATAAAAGAATTTCCTCGTTGTAGCTGGTCATCCTCCAATAGATTCGGAATAAGTGAATTCATAGCTGGATAGCTAAACGCATCCGATATACCAAACAAACCAGATAAGGCTAATAAATGCCATATTGCAACCTGATCAGTAATAATAAGTACTACCAATATACCAATTAATACCGCTCGAGAGAAGTCCGACCAAAATAAAATCGTTCGTTTATTTACTCGATCCGCAATGATTCCCCCAACAATTAATAAGATAAGTCTTGGAATTGCAGCTACAAAAAACAATAAACCAAAATAAAAACGATTATCCGTAATACTCAGCATGAGCCATTCCGCACCTATTAAATAGACATAATAGCCTGGTGAGGAAAATAACGCACTAATTAATAGAAAAACAAAATTTCGATTATGAAAAATTGGTACCTTTATATTTTCTTGCTTCTCTACAGCATCCATTCGAAATGCTCCCTTCTAACCTTCTATTACATTTATCTTAATCCTTCCAAGATAAAGGGAAAACCATCTTCAGAATGCTTTTAACTCAGTCTAGAGACCGAGAAGGTATTCTGTTCTTACTTTTTTCTTTGAGTTTTCGGTACAGATAGATTAGGCCCACAAGGCAGATAAGGCCGATTATAAATCCAGCTAATACATCCGATAGAAAATGAACATTCGTGACATACCTACTCATACCTACTATGATCACCAACAACGCAGCTATAATTTGAAGAAGTGTTCTCTTGGACTTCGAGTATATTTTATTGCCTATAAAATAGGCTAAAAATCCATAACATACTAACGATGACATGGCATGCGCAGATGGAAAGCTTTCACCTGACGCATTGATTTCAGCCAGTACCAATGGACGCTCCCTACCAACAAGCTCCTTTATGATTCTATTAAGTAAATGGGTGCCCATGACTCCTAATCCATATGTAATCCCTTCTATCCACGTGCGGTAAAGGATAAACAATAGGACTATACCAGCAATCGTAACTGAATATATAACCGGATAGGAACCAAGAATAGTAATTTCTCGAGAAAAAGTATAGAATAATGTACCTGAAAGTTCTTCTGCAAATGGTTGTGTCCACTTATCTAAAAATGGTAACTGTCCTCGTACGATTTGATAAATCCAGGAACTCATAACAACTATCGCTAATAAAGATAAAGTAATGATTAATCTACTTTTCAAATTGACCTGCCTCCAACCATCATTTTTCCATTCATCAACGCTAGTTTTTCCAGAATGAAATAAAATAATTTCTTGTCACACTAAAAAAGATGCTATAATAGTAAAAAAATTCAGAAGGAGGAATTGGTCTATGTTAACGGAAATACATAAAGCGATAGATGCTTTATATCCAGAAATGGTCGATATCCGCCGACATTTACATCAATATCCTGAATTATCCTTTCAGGAGTATCAAACAGCGCAATACATTACGAACTTTTATGATAAATTAGAAATCCCATATCAAAAGGAAGTCGGGGGAAACGGTGTAATTGCTACATTGAAAGGCGGCAAGCCAGGAAAAACAATTGCGCTACGGGCTGATTTTGATGCTCTACCAATTCAGGATGAGAAGGATGTTCCATATAAATCCAAGGTAGATGGTGTGATGCATGCTTGTGGACATGATGGCCACACAGCTACCTTACTGACACTGGCAAAGGTAATGAAATCCTATCAAAAAGAATTATCGGGTACCATTGTATTCCTTCATCAGCATGCAGAAGAATATGCACCAGGTGGGGCAAAGCCGATGATTGAAGCTGGAGCTTTAGAAGGCGTTGATGCTGTTTTTGGTACACATTTATGGGCCACCACTCCCCTCGGAACAATCCAATCCGCAAAAGACGTCCTGATGGCTGGGGCAGATCGATTTGAAATTACGATTCAAGGGCAAGGTGGTCATGGCGCATATCCCCATGAAACAAAGGATTCGATTGTCATAGGTGCACAACTCATTTCACAGTTGCAACAAATTACAAGCAGACGAATCGACCCGCTTGAGACTGTAGTTTTAACTATCGGCATATTTGAAGCTGGAAATGCTTTTAATGTCATTGCAGATACAGCAAAACTCGTTGGAACTGTAAGATATTTAAATACAGATATTCAAGATCAAGTAATAGAGGAAATGGAGAAAATTATAAAAGGTGTTTGCATCGCAAATGAATGTACCTATTCATTTGATTACATAAAGGGGTATCCACCTGTCATTAACCATGCTAAAGAGGTAGAACTTGTCCTACATGAAGCGAGAAAAATACCCGATGTACATCAGATAGAAGAAATCATACCAGTAATGGGTGGAGAAGATTTTGCTTATTATCTTCAAGAAAGGCCTGGGGCATACTTTTTTACAGGTGCTGAAAAGGAAGGAAATCACTATCCACATCACCACCCTCATTTTGATTTTGATGAAAGAGCGATGCCAATTGCTGCCAAAACATTAATCAGTACTTACTTTGCTTATCAACAAGATATATAATGCCATGTAAAAAAGCATTCCTTGGATCAATTACTCCAAGGAATGCCTTTTTTACGCTAATTTTCGTTTGATATAACCATTTGTAAAGATGTAAATAAAGGCTAACCCAGAAATTAAAGTGATGATAGCACCTATGTAGGCTTGAGACAGTAGAAAAACAATCGCATAGATTATTGTCTGAATAACTCCCAGCTGCAATAACCACTTCATTAATGCACTTCTTCTAGGTTCTGCTTCAACAGGATATATGTCTAGCCAGATGATGGTGCGATGGTGTTGATACAATGCCATCATTTGAAAACTACTCATGTACAGGAATAGAATTGCAAATCCAATCTTCACCCACAGGTTTGGTAGGAAGAAAATAAACAAACCGCCAATTACAATCAAACGAATATACATGGCTAAATAATCTCCACCACGAATAAACGTAATCCGGTATAAGTAATCATAGGTAGCTTTCCGTTCAAATGGAATTCTTCTCTCCACAAATGACACTAGCCAATTTCTTGGCTTTATTCGATTTTTTAAATTCGGTACGTCGGTAAACATATTAGCAAAACGATAAAAAGATTGCATACGGTTCTGGTCTTTTTCCAAAAGGAGCTCCCATGCAATTCCCGCCTGCTTACGAGAGATACCTAAATCATAAAGAAATACAATAATGAACAAAATAGTAGTAATTCCTGCAAGCAGCATTTCTCCACTTATGATGAAATAGAAAACTGCAATATTAAGCAGGAATCTCGCTACTTGATCTATCAGTCGGAGATGTTCTTCACGTACCCTTAACATCCACCAATTAGCGATTAAATTCCATAGCTTAAATATTAATACGACTAAGATGGTAACGAAGTATGTTTTCCCTTCACGCTCGCCAAAGGAAGCAGAATATAAAGGACCAAAAGCAGCCATTACAATTGCTACTATATATAGTTGAATAACAAAACTATAGATAAGAGCATTCCGGAAATAGGCTCTCATCTTATGTTCTGCCGGTAGAAGAAAAACTAAATCTGGTTCCTTTAACAGTGTTCGTACAGGGCTATAACTAACGACAACACCTAATACTATCCCCATAATCCATGCTGTTGGGAAATTATCTGGGAGATTTGCTAGCCATTGTTGGTAATAATATGCCAATGCAGCAACAAAAAATAGCATTGCAAAAGCAATATGCCCATTAAAAATATAACGAAGATACCTACTCATATCTTTTAGATGCGCATTGAAACGCTTCATAAAAAAGTCATGTGCATTAAACATGGCTATCTTCCTTTGTTAGTTGTACATATAGGTCATCTAAATTGGCACGAGGCATATCAAACTGCTCACGCAATTCCTCTAACGTTCCTTGTGCACGAACATCACCATCGTGCAGGATAACAAACCGGTCACAGTAGCGTTCAGCAGTTGCTAAAATATGAGTAGACATCAATATACCTGAACCGTTCTCTTTCATATTATCCATTAATTGAAGATATGACTGGATCCCTAGTGGATCTAACCCTACAAAAGGCTCGTCCACAATATAGAGTGGTGGTTCAATTAAAAACGCACACATTATCATTACCTTTTGTCGCATTCCCTTGGAAAAATGTACTGGAAACCATTTCAGCTTTTTTTCTAAACGAAATTCTTTTAATAATACCTCTAACCTCTTCTCAAATACATCTTCTGGAACATTATATGCCATAGCTGTTAAGCGTAAATGTTCATATAATGTTAATTCATCATATAGAATAGGCATTTCAGGAATATAGGCCATTTGATTTCTATATTCTGATGGGTTTTCTTTAAAGGTTTTCCCATTAATCGAAATAGATCCTTTTTTAGGCTGCATCAATCCAATAATATGTTTAATGGTCGTACTTTTGCCGGCACCATTTAAACCAATTAATCCAACTATTTCATTGGTATTTACTTCAAACGAAATACCATGGAGAACATTTTTATGGGTATACCCTCCAACGAGATTGTCAATATGTAATAAAGGCTCCACAAGCTTTCCCCCTACTTCTCTTATCACTTGATAAAAATTTTATCACTTATAGATATAAATTCCAAAGGAAACTCACAATAGATTTTCGACAACTTTCTCATATGGTCGGGTAGTTCGTTCGTGTTGCTTTACCCTAGTGACATACCAAAGGAACTTTTAGTTTAAATTTTTTTAAAAAAGAGGTATAGAACTTTAAAAAATGCTCAAAATACTAGTGTAGAGTCGAGGATGACTCACAGCAAGCCAATTTGTTACACACAAATGAGGTGTTAGTGTTGGAAAATAGTGAAGCTGCACTAGAAAACAACATGAAAAAAACAAATGGGGTGTTGGTGAAAGATAATCTAATGCAATAAAACCCTTTTGTTAGAAGATGTCTCAACGCCAAGGGATACTAACAAAAAGGTTTTTGTAAACCAGTTAAGAAGCTTTGGGCGAATTAACGGTACTACAAGTCCCCACATTAGTTTTATTGACCTCGACTCTACAGCAGGCACGCCTTCGGGCGATGCCTGTTTTTTGGTTATTCTGTGAGAAATTAAACAATCCAAACACTTTACTTTTTGAGCGCCATCTATTTACAATAGAAGAAAATGTTAGGAGATGAAATAAATTGGCACATGAAGATTGTATTTTTTGTAAAATTGTTGCTGGTGAAATTCCTTCTGCCAAGGTGTACGAAGATGAACATGTTTATGCATTCCTTGATATTAGTCAAGTAACAAAAGGGCATACCTTAGTTATTCCAAAAACTCATGTAAAAAACATTTACGAAACACCTAGTGAGGTTGCGAGTGAATTATTTTCTCGGGTCCCTCGAATTGCTAATGCAATAAAAACAGCTTTCCAACCTATTGGGATGAACTTATTAAATAACAATGAACCGGCAGCTGATCAATCTGTATTCCATTTACATATTCACTTAATTCCTCGCTATGGAGAAGGCGATGGTTTTTCATCAAACTGGAAGGTGCATACGGATGATTACACCTCTGAGAACCTACAGAACATAGCAGCCGAAATAAACAAAGAAGTTAAGTAAATCTCCCATTATGTAAATGAAAAGTTTTTAGAATTTACTTTTTCTTTGCTGTAATGTTTGATATAATATATATAAGTTTCTGCAACTGACAACGAGTGTACAGTTGAGGAACTAAAAAATAAGAGCTTAGATAAGCTTAGCCGAGGAGAGGTACAAATGAATACAAGAGTTTTAGTCATTCTGTCACTACTAGTAGGGATAGGAGCAGCATTGCATTTTGTGATGCCACCAATTTATGGGGTAACACCAGATATGATGCTAGCAATGATGTTCTTAGGGATTATGCTGTTTCCAAAGATTAATTATGTAATGGTGCTTTCCATTGCTACAGGAGTGCTATCTGCTTTATCAACGAGTGCACCCGGTGGACAAATCGCCAATCTAATTGAAAAGCCTATTACAGCATTTATATTCTTTGCATTGTTTTTACTGTTGAAAGATAAGATTAATCACAATATCACTGCACCAGTATTAACAGCAATTGGGACTATGATTAGTGGATCCATATTCTTAAGTTTTGTCCTATATGTTATCGGTTTAATGGATGGTGCATTTCTGCTCGCTTTTACAACTGCTGTATTGCCAGCTGCAGGATTAAATACCGTACTAATGGTTGTGATATACCCTGTTGTTCAGCAGATTCTAAAGCGTTCAAAACCAATTACCGTATAATGATAACCATATATATATCCTCTGGCGAGTGTCAGAGGATTTTTTAAAGCAACTAACTTATACATACTTCTATAGGAATACACCCTCATATGGTAGGGGTTGTCCTATCATAAGTCCCCATTACACAGGATACTAGTCATAGGTTGGATAAAATAGAGAGATAAAGGAAAAATTATAGTATACGGGAAGGAGCGGATTTTTATGGCGAATGGAAAATCATTAGCCCTTGGAGTCTTATTCGGAGCAGCAGTTGGAGCAGCTGCAACATTACTAACGACTCCGACATCTGGTAAAGATTTAAGAACGAAGGTTAAAGATCAAAGTATCGAATGGAAGGAATTGCTTGAAAACCTCAAACAGGATGGGCTACGTTTAAAAAATCAAATTGCAGCAACGTCCAAAGAAGGTGTTTCATTAATGAAAGATTTAACACACGAGATGAAGAACTCCATTGTAGAGTGGAAAGAATCGGTTGAGCCACATCAGCAAAATATTCATCAATATCTTGAGCAAATCGAATCAAGTCTGAAGGACTTAGAGGAAAAGGTTAATGCCGGTAAAAATAAAGAAGAATAAACCGAGACCAGCATCTTTTTAGGTGTTGGTTTTTTTATCGATTTCTCCCGCTCATTCATTATGTAAAGAAAAAACCTGTAAACAATTTATATAATGTTTACAGGTTTTTTAATGATTATTCTATTCCTTTAGTCCATTCCGCAACCTTATCTGGATTCTCTTCAATCCATTTAGCTGCTGCTTCTTCTTCATCCATACCCTCTGTAATATCAAGCATTACAGCTTCAAGGTCTGCTGTAGTCCAGTTGAAGTTATCAAGCACTTGGTATGCTTCAGGCATATCTTCTTTTAGACCTTTACGTACCATTGTTTCAATTGTTTCAGCATCACCAAATGTACCATTAGGATCCTCTAAATACTTAAGGTCATATTTTTGGAATTTCCAATGTGGTGACCAACCAGTTACAATAATTTCTTCTTCGTTTTCAATAGCTTCTCCTAGCGCAGTTGCCATAGCACCACTAGATGACGTCACAACTTCCCAATCTGCTAGGTTATCATATTCTTCTAATGTGCGCTGAGATGCGGCAACAACACCTGCACCTGGCTCAATACCAGTAATTTTCATGTCTGCTTCATCTGTTAAGTCGGCAATAGAATTTACATCCATATAAGATGGTACAACTAAACCAATTTTAGCACCTTCTAGGTTTGGGCCTAACTGTTCCATTTGGTCACCGTACTCTTCGAATTGGCTTCCGTGTGTTCCAGGTAACCATGCTGCAACCATTGCATCGGCTTCACCTGTCGCAACCGCTTCCCACATAATAGCATTATCCAATCCTGTAAGCGTAACATCATAACCTAGATCTTCTAATACTTTACCGATAACGTTCGTAGATGCTATCTCTGTATCCCAATTTACATAAGCAAGATTTATTTCTTGTCCTTCGCCTACAGAAGAATCACCTTCACCGCTATCTTTTGATGATGAATCATCCGAAGAACAACCTGCTGCGATTAAGGATAAAGAAAGTCCAGCAATTATCCCTAGACGCTTCCAATTACGTTTAAACATATCATTAACTCCCCTTCATAATTTTTTATATGGAACTTTTCATATAGAAAAGAAATCCTAAGAAATTAAGCATTGTTTTGTTTTTTATTTACACTTTGTGTAAAACGATCAATGATAATGGCTAAAATAACAATTCCAATTCCGGCAACAAATCCTGTACCAACATCAGAGCGTTGTAAGGCGGTTAATACTTCTTTTCCAAGTCCTGGTGCCCCAATCATGGATGCTATAACAACCATGGATAGAGCTAACATGACTGTCTGATTAATTCCTGCCATGATAGTAGCTCTTGCCATCGGTAGCTCAACTTTAAATAATTTCTGAGCTCCTGTACTACCAAATGCCTCAGATGCCTCAACCAATTCTTTGGATACTTGTCGAATTCCTAAGTTTGTGAAGCGAACTGTAGGTGGCGTTGCAAATATTAAGGATGCAAATACACCAGGTACCAAACCAATTCCGAAGAACGCCACCGCTGGAATTAAATAAACAAACGCTGGCATTGTCTGCATAAAATCGAGTACTGGCTTAAGAATCGCTTCTGCTGTTTTACTTTTGGCCATTAAGATACCTAGTGGCACCCCAATAATAATGGATAATATACTAGCGATTAACACTAGTGTCACAGTACTCATTAGTTCTTCCCAGTAACCTTGATTATAAATGAGCCAAAGCCCAACGATTGAAAATACCATTAAACCTAGTTTCTTCTTGGAAAGAATAAATGCTAGAATTGCAATAACTAAAATAAATACAAAAGCCGGTATCTGCATGAGAACATCTTCAGAAAACCATTCCATGAAGTTCCCTAAATGTTCTTTGATTGGTTCAAATAGAAAGGAAAAGGTGTCCTTTGTCCATTCTGTAAAACTTTTTGCCCAATCACCTATCGGTATGCCTTCTGTAAACCATTCTTTAAACATGCTCTATGTTCACCTCACTATCCCCTGCTAACGCAGCAATGACGGCACCGCGTACGATAATACCTACAAGTTTCTCATTTTCCACTACAGCAACTGGTACTGGTGAACCATTGATGACATTAAAGATATCTTGCATCGATGTTTCCTTTGTGACCTCTTTAATATCTGTACGTAAGATAGTGTTAATATCACGCACTTCTTGTTTTCTCGCTTCTGATGCATCATCTGCTGTTACATACCCTTTTAGATTGCGCTTGCTATCGACCACTAGAATACTAGATATACCCGCTTCACGCATACGCTCTAAAGCGACACGCGGCCCGTGTTTTTCAATATTTATTGTCTCTGGACGCTTCATAATATGTTGTGCAGTCAATACTTTTGAACGATCAACATCCTCTACAAATCGTTCAACATATTCATTTGCTGGGTTTACTAATATTTCTTCTGGAGTACCGATTTGAACGATTGTTCCGTCCTTCATTAAAGCAATTCGGTCACCAATACGTAATGCCTCATCTAAATCATGCGTAATAAAAATAATGGTTTTCTTCATGGTCGATTGCAGATCAATCAATTCATCCTGCATATCTTTACGTATTAATGGGTCAAGTGCTGAAAATGCCTCATCCATTAATAAGACTTCTGGATCGTTTGCCAACGCTCTAGCCAATCCAACACGTTGCTGCATCCCACCAGAAAGCTGATCAGGCTTTTGATCCGCATAACCTTCTAAACCAACTAACTTAAGAGCTTCCAGTGCCTTTTTTGTCCGTACCTCTTTAGGTACTTTCTGAATCTCTAATCCATATTCTGTATTCTGTAAAACGGTTCGATTTGGAAATAACGCAAACCGTTGAAAGACCATTCCTAATTTATCTCTTCGAACTTGACGAAGCTGCTTTCGATCCATTTTAGCTAGGTCCTGTCCGTCTATCATCATACTACCTTCAGTTGGATTAATTAGGCGGTTGATAAGTCTGACTAGCGTAGATTTACCACTACCTGAGAGTCCCATAATGACAAAAATCTCTCCCGGTTCAACCGTAAAGCTAGCACGATTAACACCTACTGTACTACCGGTCTTCTTTAATATCTCTTCTTTTGATAAACCCTCTTCTAAAAGCGCTAATGCTTGTTTGGGGTTTTTCCCAAATACTTTCGTTAAATTTTTCGCCTCTATAATGGGCATACCCTTCACCTCTTCCTTCATGTAAGTCCTTTATAAATCAATTAAACTCTCTATCTACTCAGGGTAAGTGTTTTAACAATCACCGAACAGCCACAATACAGATATACATAATTTCAAACCTTTTCAAATGCATATTTCTTCCCCATCACATAATTCATTAGGGAAGAAGTAGAGAAACATAACTAGATAAAAGTAAAACTGATTTTGCCGAATTGCTTACCTGATAACTATACACCTTTCTACCCATTCGCAACAAACTGTGTATTCCTTTATTTTCGTTTATATTTTTTGTACAGTTTAAACTGTACACATTATTCACAGGTGATACTTAGAAATCCTCCCAAATGCTCCCAAATCCGTATCAACTCCCCGTTTTAAAATTAGTTCAGACTGTTGTACCCTTATACTTGTTGGGAGGTTTGCATGTTGGATTGCAACAACGAACATATTAAGAACAGTATTCTTCTAGAATTCGCAAAAACCGTGGAATTGTTTGACTTATCCCCATTAGAGGCCAGACTCTTTGCATTTCTTTATATAGAAGGAGTGCCTTTAACATTGGATCAGATGAGCGAAGCATTAGGGAAAAGCAAAACATCCATGAGCACAGGAGTACGCAGTTTAGTAGATTTAAATCTAGTAAAGCGCGTATGGAAAAAAGGGGTTCGAAAGGATTTATTCCAGGCGAATGAACAGCTATTTAAGCAGTTTATGAGCTTTTATATGAAAAAATGGATTGTCGCAACAGAGGATCGAAAAGAGGCATTACTAGAACTCCAATCAGAATTGGAACAATCCGCCTTGGACCAAAGCAATGAACATATTCATAACAAATTAAATGACTTACTAGATTTTCATAACAAACTGGATGTATTTTTTAAAGAAGCATCGAAGAACAAATAGAAAATGGCTTATAGGAAACCCCTATAAGCCATTTTTATGTATCAATCGGATAAATTCCCCTAATAACTCTGGATAGTAGCCTTCACATTCTAATGCTAGTATGGTTTCAGTTGGATCTAACTTTTCCGTTAACATACCAACAAATCGCATAAGATGTGTCGAATAGTCCAGTAACCCTTCTTCTTTTTGTTGCCTATACTCCATGTTCAGCCGTTCAAGCATTTCAAAGAGTTCGGTATATTCTTTTTCCGTAACTCTTCTCTCCATTATAAGTTTGGTAAAAGGGAACTTTTTTATATCAATAATATTGGTCAGTAATTGTATTTGAAATGTTGCTAGGTTATCAGCCTCATTATTATTCACGTATAGCTCCCTCCCATCATAGTTCTTTATTACATATGGTATTCAAATTATATATACTCCAAGGAAACAATTTTTCTTGTTAAATTTCCTTAAAACCTATTGCATTTTTTATCATTAAATACTATTATCAAAAAGGCTTTTTTAAATTGACTCTAAAACTAATAAAAAAATCAGTTCGTACACCAATGAAAAGGAGGCATGATGATGAACTGCTGGAAATCAATAAATTTAGATAAGCATTATGGGTTAAAACGTATTAATTTAATCTCTTGTTTCATTGGATTAATTGCCTTTATCCTACTCTATGTACCATTCTCTATGCTACATCTTGATAAACAAGTACAACAAGTGGGGATACTAGTATTTATCATAGCGATTGTTTTATTACCAACACTTCACTCATTTATGCATATTTTACCATTAATTATAATGAATCGCCGTATTAATTTAAAGATAACTAGAAAAAAAGTATTACCTATATTTACTTTTTATATTGTTTCGCATATTAGTAAAAAAAACTATATCATATCATTAATCATGCCTTCATTATTAATTACCATACCTTGTATAGTTGCTGGAATCATTTTTCCTATGGTTTATGTTTATGCATTACTAATAGCTGCAGTCAATATTGGTCTATCATTTCTTGACTTCTTAACCATCCGCCATTTGTGGAAAGCACCGAATAACGCTTATGTTGAAAATGGTGAGGAAGGCTTCGATATACTATTAAAAGCTAATTAGAAGAGGCTCTCTACAGAAGCCTCTTTTTTTACTATTCATAATTTGAATTTTTTGTTACAGTATTTTATATAGTTATTTTTGCTATGAATTTTTCGTATTTCCATGGCATAGATATTTTGTTAGTATTTTGTTGGGGGAGGCTATAAGGTTGATAATCTTTTTTCTGTTTTATGCATTAATCATCCTATTCACCTTTAATACGTTAACAGATAAATTTTGTAAGAAGCTTGAGATGAATGCTGCTAAAGAAGCTAAAGTGTTTCGGTTCACGAATATTATGATCCTTATCTTACTTGTTACTTCTTATGTAAAAGTATTAAATTCAATGGTGTAATCAAAAAGCAAATGTGTAAAAAGTTAGGAATATGACTTTTAACTATTATAATCAATACAGATTATGGTATATTAATCATTAAGTCAATGAAGATTAGGAGTGTAGCTTTAGATGAAAAAATTAACGATTGCAGCAATTACGACAGGATTTTTGCTACTGTCTGCTTGTAGTAATGATTCAGAAGTTGTCGTAGAAACAAAAGTAGGCGACATTACAAAGGAAGATTTCTATAATGAAATGAAAAACTATATTGGTGAAAGTGCACTATACAATATGGTTGTAATTAAAGTTCTAGAAGATAAATACGATGTAACAGATGAAGAAGTTGATAAGGCCGTTAAAGAAGTAAAAGATGAGCAAGGCGATATGTTCTCTATGTGGCTGATGCAACAAGGCTATCCAGATGAGGATGCTTTCCGCGAGCAAACATATCAACGACTTCTACAAGAAAAATTAGTTTTTGAAGATATTAAAGTGTCAGATGAAGAAGTTGAAAAGAAATTTAATGAGATGAAAGAAAATAACGAACTCGAAATCCGAGCTAGCCACATCTTGGTCGAAGATGAAGCAACTGCTAATGAAGTAAAGAAAAAGCTTGATGAAGGTGGAGACTTTGCAGAATTAGCGAAAGAATATTCTACTGATGGTTCTGCTGAACAAGGTGGAGACTTAGGTTATTTCGCTACAGGTAGAATGGTGAAAGAATTCGAAGATGCTGCATTTAGCCTAAAAGAAGGCGAAATTAGTGATCCAGTAAAATCTGAGTTTGGCTACCATATCATCACCGTAACTGACATTCCTACTTTAGAAGATGAGAAAGAAACTATCCGTAGACAATTAGCAACGGAACAAGTTGACAACGCTAAAGTCCAAGAAAAAATGGACAAGCTTATAGAAGATGCTAAAATCGATGTAAAAATCGAAGACTATAAAGATATATTCAAAAAGACAGAAGCACAAGGTTAATGATGAGAGCCAACTCCTAGATATAGGGATTGGCTCTTTTTTTAGGTTAGTTCGTAATTTCATTTTGTTTTAAGCGTTCTTCACGTTCTTCTTGGATTCGGTTCATATAAACCTGACCTTCTTTTTCAATAAAATGCTTCTCTAACTCTCGTTCTGCACGCATTGCTCTAAACGACATATAACCACTAAAGAAAATAAATAAAATTACGACGAATACCCACCAAGGCATACCTAATATCACCATACTACCTCCTTGTCCATATGTACTTTATTTGAAGTATATGAACAAGTTGGACAAATCATTACAGGAATTCGTAGCTGTCCCTCTCCATGGGAAATACAATATAATTTACAATATACGTATTAGATTTAGTTTAACAAGAAATCTACTACTTATAACTATTTTCGTTTTTAATAGATTAACAACATTATAATAAGTTAGAATAGAGACATCCTAAACCTTTTTATGGAGTGATAACCATGACAGTAAATAAATCATATTTTTATAACTTTGTCCCTATTATTCAAGAAATTACTCCACAAGCGCGTGGGGAAATTCTGGCAAATTTCCCACCTCCTGCATTACCAAAAAGTGAAGAATACTTTAATCTACAAAAGGAATCAGCAGGTAATAGTGTTAATATACGGGTACTTCTTAATGAATTTACCATTCAAATGACCAAAACCAACAAGCAGTACTTAAAAATCACTTTTAGTAATAATTTCGGAAATATTAATGCAAAAATGTGGGACAATCAAGGAGCTATAGAACAAATTGTGCCGCTACTAGAGGAATTTTCTATCTTTGATATAGAAGGTATCATAGATGAATACCGTGGTTATAAATCAATTACGATTAATCGGATGGTACCATGTGAAGAAAGCATTAACCCATTTTCCTTATTAGCATATACACAACAAGACATGGAAGAACTTACCGTTGAGTTATTTTCTTATCTATACGAATTAGAATCCCCCTACAAAGAAATTTCATTGTCTGCAATGAATCGTTTCTGGGATCAATTTCGTATTAGACCTGCAGCTAAAGGGTTTCATCATAACTATTTAGGGGGATTGTTGAAACATACAGTCGGTTTAATGAGGTTTGCTAGATTCATCTTAAAACAAGAAGAGAATCACTTTCAAGCCGTTATGAAATTAATCAATGTTGTAGAAAAAGCATATAAAAAAGAGCTATGGGAACAATTTCAATCAGAAGAGCAACCATCTAATCTAGTATGGAAGGATACCATTGATCACCTATATAAAATGCTCTCAGGTATGATGCAATATAAAGATATCCCACCTAATTACGATGCTTTAATGACTAGTATCCTATTCCATGATATTGGTAAATTACTGGAATATGACCACGCTGGGAAGAAGTACGATGAATTCAACTTCTTATATCCTACAGCGACAGATTCTAGCATAACAATGCGTAAGCAAACAGGTATTAAAATGGATGAATTAGGTGTCATGATTGGACATATTCCGTATGGCGTACTCATGCTAACGAAGGTAATTGAAACGGAGGATATTCGTATTTCCATAGAGGATATACATTTAATTTCTCATTGTATTCTATGTCACCATGGTTTGCCAGAATGGGGAGCAGCGATAAGGAGTCCACAGACTGTTGAGGGATATATCATTCATATTGTTGACTTTTTGGATAGTAGGTATGAGAATACAGAGGAAATAAAGTAGTAGAATCAGTAGTTTTTTTCGAATAAATTAAGTCCTACTGATTCTGGATCATACCGGAACAGTAGGACTTTAAATTACTTTTCTTCTGTGTGTTATTTATTCTTTGGAATATAGTCAAATATTTTCCCGGATTCGATGACTTGAATAAATTTCATCAACCAATCATAATAATTTCTCGCATACACTAAGCGTTCTAGGTCACGATTAATTCGCTCGTTTAATGCATCATCATCAGATTTCTCTAATATGTTCGTTAACGCTTCAATCGCTTCATCGGCTTCTTCAATATTAGATTCGGTATGCTTTCGCCAACGATTACCAAATAAAGAAGTAAACGATTTATACCAATCCTCTTCTGATTGATAAAGGTCTTTACGTATCCCCTTTTTATAAGTTGATTCCACCATCTTCATATCAGCAAGGGCTCGAACACCTGTTGACATACTCGTTTTACTCATTTCCAATGCCTCACGCATATCGTCTAAGGTCATCGGCTCCTCAGCAAAATATAAAACGCCATACAACCTGCCAATAGAAGATGTTAAGCCATATAGATTCATATTTTTAGCGATAGTTTGAATGAATTTTTCTATGGTTTCTTCGTGTTTTTCCCAGTCTTTACTATTTTGATTCTCATTCAATGGATGCCCCTCCACTATTGTCCACTATTAATAATTCTTACGCATATATTAATTCGCCATAAGTTTACCATTTATTTTCTACTAAAGGTATATGATTTGTCAAATGGACTAGGTTTTGGATTGGTATTTCTTCAAGCACATCCTGTTTACATGTAAAAAATAGGATTTGATGATTCTTCGAAATGCTCTCTAGAATTTCAAGCATTCGTTTGTTTCGTAGCTTGTCAAAATGTACAAAGGCATCATCAATTATAAATGGTAAGTGAAATTTCTCACTCATGACCTCACTAATGGCTAAGCGCAGCGACACGTACAATTGGTTAATCGTTCCTTGTGATAGTTCTTTTACGGAAAAACGAATTTTGTTACTATTTTCTACCATAAAAGGTTTGTCTGCCGTTGGAGAGAACACTTGAACATACTGATGGTCTGTTAGGTTTCGGAAGTATTGTGTCGTTTTTTCTAATACTCTTGTTAAATACTTGTCACGGTACTGATGTTTGGTTTCAGATAGGAGCTCTTTTGCTGTTTTTAATACAGCCCATTTCCGAGCAAGCTTATGCAATCTTTCCTTTTCCATCTGGAAAACATGTATAGTTTTTGAATAGGATTCAGATTTCTCTAAATTCTGTAGCTCAACCGTAAGATTTGCTAGCTGTTGTCTCTTTTGGCCCAGTTCTTCCTCTAGATGTTTGATTAATTGGACACATTCTTTTAACTCTAACTCAACTTTACTCCGACTTGGTGGGTTTTCTATAATATTATTCCACTTTTCGGAAGTGAAATAACTAGAAATCTGTGTCGCTATTCTCCGACAGGATTCTAGTAGTTCTGTTTGCTCTTTCCACTCACGATAACGCTTATAAAATTCTTCCTCATCCTTTGCATTAGCTTTAGAGAATAACGAAATAATGCGCTCCTCAACTAGTTCATAACTAATCGTTTTTTCCTGAACTTGGTTCTCGATATCTTGCAATCTAATTTTTAACTGCTGGATTTGCTGCTCACGATCCTGATATGCGGATATCTCATTTCCTAAAAACTCTAGCTTACTTATATAGCTTTTAAAGTTAGAGGATGGATAATGTTTTTCTATAAACTTATCAAGCAAGTTGTGGTAAACATCAAGTTTCTGAGAGATATCCCTATCTTGATTGTACAATTCATCGATTTGTTTAATCTGATCAAGGATTCCTTTTAAGGTATGGTATAGCTCTGGCCAATAGTTTAAATCCACATGCTCCAAAAACGGATACTTTGTTTTTTCAAGTGCTATCCGTTCCATTAACTCATCTTGTTGGTTTTCTATTACTACTTGTTTCTCTGTTAGTTGTTGAAGCTGAATCTCTGTGTCTAATAACTTGTCCTGAAGTAATTCCTTCTCCCGCAATATTTCTTGTTCTTGTAAAAGCAAGCTCTCTGCACTTCTTCTTTCCTCCACCGATATCGTTCGGAACGGTGTAGTAGTATTCGGTTCTAACATCTTATCCATATTCTGAATAGACTTAACACCAAGAAACCATTGTAGAAGTCCAACTATCAAACTCAGAACAGAAATATTGATTAGCCAAAATTGATCTGTAATGAACGATAAAGCAGCTGTCACTACTCCTAAAAACAAGCTTCCGATCCATAATGCGTTCAATCTTTTTCTTTTCTGTAGCTTTGTCTTTTTCCACTTTTCCTGTTTATGGTAATGTTCTTTCTGTACGATTTCCAATAATTGAGATTCATGATGTAATTCTAGGATACCCTCCAGCTCGCTTCTTTTATCAGCCGTAAGTTGACTAGATTCCACCCTAGACAATTCTTCCGTTATTCGTTCCAATTTTGCCTGTTGAAGCTGCGTATTTTCCTTTATTTGTCTCATTTCACGTGTTATCGATTCAATAGATATTCTGTAATGGTTCCAATCTTTCTCGAGGTGAAACGGAAGTTGATAATGAGATAATTGCTCCATCTCTAGGCCCAAATTTAGATTCGATAATTTGGAACGAATCTCACGGTGAAGCTGGTCAACCCGTTCTCTTACAACCTTCTTCTCCTTCTCCATATCCTGATATTCATTAGACTGAGTTATTATCTTTTTCGCTTCTATAAAAGAAATTTCACTATTTTGTCCTTCTAGTTTTTCCATTTCTTTCTGGAAGATTTCTCTATTTCGAATGGCTAGCTTTATTTCACTCTCAAGCGGAATGAGCTCCCTCTTTAGAGATTCTATCCGTTCCATTCCATCTTCAGGAAAATAAAACTCCTCTGGTAATTCCTTTAACCTATTTTGAAGTCCGATATATTCCTCAATTTGCGGAAAGGCTTGAATTAGTTTCTCAAGCTGAAATTGTCTTTCCTTTTCTTCTTTTATCGTTTTTTCGAGAAGTGTAATATCTCCCTTAATCCGATGAATCGCATTCTTTTTTTCTCGATATTCTGCTTCTTCTTCCTTTAGTTCCTTAATTTCTCGTTGAAGGCGTTCTAGCGTTTGTAATTGTTGGTTGATAATTGGATTTTTTCCATATGGCTTAAAAAACTCACCGATTTGTTGTTCTAATCGTTTTTCGACAGAATAGATTTTCGTTGAGCCACTTAGGCCTATTCCTAATAAAACCTCGCTAATTTCCTCTTCCTTTACATCTTGGAGATCATTTAAATCCATTGCAGAGAATGAAAATATAGCACGATAAGTCTTCTCATCAATACTATGAAGCCTTTCTTTTAACCAGGATTCATCATATTCTTTCCCATCCGGTGTGAAACATTTTGCTGCTCCATTGTTGGCATCACCGATACGTTCTATACTATACTCCCCTATTTCTGTGTCTAGAATAAATAATCTTCCACCCATCTTACTACTATCCTTTGGTTGGTAGTATTTGCGCTGTTTTGGAGGTAAACCAAATAACATAAACTGCAGAAATCGTTGCAGTGTACTTTTTCCCGATTCATTATGACCAAAAATCGTTATAAAGGAGTGCTTGGAAAAGTCAATCTCGTAATCTACCCATTTCCCAAAGCCATAAATTCTTGCCTGAAGTATCTTCACTATTTCACCTCATTCCTGAAAAAGCTTATGTATAAGCAGTTCATACGCCTCTTTGTTTATTTCCTTAAGTTCGTCAGCATCTAAGTGATCCAAGTATTTCCTTGCCTCTTTATGTTGGTATATTTCGCTTATGTGTTCCCCACCGGTAAATTCTTCTAATTTATTTTTTATTTCGCCAATGAAATAATCACCTTCTAGCTGGTGGACTGTTTCACCTTCTATTACTGAGTACCTGAAGATGTACAGCCAGTTCCGTTGTGATGAGAAACTTTCATTTATAATTTCAATTAACTCATCGAGCACATCATCATTCTTCCATTCCCATAGTTTCGTTCCACCGCGTATGGAAACATCTAATAACTGTGGTACTGAAGCAGGAATCTTTTTCAACGTATTGGTTAGTATTTCCTCCACTTGATGAATAGAATCACAATCTACCAAATCGACAGTTAGTGTATGGTATTGTACCGCTTGGAGAGGAACAAATTCAACTAACTGTTGTGTTTCGGTTAACTCCACATAGTAACAGCCTTTTGGACCGATTTCTTTACGGTTTCTACCTTGTATATTTCCAGGATAAATAATATACGGATTTTCTTTTAAAATTTCTCTTTTATGAATATGACCTAATGCCCAGTAATCAAAGTCTGCCTGCACTAGCTGCCCTACCTGAAACGGCGCATATGTATCATGATCCGTGTTGCTTTCAATACTTCCATGAAGCATCGCTATGTGAAACGGAATTGTTGCATCGCCTTTTTTATATTCATGCGCCTTATTATGTATAACCGCTCTATTTTCATAGCTGAATCCATATATCATGGCCAGTGGGGTATTATCTTTTACATAGGTGAACGAACGTACCTGCTCATCTTGAAAGATATGAACATTCTCTGGATATGTAATTGGATAAATATTTCCTGACGTATAATCATGGTTTCCATACGATACATACACATCTATTTGATGAGCTTGTAATTTTTCAAAGGCATTTCGAAGTTTGATTTGCGCTTTCAAGCTTTGCTTATCATTATCAAATAAATCTCCTACCAGCACGATAAAATCCACTTCTCTTTTTATAGCAGTCGTTACGAGATTCTCTAATGCCTTAAAGGTGCTTTCTCGTACCTCTTGAAATTGAGTTTCATGTAAGTCAGAAAGACCGTTAAAAGGACTATCTAAATGTAAATCGGCAGCGTGTATAAACGATATCTTCTTTTTCACCACGATCCCTCCTCTTGCGTATTATTTTACCAGAATCACAAAGCGAATGCACGTTCGATATACTTGAAGACAAAATAAAAAAGCCGCATTTCGATACGGCTTTTAAATAGTGATTTTTTGGTGTTCAATCTAACCTTTTTTAGTCAGCTGTAACGCTTTTTTAATATCTTTAAATGAAGTTGATTTGTCGTATAACAACACGCCTCCACGGTATACTTTTGCCCCAATAAACGCGAACAGTAGAATCGTTGCAACCATTATTCCAACAGATAATAACACTTCCCACATCGCTATATCTAGTAGCCCCACTCGGACAAACATGAGCATCGGTGTGAAAAATGGAATGTAAGATCCAATCGTAACGACGGTAGAATCTGGTACTCCCATACCAAACATAGATAACAAGAATGCAATGACAATAAGGAAAGTCATCGGTATAATCACTTGGTTAACTTCCTCCACTCGGCTTACAATAGAGCCAAGCATCGCTGCTAGGGTTGCATATAAAAGGTATCCTAGAAGGAAGAACAGAACTCCATAAAGTATGAGTGTTGTCGAAATGTTTTCTAACCCAAAAGATTCCAGCATCCCTCCAACTTCACTTTTCCTAGACTGAAGCATGGCAAATCCTACTAAAATGAATATCGCAACCTGTGTCATTCCTAATAGCGCGATCCCTAGTATTTTCGCAAACATATGTGTTACTGGCGATACGCTGGAAACTAAAATTTCCATTACCCGTGAGGATTTCTCTGTTGCCACATCCGTAGCAATTAGATTTCCATACATTAATACCGCAATATAGAGTAACATTAGCATGACATAGACAATACCACGAGCCTGATTTAATTCCTCTTCAGACTTACTATTGCTATCAAGTGAAATCTTTTCAAATGGAATAGGAGAAAAGATATCCATAATCTGCGCTTGCTCTATTCCTAGCTGTTCTGTTGCGATTCTAACCTTTAATTGTTGTAATGATTGCTGTACATCACTTACAAGCTGAGAATCTGTAATGTTGTTCGCATAAAATGTTGCCTCTGGTAGGCCATTCTCATCTACATGGAGAGTGACTAAGGCTGAATATTCTTCATTGATTACAGCTTGTTTAGCATCCTCAATAGAGCTAGTTAGTTGTGTAATCTCCCAATCTTTATCCGCTACACTAGACTCTAAAGTATCATATAATCCCTCTGATTCATCGATAACTGCTATTTCATGTTCCCCTTCTCCCGAGAAGGACTCGATGATTGAATCAAAGTTAGCCATTAACATAATAAAAGCTAAAACTAAGATAGTACTAATATAGAACATTTTCGTTTTTAATCTTGATAGATAGGTATGTGAAGCAATTATCCAAAACTTATTCATATGCTGCACCTACTTTCTCGATAAAAATATCATTTAAGGATGGCTCTACTAAATCAAATTTCCGAATAAACCCTTTTCCTTGTATTCTAGTTAGGATTTCTTGTGACACTTCTTCGCTGGATATTTGTAAGACACAGCCTTCAGAAGTTTGTTTATAAAGGACAACACCTGGAAAGTCTTTTAAAAAGTCCAATGACATATCGGCATGAATTACTAAATTCTTTTTACCAAAAGAACGCTTAATTTCTCTTAGTGAACCTTGTACGACAGGATTACCTTTTTGCAGAATACATAAATGCTCACATAATTCCTCCACATGCTCCATTCGATGGGATGAAAATACAATGGAAGTACCATTATTTTTCAAATCAATGACTGCTTCCTTCAACATCTCAACATTGATGGGGTCTAATCCAGAAAAAGGCTCATCCAGGATTAACAGTTTGGGTTTGTGAATAACAGCAGAAATAAATTGTATTTTCTGTTGATTACCCTTTGATAACTCCTCCACCTTTTGATTCAAGTATTCAGGAACCTTGAATCGTTCGAGCCACTTATTGAGTTCTGTTTCTGCTTCTCGTTTTCCCATTCCTCTCAAACGAGCTAAATACACAATTTGTTCCTTTACTTTTAATTTCGGGTACAATCCTCTTTCCTCTGGCAAGTAACCTATGATATTACTTTTCTCATAGTCTATCGCTTCCCCATTCCAGGTTATTTCTCCGGAGGATCTGTCTAATAATCCTAGTATCATTCTGAAGGTTGTAGTCTTTCCAGCCCCATTTCCTCCTAAAAATCCAAACATTTCATTCTCTGGAATTGCCAATGATAGATTATTAACAGCGGTGTGCTTCCCAAAACGTTTTGTTACATTTTTTAATAATAAACTCATCTCGCTAGTTCTCCCCTTTTATTCCTTTGAATTGTAATAAGCTGCAGTTATCGCAAAAATAATGCACTGAAGCACATATAATATTTGTAGTAAGAAAAATGCAAAAGAAATACCATCAAACATGATCACGATAGGTGTAGCAATTAACATGATAACTAGCATAATGTCCCATGTACGACCCTTAGCTTGATTATTGACTCGATAATAGCGTTCATCGTAACGATAATTCTTTTTCCCAATTCTTCTTTGGATGAAAAAAAGCGTAAGCAAGAACAAATAATTACATATTAAAAATAATATAAGCCATGGATCATCTAAAAACGTTTGACTAAACATTCTATTCCCCCTATATCCAAATAATTACATTTCTTTAATACGATAATAAATTGCTGACCAAACTAGCATTGTTATTATCGGTATCAAAATCCAAGCTCATTTTTCATTGAACATTCTCATCCCCCTCAAAGATAAATAGATCTTCTATGGAGCACTCAAAAATCTGTGCAAGTTTATGTGCCAAAACTAATGAAGGTTTATACTTTCCCTTTTCTAAGGAAATGATTGTCTGTCTCGATACTTGCAAGAGCTGTGATAACTCCTCCTGTGTAATATTCCTCTCGGTGCGTTTTTCACGGATTAATGTTTTCATCTTATCTCCCACTTTTTATGTAAAGTTAACTTTACGTAAAGCTTACTATACATGGACGTGAGATGTCAAGGTTGCTTTACATTTATTTTTAATTTTTCTGATAAGAAGGATTTCAAAGAAAAAAGTCGAATATAAATTGAGTAAGAACACTTCAGGAGGTTAACCATGAGAAACTATGTATTAACAGTGTTTGAGAAAACGGTAAAAAATTACTAGATGAATCATTTGAAGCCGCAAACGATCAAGAAGCAAAAAGCATTGGAGAAAAGCGTTTAGAAAAATCAGGGTATCTAGAGTATACGCACCGATGTGTTTCACCAGAGGCAAAATTAATCTTATTTCATAGGTAAATTATAAAGGCTGTCTATAGGAAAATTTCCTAACTAGACAGCCTTTTAAACTTATTATAGCCCCTTAAATTTAGGCTTGCGCTTTTCTAAGAATGCCATTACCCCTTCTTTATGGTCTGCAGTATTACGTAATTCCCATTGATTATCTTGTTCTTTCTCTAAATAGTAATTGAGGGAATCGATATGTTTATGGTGGTAAGTCATTTTTGTCTTAAGCATTGCTTCTAGCGGGGATTGACACAACAGTTTCCCGAGATTTTCAGCTTCTTGAAAGACATCATTATCAGTTAAAATATCGACAAGTCCCAATTGCTGCACTTCTTCCCCTTTAACTTGACGGGGATTTCCCCAAATAAATTGCTTTGCCCGTTGTGTTCCCAGACGCTGCTCCGCCCAAAAATGTCCACCACCATCCGGCGCAAGTCCTACTCCATTAAACAGCATACCGAATTTGGCTTCCTGATGGGCTACCACATAATCCGCTGTCAATGCTAAACTAAGACCCAATCCAGCTGCAGAACCTTGTACAACAGAAATTATTATTTTAGGCATCATGTATAACTTCCGAACAATTGCAGCGATAGTTCCCATTACACGATCAAAAAATTCTTTGTTGGAAAAGTCTTTCATCATACCGATATCGCCGCCCGCACAAAATGCAGGACCTTCTCCAGAAATCAATACAACTCGATCCCCATTCTTCTCTACAGATTCAATAGCCATTAATAACTCCTCTAACATTTCCTTGTTTAACGCATTATAACGATCAGGTCGATTTAGACGAATATAGGATATTCCATTTTTACTCTCCTGTTTAACAAAACTCATGTTTGCTCCCCCTTATTGACATATGCTTATTCAACTTATTCGATATAGGGGATGAAAAGTCCTGCTTTTATTGGTTAGTAAATGGTAGTCGCGCGGGATGTGGCTGTTGTCGCGCGGGCTTCTGGTAAAGTTGCTCGGGAATTGGTTAATGTTGCGCGTGGTGTATTATTTCTGACGCGGGAAAAGAGTTGTGGCGTGAGTTTAGATGGGACTGGCGTGAGTTTCAGGGTAGGTGGCGCTTCTTTAAGTGGTGCACGCGCGATCCCTGGTGGACTCTCGCGACTTTGAAGAGTACCCGCGCGACCTTAGGTGAGCTCGCGCTACTTCGGTTAAACTCCTTCAACGATTATCCGTATACATACTATTTACTGCATCAAAAAAACACAAGGAGTTCTCCTCGTGTTTTTATATCTTTAAGACTGAGAGCCATACAGTTCTTCTAATGGCTTTGTTATAATTTGGCTAAGTTCATTTATAACTAAGTTTAAGCGTTGTTCTTGTTCCATTAAATGAGAGATTGCTTCATGTTGTTGAACTAGTTCCACTACTTTACGCGCTTTCTCTACTTCTTCTTCTGTGATATCTTCACCTTGCATTTGCTTTTGTTGAAGTTCCATTTGAGTATCACGGAAATCTTCGAAAGTTTTTCTCGCATCAGCGTCATTCATTACTGTTTCAAATGCAACCTTTAGTCCTTTAAATTCTTCACTCTCACGAATGGCCTTTTCCAATTCATAGGCACTATCATACATATTTGGCAAAACAAATTCCTCCTTGATTTCGGATACCACCACTATAACAAACCATTAATGCTATGTATACTAATACCAATTACAATAAAGTGAAACTTCATTTCGTGGGCGGACACACAGAATCTTATCGAAAACTAACAGTTTCCCCTCTCCTCCGCCTTGATTAACCCCATTAGCTTAAGCCAGGTACTTAATACCAGTCAGTTATATGTGAGATAATCTTTTTTAATATAAAATGTAATTGGTATAATGAAAATAAAAAAAGAGGTTTTCCTATTGATTGAGAAGCTAAAAAGAATTTTTCCTTCATTATTACATTATGAAACAATACCAACTCAAATAAACAATGAATTAAAATGGTTCTTCCTGAATGATTCTGAAATTATTAGCATTCATCCAGTTGATTTAGCTGACAAAGACCTACAGCTTCTGAACACTTTTCTACAGCCCTATGATACTCTATTTCCTGTTCTGAGCAATGAAGAGCAGCAATGGCGAAATTGGTTAGATGGTAAAACAGATTTCCCTGCGAATTCATCGATGGCATTTCGTTTTGTCTATTTTCAAATAACTCCTAATCAAATTAGGCCAAAAGTTTTTAAAGAAGCTATCAACGAACTTTTCGAAACGAACACCGTTGTCTTATGGGAAAGCGATAGAGAAGGTATTATCATTGAATCTACGGAGAATCTGGAAGATAGTATCTCTTACAAAGAAATTATTGATGTCCTAATGAGTGACTTATACATCAATATCCGTTTCTTCATAGGACCATTTAACAATAGTTTGGACAGGTTAAAAGAACTGTATGAACAAGTAATTGCTGGAGCACATATAGCATTTGCTTATTCTGAACAAAGTGTTGTTACGTACTTAGAAGCTGTGCCATATCTATTATTAGACCAATCTGATCCTGTTCTTAAACAGGAGCTACATCACTTAATTTTACAAGACTTTCGCAATGATTCGGAATTCATTCATATGGTGGAAGTGTTATTAGAAAGTAATTTAAATATCTCAGTCGCCGCCAAAAATTTGTACATGCACCGAAATAGCTTACAATATCGGATTGATAAATTCTATGAGAAGACTGGCATTGATATTAGGGATTTTCGCCAAGCCCTAACGGTTTATCTTGCTATTCTCGCAGGTAACCAATAAGAACTAGTAAACATGCACAAAGCAAACAAACTTTTTTGTGCATGTTTTCTATTTAGCTTCGATGATATTATCCTATATAATGAAATCATCAAGTAAAACGCTTTCAAATTTAAGGGGGACTTCAATTATGGCAGAATTACGCTTAGAGCATATTCAAAAAAGATATGATAAAGATGTGGTTGCAGTTGATGATTTCAACCTGCATATTAAAGATAAAGAATTTATCGTGTTTGTTGGACCATCTGGTTGTGGTAAGTCAACAACACTTCGTATGATTGCTGGTTTGGAAGAAATTTCAGAAGGTGAATTCTACATCGATGATAAAAAAATGAACGATGTTGCACCGAAAGATCGTGACATTGCAATGGTATTCCAAAACTATGCCCTATACCCACATATGAATGTGTATGATAACATGGCATTCGGTCTTAAACTACGTAAATTTAAAAAGGACGAAATTGATAAGCGAGTACAAAACGCTGCTAAAATCCTAGGATTAGAAGCATATTTAGACCGTAAACCAAAAGCTCTATCTGGTGGTCAGCGTCAGCGTGTTGCATTAGGACGTGCTATTGTTCGTGATGCAAAAGTATTCTTAATGGACGAACCTTTATCAAACCTAGATGCTAAACTTCGTGTACAAATGCGTGCAGAAATTCAAAAGCTTCACAAGCGTCTACAAACTACGACGATTTATGTAACACACGACCAAACAGAAGCGATGACAATGGCAACACGCCTTGTAGTTATGAAGGATGGTATTATCCAACAGGTCGGTGCACCTAAAGAAGTATATGATGCCCCGAATAATGTCTTTGTAGGTGGATTTATTGGGTCACCTGCTATGAATTTCTTAACAGGTGTTATTCAAGAATCTTCATTTGTTATGGGTGACGTTAAGATAAAAATCCCAGAAGGTAAACTGAAGCTTCTAAAAGAAAAAGGATATGTAGGGAAAGAAGTAATTCTAGGTATTCGCCCGGAAGACATTCATGATGAATTAGTCTTTATTGAATCTACTCCTGAAACTAAAATAACTGCTCATATTGAAGTTGCAGAATTAATGGGAGCGGAAACTTTCCTTTATTCTAAAATAAATGACCAAGATTTCGTTGCACGTATTGATTCTAGATCAGATATTCAAGGTGGAGAAACAATCGAGCTAGCTATTGATATGAATAAAGCGCATTTCTTCGATGTAGAAACTGAAGAAAGAATTAAATAATATCGGTAAAGGAGGACATTTGTCCTCTTTTTATTTACTCTTAATTACCTGAAATAAAAAGAAACATTTTTGTAAATTAAAGGGAATTTTTTGTAGGGATTCGTACATAATACTTATATCAATATATAAAGGGAAAGCATTACGCTCTCCCTTATTAGCCAATCGTATAAAGTTTTATTTACCATTTAATTGTTGTTGAGCTGTTTGAACTAAACGCTTAGTAATTTCTCCACCAACAGAACCGTTAGCACGAGAAGTTGTATCAGCACTTAGATTCACACCAAACTCAGAAGCAATTTCATATTTCATTTGCTCAAGAGCTTGTTCAACACCAGGAACTAATAGTTGATTTGAGTTGTTGCTAGCCATGTGTATCACCTCCTGTAATAACTATTCTTAACAGAACTTAAAATCTTACTACAAGAAAACACTGGTAATTCTTACAGACTTCGCTAGACAGTCGTTTGCCAAAGGATTACAAGGCCTTAAAAAAGGGGACTTAAAAGGGAAAGCTAATAGCTTTCCCTTGATATAGGGTATTCACCCAAGCCATCATTATTGAATTTTACCTGATAATTGTTGTTGAGCAGTTTGTACAAGACGCTTAGTGATTTCTCCACCAACAGAACCGTTAGCACGAGAAGTAGTGTCTGCACCAAGATTTACACCAAACTCAGAAGCGATTTCATATTTCATTTGCTCTAGTGCCTGTTCTGCACCAGGTACTAGTAATTGGTTTGAATTGTTGTTGTTTGCCATGTTTATCACCTCCTGTAACTATATTGTGAGCAGAACCGAAAATCTTATCACAAAAAATTTCTGGTAAATTTTGGCCAACTTTCAAAAGAGGTGATTAGCGTATTGTGCATTAGAAAGATTTATATGCTTTCCTATCAGTTAAAAAAGGAACCCAACCATAATGGTGGATTCCTTTTTTACTTTATACATTTGGATGTGTCATTTCTCTTGGATCAACATATTTATCAAACTCTTCATCTGTTAAAAGACCTAATTCAACTGCCGCCTCTTTTAAGGTTGAATTATCGGCAAATGCTTTCTTAGCAATTTTAGCAGCATTTTCGTAACCAATATGAGGGTTTAATGCGGTAACAAGCATTAATGAGTCATTTAAATTCTTCTCAATCCGATCATGATTTGGTTCGATACCTTGTGCACATCGCTCATCAAACGATAACATACTGTCAGCAAGAAGCTGGCAAGATTGTAAGAAATTATAAGCAATAACTGGTTTGAATACATTTAGTTCAAAATTACCTTGACTTGCAGCAAATCCGATTGCTGCATCATTTCCCATTACTTGTGCAGCTACCATCGTAACAGCTTCACTTTGAGTGGGATTTACTTTACCTGGCATGATAGAACTTCCTGGTTCATTTTCCGGAATTGTAATTTCGCCAATACCACAACGGGGGCCACTAGCCAACCAGCGAACATCATTAGCGATTTTCATTAAATCGGCTGCAAGTCCCTTTAAAGCACCGTGCGCAAACACTGTCTCGTCATGAGAAGTTAACGCATGGAATTTATTAGGTGCGGAAATAAATTCTTTTCCTGTGAATCTGCTAATTTCTACACATACTCGTTCTGAGAATTCTGGATGAGCATTTAACCCAGTCCCAACAGCTGTACCACCAATTGCTAATTCTTTTAGGTATGGTAAACTAGCTTGAATCATGCTTTCGGATTTTTCAAGCATACGATGCCATCCACTAATCTCTTGCCCAAGGGTTAATGGCGTAGCATCCTGTAAATGAGTTCGTCCAATTTTTACAATTGAATCGAATGCATCCATTTTTGTTTGGAATGTATTCTTTAGCTGACGTAGTGCCGGCAGTACAACATCCTCTAACTTAAGTACTTCTGCAACATGCATTGCTGTTGGATATGTATCATTTGAGCTTTGTGATTTATTTACGTCATCATTCGGATGAAGTACTAGGTCACTACCTTGATCCTTTAACCACATATTCCCTACATATGCGATTACTTCGTTCATATTCATATTCGATTGTGTACCACTACCTGTTTGCCACACAACTAATGGAAAATGGTCGTCTAAATTACCTTCAACTATTTGCAAAGCAGCATATTCAATAGCCTCAGCTTTTTTGGCATCCAATAACCCTAAATCACTATTCGCCTTTGCTGCAGTCATTTTAAGTATTGCAAACGCTTTAATTATTTCGTTTGGCATTGTTTCTGTTCCTATTGGAAAGTTTTCCTTACTACGTTGGGTTTGTGCACCCCAATATTTTTCTGCTGGTACTTTCACTTCTCCAAGCGTATCATGTTCAATACGATAATCCATCTGTTTTTCCTCCCCAATGTTCTTTTTGAATCCCTCTCTATTGTATCAAATTTTCTACAAATGAAAATCAATTTCATTTCTCCTTCGCAAAATTTTATACTGACAATTATTAATTCACAAAATTGTAAAGCCTTCCTTGTTCATTTACTATTATACTTAAGTAATATAATATTTTTAAGAATACATAGCCCGGTATTACCATTCTTATAATGGAATACCAGAACATTATATAGATAGGAGGGCTTTACATGCCAAATATTTGGACACATATGCTTTTTTGTGAAGATATTGTTGATGCAATAGAAAGCCCTAAATCCATTCCAAAGCATAGTTATATCCTAAATCTAGGTGCACAAGGTCCAGATCCATTCTTTTATTATCATTTTTGGCCATGGATGGAAGATACTCAGGTCAATGAAATAGGTTCGCTTCTTCACACTGAAAAATGTGGAAGCTTCTTAATAGACTTAATCGACTCTGTTAAAGACGGTACCGACGAATTAAAATCATTTGTATTCGGTTTTGTCACCCATCATATTCTTGATCGAAATGCACATCCATATATCCATTATCGTGCTGGATATGAGGGAAACAAGCACTCAAAATTTGAAATTATTCTTGATACATTAATGATGGAACGGTACAAAAATTTACAAACATGGAAAACCCCAGTTTATAAAGAGATTCACCTAAATAGACAGCAAAAAAATGATATTGCGACATTACTCTATTTAACTATTCATAAACACTTTCCTGAACTGGAGCAAAACACGAAAAAAAATATCATAAAGGCATTAAACGATATGAAATTGGCTTTAAAGCTATTGGCCGACCCTCATGGCTGGAAAAACAGATTACTCAAATCAACGATTTCCTCTTTTTCCCATCAACCCATTAAAGAGGAGATAGATTATCTTAATTTAAAACATGAGACATGGTATCATCCGGCTACTAAAAACCCAAGTAACAAAAGCTTTATTGATTTATATGAACAAGCTCGTATTGAGGGAATAGAGATTATGAGAAAAGTTATTGGTTATTGGGGAAACGATGGAACAAGTCGAGAGGAATTAGTGTCATCTATCGGAGATATTTCTTATGATACAGGGCTGCCCTTGGAGTTGAACGTGCGTAATCAGTATAGTGATCCGATCATATAATTAGAAAAGAAAACACCGCACGGTTTAATCTGTGCGGTGTTTTAGGTATAGGAAATGACTCGTCAAGCTGCGTTCTTTGCTGCTTGTGCACCTTTCTCTACATTGACAAAACTCAAAATGATAATACCAGCAATAAAGAAGAAGATTAAGGATAGTATTCCGTATCGACTATTCCCTGTCAGTTGGCCTACGAAACCAAATAGGAAAGGACCAAATACAGCCGAGAATTTGGATGATATCCCATAGAAGCCAAAGAATTCACCTTTCTTATTGGAAGGTACCATCCTACCATATATCGATCTACTGAGAGCTTGAGCACCTCCCTGAACAAGTCCAACAATCGTTGCTAAGATATAAAAATGCAAGGCAGAATTCATAAAGTATCCAATAATAACAATTCCTAAATATATTATTAACGTGATCATTAATGCTTTTTTCGCTGAAATTTTTCCTGCTAACCAACCAAAGAAGAAGGTAGATGGAATCCCAACAAATTGTGTAATTAACAACGCAACGATCAGGTCATTTTGATCAATTCCTATTTCTGTTCCGTAGATGGTAGCCATACGTATAATCGTGGATATACCATCATTAAATAGCCAAAAAGCAAATAAGAAAAGTAATAATTGCTTGAACTGTCGTATTTCCTTAAACGTACTTCCGATTCTAGTAAATCCAATCGCCATGTAGGATTTGTCTCGTTTTATAGGCTGTTTCTTCTCATCATGAATATTTTTTAATAAAGGGATGGAGAAAATTAACCACCACACACCGACCATTGCAAAGGATACCTGCATCGCACTGATAGTCGTTAAACCAAATAGGTCTGGCTTTAGAATCATCAATACATTAATTAATAATAAAATTCCTCCACCAACATATCCTAATGCAAATCCTTTTGAAGAAACTTTATCCATATCCTTTTCATCGGCAACTTCCGGTAAAAAAGCATCATAGAATACGTTCGCACCAGAAAAACCAATAGATCCAACGATAAATAATATTGCTACAAATATGTAGTCTCCTTCACCCGTAAAAGCAAGAAGAACACTTGCTATCATCCCCATAAATGCAAAAAAGCGTAGAAACTTTTTCTTTGCAGCTGAAAAATCAGCAATAGCACCTAGTATTGGAGCCAAAATCGCAACTATTAATACTGCAATCGAATTCGCATATCCCCAGTAACTGGTTGCTAAACTTTCGTCAATATTATTGGCAGCTACACTCGAGTAAAAAATTGGTAGAATCGCTGCTAGCATCGTTGTTGCAAATGCTGAATTTCCAAAATCATACAGTGCCCAGCTTAATTGTGTTTTTTTATCTTTATTCAATAAAAACACTCCCCTCACCATTAGCATAGCAAAATGTTTGTACAGCTATTGTTAAGTTATCGTTAAGTTTCTATCTGAATCCTTTCTAGCGACGCAGCAGCCTCATTCGTCACTTCAATGGCACTTACTAAATTAGACATCCGATTGACTTGTTCATCTACCATCGCTTCTAATTCCTCCATTGTTGCTGTCGTTTCTTCCATAATAGATGCGAGGTTATCAACAGATATCTCAATGGTTTCAGACGATCCTTTTATAGCATTTGTTTGATGATGTAAATATTGTAAATACTTAATGAAGTTTTGTAGCTGTTCAGAAATAATTTCAAAATTTTCTTTTGAAATCCTAGTATGATCAGCACTAGTCTTTAAATAGGCTTTGTTTTGTTGTACCTCTTGCTGCGTATTCTTTGCATCATATTCTATCATCTCTAGGTTTTCTCGGATTTGTTTTGCTGTTAACTGTGACACTTCAGCAAGTTTACGTATTTCCAAAGCAACCACAGAGAATCCTTTACCAAATTCACCAGCTCTAGCCGCCTCAATACTAGCATTCAAGGCTAATAAATTCGTTTGCTCTGCTATATCCTGGATTTTTTCTGCATTGGCATTATTCTCATCAATTCTCTTGACCAAGTTATCCATATGGGTCGTTAGATTATTAAAGGACTGGTTGAAATTATTAATCGTTTGCGTTAATGCATCCATAGAATCTTTGCCTTTTGAAGAAAGATTCATAAGATGTTCTCCGTCTTCCACACTTCTAGTAAAAGAGTTAATCATCTTTTCTAATGACTGGTTAGTGGAGACCGTTGATTCTGATATATTGGAAGCAGTCTCTGCTTGAGTCTGTGTTGCCATCGCAATTTCTCTGAACCCTTCCAGCATCTCTTTCATCTGTTGTTGATTTAAACTACTGTCCTGTTCAATAATCGCCATTTGATCTTTAACTTTTAATGCTCCTGCTTGTACATACTCAGATTGACGTTTTTCCATAATAGTCTTCTCTTCCATTTCTGATATAGCATTCTCCATCGTAGAGAAGAAACTTCTAGATACTCTAATTTGAATAAATAATACGAGAAAAATTAACACATAAAACACGAATGCGATTGCAGCTGACCGAATATCGAATCCTACTACATCACCTTTTACCGCAATAAAGAAGACAAGTAGGGATACTCCTAGTACACTTCCGGAAGTCAATACTGCTTTTGACAAGGATACTGCTGAAACCGCTAATAGAAAGAATGTAAACAACATATTCGTGACATAATTGGAGCTTAACATGATAACTATTGATACACCTGTTAGACAAATTAGGGCTATGTACGGAACTACCTTTAAATAGATTTTTTTATGATTAAAAAATGCCATTAATCCTACACCAATAGCACCACCAAATGTTAGCGCTAACATATTATTCAGAGGTGCCCCTACAACTATTTCAGCTCCTAATCCCAGAAACACAGCAAATAACATAATATACATAAGAATACGGTTTTGTCGCTTTAATATGGATTCATTTAGCTTCATAAGATCCCCCCTTTAGAACTGCACTTTCGAGTGAAAACTTTGCAGGCAATAGTAGAATTCCTCCAATTTGTCATAAAAACAGCCTTACCAAACTAAAGGCAAGGCTGGATATAGATGCGTACGGTTTACTCCCATATATATTGTAGATATTCCTTCCGAACGCTTGCAAATTCTTCTTTATTTCCGTTTTGAATAGATTGGTTTATTCTATCCTCTAGAACTCTTTTGTTCCAGTTAAAGCAGATTTCATCCAAAATTAAGCGTGATGTTAAGCGAATTTCAAAGGATATCTCTCTTTTAGCGTTTAGGACTTTTCCTTTATACGGACAAAACAGGTAGACTACCTTTTCCTTTTTCATTGGAATACGCCCCTTTGCTCCTTTATTACTATTATCCTAAATTTTTTGAATAATTGCAATCAAAATTTTAAGGTGGATAAGCTAGAACTTGGTCATAATTATTGGGGTTGGGAAACATACTTATAACATGCCAAATGATATTCTTGGGCGCTCATCTTTTTCTCTAGACCCACCTATATTAGCTTTGTTATAGTGATAAAGTTACCTAGGAAATAACGGAGGCTAAAATGGAATGAATCAACCAAATAATATGAAAAGCGGTGAAAAAGGAGCATGGATTAGTATTTTTGCTTATCTATTCCTCGCTGGTACTAAACTTGTCATAGCATCCATAGGAGACTCAGATGCGTTATGGGCTGATGGATTGAATAACACTACAGATGTCGCTGCTTCAATTGCTATTCTTATCGGGTTAAAAATCTCTCAAAAGCCACCTGATCAAAATCATCGGTATGGACACTACCGAGCGGAAACTATTGCATCCTTACTTGCGGCATTTATCATGGTAGCAGTTGGTTTGCAGGTTATTTTCTCTACTATTGGGAAGATGTTTGAGGATCATATTGTAAAACCTGATATGTTAACTGCATGGACAGCTATCGGTGCAGCAATCGTCATGTTCTTCGTGTATCGTTATAATCTTACCTTATCACGTAAAATTAATAGTAGTGCGTTGTATGCCGCCGCACAGGATAACCGATCAGATGCGCTCGTTAGTATTGGTGCATTTATAGGAATAATTGGTGCACAGTTTGGGATATTCTGGCTTGATCCACTTGCTGGTCTAATTGTAGGAATTATCATTTGCAAAACCGCTTGGGAAATATTTAAGGATTCCACCTTAACACTTACGGACGGTTTTGATGAAAAACGTCTTAAAGTTATTAAAGACGAAATCACTAATTTCCCAGATGTAATGAAAGTAGAGGATATTAAGGGAAGAGCTCTTGGTAATCAATCCGTTTTGGATGTAACGATTAAAGTGGACCCCAACCTTACTGTAAGACAGGGGCACGATATAACGGTTAAAATTGAAGAAGAGCTTGCTAAAAAGCACGGTATTTTATACACGCATATACACATAGAGCCGTATCGAGAATAATGCTTAATAAATATAAATCCCCCTCAAGGCAACAATATTAATAACATTGATTACCTTAAGGGGGATTAAGTTTGATATGCATTCACTAAAACTTTGGAATACTCTTTTTTGTTTATCTAGTGATTAGTTATTCTTTTGATTATTAGTCTATTAAAGTCAATAACATTTCTCGTACTGTTTTACAAGCCATTGCAGTTGAAGCTCCAGAAGGATCATACTGTGGAGATAACTCCACTAAATCTGCAGCAACAATTTGGTTTAATGATTGTAATTGTTGTATAGCTTCCAATAGTTCTTTATATGTTATTCCACCCGGTTCTGGAGTTCCGGTTCCTGGAAATACACCTGGGTCCAATACGTCTAAATCAATGGTAACATATACTGGTACATCTTGAAGCTGATTAACAATATCCTTCAACGTTTCAAGCGAGAAGCGTTCCATATACGTATGCTTCTTAGCCCATTCAAACTCTTCCTTCATCCCAGAACGAATCCCAAATTGATATATTCTGCCGTCACCTAGAAAATCATGACTTCTACGTATGACGGAAGCATGAGAGAGCTTTTCTCCTAAATACGCATCCCGTAAATCAGTGTGTGCATCAATATGAATCACATGAAGATTTGGAAATTTATCATAAGCTGCTTTTATAGTAGGTAAACTTACGAGATGCTCTCCACCTACCATTAAAAATTTCTTTCCATCCTTTAAAATTTCTTGGCTAAATTCTTTTATTTGTTCTAAGACCTTTTCGGTATTTCCTAAAGGCAATTCCAAATCCCCACCATCATGAATGGATACATCTTCCAAATCTCTATTAAGATAAGGTGAATAAGTTTCTAGCCCATATGAATCAGTTCGAATAGCTTGCATGGCAAAACGAGTTCCTGGACGAAAGCTTGTTGTACCGTCGAAAGGTACTCCAAAAAGTACTACATCTGCCTCTTCATATGTTTTTTCACAGCCTATAAATGTACTAATATTTAATTGCTTAGTTCCCATTGCCTAGTGCCTCCCTTACGTAGTTCGGCAAACTGAAGGATCCAACATGTAAGTCCGTATTGTAATATTTCGTCTTCAGACCAAAGTTTTTCCACTCTTCCACTTTTACATCCTTTATGGGGTCATGTGTTTTAGATGCAAAACCAAACAGCCAGTGTCCGGATGGATACGTTGGCATATGATATTGATAGACTTCTGTGATAGGAAAGATTGCTTTTATTTTCTCACGAGCTTTTTTCATATTTTCTGCATACTCTGCAAAATAAGGTGACTCATGTTGATTGATTAAGATACCGTCCTTTTTTAGTACACGATAGCACTCTTGATAAAATGCAGTAGTAAATAACCCTTCTCCAACGGAAATAGGATCGGTAGAATCTACAATTATGAGGTCAAAAGATGCATCATTTGCTTGGTTGACATAGGCCAAGCCATCCTCAAAACAAAGTTCCATTCTTCTATCCTCTTCTACCCCACTAGCTGTGATGGGAAGATATTCCTGGCATAAACGGAATACCCGCTCATCAATTTCTACCATAACTACTTTCTCTACTGTTGGGTAACGTAGCACTTCTCGTGCAGTGCCTCCATCACCACCGCCAATGATCAACACTTTTTTAATTTTCGGGTTTGTGGCAAAAGCGGGATGAACTATCATATCATGATAGATAAATTCATCCTTTTCATTTACCATCATTAATCCATCAAGGGTAAAGAAGGTACCAAACTCTTCTCCCTTATAAAAATCAATTTGTTGGAAAGTAGACTTTTCGCTATGAAGTAAGGTTTCATATGCAATCGAAAAGTTACAATTCTTGCTCCACTGTTCCGTATACCAATTCATTTCGATACACCTTCTAACATTGATTTAACTTGTACTTCACTTATTTCATGCATAGCAAATTGTTTAATTTTATCTACCATACCGCGCGGAACTTCAAAGGATTCAGTTTTCTTAGCCTTTAGCTTCTCACTTAGGTATTCAGCCGCTTTCCATGGACTTACAGTATCGCCACATGTATATACATCGACAGAGGCATAACCATATTCAGGCCATGTATGAATAGTCAAATGTGACTCCGCAATTATTACGGCTCCTGAAACACCATATGGGTTGAAATGATGAAATACCGAATCGACGATTGTAGCTCCGGAATAATCTGCAGCCTCGTTCATAAACTTTTCAATTAATGCATTGTTTTCAATAATATCACTTGGACAACCATAAAATTCAATTAGGACATGTCTCCCTAAAGTTGATAATTCAATACCCATATTACTCATTCTCCTTTACGACCGTAATATGATTTGCCTCTTTCGCCTCACTTAACACCGTACCCAACGTTTGGCGATAATAATGATACTGCTTTACAGCATCATCTGAAATTAGTTCTCCAGGGATTACAAGTGGGATACCTGGAGGATAGATCATTAATGTGTCAGCACTAATTCGTCCCACTGCATTATATATATCAACAGTCTCTTGCTCTGCATAGAAAGCTTCTCTTGGACTAAGAATAAGTTTGTTAACCTGATTAGCTGTAACATTAGTAGACATAAGAACAGTCTTTTCACCGTACTTTTCCTCTATATCTTTTAAAGCTCTTACTAGCTTTCTAATAGAACTTTCTGTGTCAGAAGTTGAAATAACAGCCATGACAACATACCCCTCAGCAAGTTCCATTTGTATTCCATATTCAGCTTTCAAAATACTATATACCTCAAATCCAGTTAATCCAATTCCATTTACTCTGATTACTAATTTTGACCAGTCATATGATTGGTCAAAATGCTTTTCAAGATAATGACTCTTTAATACCTCATACCGAGAATTTGATTCTATATCAATTATCGCTCTCTCAACAATTGGTTTTAATCGAAGATAACGCTCATTCCCATATAAAACCATTTCCCTTCTAGCAACATCCAAAGAACTTAATAGCAAATAATTAGCACTAGTTGATTGCAACAAACTAAGATTTTTTTGGATAGCCTCAGGTGCTACTCTATTATTCTGTAAAAGAAGTATAGAACTTTGCGTCATAGAGCCGCCGGTTTTATGCATACTAATGGTTACCACATCTGCACCCGCGGAAATTGGATCTAATATGTCTTCTGAAATAAAGGGCAAATGAGCCCCATGTGCACTGTCTACGATAACAGTGATTTCTTGTTCATGAGCTAACTGACAAATTTTCTCTAAATTACTCATCGCTCCAAAATAAGTTGGATACGTGATTAATAATGCTTTAGCATTTGGATTTTCATTAATAGCCTTCTCCACATTCTTCACTGACACACCATGTGAAACGCCAAAATGGTAATCCACCTCTGGTTGAATAAATACCGGTCTCGCTCCACTTAATATAATTCCATCCATTACAGATTTATGACCATTTCTTGGCACTAGTAATGTATCACCTGGTTTGCAAGTTGCCATAATCATAGCTTGAATCCCGACTGTCGTACCATTCACTAGAAAATATGCTTGTTTCGCCCCAAAGGCAGCAGCTGCTAAATCCTGTGCTTCTTTTATTACGGATTGAGGATGACTCAGTAAATCTAATTCCTTCATGGAATTCACATCCATTCGGAGTGCCATATCCCCAAGTATCGACTTTAATGGATTCATTCTAGAGCCCATTTTGTGACCTGGAACGTCAAACGGAGTTACATCTTGTTTCGCATAGTTCACTAAGGCATTGAATAAAGGCATCTTATCTTGGCTCAAAGAATATTTGCGGTTGGCGACAAGTTCCTTTACCTGACTCATTACCTACTAACTCCCGCAGGCTCGATTATTTCCAATGCTTGTTTTACATCCTCTACCCTATCGGTTCTCTCCCAAGGAAGGGATAGGTCGGTTCGTCCAAAGTGACCATATGCAGCGACTTGTCTGTATTGTGGTTTTCGTAGATTTAGCATCTCGATAATACCTGCTGGTGTTAAATCAAACACTTGTCGAACAGCTCTAATCAATTGTTCTTTTTCAACCGTTTCAGTTCCAAATGTATCAATCGCAATACTAATTGGCTCACTCACACCGATTGCATAAGAAAGCTGGATTTCACACTTCTTAGCCAAACTAGCCGCAACAATATTTTTCGCTATATAGCGTGCGGCATATGCTGCAGAACGGTCTACCTTGGTACAGTCTTTACCAGAAAATGCACCACCACCATGTTTAGCAGAACCTCCGTACGTATCCACAATTATTTTTCTACCAGTTAACCCTGTATCACCATGTGGTCCCCCTACAACGAATCGCCCTGTAGGGTTAATTAAAATTCTAAAGTCTTGATTCAATCCAAAGTCTCGAGCAGTTTGTTTAATAATAGTTTCTGTAACGTATTGTTCAAATATTTCTTTATCAAAATTTTCATCATGCTGTATGGACATTAATACACTATCAATCTTTGGTTGATTCGGTACTGTATAGTCAATGGTTACTTGTGATTTCATATCCGGGCGTGCCCATGAAAATTCACCATTTTTCCGTAGTAGAGAAGCTTGCTTCACTAGTTGGTGAGCCATTTGAATTGCTAAAGGCATCAGAGAATCTGTTTCATCTGTAGCATAACCAAACATAATTCCTTGATCACCAGCACCAATCGCTTTCATATCACTCGATACATCTACACCTAATGCTATATCGGGGGATTGAGTATGAACAAGCACTCGTACATCACACGTATGTCCATCAATACCGAAACGATCATCTGTGTATCCGATTTCTATTAAAGTATTACGTGCAATTTTTTCAATATCCAAAATTGCTGAAGTGGTAATTTCACCACCTACAATGACTGTATTAGTTGTCGTAAACACTTCACACGCAACTCTTGAAAATGGATCCTGTTCAAGCGCAGCGTCCAACACAGCATCCGAAATTTGATCTGCAATTTTATCTGGATGTCCTTCTGACACAGACTCAGAAGTAAATAAAACTCTTTCTACCAATATTAACCATCCCTTCCATTTTTTTACAATTTTGGGCATAAAAAAAGCTCTCCTACAACCTAAGGAAAGCTTCGATTAATATCAGCTGCTTATCCTCTTATTGTTCGCAAAACAATTCTAGTTTTGCGCTCAGGTTGGGCCCCATATCTGATTTTTTTAATCAAACTGGTTTGCCACCGCATCTTTGACCCCTCGTCTCAGCGGCTATTAATAAGATAGACTTTATTTATGCTGGGATTAATAGTAATGCATATCACGATTCATGTCAATTATTTTTTTATATAAATTCTAACGGAATATAAACTTTAGCAACATTTCTCATAGAAAACTATATGTTATTCTATGAGAAACCAGATCAAATAATGCCATTACAATGTAGATAATAAAAAGACGGATACTATTGATCCAATTACAACGAAGATAATGTTAAGTCCAGAGTACGCTAGAATGATAGCTACTATTCCACCTACTAAGCCGATATACGGCTTATCTGGAATAACAGATAACACGCCTGGAAAAATTAATGCACCTAATGCAGCATAAGGTATTGCGTTAAGCCACCGATTTACCCAATCTTTAAACTGTAGCTTATCTACAATGAAGGCAGGGATAATTCTTGGGAGCATCGTAACGATCGACATCCCGATAATAATCAAAAGTATCATTCTTTTTCCCCCTTCAATAAAAATACACCACTAAAGCCACCTAATACTGTACCTGCAACAATTGCCCATCCACTACTCATAAACTGGAGACATATCACATTGATTAACATTGCAATAATCGCTATCAACCCTACTCTAAATTCTTTCTTAACAGAAGGAACTAATAAGCCAATAAACATAGCATACAAAGCAACACCCATACTTTGGCTTAGAGCCTCCGGGATAACCTCACCTAATACACCACCAAGAAATGAACCGACTACCCAGGAAATATACGCCACAAGGGTTAGCGCCCCATAAAATAAATAGCCCTTCTCTTCCTTTGCTTCTTCTGGATGTAAGGAGGAAACAGCAAATGTCTCATCCGTTAGTCCCATAGAAAGTGGCAGTTTCCATTTTAAAGCTACTGGTCGCATACGGTTCATAAAGGATAAACTCATGACAAAGTGTCGAAAGTTTAAAACAAAAGTTGCTATAATAATTTCTACAGCGCCTGCCCCGAGAGCAATCATATTCGCCCCCATAAACTGGCTTGCTCCCGCAAACACAAACACACTCATGAATGTTAATTCTAATAAAGATAAACCAGACTGTTTTGCTAAAACGCCATATGTAATAGCGATGGGAATATATCCAAGCATAATTGGAAACCCAACAGCTAAACCACGTTTGAATACAGATGTCGACTTTCTATCAACCTTTCCAATCCCCATTTACGCGTCTCCTCTAGTAAAATTTCTACTATTATAACTGATTTAAAAGAAAGTGAAAACTGAAATTGTTTATTTTATTTCGTTTTTTAGGTGGATTCTCTTGCATGGCCTGAGATAGTCGTATGATTTCTAGCTTGGCTTGAGTTAGTTTTCGCGTCGGTCGCGCGACTTTGACATCAACTCGCGCGACCTAATCATCAACTTGCGCGAACTTCACTACTCCTCGAGCGGCTTCTAGCTCGGCCCGTGCAACTTTACTCCAAGGTGGCGCGACTCCTCCCACGGCGCGCGAGGTTTATTAATACTTACGCGGGATTTGGAAAACTCACGACAGTTGAGTAATAGTTCGCGCGGCGAGGGTGTACTCGCGCGACTTTGACATCAACTCTCGTAACTTAATCATCAACTTGCGCGAACTTCACTGCTCCTCGAGCGGCTTCTAGCTCGGCCCGTGCAACTTTACTCCAAGGTGGCGCGATTCGGATAGAACTCCCCACCAAACAAAAAAGAACCCATACCCTAGGTACAGATTCTCCATTCTTTATTTATCTTGTTCTGTTAAAATAATCGGATCGCCTTCCGTAATAACAATTGTATGCTCATATTGCGCAGATCTACCTTTATCAATAGTTCTAGCCGTCCAACCATTATCATCAACTTGACTGCGCCAGTCCCCTTCGTTTAACATTGGCTCGATTGTAATGACCATTCCTGGTTTTAGACGAAGTCCTTTGTTAGGTAATCCAAAGTGCGGGATATGTGGGTCTTCATGAATAGTTGGTCCGATGCCATGACCTGTAAAATCACGCACAACAGAAAATCCTTCCGCTTCCGCATATGCTTGAATAGCATGACCAATATCACCAATACGATTTCCCGCACGAGCTTGCTCAACACCTAGGTATAGAGATTTTTTTGTAACTTCCATTAGCTTTAGACCTTTTTCATCAACATTTCCAACTGCATATGTCCATGCAGAATCCGCTAGGCCTCCATCAAGGTTAACTACCATATCAATTGTTACAATATCTCCGTCCTTCAGTTTCTCTTCTCTTGGGAAACCATGACATATCTCATCGTTAATGGACGCACAAGTTGCATATGGGAAACCATTGTATCCTTTTTGCTCAGGAACCGCACCATGCTTTTCTAAAAAACGATCGACAAACGTGTCAATTTCCATGGTACTAATTCCAGGCTTGATTAATTTTGCTATCTCTTTATGGACTTGAACAAGTAGGTCTGCTGCCTTTTGCATCTGTTCAATTTCTCGTTTGCTCTTTCTTGTAATCATGTAATCGTCCTTTCTATTCATCACAGCTAATCAGCTATTATCAGTTTTCCATTTCATAAGTTTACCACATTTTATCAGCACTTTCATTAGGCCCATGACTAAAAACAAAAATTATACGGGTAAATTAACCATCATAAACCCTTACATTCGCCCTGTCACCTGGGAAAACATCACATACATTGTATTGTAGAGGAGGTGGGAAGTAATGAGTAAAGAAGAAAGAGGTTATGGTAAAGGCTTTGCTTTAATCGTTGTGTTATTTATATTGTTAATCATAGTAGGGGCTAGTGGGTACAACAATGATGGTGGCTATGGTTACGGCGGATACAGCAATGGATTTTGGGCATAGTCTAACTTTTAAATATATAACTAAACTATAGGGAGGTGACATAATGGGTCGCGGATTTGAAGGCGGATTTGCGCTAATTGTGGTTCTTTTCATCCTGTTAATCATCGTTGGTGCAGGTGGTTATAGTGGTGGATATTATTAATCGAATAAATAGATGTCATTAGATTTTACTCTAATGACATCTTTTTTCATTAAAAATATTCATTTACATGATAGATTTTTCCATTTTCAATACTTGCCTCATCATTCAAAATATCAATTAAAACCCCACCAACAGTTTCTGTATGACGTAGTTGATTATTTTCTTTATAGCCTTTAAATTTATCAACCTCTGCAAACGCCTCTTTTGCACTAGAGCGAATCGTTTCTTGCATGTTGGTATCCATTATTCCTGGATTGAAGGCAATGATTTTGTGACCAGTCTTTAGAACATCTTGTTCTAATGCTGCTGTTTGTGTATACATATTAATGCTTGCCTTCGAACTGCAATAGGCACTCCAACCAAAAATTGGTCTTTCCGCTGCACCAGAAGTTATATTAACACCGATAAAGGATGTATTTAAAGAAGTCGCGAACTTCAACAACTGATTCATTAAGAACATTGGTGCAACAGCATTTAACTGAAAGTGATCCGATAAAGATTGATGGTCTAACTCCATTACACGATTTATCGGTTCAATCATTGCCGCGTTATTGACTAAATAGATTACTGTTGGGTTATATGTCGTAATATCCTTTGTGATTAGCTCAACCGTTTGTGCCATTTCACTTGTTTTCCCTAGGTCACAAGAATAATGGTGGAAGTTTACGGTGTTAGTTTTAGCAACCTTTTCTAAACGGGTATTTATATTTCTCGAGACCCCAAAAACATGGATACCTGACTCGAGAAACAACTTCGCTATCGATTCTCCTAATCCTTTAGACACTCCAGTGACTAATGCTATTTTCATATCAATCCCCTATTCTTCCATTCACCAATACAATCGGTTCACCATTCTCGATTCTGTCCTTAATATCCTGCATCCTCTTCTGCAGTAGTTCATTCCGGTCTTCCGTAGCAATCTTTTTATGAAGAGCAGCGTAAAGTGTAATATCACGAACCTTTAAAAACAAAGGTAACAATGTTTCCCATTCTTTCGGTGGTTCCATTTCTTGTTGGTAGCCGAACATGAACGCAGTAATAAATCGATTAGCAAACTCCTCTTTACCAGGCATATTCTTATTTGGAAATAACGAATAACAAGAATAATATAATGGAATGGCGATATCTGAAACATGCCAAAAGTAACAAGCATCATCAAAATCGAACACATGAATACCTTTACCATCATAGAAGAAGTTTCCATTATGTACATCGTTATGGATGAGCCCAAAGCCTTCTTCTCTAGGTAATTCCTTTAAAACCGCTACTACTTTCTTTGTCTGTTGGATCACTAGCTCTTCTTGAGGAACGTACTTTTCCAATTCAAATAAATCATCCTCAAACCATTGCTTACGGAATACGGCATCTGGTTGATATTCTTTTGTAATTCTATGCATTTTTCCGATTTCTTTGCCCCAACTCTCAAAAAATGGCTCTGAAAATCGTTCATCATTAGAACGAATGGGTACCCCGCTAACTTTTGAAAACAGGCAAGCAAAAAAGATGGTACCATCTTCCGCTACTTGTTTTTCTATTAAGTTCTGATTTATGGATGGGAACACTACAGAAACATTTGCACCATGTTGATGTAAAAAGTTTATCCAATCTAATTCACCATATAGTTCTTCCTCACTTCGGTGGGAACTATGTGTGATTCTCAAGATATATGTTTCCTTACCACGATAAACCTCATACACATAATTTTCAAAGTCCCCTAGTAATTTATACGTTTTATCAAGATTATATTCCTTCAAAAAATCATCTATAATCCCTGGACGAAATACCCTCTCCACAGCATATTCCATCTTAATTCCCCCTATAGAAAGATATTCCCAGGAGTTTTCCTGGGAAACACTCGTTACTTATTATTCAATTCATGCCAATAGTATATTAATGTCTCCATTCCCTTATCATAGCTATCAAGTGGAAAGCTTTCATTAGGAGAATGCAGACGGTCTTCTGGCGTTCCAAATCCTAGTAGAACAATTGGAATATTATAGATGTCTTCTATCCATTCCACTACTGGAATAGATCCACCCATTCGAACATATACAGTCTCTTTCCCAAATGCTCTTGTATAGCTTGTCGCTGCTTTTTGGATTAACGGATGATTAGGTTCCACTTTATATGCTTTTGCAGATAGCTTTTCTTTTTTTACACTTACAGTTATTCCTTTAGGTGCTACTTTCTTTACATGTGCTTCCAATGCATGTTGTATTTTTACTGGCTCCTGACCAGGTACTAAACGACAGGTTATTTTGGCGGTTGCTGAGGTAGGAATAATTGTTTTGGTTCCTTCCCCCTGGTATCCACCATAAATGCCATTGATTTCAAACGTCGGACGTGCCATCGTATGTTCTTTCGGTGTATATCCTTCTTCAGATACAGTTTCTGTAATACCAGTCGCTTTAACAAAATCTTCACCTGGAACTTGTTCAATCAATTCTCTTTCTTCATCTGATAAACCAACAACGCCATCATAAAAACCATCAACAGTAACCACTTCATCTTCATTTTTCATGGATGCTAAAATATGGCTTAATGCCATTATTGGATTTCTCACGGCGCCCCCATACATTCCTGAATGCAAATCATGGTCAGGTCCAGTTACTGTTATTTCAATTCCAGTAAAGCCCTTTAAACCATATAGGATGGTAGGCTGATTTTTTGCAACCATTCCTGAATCTGAAATTACAGCGAAATCAGCTTGGAATAGGTCCTTGTTTTCCTGAAGCATGGCATACAGATTCTCACTGCCTATTTCTTCTTCCCCTTCTAAACACACCTTAACGTTGAGGGGAAGGCTACCTTCTGTTTCTAATAGTGCCTCAAACACAGCCAGGTGCATGAATACTTGCCCTTTATCGTCACTAGCCCCCCTTGCATATAGACGCCCGTCCCTCACCTCAGGTTGAAACGGATCACTCACCCACAACTCAATAGGATCTACTGGTTGAACATCATAGTGTCCATATAATAAAACCGTGGGAGCATTCGGACCTGCTTTTGTATACTCTGCAAACACAATCGGATGTTTTGAAGTGCTTATCTTTTGTACGTTTTCAAACCCTAACTCGTTTAGATAATCCTCTAAGAAACTTGCAGCTTGTTGAACATCTTTTTTATGTACACTATCTGTGCTCACACTTGGAATGGATAAGAACTCATTTAATTTAGTTAATAAGCGATCACGATTTTCTGTTAAATATTCTAATGCTTTTTGACTCATTCATTCACATCCTCTTCACTATATTGTGTCTATTTTAGCATAGATTGAATAGGAATAACTATCTGATTTATTACCTTAAAAATAGATAGTAACATCAATTAGAAAGGCGTATGTTATGTAACATACGCCCCTAATGCAAACTATTCTGTTAATGCTTGCTCTAAATCTTCTATTAAATCTTCAGCATCTTCTATACCGACAGAGACACGAATCAGTCCATCCGTTATCCCAAGCTCTGCTCTTCTATCAGCTGGTATGGATGCATGAGTCATTTTTGCAGGTAACGAGATTAAACTTTCAACAGCACCTAGGCTTTCTGCAAGTGTAAAATACTTAACCCGCTCTAAGACTTTCTCAGCACGTGCCCCACTACCAACATCAAAGGAGATCATACCTCCAAAACCTGTTGATTGATTTTTCGCTATCTCATGACCCAGGTGAGATTCTAAGCCAGGGTAATAGATTGTTGAAACTTTATCATGTCCCACTAAATATGAAGCTAGCTTCTTCGTATTCGATTCTATAGCTTCCATCCTTAATGCTAATGTTTTAATCCCACGCATAAGAAGCCATGAATCCTGTGGCCCTAATACGGCACCAACAGAATTTTGCAGAAAATGAACCTTTTCAGCTAATTCCGCTGAATTTACAGCAACTAAACCAGCAACGACATCACTGTGACCACCGATATATTTTGTTGCACTATGCAGCACGATATCAGCTCCTAAGCTAAGGGGTTGCTGCCAGTATGGTGTCGCAAAAGTATTATCTACAATCAGAAGCAAATCATGCTCTTTCGCTATTTCTGCCATCTTCTTTAAATCGGTAATTTTGAGTAGTGGGTTGGTTGGCGTTTCAATATAAAGTGCCTTCGTATTCGGTTGGATTGCATGTTTGACTTTCGCTGGGTCACTAGTATCGATAAACGAATGGTCTAAATCGAAGCGATTCAATACCTTAGTCATTAATCGATAAGAGCCTCCGTACACATCATCTGTTAATACAACATGGTCACCAGAGTCTAAAAGCATCATAACCGTTGTAATGGCAGCCATTCCTGATCCAAACGCAAATCCGTGAGTTCCATTTTCTAAATCTGCAATGACGGTTTCTAAAGCATGACGCGTTGGATTACCTGTTCGCGAATACTCATATCCACGAAAATTACCAACTCCATCTTGCTTATACGTGCTAACTTGATAAATCGGAACAGAAACCGCTCCGGTTTGTTCGTCACGAGTAATTCCACCGTGAACCATTTTTGTTTTTGAACGCATCTTATATCTCCTCCCCTATTACTTCAGGGTAAATTTGTTTACTTAAATATCGGTCACTACTATCTGGAAATATGACAACTATATTTGCACCTTCATCTGCTTTTTGCGCCTCTTTAACCGCAGCATACATTGCTGCTCCGGATGAACTCCCTACTAAAATGCCTTCACATCTAGCAAGTTTCTCCACCATATGAAATGCATCATCATCTTGGACCGTGTAAATTTGGTCAAAATAACGTGTATCGATGAAAGGAGGGAAAAATTCCATCCCGATTCCTTCCGTACGGTGCGATCCAGGTTTTCCACCAGCAATAATTGACCCTTCAGGTTCCACTATCACTGTTTTTATATTGGAATTTTTCTCTTTAAAAAAACGTGAACATCCCATGAATGTTCCTCCAGATCCCGCTCCTGCTATAAAAACGTCCAAATTACCATTCAGGTCTTCCCAAATTTCTGGTGCTAATGTCTTATAGTAGGTATTCGGATTTGCATGGTTAGAAAACTGTTGTGGTGAATAGCTATTTGGAATCATTTCTAATAATTCCTTTGTTTTCTCTATTGCTCCAACCATCCCTTTTTCTCTAGGAGTATGAACAATTTTAGCTCCAAGCGCTTGCATAATTATTTGTTTTTCCTGACTAAAATGTTCCGGAACTACAAATATTACGTTCAATCCCTTTGAACGGGCAGATAACGCTAATCCAATGCCAGTATTTCCAGCGGTAGGTTCAATAATCGTACCGCCAGCTTGCAGCATTCCAGATTGCAAAGCATCCTCTATTAACTCTACACCGAGGCGATCTTTCACACTTCCACCAGGATTGTAGAACTCTAACTTGGCATAAAGATTAACATTTTTCGGAAGATCAAAATGATTAATCTTTATTAATGGTGTTTGACCGATTAACTCATGTAATGAGTGATAAATTGCCATTTCTTCACCCCATCATCTAAAGGCAACTCAATGGGGAACCTGGTATGAGTTCTTTACCGAAGTACCCCATTATTTGATATTTATAATTAGAATACTTCTCTCCACTCATCCTTTTTCGCTAACATTTCTTCTGCAATTGATTTAGCACCTTCTAAACTATGATTAGCAGCCCATCCACATTGCACTTCATTACATGCTGGAACTTCATCGGCAGCTAAGACATCCTGTAATGTTTTTTCAAGTGCAACTAACGCTTCATCATAGGAATCGTTGTTTAAAATAGAAAGATAAAATCCTGTCTGGCACCCCATTGGACTAATATCCAATACATTATCCATATGATTTCGGATATTTTCGGCCATTAAATGTTCAATTGAATGCAATCCTGCCATTTCCATATGCTCTTTGTTTGGCTGCTTAAAACGAATATCATATTTATAGACCTTGTCACCATTTGCCCCTTCTGTTACTCCCACTAATCTCACATATGGTGCTTTCACCTTTGTATGATCTAAGTTAAAGCTTTCAACATTCATCTTTTTCATGTGCTTCTACCTCTCCTTATTCTTTTTTTGCTATAATTAACCAAACAAATTCATTCATTTGTTTGAAAGATACCGTAAAGTTATGCTTTGTAAAAATTCCTTCGATAGTCTCCATTGTAGGATAATACTCTCTTCGCAAGTCTGCTGCTAAATTGGTAAAACCAATTTCTTCTGCTTCACTCGTCTTTTTCTCTTTTGCTTCCAATGTTTCGAACATGGTATCAGCAAAAACAACCTTTCCATTTACTTCTAATATATCAGCAAACTTCTTCACAGCATTATCCTTCTCATCATCGGTTAAGTGATGGAAGGCATACGTACTTACTATCGTATGAATTGGTATAGTTGGTATAGGATATTCTAAAAAGTCTCCATCCATTACTAATGCTTCTGGAAGTTTTGCATTAGCAATTGCTTTCATTGCAGGGGAAGGCTCTATACCAATGATATCATGACCCCTCTCTAGCAATTTCTCCGTTAGATTCCCTGTTCCTACACCAAACTCCAAAATGTTTCCTTCTGAGTTTTTAGCTACTTCCACCAAGATATCATCATATGCATGAAATACCTCTTTATACTCTGGATCATAACCACTAACTGTGTTGTCATATTCCTCTGCCCAGCCTTCAAAAATATCTAAAAATTCTCTCCCCATATATACCCAACTCCATATAATTTTTTTAAATCATAGTAAACAACTATGTTTAATATGGATTATATGTAATACACTACCATATGTTGAGGAATATGAAAAGAATTAGATCCTTCCCTCTTTTACTATACACCTTTTTGAAAAACTCGCATTCGCACTGCGAATGTGCTCGTTTTTGCTAACTGCTAAAAAAATAGTACTCCCATTCGGGAGTACTATTGGAGTATCTATTTATTTTCCGGAAAGACGCGTTCAATCATGTTGCCCATTTCCTCAAAAAATCCTTCAATTGGTTCGCCGTTTTCCAAATCATTTGCATAATTATCGGCTAGGTCCATAAAATCAGGGTTAGTGGATACATACACATTGTCAATGTCATGATCAACAGATTTTACTACTTTTGAAATTTGTTCTTTTACCTCATCGGTTAGCTCCGAAGTTTGTCCATCTTGCTTGTTATCAACTTCTGCCGCAACATATGCATTGTTATCGGTAGTGAATACATACACGTTATCAATACCTTTAACTCTTTTCTCGATTAAATCTGCAGCTTCTTCGGCAACATCATATTGATTGGTTTTTTCACCATTTCCATTGCCGTCATTGCCATTATTGTTAGCTGCATTGTTATTTTTTACATTCCTTATTTGAGTTGGATTACCATCATACGTGTTACTTTCCTCTATATCGCGTTGGAGCGTGTAGTTCCGATGATAATCCGTATCATCGTTATTTTGAAACCTTACTGGTTCAATATTATTATTATCGGTACCCTGTTGCCCCTCTTCATCCTGATTCCCGCATCCAGCAGCAACGAGTAAGAATGATGTCGCTGCAAGCGTTATTATTTTATTTCTCATAATCATTTCACCCCTCTCTTTTGTTTTTTTAGTATGTATCGGTTGTATCTGTTTATGCTAATTAGAGCCCACCTTTAATTGGTAACCACACCAAATATGTTCTAGAGAAATATATATATTATACGGGGAAGCTATAATTACCCTTGGAGTTTTAAGGAGGGGAATTCATGGATATTCCAGACTACGACAAGGCGCTTTACTATACGTTATGGGGACAATGGGATGACTTATTAGTATTAATGGTACGGACAAAGGATGATTTATTATCCAAAAAGATACAGAACTTCCTACATGCCTACCATTATTCGTTGGATGATCGAAGAATTGTTGAATCGCATGAAAATCTTCTTTATTATATTGACCACGCGATGAAATACACACCATCGGCAATTATGGAAGTCTAACGAAATCGAAACGATTTTCATGCTCAAAAAAAACATTCAGGGTAGGCTAAACAGCTTACTCCTGAATGTTTTTTATAATCAGAAACCTAATCCTGATTCTTTCCATTTCCCTTTTGACCTTTTTCTTGGTTCTTATTTTGACCATTTCCAGGCTGTTTTGGCGTATTTCCTTTGAGTTCATTCGTTTTTCCACGGTGGTCATTAGATTGATTTTTCTGTATGTCAGCTGGTTTGGATTTAGGTTCATGAGAACCCTTGTTGTTTTTTTCTGGATGCCACTTTTTTTGATTGTTTTTATCTTGTTTTTTTTCTTGATGTACCGAATTGTGATTTATATTATTTCCATTAGACTTGTCCGCTTTTTTCTGTTGGTGCTGATTTTTCTTTTGTTCGTTTTTTCCGGTTTTGCAGCGTTTATTTCTCCATTCTTACTTTTTAATTCACTTGGATGTGGACGTTGTTCAGTGGGCTGTACAGTCTCCACATTATTTTTTGCATAGATGGCTTTACCTTAGTTTCCTGTGGTACTTCTTCTGTTGTAATTTCCACTTTTGTTTTTGGATGTTGGTTAAAAAATGATTGCAATACCTTTGTGTCTTCCTCTGAAATAGAATCAACTTTCTCCACTGTTTTTTCTTTCACTGTATTAGCTAAGACCTTATTCATAGAAATGTTTTTCTCTTCCGCGGTCTCTCTAATCTCTTCTGGAATTTCCACGGTAATAACATCCCATTCAGAGGCTTTCTTAGTAAAGTGTTGGTCTATCGCATCTAGTACGGTATTATTGGAATCTTCTTCCACATAATGTACCCCAATTAACACATTCTTTTCATCATTCACTAAGCCAGTTTCTTCACTTGCAGCAATAATTTTATCAACTACTCGTTCAATATCTTTTCCCTTCACATCACCAAGTTTCTCAATCAACAATACCGCGTCATCGTTAAAAGGTAGAATACTGATAACCTCTAAGTCCTCATTAATTTCCACTTCTATACTTGGATTTATATCAATATCAACATAGGCATACGTACTATTATGATTCGTCCACATATAAAATGGTAGTAATGCAATTAAGAAAACGCATGCCAATGCGGCGACTCGCATCGTGAAAAACTTTTCCTTCAAAACAGCGAGCCATTGTTTTTGAATTATTGGTTCATATTCTACTTCAAATCCAATTGATGCATTTGCAATTGGATACGCTTTTTCGAATAGGCCATCATCGGTCATCACGATGGTAAAACCCCGATGCTGTTCCATGACTATTCCTTTTTTCACTGACCTACCCCCTTTAAGTAATCTTGTAGAAAGACATAATCTTCACCAAGAATAATGAAGATTGCCAATATAAATTTCCTGTTTCGTTCTAACGTTTTCTTACTAACATCAACTTTTTTAGCTAACTCTTTAATAGGAAGTTTTTTCTTCTTTTCAACATATTCCCGTAGCTCTTGATCATCTCGGATTAGTCTTGCGATTCCAACTGCAGTGTCTCGGGCATCACGATGCTTGGGAGCAACTTCCGCTATTTCCGCAAGTGATAATTTATACGTAGCAAGCTTTTGCTTAAACTCCAAAATTTCCTCTCTACGATACCAAGCTTCTTGCTCCTGTTGGTAAATCTCTTTTACTGCTTCTAGTTCAGTTGGATTTTCCATACTCTCTTCATCATATGTTTCATCCAAAGAGATTGCAGCAGGATACTTATTTTGGAAACGAATATAATCAATTACCTTACGCTTAATAACCAAATTTGCAAAAGTTAGAAAAGAGCTACCTCTATCTGGAGAGAACATGCGAATTGCCTCATTAAAAGCTGACAGTCCTATACTAAACTCATCATCGCGTTCCGTGTCAATATATCGTTTACACACTTCTGAAACGCATTTCGCAATAAATGGTTGATAACTCTTTAGTAAAAAGTTAAGCGTAACATCATCACCATTTTGCGCTTTTCTAATTAACTCTTCTAAAGGGATGTCTTTTAATAATTCATTTGTCATCGGAGATCACCCCTAGCATTCATATATTTCGTTTGTGTTACATATTTTTTGGGTGTGTTATATATATATTTTATCAAATTATATCGATTTATCATTAAATAAGTCATGTTTGTCCACCATTACATTAATTTTATAGTTGAATAGGACTATCTTATCGTATAAATATTACAGGCACTGTCACAGAAGAGTTACAGTTTGTTTAAATTATGTTAACTTCCCCCACAAACCAAACTGGTTCCTGATGAGAAAGAAAAATATTATCGGAACCATAAAAAATAGAAGAGTGTACACGACTCTCTTCTATTTAATATCGGTAAGTATATTCAATTAAGAAGTAGTATTTTTTTCTTGTTGCTGTAAATAATCAATTGGAATGAATAGCCCTACCTTCCCATGCTCTTCATGATCTAGTGTTGCAAAAATAACCCCAATTACTAAGCCTTCCTCATTAATAATTGGACTGCCACTATTCCCTCGGTAAACCGGTGCTTTAATCATAAGCACTGGTCTATCCCAATCCGATAATTGTGTATAGCCAATGATTGTTCCTTCATTAGCAATTCCATTAAAAGCAAGTGGGTTTCCTATAAATGAAATATGTTCATTCTCCTTAAACTGTGCAGTTTGGGCCAATTCCAGATAGGGTAATTCTTCCTTTGTTTCTGTTTTTAATATTGCTAAATCCACATCTGGATAATTCTCTACTACTTCTGCTTTAAACAACCCTTCTTCTGGGAAGGCAACTGTAACACTTGTTTCTTCATCCACTACATGGTGGTTTGTAATGATATAACCATCCGCAGAAATAGCAAAACCTGTTCCTTTACTTTCTTCCGTTTCTACGACAACAACTGCTGCCTTATAGGACTTTATCTCCTCGTCAACAGATAATTTTGTTGAAGTAATGAGAAAATCTATTGCTGGTATTGAAAACGTTTGTGGCAGTATTGCAATCACATTAATAAACAGCACTATGGCAATAAGCCAAAACGTCCACTTTGGAAAGGGACGCTTTGGCTTTTGATCTGGATTCTCCAATTTAGACTTTAAAAGCGCATCTTTTCTAGCTTGATCCACTAGTTCATACAGTTCTTCCTCTTCGAATTCTTCATATAAGTCTTGGTCAATCATATCATTTTTTTGCTCATTTTTATCCATCAAGTCACCCCACGTTGGACGAATTTTGGGAGATTCCTTGTTGCATCTTATACATTTGATAATAGGTACCTTTTTCAGCAATCAGTGCTTCATGGTTGCCCTCTTCTATAATCTTACCATGTTCAAGGACAAATATGTTATTTGCTTGTTGAATGGTTGATAGACGGTGAGCAATTACAAGGGTAGTTCTACCTTTCTTCAATATTTCTAATGCTTTTTGAATGACATTCTCGGTTTCGGTATCAATATTTGCCGTGGCCTCATCTAAGATTAATATTGCAGGATCAAATGCCAGAGCTCGCGCAAAGGAGATTAACTGTCTTTCGCCCAACGAATACGTACTTCCACCTTCTGTAACTTTCTCATCATATTTCTTAGGAAGCTTTTCTATAAACCGATCTGCTCCTACTGTTTTTAGAGCTTCTATTGCTCTTTCACGGCTAATTTTCGGATCATTCATCGTGACATTAGAAAGAATAGTTCCAGAGAACAAGAATGGATCTTGTAGTACAATTCCCATGTGGCTTCTAACTTGCTGCCTTGACCACTCCATTGTGTCAAATCCATCAATTGTAATCTTGCCTTTTTGCGGATCGTAGAAACGGAATAATAAATTCATGATAGAACTTTTACCTGAGCCTGTATGACCAACAAAGGCTACTGTTTCTCCTGCTTTAATGGAAAGCGAGATATCCTTTAACACATACTCTTCATGATCGTATGCAAAGGAAACGTTGTCAAATTCAATATTTCCTTTGTATCGTTTAATGGGATCCTGAACAACCTCTTCTCCATCAATATCCATAAGTGCAAACACCCTAGTACCAGCAACTCTAGCTTGTTCTAATAATGGCAATTGGTTAACGATATCGTTCACTGGCTCAAATAATCGTGTTAATAAATCAACGATTGCATACAACATTCCTATCGAAATCATCGTATTTAAATCCAATGAAGCGGAACCAAAGTACCAAATGAAGGCTACGAATGCAATATTACGAAATACATTTACTAAATTAAAAGAAGTTAAGGCACTTAGTTTAATTAGTTTTCGCTGATATTTAAAATGTCTCGTATTTAACTCTTCAAACTCTTCTTTCGTCTTCTCTTCTCTTCGGAAAGCCTGGATAATAGTCATTCCTTGAATCGCTTCATTTATCTTCCCATTGATTTCACTAATAGTAGAACGAATAACTTTATTATACTTCGTTCCAAAGAATTTATAGAATTTCATCCACAGAATAATAAGAGGAATTAATAATAAGAACCATACCGCTAATTTTGCATTTAAAATAAATAATGCAACAAAAATTCCTGCCATATAAATAGCGCTAGTGATGATGATACTTAATACACGTTCATATAAATCTCGGATTGCTTCCGTATCGTTCGTTATTCGTGCAACGATTTTCCCTGCAGGCTGATCCACATAATAATTGATAGGAATCCGCTGCGTATGTTCAAAAACGTCTATACGCATTTTTTTCACTATTTGATTAGATGCCTTTTGTAACAAGAATGTCTTATAAAATTGAAAAACAGCTGCAATCAATAGTAATCCAACATATAAACCTAATAGCATGAAAATCGGTCTTTGTTCAGGCTTAAAGAAAGAATAGATGTCTGTTACCGAAATCTTTTGCCCTGGGAAAGTTAATTCTTCAGATTGTGAGATAACGGTAACCGTATCATCCTCAAAACTTCTTTCACCAAGTAACGGTACATCCCCGTCCACCAGATAATAGCTAGGTCCTATTTGCAAAATTGTATTCTTGCTTACTTGAATATCCTCATTTTCTATACGGTCGGAACGCTTGTAGTAGCTATCATTAAATTCCACTGTGTTCCGGTCGTTATTATCGGAAACTTCAAACCAAGTTCCCTCGATACCTACAATATGTTCATCAATGATGGTCTTTGCAATTAGCGGCCCCGCTAACTCTAAAGCTGTCGCAATCATCAAAAAGACAATACCTAAAATAATCTTCTTCTTGAATTGTAGAGCATATTGAAATAATCTTCTCTCTGTCGATCCCTTAGTCTTCATTAGGAGATCACCTCCTCATCATCCAGCTGTTGTTGTTCATACTGCTCCTTATACCACCCATTATTCTTCATCAGTTCTTCATGAGTACCTTCTTCGGCAATCTTACCGTCTTCTAATACAATTATATGGTCTGCATGTGTCACTGCTGAAAGGCGGTGAGCAGCAATAAAGGTAGTTTTATTTTTTCTTTCTTCACGCAAGTGTTCAATAATTTTTGACTCAGTTTTTCCATCCACTGCTGAAAGGGAGTCATCTAATATTAAAATTTCCGGGTCTTTAATAAATGCTCTAGCTAGTGCAACCCTTTGCTTTTGACCGCCAGATAGTGTTACACCACTTTCTCCAACTTTGGTATCTAGTCCTTGTGGAAGCTGTTTAATATCCGTTAAGAAGTGTGCAAGCTCCATCACTCGGAAAATCTCCTCGTCTGTTGCATCACTTTTCCCGAATTGAATATTCTCCCTGACACTTTTAGAGAACATAATTTGATCCTGAGGTACATACCCAATCCAAGAACGAATTTGTTCTAATGTAAGGTTCTCCACATCAACATCAGAGATCATAATTTTGCCTTTTACACCTGGGTATTGACGTAACAGCAACTTAAACAATGTTGTTTTTCCAGAACCCGTTTTTCCAACAACTCCGATGGTTTGCCCCTTCTTCACCTGTAGTTGAATATGCTCTAATTGATTAACCTTTGTACCAGGGTAGGAGAAGGATACATCATGAAAATCAATTGAATACACATGAGAAACAGCTACTGGGCTGATTGGATTTTGAACATCCGCCTCATAATTAATCGTTTCATTAACACGATCCAGGGAGGCATTACCACGTTGTAAGACGTTTATTAATTCGCCTACTGCAAACATTGGCCAAATCAACATACCAAGGTATACGTTAAACGATACTAGGTCTCCTAACGAAATCACATTTTGGAATACGAGAATGGTCCCATAGCCAAGACCTATCGTGTAAGACAAGCCAACCAATATTTTCATAGTCGGTTCAAACATCGCATCAATTTTTGCAACCGCTATATTTTTTTGATAGACGTCTTCTGTCATTGCTTCAAAATGATTTCTATCCTGCTTTTCCTGAACAAACGCTCGAATAACTCGGATTCCGCGTATTGATTCTAGTACTTCATTATTCAGATTACCAAACGCTGCCTGTGCTTCTGTAAATCTTGCATGTATGGCCGCACCGTATTTATTCATAATAATAGCCATAATCGGTAATGGTATTAACGCTGCCAGAGTTAACTTCCAGCTAATAGTGAAGCCCATCATAGCGATCAACATGAACATAAACGTTGTGGAGTCAACCAAGGTTAAAACCCCAAAACCAGCTGTTTGGGCAATAGCCTTTAAATCATTCGTACTTCTGGCCATTAAGTCACCTGTCTTGTATTTTCCATAGAATGTTGGTGTCATTCGAAGAAAATGATCGATTAACTTCGTTCGTGTCCATCTTTCCAAAATAACAGCACCACTGAATAAGGTATAATCCCATAGGAAAGAAATACTATAATGGACAATAATCAAGACTAGATATCCAACAATAATGATTGTTAATAAATGAGCTGTGAGTGTCTCAAACTGTATATGATCAATTGCAAAACCTAGTAATCTTGGTGGGATTAATCCGATCGCACTTGCCATGATTAACGAAATAATCGCAAACGTATAACGTTTCCAATAATGCTTAAAAAACCAATCTAACTTCTTAAATACTTGAAACATGGTTTATCACCTTCTTTTCTCTCGATGGTTAACTTTTTTTGAGTTCCTAATTTTTCCTATCCAGTACTGTGAAACGATATTTTTGTAATAAAAAATGCATGCGCCAATGACGCATGCAAGTAAGTTAGGAAACAACTAATAGGACAGAAATTCCCCTAAATATTACAAAAAGGCCACAGCACACAGTGACCTTACATAAACGATTAAAAATATGCCAGTAATTAGAATACATTTCTCCGCTTAGTAGAGGCCACATGAAATATAAAATTGTATTTTGATTGTGTTAAAATAATGTTTTTCATTTTCATGCCCTCCTTTACTATTTTTTAATACTTCACCATTATAATTTGGTATATTTTAGAAGTCAATAAGTTTTTCAAAAAATTATTCCTTTTTAAACATCTACACTTCACTGTTTAATTTGTTTATTCGGTCCAAGGAAGAATTCAATGATACGCTGGACACAATCTGAGGGTAAATTTATACCATATGATATTTCTGCAATGCTTGCTTGCGGATTCTTTTTGATAAACATACTTACCTTGTCTAATTCAACCAAACATTCTTGACAAATATAAAAGGCACTATATCGCTTTGGTTTTTTACATAATTTACAAATCTGTACGTGTCCATTCATCATCTCTCCCCCATTCTAATAAAATATTTTCTATATAGTTCGAAAACTGGTATAGTTTTTATGGGGTATTTTACCAAACTATAAGGAGTGATAAGTATGCATCTTGATGACATGTTAACGTATAATAAAAAATTTGTGGAAGAAAAAGAGTATGTACAATACCAGACAGATAGTATTCCGAACAAAAAAATGGTAATCTTCACATGTATGGAATCTCGTTTAGTAGAACTTTTACATAGGGCGCTGAATATTCAAAATGGTGATGTAAAAGTCGTAAAAAACGCTGGAGCCATTATCCGTAAACCATTTGATAGCATCATGAAAAGTATACTAGTAGCTATTTTTGAACTTAAAGCCGAAGAAGTTACCGTCATTGGCCATCACGACTGTGGTATGTCCCGTGTTGATACAAAGGCATTAACCAATAAAATGATAGAAAAAGGTATCGAAGAAGAAACTATCCACACACTGAAACATGCTGGTATCGATTTTGAAGAAGAATTTCATGGATTCGATACGGTTGAAGAATCGGTTCTACAAAGTGTTAACTTGATTCGAAATCACCCACTTCTTCCACCATATGTCAAAGTACATGGTCTCGTAATTGATCCTGGAACAGGTAAAGTTGATATTGTTACAAGAGAGGACTAATCCTCTCTTTTTTTATTCTTCACTACCCTCTTTTATACATAAATTCCCCATTTCTCCACAAGCTAAGTTCTACTAGTTACTTGCAATGCCTGGAGGTTTTTTTGTGTGGAGGAAAAAAACAGAAACCAAGATAAAAGAAAATAAGAAGGAAACAGATATTTTCCCTATAAAATTGGATAAGCTTGAAAAGATACTGAAGAGAGAATTTAATAATGATCCAGATTTAAAATTCAATCAATATACGGTTGGAGATAAACGAGTTGCTGTTTTTTTTATTGATTATCAAATTGACTCAGATCAGGTACAAAAAGGATTACTAACACCATTAGTTCACTTTGATAGAAAACAACTAAAACTGTCTATAAAAAATTTACAAAACAATCTCCCTTTAAGTACAGGTTCAACCATTGATAAATTAGAGATGATACTCAGTAAGCTAATTATTGGTGAAGTTTTTATTTATATAGAAGGTGACAACGAAACATTAAGTTATCTATTTCCAATTAAAGAAAGTCGATCATTAGAAAAGGCAGAAACAGAGTCTCTTGTATTAGGACCAAAAATTTCGTTTACAGAATCACTGGCAAAGAATATGAATATTGTGCGCTGGCGGATAAAATCACCAGACTTAATTTTTGAGGAATTTAAGATAGGAACTCTTTCGCCAAAAGATGTCAGATTAGTATACATGAAAAACCTCGCAAATGACGACGATATTCAAACGATGAGGCAACGCTTGCAAGAACTGGACGTGGACGAGGTAGAGGATGCTATCGTTTTAAAGCAGTATTTGGAAGACTCCCAGACTAATTTATTTCCACAGTTCGATATTACAGAACGTCCAGATCGCTTTACCTATGGTGTTACTAAAGGTAAAGTCGGAATTTTAGTTGAAAATAGTCCTTCAGGTTTTATTGCTCCTGCTACTATGTTCAGCTTCTTAGAGTCAACAGAGGATCTTTATATGCGTTGGCAGGCTGGTACTTTTTTACGTATATTGCGTTTCTTAGCCATGTTTTTCTCTATTCTTGTTACACCAACATATGTAGCAGCACTGACATATCAGTATGCCATTATTCCAACTCAGATTCTTATTTCCATTGGGCAATCTCGTGCTGCAGTTCCATTTCCTCCTTTATTTGAAGCTATTCTACTTGAGCTCATTCTTGAGCTATTACGAGAAGCTGGAGCACGTTTACCGACAAAAGTCGGTCAAACAATGGGTATAGTTGGAGGTGTTGTAATAGGTACTGCTGCAGTGGAGGCGGGGCTTACAAGTAATATTCTCATTATTGTAGTTGCGATGAGTGCACTTGCTTCCTTTACGACTCCTAGTTACTTATTTGGTACAACTATCCGGTTAATCCGTTTTCCATTAATTATTTTAGCGGGGCTATTCGGATTATTAGGTATTGTATTTGGATTGGCACTAATCATTATTCATGCAGTTAGATTAACATCACTAGGAAGACCATATTTAACGCCAATTTATCCATTACAAATAAAGGACTTCAATAAAATACTATTCCGGACCCCATTTAACCATACTAGTAAACGTGCCAAATCTTATCGTCCTAAATCTATCAGAAGATACAGTAAAGAAGATGCAAATAAGACTCGTGATATTGATTAGTAGGTGACGTATGAAAGTAGATGTATCCATTCAACCAGGAAATAGCATTCGAGCACTATACCTTTTCTTTATTATTTCCAGTATACAGATAGGTGTTGGAATAATTGGCGCACCACGATTTATATTTACAGAAGCACATAGGGATTCTTGGATTTCTATTTTGATTGCCTTTGCGTATATTTGTATATTATTACTTGCAATGTTTTGGATTCTTAATCAATATGAGAGTGCTGATTATTTCGGAATACAAGTCGATATATTCGGTCAATGGCTAGGTAAATTATTAGGAACTATTTTAATAGTACATTTAGGAGTTAGTTTTTTTTCGATTTTACTAACCTATATTCAAGTTATACAACTTTTTCTATATCACACATTTCCTAATTTAGCTCTTAGCATTTTGATCATGATTTTAGTCCTCTACACTATCTTTGGTGGACTACGTGTTGTGGTAGGAGTTACATTTATTTTATTCCTATCTACTATTTGGTTGTTATTTGTTTTGTATGACCCGATGACGAGAATGAATTGGTATAACTTATTACCTATGTTTGAAACTTCATTTCCGGACCTATTAAGAGGAGCCAGGGCAACAGCTTACACACTTTCAGGATTCGAAATACTAATGATAATCTATCCGTTTATCCAAAATAAAAACAAAGCAAAACTACCGACATTCTTAGGAGTTACCTTTTCAACCTTCATTGTGTTACTTGTAATGATTATTACGATTGGTTATTTTAGTGCTGAAGCGTTAGAACATATTGATTGGTCATTACTAATTCTATTTAAAACCGCTTCCTTTACCTTTATCGAACGGTTAGATTACATTGTCGTTGTGATGTGGCTTATGGTTATTCTACCGAATCTAGTTCTCCTGCTATGGGCAATGGTCTATGGGTTAAGGCGTTTATATAAATTACCTGAAAAAATATCACTTTGGTTAATCACAGCGCTTATTCTAATTTTAGTTAACTTCTTCGAATATGGGTATGAAGTCTTTCAGGTTACTGACATTGTAGCCAAATATGGATTTTGGATTACGTATGTTTATCCGTTCCTTCTAATTCCCATCATCCTCGTGAAGAATAAGTGGAAAAAGCGACAAGGAAGTGGTAGTGGTTGAAACTATTAAGAATTTCTATCTTGCTATGTAGTTTACTATTACTTACAAGTTGTATTGAAACCTTACAACTAGAGGATCTAGGAATTATATTATCACGAGGAGTCGATTCTACAGAGGATCAGGAGCTCGAAATCACCATGGCAATCTTGCAGTTTATGAAGGACGCTCCGAGTACAACGAAAACAGTCTCTGGAAGTGGTAAAACCCTTAAAGCAGCTGTACAGGACGCTAATAAAAGTGTTAGTCAGGAAATAGTCCCAGGGAAAATAGACCTAGAAATATACGGTAGAGACTTAGCAGAACAAGGTTTAAATCCTATTTTAGATACATTGAGAAGAGATGCCGATATCCCAAACACCTTATTGTTAGCAGTAGCAGATTCCAAAGCGAGTGAATTATTCACTGTTGAAGAAGAGAGTATTAATACAAACTTAGGTGAATTCCTACGAGGGCTGATTCAGCCCGGAACGGAAGAGCAATTATTCCCTGAAGTGCCATTGCCGGGTTTTTCCACTACGATTAGAAATGAAGGCATCGACCCTATTTTACCGATATTGGGGTTACGTGATGGGTTACCTGCTTTAGTTGGTATTGCTTTGTTTAAAGACGATAAAATGGTCGGTGAGCTTCCGTTAGAATATGAAGGTTATTTTAAAATGATGGAAGGAACCTTACGTAATTACTTTTTAAACCTTACCGTTCCAATTAAAGCATTAGAACCTTACCTCGTTGACATGAAGCATGCTGAGCAATTTGATCACATCGATATGTCTTTGGTGGTTGAGAAAGGCAAATCCAAAATCAAGCTAAAAAACAAAGAGAAACTTCAATATGATACAAACGTAAATATAAAATTAAATCTTCAAGAGATTAATGTACCATTAAAGTTAGATTTACCAGAAGCCGTTTCAAAACTAGAGAATGAAATAGAAAAAAAGATCAAAGAAAACTACGAAAACATCTTATCCCATTTAAAAGAAGTGAATTCAGATGCTTTTGGATATGGGATAACCTATCGAATTCAGAATAAAGACGGAAAACTAACTGATGAAGAATGGGATGCTAAATTCCCTCAAATAGAAGTGAAGTACGATGTTAAGGCTAGAATCGTTCAACAGGGAGAGGTCCACAGATAATTAGGTTTATCACCTTCCCGAATATTATTAAGCGTATACTCAAGTGGCATCAAAATAGTTTTGATGCCATTTTTAATAAAGTAATTGCAAAGTAAATCATATCCTGCTATGATAATATAGTTCAAAAGGTGAACTATTCATATTGTGAACTATTTTTCTCACGTCGGAGGTGTGTTAAATATTGGAGCTAAAAGAACTCGTTGAACGTTACCAATCCTCTATCAATCAAGTTTATCGTAGAGTTAATATCATTTTAAAAGATAAGATACATTCTGATATTACAACCGATCAATTCTCAACCTTGCATTATATTTTGAAACATAAAGATTGTACTAGTACGGACATAGCCAACGAATTCGGTGTTGGAAAGAGCGCTGTGACTGCACAGATTAATCGGTTATATGATAAAGGCTTGATTGAAAGGAAACGTGATGAAAGAGATAGAAGAGTAGTATATCTCTATGTAACGCAAAAAGGTTTGGATTTTATAAACCAGACTGAAACAGCGATATTTGAAATATTAGGTAAGTATTTATCTAATTTTGAAAAAGAAGAAATTAACGCCTTCATACATTCATTAGAAAAGCTAGCCAAGATTATGAGCGAGGAATAGAAAGGAGATAAAGGTATGAAACATATTATTCGTTATCGATGGTTTATTGCTGTCGTATGGATTGTAGCTGCTGTTTCTCTATTCGTATTTGCCCCGAATTTACAAGATTTAGTTCGAGAAAAGGGACAAATCTCAGCACCAGAGGATTCCCCCTCTGTACAAGCCCAAGAACTGTTAGCATCGATGTCAGGTGACCAAACAGGAAATAAAACGAGTGCTGTACTAGTTTTCCATGAGAAAGATGGCTTTAACCAAGCCGAAAAAGATTCGGTTGCTAAAGCTATCAATCTATTAAATGAGAATCAGGATACATTAGCAATTTCCGATATTCTAGCATTTACAGATGATCCTGCTATTGAGGAGCAAACGGTTTCCTCCGATGAAAAAACCATTATGATCCCATTTGAGGTATCACTAGAAAACCAAGAAATAGATGAAGCTCGAGATGCTATTTATAAAGTCGTTGATGATATTAAAATTGAACACTACTTAACGGGTGAAGCATTTATTTCACAAGATATTATCACCAACTCTGAAGAGGGATTAAAGAAAACCGAAATTATTACAGTAGGATTAATTCTTATCATCCTATTTATCGTGTTCAAATCTCTTGTTGCACCATTTATCCCATTGTTAACTGTTGGGATTTCCTATCTAGCTGCACAAGGTATTGTATCAATATTAGCTGACACGGTAGATTTTCCACTATCAACATTTACGCAAATATTTATGGTTGCGGTCATGTTTGGTATTGGTACGGATTACTGTATCTTATTAATAAGTAGATTTAAAGAAGAATTAGCGGAGGATGCTTCTATTCAAGAAGCTGTAATCCGCACGTACAAAAACAGTGGAAAAACAATCGTATTTGCCGGTATTGCCGTACTAATTGGTTTTGCTACAATTGGGCTTTCCACCTTCTCTCTTTACCAATCAGCCGTAGCTGTAGGGGTAGGGGTTGCAGTGATGTTAGTGGCTCTAGCTACCCTAGTACCGTTTTTCCTAGTCGTATTAGGCAAAAAATTATTCTGGCCATTCGATAAATCAGTATCTCATAAGGAAAGTAAATTCTGGGGTACAATCGGTACATTTGCATGGACTCGACCAATCATTGCACTGCTTATCGTTGCAGTCATTGTTGTTCCAGCATTAATTACGTATGATGGAGATAAATCCTATAACTCACTGGAAGAAATCGGTGATTCTTATGAGTCAGTAAAAGGATTTAATTATATTTCCGATAGCTTCGGACCCGGTCAAACCATGCCTACTACGGTTGTTTTAAAAGCTGATGAACCTATCGATACAGTTGAAGAATATCAACAAATCGAACGGATTTCCGAAGAACTAGCAAAACTTACTGGTGTTAATCAAGTTCGAAGTGCGACAAGACCAACTGGTTCCATAATTGAAGACTTTAAAGTAGATAATTTTACTGGTCAACTTGCTGATGGCATCGGAAAGAGTACAGATGGACTATCAGAAATTGAAGATGGCTTACAGGAAGCTGCTAGTGAATTGGAAAATGCAACACCGCAATTAGAAGAAGCGCAAAATGGTGTCGACCAATTACTAGAAGGAACTAATTCAGCCAATACTGGTATTGGCGAAATTCAAGCTGCACTGAAGCAAATTGAAGAAGGAATTTCTTCAGGGGCAATGGGTGCAACGGAAATTAAAAATAATCTACAAACGATAAAGGACAATCTGGATCAAACCATTGTAGGAAATAAAGAACTACTAAATGGTTACAAGCAATTGGCAACAGGACTAGAAAGTTTAAACAATCAGCAATTTAGTACACTTAGCCAATTACCAACTACGATTAACCAAGTGTATAGTAGCTTAAGTACTGTATTAGAGAAGCATCCAGACTTACAGCAAGATACAGACTTTATGATCGCATATAAGACGGTTGAAGCCTTAAACCAACAGGTTGAACCTCTTGGTAATCTTAAGCAAGTTATGCGGAATCAAGTAATTACACCACTAAAACAGCTTAATGATCAAAATCAACAATACAATTTCGCAGCATCCATTTCTGCGCAGGAACAATTATCTGCAGGCATTGAGAAATTAATTTCAGGTGTTGGAGATTTAGAGTCAGGATTAAGTCAAGCAGCGAGTGGCCAAGGGCAAGTTGTATCTAATCTTCCTAGCCTTCAGGATGGACTTACTCAAATTTATGGTGGTCAAGAAGAATTAAAAACAGCATTTGTAGAAATGCAAGACCAACTAGGTCAGTTATCTTCTGGATTAACAGAAGGAGCAGATGGATTAGACCAAATAAACGATGGGCTAACCACCGTTAAAGACTATTTATCTGAGATTGAAACAGATGAAAACAATCCAATCGTGATGATACCTGAAGAAGCACTAGAAAATGATGATTTCATGGAAGGTGCAAGCATGTATCTTTCATATGATAAAACAATCGTAAAGTTAGATGTTGTCTTAGAATATAACCCATATTCGACAGAAGCATTAAAAATGGTAGATATGATTCATGCTAAAGTGGATGAAGTAAAACAAGATACTATCTTTGACTCAAGTAATACATTACTAGGTGGAATAAGTAGCACGAACAATGATCTCCAAAATGTGTCTGATGAAGATTATTCTCGTACAGTATTGTATATGATTGCAGGTATCTTTATTATCCTAATTATCCTGCTTCGTTCTATCATTATGCCAATATATTTAATTGGATCGTTAATCTTAACATACTTTACCTCCATGGCATTTAGTGAGATTATCTTTGTAAATATCATGGGCTATGATGGATTAACATGGGCAGTACCGTTCTTTGCCTTTGTAATGCTAACAGCACTAGGTATAGACTATAGTATTTTCCTAATGGATCGTTTCAATGAATACCGTGAGACAAACCTAAAAGAAGCAATGATTACTGCAATGAAAAAAATGGGAACAGTAATTATTTCAGCAGCTGTGATTTTAGGAGGAACATTCGGGGCAATGCTACCTTCTGGCGTATTATCTATCTTGCAAATAGCAACGGTCGTATTAATTGGCTTATTCCTTTATGCTATCGTCATGTTACCATTATTTGTACCAGTAATGGTGAGATTATTCGGTAATGCTAATTGGTGGCCATTTAAGAAGAAGTAAGATCCTTCGTACAACTAATTGTACGAAAGAAAATCCGAACTTTTATTCAATTCTCTTGAATGGGTTCGGATTTTTCATTTTATTCTTTTGCTAATTTATCTCTATTTTTCATTCCTGGAGGTTGCTCTAACCAACCATTCTCAATCATAATATCTGCCCCGCTTTTCGAGTATGCTGCAACTTCTAATGATAAACGCTCATAATTCACCATTAGATCGCTTCGCTGACTGGCAGCCGCAGCAGTTGCATAATTACCAATACCCGCTTGCATTAATAAAGAAATATGAAACATCATCATTTTATCAGAGAATGTTCTTTTTTTAGAATCGCTAACTGCAACATCTGGTACATGTGGGGCATCTATATCATCATTCATTAAGGTATCAACAAAAAGTTTGATATGTTTTTTAGCAATTTCCTTACCTCTCAACATAAATTCCTGAACTTGTTTCGAACCAGAGGTTTGTGCAAATGAAATACACAATTTCATCCCCATCGAGTTTGTCATTATGTTCATGTATAAGTATGATATTTCTATGGAATTAAGTGCACGTTTTTCATGAAAAGGATTTATGCCGCTTAAATACTTTTTACTATCAATATAATCATTTTCCTTAGGTACTTCGATATAGGGATGTCTAGCATTGATACCCTTAGAAAGTTGAATTTCTAATGTGCGATTATAGAGATAGCTTGTATCTTTTAATGCTGCAGAAAAATACTCTCGAATATCCTTTCTCGTACTCATGGAGAGAAGGCCACTATACGATACCATACCAACTCTAGCCATATGATTAACATAGGTTAGACAAAACGTATCCGTATATAACCAAGGTGCCTCAATATTCACATCATCTTCACCAAAACCATTTGGTATCGCAAAGTTTTCTTTATAAAAGAGCGTAGTTAAATCCTTCAAATGTTTTTCAGATAAATCAAAAGCGTATTGTATAATTGGCTTTATATCTGGATCACTAATATCTTTTAATATAAATCTTAAAACTTGATGTGATAAACTGTCATTCATATAGGTCGTCCAGAGTGATGCAATCTCTCCTGAAGTTAGATGGATGTTCTGATTCACGATTTGCCTCCTAAAAACATTATTCTTTTGCATATTGTTTCCTAACATACTTAATTTAATGCAGTTATCAACTGCATATATCAGTATGAAAATCTTTTTCTACAAAAAAAACTGTTCTTGATTCATTAGAATTAGAATCAAGAACAGTTATCCCTATTTCATAGAATTCATTATTATTTCTACTACACGATCACGAGATCTTTCACTTTGATACTGTTTCATTTTATCTATGATGATAGGTGCTTGCTGCATTAATTTGTCAAGTTCCTTCGATAGAGTTTCCTCTGTTAAATCCTCTTCCTCTAACACTCTTGCATACATTTTATCTGCAAAGGACTTAGCATTGATAATTTGGTCTCCCCTACTCGCTTCTTTTGAGAGCGGGATAAGTAGCATTGGTTTTTGTAATGCTAAAAATTCAAAAATAGCATTAGAACCCGCGCGAGACAATACAAAGTCAGTAGCCGCAAAGATATCTTTTAATTCATCGGTAACATACTCGAATTGTGCATATCCTTGCCTTTGAACACTTGCATCCATTTTTCCTTTTCCACAGATATGGACTATCTGGAACTTTTCTAATAACACATCCAGTGAAGCTCTGACGGTATCATTAATTTTTTGAGCACCACCGCTTCCACCCATGATGAGTAATACAGGTTTTTGCTGAGTGAAACCAGCTAATGTTAGTCCCTTTTCCTTGCTACCTTGAAAAAGTTCTTCTCGAATTACTGCTCCAACATACTCGGCTTTACCTTCTGGTAGAAATTCCATCGTTTCAGGAAAAGTAGCTAATACTTTTTTGGCAAATGGAATTGCTAATTTATTGGCAAGCCCCGGTGTATAGTCTGACTCATGTATGACAGCAGACACTCCTCTCATTTTAGAGGCAAGGACTACCGGTACGGAAACAAATCCACCCTTCGAGAAGATTACCGCTGGTTTCCGCTTCCCAATAATGTGCCAAGCTTGTAAAGTACCTTTTACCACTTTAAAAGGATCCTTGATATTTTCTAATGATAAATAGCGACGTAATTTTCCAGTTGAAATTGGATAATAGGTAACGTCATCCAATTGCTCAATTAACGTGCGTTCAATACCTTCCTTTGATCCAATATAGTCAATCTCCCATCCCTCACGCTGAAATACAGGTATTAATGCTAAATTAACGATGACATGACCTGCACTCCCACCGCCTGTGAATAGAATTCGTTTGTTTCTCATACGCTTTAGAAGTCCCCTCTTTCCAATTACATGGCATAGTCGTATAATAAACTTTATGCATGTAAATCCATTACCTCTCTATCCTATTAAAAAATTCAAGAAAAAGGAAGCATAATATGTATCAGACAAGTACCATTAAAGAAAAAACGAAATTGTTTTTCATGATATTCTTCCCTATTTTAATTACGCAAGTCAGCCTAAATTTAATGACCTTCTTTGATACCGTTATGTCTGGGCGAGCTGGAGCAGAAGACTTAGCCGGGGTAGCTATAGGATCTAGTCTGTGGGTGCCAATATTTACAGGTATCAATGGTATCCTATTAGCTATCACACCAATTATTGCTCAATTATTAGGTGCCAAAAAAGATAATGAAATTACCTATAAAACACAACAAGCACTCTACTTATCCATTGGATTAGCCTTAGTGATTATCCTATTAGGATTATTGGCCATAAATCCTGTATTAAATCTTATGGATTTAGAAGCTGAAGTTAGACACATCTCTAAATACTACCTTATTTCATTAGGTACTGGTATTATCCCATTATTTATTTTTAACACATTACGCTGTTTAATGGATGCCCTTGGTCAAACACGGGTTTCGATGTTTATTATCTTAATCTCTCTTCCAATTAATGTGGTTTTAAATTACTTATTTATTTTTGGGAAGTTTGGTATACCAGCATTAGGTGGTATAGGTGCTGGAATTGCTACATCACTATCGTATTGGTTAACTAGTGTCCTAGCGATTATCATATTAATGAAGATTCGTCCATTTCGGGATTTGAAACTCTTTACCAAATGGAGTAGACCAAAGGTTAGAGATTGGTTAGAACAATTAAAGATAGGAATCCCTATCGGCTTTGCAATTTTCTTTGAAACCAGTATCTTCGCAGCTGTCACGTTATTTATGAGTGTATATAGCACGAACACGATAGCCGCGCATCAAGCGGCGATGAACTTTTCATCCTTATTGTATATGATACCATTAAGTGTTGGAATGGCGTTAACGATCACGGTTGGATATGAGGTCGGTGCTAAACGCTTAAATGACGCAAAAGTTTATAGTTATATCGGAATAAGTGGTGGTATATTTATTGCCTTATTCAATGGAATTATTCTTTATCTATTCAGAGATGCCGTTGCTGCGTTATATAACGAGGATTCAGCGGTGATTTCATTAACGGTTCAATTCATTGGCTTTGCTATTGTCTACCAATTAGCTGATGCATTCGGTGCACCTATTCAAGGAGCACTTCGAGGCTATAAAGACGTTAATATGACACTTGTTATAGCACTAGTTTCTTATTGGGTGATTGGATTACCAACTGGCTGGTTATTGGCTAACTACACTTCATTGGAACCTTTTGGCTATTGGGTTGGAATTATAGTTGGCTTAAGTGTAGGCGCGTTATGTCTACTAGGAAGATTGTTAATTGTTCAAAAACGATATAAGACAATAATAGAAAACTCATCTGCTAATTAATACGCAGATGAGTTTTATGGTCTCTAAATGAATAAACCAGCAATTGTTGCAGAAAGAATAGATGCTAGTGTTGCACCTAGTAAAAGTTTTAGACCAAATCTCGATACTTCTCCGCCTTTTTCACGATCAATTCCTTGAACTGTTCCAGCAATAATACCGATTGATGAGAAGTTTGCGAATGAAGTTAAGAAGACTGTTACGATACCAACTGTCTTTTCAGATACACTACCTAGCATGTCCTGGAACTCTAACATGGCAACAAACTCATTTGTTACAATCTTCGTACCCATAATGCCGGCAGCTTCAATTACTTCACTAACAGGAATACCCATCAGGATACCGATTGGGGATAATACATAACCAAGAATCTGTTGTAACGTAACGCCTGCAAATATAGCTTCAATAATCCAGTTGACAAGCTCTAGGGATGCGATAAAAGCAACTAGCATGGTTGCAACAATTAGGGCAATTTTCCCACCTTCTAATGCACCATTACCCATCGCTTCAAAAATACTCTTGTCATTCGAAACATCCGTAATGTCTACTGTATCCTCTTCTTTTGGTACATTTACAGGCGCAATAACAGAAGAGATGATTAATGCACTAAACATATTCAGTGGTAATGCTACAAGAACATATTCAGGTGGTAGCATCTGCATATAGGCACCTACGATGGAAGCCGATACAGATCCCATTGCTGAAGCACTTACAATGTATAAACGATTTGCAGTTAAATGATGGAACTGAGAGCGAATGGCAATTAACGCTTCTGATTGACCAAAGAAAATACTATTAACCGCATTGAATGATTCTACCTTAGGCAGACCAGTAATTTTGGAGATAATTCCACCAATATACTTGATGATAAGTGGTAGTATCTTTAAATACGTTAATACAGATAAAATAGTCGCAAAGAAGATAATTAGTAATAGAACGTCGAAGAAGAAAATTCCACCTTCATTTTCTACTACTCCTCCGAGTATAAAATCAACTCCAGCAGTACCAAACTCAATCAGTTTGTTGAATACAGAGGAAATTCCATTTATGATGGTTTGACCTATTGTAGTGGAAAACATAAACCATGTAATTATCAATTGGGCTAGGATCATAATACCTATCCCTCTATAGTTAATAATCTTTTTGTTGTTGGAAAGTAGGTATGATAAACCTAAAACTATAATGATGGCAAGTATACCAAGAATAATATCCATTCGTTGTAAATCCTCCTAGTTGTATATATTACTCTTAATAGAATACCCTAATTTCAAAATGCAATAACAAATTGTAATTGACAAAAATAAAAAATCAGAGATACAAGTAATATTGATAATGTGTTTTAAAGCATGTCCACTATTTATGGACAACGCTACTGTGTATTTTTTAAAATCGTTGTAAGATGAATCTGGCGGAAAAAATAAAATCCCTGCTACAACTTTCGTTATAGCAGGGACTCTTCTTAAGACTTTTAAACTGCTATCTTAACCTTCTAGTAATAAATCATATGGATCTTCCAATAGTTGTTTCACACGAACTAAGAACTGAACAGCCTCTTTACCATCCACAATTCTATGGTCATAGGAAAGTGCTAAATACATCATTGGACGTACTTCAATAGAATCATCTGGCATAACGACAGGGCGCTTAATAATATTGTGCATTCCCAAGATACCAACTTGTGGAGCATTCAAGATTGGTGTTGAAAGCATAGACCCGAATGTTCCACCATTTGTAATCGTAAATGTTCCGCCTTGTAGATCATTCAATCCTAATTCCTTATTACGAGCTTTCTTACCAAGGTTAGCAATCTCACGTTCTACTCCAGCGAAGTCTAAACGGTCAGCATCGCGCACTACTGGAACGACAAGACCTTCATCAGTTGATACTGCGATACCGATATCGTAATACTTTTTCACGATAAGATCAGTACCATTAATTTCAGCATTTAGTAGTGGGAAGTCTTTTAGTGCTCCAACTACCGCCTTCGTGAAGAACGACATGAAGCCAAGTTTAACACCATGCTTTTCCACGAATTTTTCTTTGCGCTCATTTCGAAGCTTCATAACATTTGTTAAATCTACTTCATTAAAAGTAGTGAGCATTGCGGCAGTTTGTTGCGCCTCAACTAGACGTTTTGCAATCGTCTGACGACGACGCGACATTTTAACAACCTCAACTGGCTTGTTGAATTCTGCAGCCGCAGCTTTTGGAGCAGCTGGTTCTTGTTTTGCAGGTGTTGTTTGTTGTTTAGGTGCATTCGCTACCGCCTCAACATCTTCAGGACGCACACGTCCAAGTGGGTCACGAGTTGTAACCGTACTAAGATCAATATTCAATTCGCGAGCTCGTTTTCTAGCTGCTGGTGACGCAATAACATCACGGTTAGAAGCTGGCTCTTCTGGCGTTTTTGGCGACTCTACAGCTTTTGGCGCTTCTGTTGGAGTCTCTTCTTTTGCAGCTGGTGCTACCTCTTTTACGGATTCAACAGCAGCTCCGCCTTCTGCACTAACATTTGCAATAATGTCTCCTACTTCAACATCATCGCCTTCCTCTTTTAGGATTTCCGTAATAACACCTGAAACTTCAGCATTCACTTCAACGTTTACTTTATCAGTTTCTAGTTCTACTACAGGATCCCCTTTTTCGACTTTATCCCCTACTTTAACTAACCACTGGGCAATTGTACCTTCTGTAATTGATTCGGCAAGTTCAGGTATCTTAATTTCTTTCACTGGAATCTCCTCCTAATGTCGGGTTAATTGCTTGTTGTATAATTGTCTCTTGTTCTGCTTTATGCACATTTGGATCACCAACAGCCGGTGCGGATCGATCTGGGCGTCCAATGTAACGCAAGTTTTGACCCGGTTTTAATAAGTCTCTTAGATAATCATCTACAAAATCCCATGCACCCATGTTTTTCGGTTCTTCTTGTACCCAAACAATTTCCTCCAGATTTGGAAGTTCAGACAATACTTTTTCCAATTCTTTCGTTGGGAAAGGATAGATTTGTTCTAATCGAACCGCGCGTAGCCAGTCAAATTTTTCTTCAGAGTTTACAATTGTTTCTTCAATATCCACCATGACTTTTCCAGTTCCAATAAGCAAACGTTTTGCATTCGTTTTACTAACCTTTAAATTAGGCTGGTTTCGGAGCGGTTGGAATTTTCCTTCTGTGAAATCTTTTGCTTCTGATGCAATGCGTTGATTTCGCAGTAGACTACTCTTAGGCGTCATTAGAATCAATGGTCGCGCTTCTTCCTTATCACGTAAAGCTGCCTGTCTACGAATCAAATGGAAGAACTGAGCAGAAGATGTTACATATGCAACAATCCAGTTATTCTCTGCAGCCATTTGTAGGAAGCGTTCTAATCTTGCACTAGAATGTTCTGGTCCTTGACCTTCATAGCCGTGTGGTAACAACATGACCATATTGGATTTATCTCCCCATTTTGCACGGGCAGAAGAAATGAATTGGTCAAAGATTGTTTGAGCTACATTGGCAAAGTCACCAAACTGTGCTTCCCAAAGAACTAACGTATTCGGAGCTTGAACACTATAACCATATTCAAAGCCTAATACAGCTACTTCAGATAATGGACTGTTCCTAATATCAAAGGATGCTTTAGAATCAACACCGTGGAAGATACTATATTTTTCATTTGTTACAGCATCATTTAATACACCGTGACGGTGTGCGAAAGTTCCACGTTCAGAATCCTGACCGGTTAGGCGAATCGGTATACCATCTTTTAGAATAGATGCATACGCTAGTGCTTCCCCTGCACCCCAGTCCACCAGATTTCCATCCTGTAATGCCTCTCTGCGACGCTTGAAAATTCTAGCAAGCTTTTTGTTTTCTGTGAATCCATCTGGACGTTTAAAAAGCTCCTCGTTAAGCTGCTCTAATGCATCCATTGATACCGCTGTTTCATATTTCTCTAAATCCGTGTTTAACGCATCTGGCATCGGCTTGCATTCCACTTTGGCAATTTCCATTTCGCCCATACCATCGTAAATGGCTTTCAGGTTACTCTCAACATCCGCTACCATTTGCTCGAATACTTCCTTCGTTACAATCCCTTTTTCAGCCAGTTCTTTTGCAAATACATTTGCTACTGTTGGATGTTTATCAATTAAACCATACAATTTAGGTTGTGTTACTCTTGGTTCATCCATTTCATTGTGACCATAACGACGATACCCTACCAAATCGATTAAAATGTCTTTGTTAAACTTTTGACGATAATCAAACGCCAATTTAATTGCAGACACACAAGCAATCGGATCATCCGCATTAACATGAATGACTGGAATCTCAAATCCTTTTGCTAAGTCACTCGCATAACGAGTGGAACGGCCATCATGATGATCTGTTGTATACCCTAGTAAGTTGTTCGCAATGATATGCAGTGTTCCACCTGTACTATATCCCGGAAGATTAGCCAGGTTTAAAGTTTCTGCAACGACACCTTCCCCAATAAATGCAGCATCTCCGTGAATTAATACTGGAATTGCTTTTTGGACATCTTGTTTCGGATAGCCACTTTCGAAACGAAAGTCTTGTGCTGCACGTGCAAACCCTTCCACGACTGGGTTTACAAACTCTAGATGAGATGGATTGTGAGCAAGGGTAATCTTTATCTTCGTCTCATCCCCATCCTTTACATCTCTTACGGCACCAAAATGGTATTTAACATCTCCAGTCCACCCATAATTGATTCCTCTTGATCCCTCAGAAGGCATCAACTCTTTATTAGGAGAATGGTGGAACTCAGAAAATATCTTATCAATTGGTTTTCCTAATATGTGAGCTAGTACACTTAGTCTACCTCGGTGGGCCATCCCCATCATGATATGCCCTACCTTATCATCGATTGCATGCTTAACGATGTGGTCAAGCATCGGAACCATGGATTCTAATCCTTCAATTGAGAAACGTTTTTGACCAACAAATGTTTTTTGTAAAAATGCTTCAAAGCCCTCCACATTTGCTAGACGGTCCAATAATTGTTTCTTTTCATCATCTGTGAGATTTAAGCGAGCTTTACCTGATTCAATATAATCCGATAACCAATCTCGTTCTACTTCACTATCAACATGGTCATATTCAAATGTAATTGTACCCGTATAATATTTTCTTAATTCGCGTACAACATCGAGAGCATTCTCCACACCAACTGGTGCTTTCTCCCATACCCAAGCTGCAGGAATTTCTCTTAAATCTGCTTCTGTTAGATTGTAAGTTTTAGGATTAAGTAGTTCAGACTTCCTATCCTCTAGTACATTTACTGGGTAAATATCTGCTTCCAAATGTCCGAAACGACGAATAGCCTCAACTAATTTCACTGTTGAGGTAATTTTTTTAACATCGCTTATGGAAGTGCTTGCAGAATTCTCTTGGTTGGAAGACGATTTCAACCAATTAGGAGCACCATGCAGATCAAACAACTCTCTTAACGATTGATCAATTGCTTGAGGGTCCTCTTTGTATAATTCATACTGTTCTTCCACATACCCCATGTTAGGACCATGAAACTCACCCCAGAATCTTTGTGAAGATTCGTCATTTTGTGCCACGTCTTATACCCCCATTAGAAGTTAACATTTCTCCGTATGAAAACGGTTTTTTAATAACAGTTCAATTATAGAACTGACTTGTTTCTTCATCAACTAATATACCTTATTTTCAAGTGGGAAACAATATATCTTATGCGCATTATCCTAGAATTGTATCGAATTAAAAAGATAGTGAATATTCAAATTTGTCATTTTAGGGAATTGTTATGAAACTTAGTTCACATTCATGCATTTTTTCGCTATAATGGGGACAGATATAATTAGATGTCTTTCATACATATGGATTTTCACAAAGGAGGAACTTCATAATGGGATTAGCGCTTATTTTGGGTGTAACTGTTACATTCCTTGTAGCAATATTTACTGCTGGTTATGATGCAAAACCTGGAGTACCGAAGAAAAATCAATAAGGTTGGATGAAGCTAGCTCTTAACGGGCTAGTTTTTTTGTTTTCTCCTACTGATTTTGGGGATTTAGGTTTTTTATGTTAGCGGGCGGAACTGATGTGATGAGATTTGGGGCCGGATTAACTAAATATAGTCCTGGATCCAGGTGATATTGTCCCACTTGACAAAAACGTAGTTCCTTCTTCCTACTTACACCATAACAAAAAACGTCATCCACTCTTGAGTTGGATGACGTTTTTTTATGTTAGCTTTGGAAAGCCTTGCTGTCTCATGACCTCATACACAATAATGGCTGCTGTATTAGACAGGTTTAAGGAACGGACCTTATCATTCATATGAATGCGTAGACATTGGTCTTCTTTACCAATCAATAAGTCCTTAGGTATCCCTGTTGATTCTTTTCCAAAAACAAAGAAAAGATCTTCTTCAGTATTACTAAAATCAAAATCGGTATAATGCTTCGAACCGAAGTTTTCAATATAATAAAACTTACCATTTGGATATTTATCGTATAAGTCAAAAATGGTTAGATGCTCTTCCATATCAACATCTTTCCAATAATCAAGTCCTGCTCGGCGAACCGCCTTATCATCGGTTGAGAAGCCCAGCGGATGGATTAAATGTAGTTTGGTATCCGTTGCTAAACATGTTCTTCCGATGTTCCCGGTATTAGCTGGGATCTCTGGTTCATATAGTACAACGTGTAAACTCACAATGCATTTCTCCTTGCTCTTTTTTCCTTTGTTTCGAACAACTAATCTATTATATCATTAATCTCCGATACGGAAAAACTTATATTTTATATTTGGTGTATAGGCTGTGGAATCTTCATAGGACCAAAATCGGTGTCTACTATTATGGGTATGGGCATTTACTAACGGTGCACCATTAGCATCCTTTGTAACGACAATAGTATTATGATTCCATTTGCCATCACCTTCAAAATCATAACAAATTACATCACCGGGTTGTAACTCCATCGGTGATTCAACTTCTGTACCTTTTAACCCTTGGGTAGAACCGGCTAAATACCATCTTAACGAATGGGCAACTGCCCAACTATAACTCCAATTATTCCCCTGGTACCACCAACCTCGACCACGATTTGGTGCTCCCCTCATTGGTGCCCCACCTGAACGAAGGCACTGGGAAATAAAATTAGTGCAATCCACATCAAATTTTCGATAGGCCGGATTATAGCTATTCCACCATCTTTCTGCATATTGAACTGCCGCTCGACGATCATACGAGAAACGCTCATGAACTGTATCGTTATCATCATTGAGTAGTGTTAGCTTACCCTTTTGTTCTTTAGGTACGCCAAGATTAAGTTCCCGATGTTCCATAATATCTCCTGCTTTTATTCGTATTACGTTCGGTACCACCCGCTCTTCTCTAATAAAATGCTCCCCTTGTTTAAGTAAGACAGCCAGGTGTAGATGGTAGTAGATTGTTTCTTCATCATCGTAGCGTAGTCGGTGATAAACATGTCCTTTCCCCTTGATTCTTACAATCTTTGCTTGGCGCTTTTCATAAAGAGCCTTTTGTTGTTCCCACCATTTGAGACTTTCCACATTCGTCTCAAGTAGTTCCCCCCAGATTTTTTCAATTAAGTCCATAAAAATCCCCTCCAATAACATATATATGGAGGGGATGCATGTCTAACGAGGTATTTTCATATAGTTTTTTATAAAATATTCTTCTCAATCTTTCGGAAGGCTAATCCCTTCTCCATTTCGAATAGGACATCTTCATCCGTTTCTTTTTCCATTGCCTTTTGTATCGCTTCAAATCCTTTTTCAGCACCAATTTTTCCTAGTGACCATGCTGCTGTTCCTCTAATTACCGGTCTCGGGTCATGATTCATTATCGCAATTAGGTCATCAACTGCAGTTACATCTCGGTAATGACCAAGTCCAATAATAGCATTGCGTTGAATCGGCTTTTTACCTCGCCATGAACCAGCAATATGGCCAAAGGTTTCTTTAAACTCACGATTTGATATGGAGAGCATCGGTTTTAGTTTCGGCTTCGCAATATCGTCTTCAGGTTCAAATTCAGGGTGAATATGAAAATCTACTTTTCGATTCTTCGGACATACAAGCTGACAAGTATCACAACCATATACTCTGTTACCAAGCTTACTGCGGAATTCGTCAGGAAGGAAGTCCTTTGTTTGAGTAAGAAATGCAATGCATCGTTGTGCATTGAGTTGACCACCTTCGATAATTGCACCAGTTGGACAAGCATCGACACAAATTCTGCAGTCACCACATCCGTCTTCTACTGGTGTATCAGGTATAAACGGAATATTGGTAATCAGTTCACCTAAATATACAAAGGAACCATATTCTTCTGTAATGAGTAGGGTGTTTTTTCCAACGAATCCTACACCCGCTCTCTCCGCAACTGCCTTATCCGAAAGCTCACCGGTATCTACCATCACTTTGGTTATTACATCTTCCACTTTTTCATGGATAAAAGCTTCTAACTTCTTCAGACGTTCTCGCAGTACATTATGATAATCTACTCCCCAAGACGCGCGGCAGAAAAATCCCCTTCGCTCATCCTTTGTGCTCTTTGGAGCATCTTTTCGCATACGAGAAGGATAGGCCATTGCAATTGAAATGATTGACTGAGCTTCTGGCAACAGACGCTTTGGCTCGGTTCGTTCTTCGTTTGTTCCTTTTTCAAATCCAGATTGATAACCAAGTTCCTGCTGCCGCTTTAACCGCTCTTTTAGCTCACTAAAAACATCTGCAGTCGTAAAACCTATTTTATCAATTCCTATGCTCTTACTGTACTCGATAATTTCTTGTTTTAGTTGTGCTGTATTCACTTGCAACGCCTCCCTTCCAGTTTTATTCAATATGTTCTATAAAATTAAAAACGCAACATCTCGTAAGTTTATTACGAAACACTGCGTTAAGACATATGTATGGAGCGGGTGAAGGGAATCGAACCCTCGACATCAGCTTGGAAGGCTGGAGTTTTACCATTAAACTACACCCGCATAAAAGTGTAGATTTTCTATTTAGTTAAGTTCACCGCAATACATGCCCCTGCATCTACAAGATTATTCAGGGATGTATATGCTTCAGGGCAACTCGGAGTTTATTCGGTAGAAGTACAGCTCGTGGCTGGAGTTTTACCATTAAACTACACCCGCATTTTCTATTTCATCAAGTTCTGTGCATTTTGTGAATGCAAGAATTATTATAGCAAGTCTCTTAAACATATGCAAGAAAAAAATTAAAATCTGTCGAAAAAAGTAGATTAGACATAATCTTTAGCTGGGAAGAACCAATCTTTAGCGATATGTCATCTAACTTTAGCGAACCTCTAGATACTAGTTTACTAACTCATTTGAACAAATAGAATAAAATATTAAAAACAATCATTTACAACAGCCAATTCCCGTAATAAAATAGTCATAATCATTAAGGAGGCGAATGGAAGTGTCAGTCTTTCCTGTTGTATTATCTCAGTCAAAATTTATCCATCGTGATAGTGTGAAATACCCACTTGAGGAGCGTGCGCTTCAATTTGGTGATGGTATATATGAAGTAATTCGAATTTATAATGGTTCATTTTATTTACTTGATGAACATATCGACCGATTATATCGATCGGCAGAAGCGATTAAACTTACCTTCTCTGTATCTAAAACAGAGCTAAAAGAATTATTATCGGAATTAGTAGTACGAAACAATCTGACGGAAGATGGCAAGATTTATATGCAAATTACTCGAGGTTCAGCGCCAAGGGATCATATCTTCCCCAAAAATGTGGAGCCTAATTTCTATGCGTATGTTCAAGCGTTACCTCGAAATCTACAAAATCTCAAAAACGGTGTCTCCGTTATCACTCATCCAGATGAGCGTTGGCAAAATTGTTATATTAAGAGCTTAAATCTATTACCAAATGTCCTAGCAAAGCAGACTGCTTTTGAGCAAGGGTGCTATGAAGCTATACTTCATCGGGATGGAATCGTAACGGAATGTTCATCATCCAATGTTTATTTAGTTAAGGATGGAAAAATATATACCCACCCTACAACTAGAAATATTTTGCATGGCTGTGTTCGAATGGCAATAGAAAGATTTGTGGCAGACGTAGGAATACAACTAGTCGAAGAGCCCTTTAAGATTCATGATATTCAGGAAGCAGATGAACTATTCCTATCTAGTAGCACATCAGAGATTACTCCAATTATTATGGTGGATGGTCAAAAAATACAGGATGGAAAACCAGGAGAGATTACACGAAAGCTCCAGAAGGCCTATGAAAAAGATGCTAATATTCTAGAAAATTTAATTACGAACGTATAAATAAAAGCTGTCTCAGTTAACGGATTAACCTCCATTAACGAGACAGCTTTTTAAATAGAAAAAAATCTCATATTCTATGATTTACCAATTGCTTCGTATTACGAAATAGTTTAGAATAAAAACAAGTTTGAAAATTCAACAAGTGGAGGTTTGATTAATGGCTAAACGTGCAATCTCAACAGAAGATTTTATGAAATTAGAAGTATTTAGTGATCCACAATTATCACCTGATGGAAATACATATGCATATGTATCGACCACAATCAATGATAAAAAAGAATATGAGTCTCATTTATTTGTACAACAAATTGAGAGTAAAGAAACGAAACGTTGGACTTTTGGTCATGACAAAAATAGTAACCCACGATTCTCTCCAGACGGGAAAGCTGTTGTATTCCAGTCCAATCGAAGTGGTGTACAACAACTATGGTTATTATCACTTGATGGCGGTGAAGCTAGACAACTTACCACATTTAAGAATGGAGCGGTCAATCCAGAATGGTCTAAGGATGGAAAGTACATTTTCTTCACAGCAACATTAGAAGCAGATGAAGATGTTAGCAACCAAGAAGAGATGTCAAAAGAAGAGCGCCAAAAAGAAAAAGAAGAAAAAAGCAAGAAACCTCTAATTGTAAAAAACTTAAAATATAAATCAGATGCACAAGGATTCCTAGACGAAAAGAAATCCCATATCGTGCAATATGATATAGAGACGGAAACTTTTACGCTATTAACTAGTGGAGATTATCATTATAATTATCTTGATATCTCACCAGATGGTTCGACTATTCTATTTGTAGCAAATATAAGAGAAGATGCTGATTACGAGCTAAAAAGCGATATATATACTTTAGATACTGCAACAAAAGCGATAACTAGACTGACAGACGGAAATGGTTCTTATTATACGGCTCGCTTCTCTCCAAGTGGGAATAAGATTGCTTACCTGGGGCATCAACAGGAGTACTTAAATGCAACATTAACAGAACTATTTATTTTTGATATCCAATCAAAGGAACATACATGTCTAAGTAAGGATTGGGATTTTCAAATTGGGGATTTAATTGTTGGAGATACTCGTTTGGGTAGTTCGGAAAATGGCCCAATATGGTCTAGTGATGAAAATCGTGTGTTTTTCATTGGCTCTGATTTAGGAGCTACCAATCTTTATGAAGCAAATCTTAATGGAGAGTTAAAACAACTTTATGCGGTGGACAGCCATGTATTTGGTTTTTCATATAACCCGAAAACAGAAAACTTTGTAGTCGGTGTAAGTACCCCAACAAATCCATGTAACTTCTACCTTCTTAATTCAAACGGAAGAGAAGTGCAGCTTACAGACGCTAACAACGAATTTCTTAATGAGGTAGCAGTAGGATCACCAGAGCCAGTTACATTTGAAGCGGAGGATGGCTGGGATATCCATGGTTGGTTATTAAAACCTTATGGATTTGAAGAAGGCAAAAAGTATCCATTCGTACTAGAAATCCATGGTGGACCACATACGATGTATGGACAGACATTTTTCCATGAAATGCAGTTACTTGCGGCTAAAGGATATGTAGTACTATATACGAATCCACGTGGTAGTTATGGATATGGACAAGAATTTGTTAATGCTTGTCGAGGTGATTATGGTGGTGGCGACTACAGGGACCTAATGTCTGCAGTTGATTATGCACTCGAAACATATGACTTCATTGATAAGGACCGCTTAGGGGTAACAGGTGGAAGCTATGGTGGCTTTATGACCAACTGGATTGTAGGACATACAAATCGCTTCAAAGCTGCAGTAACTCAGCGTTCCATTAGTAACTGGTTGAGCTTCTATGGAGTAAGTGACATTGGTTATTTCTTTAATAAATGGCAACATGGATATGATTTATTAGAGGATCCGAAAGCACTATGGGAAATCTCTCCATTAAAGTATGCAGATCAAGTGGAAACACCAATCCTTATCTTACATGGAGAAGTGGATTATCGTTGCCCTATTGAACAAGCTGAGCAATTCTATGTAACATTAAAACATCTTAAGAAAGAAACAGAATTTGTACGCTTCCCTGGTGCAAACCACGAGTTAAGTCGTAGCGGAAAACCAGAAATGCGTGTAGAACGCCTAAACCAAATTTGTGGTTGGTTTGATAGATATTTATAGAATTAATAACAGAGGCCCAGACAAATCAGTCTGGGCCTTCTCTAATTACTTTCCAAATGCTCGTTTAAAAACGTATTTATTACTTCAACATACCTTTCCTCATCCATTACAAAGGACTCGCCGTGATTCGCCCCTTCAAAAGTAACAATTTCAGCCTCACTTTTCGTATTTTCATATAGCTCGTGGGTCATTTCCGTTGGAACAAATGTATCGGCATCCCCGGTAATATATAATACAGGAACATCAATCTTCTTCACCTGCTTCAATGTTGACGCTTCTGTAAATGAATACCCTGCCTTCGCCTTCGTCACGAGACTTGTAGAATGAATAAAAGGGAATGGTGGAAGATTAAACATTCTCTTAATCTGATAAGAGAATAAATCTTGAACACTGGTATAAGGGCTGTCTGCGACAACAACCTTCACATTATCCGGTAGCTCTTCCCCAGCTGTCATGAGAACGGTCGCTGCCCCCATCGAAAGACCATGGAGTATAATTTCTGTATCGGCTCCTAGCTTTTCAACCAATAGATTAATCCAGTCCACATAATCCAATCGATCTGGCCAGCCAAAACCGTAATAGTCCCCTTCACTTCTACCATGACCTCTGGAATCAGCTGTAAAGAAATGATAGCCTAATTCCTCATAATAGTGTTGACCATATAACCCCATATCACTGCCTCTACCCAAGTATCCATGTGCAGCAATTACTAGCTTGTTTGTTGGCTCTTTCGCTTCCAGAAAATAACCTTGTAAAAGAAGGCCATCTCGTGAAGTCATCTCCATTAATTCAAACTCCTGATTGGCTACCCAATCACGCCAGCCACCCTCTAGTAGAACATTCATTGTTTCAGCCGAAACCTCTAGATCCTTATTTCCACTCAAGAAATCTTTCTGTCCTCGACTAATTGCCAAGCTATAGAAATAAAAACTTGCAATAACATCTATTAATAAAAGAACGACAAATAGTCCTATTCCTATTTTAAGTACCTTTTTCTTCACCTTTCTTCCCCCTAGATGTGTAACTCTTGTTGTCTATAATACTATTATACTAGAAATATTCACACAAAATTAATAATTTTTCTGGTATATATTTGAAAAAAAGATTGATTACCATCAAGGCAATCAACCTATAAATTTCTTTAGATATGTCTTCTTTCCATTAAATGTATTCCTAATCCCATTAACACCACTCCCATCAAGATGAGGATGCTAATTGGCACTAACAATTCTGGTAGTGAGTAGCCATATACCGCTGAACCAGTTAATATTTCCATTCCATATGTTAGAGGATTTATTTTAGAAAGGGCTAACAATGCCTCGGATTCAACTATCTCAATTGGCCAATAAGCTCCCCCTATCATCGCCATACTTACTGAAACAATTGGTAGCACCGCATTAAATTGTTGCACCTTCTTGACTAAAGCGGTGATCAAAATAGCCAATGAAACGATGGCAAATACGTAAGGAATTAGTAACAATAACGTTTCGAAAAAAGCACCATGAAAATTCACCCCAATTATATACCGAAATGTTAAGAAAATAACCAACACCTGTACATAGCCCATGAAAAAGCTATAAAGTAAATTCGCTATATACATTTCCCACTTTTTCAATGGGGAAAGAATCATCCGATCCCATATTCCTTCTTTTTTCTCAACCAAGATTGGTAACACATTATAAGCGATGGTATAGATAACAAAGAATAACGAAAAGCCAAATACTCTGTGTAAAGAATTATCGTAGACAAAAGCTCCCTCCCCTCGGAAGGTTGCTGTCTGTACATCAAATATAGGATTTTCGAGTGCAGTATCTAGTTTCGCTAGTATAAAATCTGAATCCTTGTTGTTCTGATTTGCAAGCTCAACAATTCTTTCTCGCTCAGCCTTATCCTGATATACACTAGAAATCATCTCATTTACTAACTCCGTATTAAAAGAATCTACCCCAACGATAATCTCGAAATCATCTTCGTGTAATATAACGCCATTCTCCGCATTTCCTTTTTCAATCTTCTCGAGCAATTGTTCTTCGGACATCCAACTAAATTGAAAAGCGTCCTGTTTCACTAGCTGTTTTCCAATGTAGGAATCCTTTATGGTTTCATCACTCGAATAAACTGGTATAAAGGCTTTATCAACACCCGCACCACCAAAAATCAAAGCAAATATTAGTGACATTCCAGTAAAAGTGACAAAGGTCCAAGGATTACGGATAAATGATTTGAATTTTGCTTGTAGTATTCCAATCATGCCGACACTCCTCTCTTTGGAAAACATAGGACGGCAATAAGAATCATGATCATCCCAAAGCCTACTAAAAATAATAGGTTTTCACTGATTGCAGCAATGTTCTCCCCTCTTAAAATACTGATATATGCTGATAATCCAGAACCGTTTGGCGTCATATTCCCCATTGATTGGATTGCTGGTACATAATCTCCTATCGGAAAGAAGCTACCACCTAATACAGATAGTAGGATAACGATAATATTCATAAAGAAATTCGTGATCATTTCTGAGTTCAATTTATAGTTCAATGCTGACAGAAATACAGTAAGACCACCTACCGCAAAGGAAAATGCTACTGTAACCAATAAAAATAAACCTACGTCAGGCCAGCTAATCCCAAACACGAGCCAAGAAAATGCAAAGATTACAATCGCCTGTATAAAGGAGAATATCATCCCTGTTAAAAATACCCCTGTAAAGTAAACCCATCTTGAAACATCTGCCAAAATAATCCGATTAAATACGCCGATTTGTTTCTCATGAAAAGCATAATAACTGATGGCTCCTGCAATGAATAGGACATTCATGACTACCATGCCTATCGTATAGTAGGAAGTAGCCTCGATTGGATTTTTTTCATTCACAGTAACAATCTCAGCTTTCATTTCTTCCACAGCCAATTCTGAGAGTTGAATACCTTGTTGCGCTAAGAAATTTTGCTTTGTAAACTGATTCTGCATCTGTGTTAGAAAGCTAGCTATAATACTTGTACCTACTTGCTTTTCTTCATTATACGTTACCTTAAGAGTTGGAGCGGTACCCCCAACAATCATGGTAGTTAACAAGTCATAAGAAAAATTCTTGGGCACTTCAATAACCGCTGTATACGAATCATCCTTGATTATTTCATTTCGTTCAGAAGGTTTTAGGTACTCTACTTCGATAAAATCACGAACTTCTTCACTATCGAAAACCGACTTGATAGTGGAGACTGGCAACATGTTTCCTAAATTGGCCTCTATTTCCGCAAAAGCTTCAACTGGAAGCTGCTCTTTTACATCAGCTAAAAATGCCTTTACTTGCTCTTCTTCACCTTCCGACTCTAAAAAAGCAATTTTCAAGGAAAGTGGAGAAGAACTTCCATTCATCATTCCACTTAAAGCTGTGCCTAGAATCATTACTAGAATAATCGGTAACGCAATAAGAAGGAGTAATTGTTGTGGGTTACGTAAAAACAATAAACCTTGTTTTTTAATAATCTGCCATATCACAGTCCCTCACCCCTAATCCCGTAAGGCTCTTCCTGTTAAATGTAAAAACACATCCTCCAGGGTTGGTGTTTTATTATCTACTGAGACCAAATCCAGTTTTGTAGATTCGGCTAGTTTAATAATTTCAGAGAATGCCTTCGTTTCTCGAGGCACAAGTATGGTTACTTCCTTCTCCCCAATAGTTACTCGATTTGTCATAGGATGTTGCTCTAATGCTTCAATAAAGGCATCATTCAACCTTTCTACTGTAATGGATATTGTGTTTTCAGAGGAAAGAATCTGTTTAATTTCATCTTTCGTTCCCGCGGCAATAAGATTACCTTTATCCATGATATAAATACGATCACATAAAAACTCTACTTCTTCCATATAATGGCTTGTATATAGGACCGTCATTTGTCTCTCTTCATTAAAACGCTTCACTGTTTCTAAAATATAACTTCTTGATTGCGGATCAATCCCAACTGTTGGTTCATCCATGATTAATAATTCCGGGTCATGCAACATAGCAACACCAATATTGAGCCTACGTTTCATCCCACCAGAGAATTTTTTAACAATATCTTTCTTTCTGTCACGAAGTCCGATTTGCTCCAGAACTTCATCCACTTTTCGGGATAACTCTTTACCACTCAATTGATAAATTCGACCAAAAAACATGAGATTTTCTTCTGCAGTCAAATCCTCATACAAGGCGATATCTTGAGGAACCATCCCGACTATTTTTCGAAATGCTGACGGATTTTTCAAGATACTTTTATTTTGGTATAGTACGTCACCGCTTGTCGGCTCTATTAAGGAAGATAACATCGATATGGCAGTTGATTTTCCTGCACCATTTGGGCCTAGCAATCCAATTATCTCTCCTTTTTCGATAAACATATTTAAGTTTTTCACAGCGTACATTTGTTTAAATCTTTTCGATAAGTTTACTAATTCAATCATTCGTATCTCCTCCTAATGTAAGGATACGTTATCTACAAGACACATCCTACTACCGTAAGTCATTAGATCTGATCTATTCGATATGACTTAAGTCATTTTGTATATTTTAAAAAGGATTAAGCATATGCTCAATCCTTTTTCTTAGACTTTATAATGAATGAAGCTATAAAACTAATGAATCCTGCTATTATCCAAATAACGCCTCCTAGATGTTGTTCTGGGATTGGTTGGAACGGTAATATGAGTAGTACTAGTTCCTCCGAGATTTGCTGACCAGGTGGTAGACATACTTGCAGAGCTTGTGTGAACGTATCTAAGTCTGTATAGGCGTGGTATAAAACATCCTTCGACAACATCAGTATAATGCCTAGTGGAATAATCCCTAGTACACAAAATAAGTGGTAATACAAAAGTTGTTTCTTACCTGGAATCGGAATAAGTGTACCCCATAGAAGCATTGCACTACCAAATAAAAGGAATAAATAAATATAATTCCCATAAAGGTCTACTCTTGCTTGATCAAATATTGGCGGATAATGATATGCATATAGCACAAGAAAGAATAAACTGATGGCTATATATGGTCTAGACATGAATAATACTGATTTTTCCAACAGAGGTAATTTCTTAAACAGGTTATACTTCATTCCAATAACTAGTAATGGTGGTGCAATAAAACTAAGAATAATAACCTGGATAATATGCGCACTAAATTGAATCCTCCCAAAAATATTAAGAGGACTGCCAGCAGCTATGAATATCAAAACTAGCCCGAATAAGAATGACACTTTACGCGTAAAGGAATGACCTTTCTCCTGAGGCAGTAAAAATAAATAGATAACGGCAGTAAATGCAATAAAAAGAAATACTCCAGCATTCCATAAGGAGGAAAAAGGAAACTCCTCTAACATGATATCAAGCATATTGAACAACCCCTTACCTTTTCCATCTACTATTATTGTAAAGGATGAGGAAAACATAATAACTAACAAATTATTACAATTTCATGAAGGCATCTTTAATTAAATATCATGTTTCACAGCATAGATTGCTAGTTGTGTTCGATCACGCAATCCGGTTTTTTGTAGGATTTGTGTCATATGATTTTTAACCGTTCCTATTGATAAGAATAGCTCGTCTGCTATTTCCTTATTCGTCTTCCCCTCGCCTACTAATTTCAAAATGGATAACTCTCTCATAGTTAAATCTACTGTTACTTCTTCTTTTCGGGCATTTTGTAATAATTTTGGCATGACCTTTGCGGCTACCTCGTCATGAATCGCCATACCACCCTGCATACAGCTATACACTGCTTCAATCAATTTTTTCGAATCGGATGTCTTCAACAGAAAGCCGTTTGCACCTTCCTTTAATGCTTGGACTGCGTATTCGTCATCATTGAACGTAGTTAGAATTAGGATTTTTACGTCAGGCCAATGTTTCTTGATATACCGAGTAGCTTCAATTCCATTCATAATTGGCATACGAACATCCATCATGATGAAATCCACCGTAAACTTCTGCAAAATCTCGATGGCCTGAGCGCCATTCTCCGCCTCATGCGTAACCGTTATATTCTTATCCTGTTCTAAAATGACTTTTAACCCTTGTCTTACTATAGCTTGATCCTCCACTAATAAAATCCGCCACATAAGCTTCCCCCTAATTTACTTTTGGAATTATTCCTGATAAGTAGAATCGATCATCCTTTTGGAATACATCAAGTCTTCCATTAATCTCCTCTAATCGCTTTTGCATATTTGTTAAACCAAACCCAAAAACAATTGGTTTCACCTTATATATAGCATTCGAGATTTCAAACGAAACATCCCCAATCGCAGACTTACCTAACACCACTCTTACCTCTCTAGATTGACCGTGTCTCATAGCATTTGTAAGAGCTTCTTGAATGACACGATATAAGACTACATTATTTTCATTGGAAAGAGGAACCGTCAGTACTCCTTGTTGAATCGTAAACTGTACCACGATTTGGTTTTCCGCTTCTAATTTCCGAATCATATTAACAACTGTAGCAATACCTTCACTTTCCTCCGCCTGTAATGCCTTTACTGCCTGTCTTGTTTCCCCTAAACTTTCCTCTGCCATTTTCTTTAACTCACGGTATTCACTATTCTCAGATTGAATCGCTAGCATCTCTAATTTCATAATCAAAGCAGTTAAACGATGTCCAACCGAATCATGGATATCCCGCGCAATTCTGTTACGTTCCTCCACTCGGGCGTCTTGTTCAGCTAATAGATTAAATCGCTTGAGCTTTCGATATTCGACTAATAATTCCTCGTATAATCGTCGTTGTTCCTTCCAAGTTGTTTGAAAATGATTGGAGACTATTAGGATAAAAGAGATAAGTACAATAACCACCAGAATCTCAATTGTATTTTCAGCTATAAACATACTGACTAACAAAGATAGAACTAAATTAAAGATGATGAATAGTTTTATAGATTTGGCATTTAATCGTAATGAAGCAATAATCATCATATAGAGTAACAAGATAATCGTAATGAACAATTTTTCTGTTAACCAAATTCCATGCCCTACAATTATGAGGGAGATTAATATGTATAAATAAACCGAAGCTTGCTGTAAAGAAAGGAAAAAGAATACACCTATTGCTAGTGAGAAACTCATAATACTGAGCCCTATATTTTCACTATATTGAACTATCATATAAGACCATAGACCGACAAACACTATAAATCGCAACATGAAATATTTCATTATATCCAACTTTCTCGGAATCGTGTTATTTTAGATTATCACCTCATATTCTATCATACGATGACAGCTTCTTAACTGGTTAATTTTATGGAAAGGAGGATATTCCGATTGTACTAACGAATAGTAATGAACAGAAGGAGGTATTTTATGAAGTATTCATATTTTATTACTGGTTTTCCTGGCTTTCTTGCATCAAGCTTACTGGAACAATTAATTATTGATCATCACTCTAGCATTCATCATATTTATTTATTAGTGCTACCAAGTCAGGAAAAGTTAGCTATCGAAACCTTAAAGAACATCAAGCAAAGTAACCTAACAACAGAACAAATTACCATTGTCACCGGAGATATAACTAAAGAAAATCTATCAATAAATCCCGAGTTAATGCACGATTTAAAACTTAAGATAACCCATGTCTTTCACTTAGCAGCCATCTACGATTTAGCAGTTCCAAGAGACATCGCATATGAGGTGAACGTAAACGGTACCGCAAACCTGAATAAATGGCTACGGAATATATCAAATTTACAACGCTATATTTACTTTAGTACTGCCTATGTATCTGGTAAAAGAGAGGGGAAAATCTATGAGCATGAATTAATGGTAGGACAAGAATTCCGCAATCATTATGAACATACGAAGTTCCTGGCAGAAGTTATTGTGCAGAAGGATATGAAGGATATTCCGACTACGATTATTCGTCCTAGTGTTATAAAAGGTCATTCTGAAACTGGTGAAACGATTAAATTCGATGGCTTATACTTCATGCTAAATGTATTAGATAAATTACGCTTTTCACCTATTATTCCCTACTTTGGTCAAGGAACACCAGAAGGAAACTTTGTTCCTTCAGACTATGTCTTAAAGGCAACTAGTTACCTTGCCATAAATCCAAATGGCGAAGGAAATACCTATCATCTAACAGATCCAAGTCCTTATCAAATGTGGGAAATACAGAAAATGTTATCCGAAGAATATCTTGGAAGGGTTCCAAAAGTGCATATCCCCTTATCGGCTACCAAAACAGCTTTACATATAAAACCAATAAGAAAATTGCTCCAGGCAGAAGCTGAAGCGATGGATTATTTCACAATTCATTCCTCTTATGACACTAGCCAAGCAGTTCGAGACCTACAAGCGTCAGGAATTAAATGCCCTGACTTAAAGGATACCTTAAAACCAATGGTTCAATTTTATCGAAAATATAAAGATGATGAGACTAAGCATATAAAAATTAACTAATAATAGAACGGTGTATATCTATAGCACTAAGAAGACAAAATTCTATTAAAACCGCATCAGGTAGGTATTTTGAAGTAATAAATTAAATTCTGAGAATATTTTACCATTTCGCAATAATCTCGATACGAGACCCGTATATTTGTAGTATAATAAGGTGGACAATACTGTAGGCGGAGAATCGACTGAAGGAATTGGAGTTACCGGCGGCTTCAAAAAATTTCCCTTAGGAAGGGGCTGAAGCTTGTGATTCCAATTGACAAGACTATTGAGTTAATGTTAATGTTCTCAACGCTTGTATTGTTAGTTGTGAACTCCCGTGAAAAAAAGTAATCACCCTGACTTTTCATAAAGGAACAGGATAATTACCTTTTTCACCAAGAACGGAAGTCGCCGCAGCCTACGAAATTGTCCGAGTCGTAAGTTGCAGCTTACGACTCACCCCCTATCATCAGGCGAACGACACTCCCAAAGTCAATTATACAGAATTGGATAAGCACACTACAACTGTTTTTTTAGAAAATTACATCAATTACTAAAGATATTGTAATATTTGTTTCCAAACTCCCATTTTTTCCTCTAAAGATTTGTTAAAACGTCCTGGAACTGGACTAGAGGAAGGAAGTTTTATAACCGATACACCTTTTAAAATCTCCGGTTTACAATACTTCTTCAAAGTATTGTATGACTTTGTTCCATTACACGCCAAGAGTTTTATGGTGGGAAATTCTACTAGTAATTGTGGGATATCATTGGGTTCCTCATCTCGAATATTAGAATCTAGACTCCCCTCTCGATAACAGGAACCAATGGTATCCCATAATGCTATATGTTTTTCTTTGATAAAGGAAATCTTTTCCTCATATGAATCAGATGGTACTTCTTGGAATATCCCATAAATAAGGTTCCAAAAATGATTTCTTGGATTACCGTAATATTCATGTTGCTCCAATGAGCGTACACTAGGCATTGACCCTAGGATAAGCACCTCAGATTCATTTGTAATAACTGGTGGTAAACCAACTATTTTTTCTATCAACTTATACTTCTCCCTTACAAAACCGCAAAGCATAATCTCGCTGTTCTTCATTTTTCCATAATGCTAACGTATCTAAAACCGCTAAGGTGAATTCCGGAAACGCTGTCCCTTTTGCAGTAATCATTTTGTCCGTTATTTCTAATCTAGTTCCAGTATATGTCGCCGCATCAAAAACTGCCTTAAACATTTCGTACGTATTGGGGGTACATGTAAATTGTTTCCCCGCTAATAGACCAGCTTTACCTAATAATACGGCAGATGCACAAATGGAGGCAATTGGGATCCCTGCCATCCTCGCACTGATTAAGAATTCCCGAATTCTATTATCATCAACTACTTTCGCAATTCCATCCCCACCTGAAACGAGAACCATATCATAATCTCTTGGATCAACATCTGAGATTACTGCATGTGCTTTGGTGATAAGTCCAGCAACACTTTCAACCGGATCTCCATCCACTGTCGCTGTAGTAATAGTAGCATTTCCTACTTTTCTCAAAAAGAAAAGTGTATGTGCGATTTCAAAGTCTGCATACATAGGATATGCAAAGAATAATATTTTTTTGGCCATTTTTATCCTCCCACTATGTAGACCTATAATGCAGCCAAACCATTCCTGTTTCTATTTTTTTCATTGTGATTAATTCTAGCTTCAAAATATCATTTATGCTCGTAAGTTCTGGACCATCAAATATGGAAGGAGTACTTGTCCCCCCTATAGCCAATGGTGCAAACGAAATACTTACCTCATCAATTAAACCCTTTCGTAAAAATGCTCCATTCAGTCCTGCTCCTCCACTTAAACCTAATCGTCTAAAACCTTTCTCATATAACTTTTCCAATGCAAGCTGTAAGTCGATATAATCTCCTCTCCCTGCTTGGATATAACATATTTCTTTTTCTTTGAGCTGCTCAATATAATCGTCGGGAACATCCTCTCTCGTCACAACCAATAATCCATCTGTTTGATACCAATCAATTCTTCCCCTGCCGTCAAAAACAATGTATGCTTTTGATTTTTTTGGCTCATATAATGCTCTATCAAGTTCAACCCAATGGTTACCAAAAACCAGTAGCGTTTCACTCCCGGAGACCATCCCGTCACAATCTAATTCATCATAAAGCTGATTCGTATACTCGTGAGCCTCTCCATCAATCCCAGCAGCCGTCCATTCAGAAACATTCCGTCCCCTTGCTGTTGCTGTTTTACCATCTACAGATGAAAAGATATTTAAGATTATCTTTGGTCGCTTCATCCTATCCCCCCCGCTATAATTATTTATTATACTAAATTTTCAGTCTATGTACTAGTCGTTCTGACATAGGCTAATAACCAATCATCCCCAAACACCTTGAATAGACTATCCTTAGTAAGGAGGGGACGTCTCTTATGACACTACCTTTATTATTAGCAGGTCCGATTATTAGGCGTGTAGAACAAAATCAAGTATATATATGGTTGTCAACAAGTCGATATGTACAAATTGATGCATTCTTTTACTCGATTAGCAACGACACGGAAACACAGTCCATTCACTATGAACCACTACGCATACAAGTTAGTTCTGATATGATTCAATCCGGTAAAAATCTCTATACCTATTTAATCAAAACAACTCCATTTGCTAGTGTATTCCCTCTTGACAGTCTGATTGGCTATAACATTCTATTTAAGAATAGGTACGAGCAAATCGATTTAGGTGACCTTAATCTTTTAAATAAACAATACCCTAATAATATCGTTTACGGGAATCTACGATATCCCACCTTTATCATTCCAGAAAAAACTGATACCAATATTCTCTATGGTTCCTGTCAAAAACCACATGGAACAGATCAAAGTGTCATGGTTACCGTAGATAAAGTCATTGAACAAAAAGCGGTAGATATTCAAGAAAGGCCTAATTCTCTGTTTTTAATGGGGGATCAAATCTATGCTGATGATGTCGCCGATCCGATGTTCTATAAACTTCAACATGTGGCCCAAGAAGTTATTGGAGAGGAATTGCAGCAGTTGCATACGTTAGACTCCCGTTTAAATATGAAGCCTTTCCGTACCTGCATAGACCAGCTGAATGGAAGGCAAATTATCATGTCAAACTTTGCTAAATTCACTTCACATCAAGCCAAAAATCATTTAATACGTTACCAAGAATATGCAGCAAAATACCTTCTCACCTTAAGTCCTGCGCTATGGGAAAACAGAGATAATCATTTTCCTACCTTTGATGAACTGCTTCATAAAGATAGGTACTATGTTATCTATCCTGCCTTTAAAAAACGAAAACGAAAAAAGGAAATCAAACATTTAAAAAAGCGTTATGAAAAGGAACTTTGCGAGGTAGAAGAATTTATTCCTACCCTGTCCGCAATGAGAAGAGTACTAGCCAATACACCTACCTATATGATATTTGACGACCATGATATTACGGACGACTGGAATATTTCTCCTGAGTGGGTGGATAATGTGTACCACGCTAAACTCGGGATTCACACCATCACCAATGGATTATCTGCTTATTGGTTGTTTCAAGGGTGGGGAAATGATCCAAAAGGTTTCAAGTCCTTTCTCCCTCTTTTCACCTCGCAATTTCACTATTATGTAACCAATTCCATCTTTCCTGAGCGATGGGCCAAACAATTAACGAAGCTTCCAATTTGGTCCTTTGTTGCACCAACAAATCCAAAATCATTATTTCTAGATATTCGAACTATGAGGGATTTTGATTATAGACCAAAACCGTTGCGTGTTGGGTCGGTGTATCAAGAGGGAAAAAATTCTCCCGAACTAATTGGAAAAGATGGCTGGAATGTTATAACCCGAACACTGAATAGGAGTAAGTGGGCCGTTGGAAGTCCATTAATTATCATTTCACCAACACCCTTTTATGGTTTAGGTATTATAGAATCGTTTTTAAAAAAGTTCGTCTATCCACTACGAGCTATAGGTTTACCTGTACGTTATGCACTTGATTTCGAAGCATGGAAATACAACGGTAGAGGATTTAATCGGTTCATTCAACATTTGTTCCAATGGAATCCACAACCATGTATTATCCTATCTGGTGATGTTCATTATGCTAATGCGCTCCGTTCCACGGTTTATAACCAACTTAAAGGAAAACTAACTATTAACCAATTCACCAGCAGTCCGATTCATAATATGAGTTTTTCAGGTATTTGGGGAAAATCTCTTAAACTAATTGTCGCCTTAAACTCTATTACCAGAAAGCGAAAAACCTTCATCAGGTCTTTCGATAAAGGCAGTAATTTGTCATTTGGAAAGCTATCTGTAGTAAAGAAAAAACAAATTATCTGGCATGAAGAAATCAATTACTTGTCAACCACTAGCGGAAAAGTCATGCATACCCACAATAATGTTGGACTTATCAAGATAACGGATGAAATGATTCAAAATAAGCTTATTATGAACAAAAGAACCTCCACTTATAAGAAGTCCTTTAGATAGAAAAAAGCCAGGTTCCGAGTACCCGGAACCTGGCTTAACCTTAATAATAAGATAAGGATGAAATACCAATAATTAACATAATAATTAAAATTAATAGTCCATATAAACTCAACGTTATAATACTAATGACACGTCCCGCAATTGCAAGGCCTCTGCCAGACTCACCAGAAACAGTCATCTCTTTTATACTGATATTAGCAAACACGAGACCAATAATCGCTAAGATAAATCCAACCCACGGTATAACGATAGATAAAATGCCTAATACCAATGCTGTAATTGATTTTCCATTCGTTTATTGTGGTTCCATTTCATACCTCTCTCTCTTAGACACGTATAAATAAAATATCAAATTGTAAGGAAAAAGTACACAAATTTTGTGTAGCAATATATAGTTCTATTTATACTTTTAGTATACTGGATACAATAGAATTTTCATATGGAGGAACGTAAACGATGAACAAACTCGTACTGGCTTCAACCTCTCCCAGAAGAAGGGAATTACTAGAACAAATACATATTCCATTTACGATTCGCAAGCAAACATTTGACGAATCTGTAGTTCAGACACAGGACCCTTCAAAAAAAGCAGAGCAATTAGCCTTGTTAAAAGCAAAGCATACCGAACTATTAGAACCAGATGAAATAATCCTTACAGCAGATACCATTGTGGCATACAATAGCAAAATTTTTGAAAAGCCTAGAGATGAACAAGAAGCATTTATGATGCTTTCCAATTTAAGCGGAAACACACATGATGTTTATACAGGTGTATCCATTCGCTCTGATACAAATCAAGTCTCCTTCGTAGAAAAAACATCTGTTGAGTTTTGGACTCTAACAGCTGAGGAAATATACGACTATATCAAAACAAAAGATCCATTTGATAAAGCTGGGGCATATGGTATTCAAGGCCACGGAGCTGTGCTGGTCAAACGTATTATCGGTGATTATTTTAATGTCGTTGGATTACCTATATCAAGAGTTATGCGTGAACTAAAACAATTTCACATAATAGGTGACAGCAAGGGCTAAGTCCACTCCAGGACCTCCCATAACGGAAAATATCCTATTTTATTAAATTTGTTGAGAGTGAGAACAAGAATATGAAAATAGAAATAAAATCTGTAACAACTGAAAATATACGTGATTGTGTTCGTTTAGAAGTCTCAGAGGATCAGAAGGATTTTGTCGCCCGAAATATTGCTACTATTGCGTGGGCATATGTTGATAATACCTTTACACCGTATGCCATCTGCCACAATGATGTAGTAATAGGCTTGGCTGCAGTAGAATATATTCCAGACAATGATCCAGAGGATAAGCATTGGATTCCGCGATTTATGATTGGTGCAGAATTTCAAGGAAAAGGCTATGGGAGAGGAGCGATGCGCGCATTAATAGAGATGATTGCTAAGCATGATGATTGCGAGAGGATACGCTTATCTGTAGTCCCCGAGAACAAAGGAGCGATTGCTTTTTACAACAGTATCGGTTTTAACATGACAAATGAAACAATTGAAGATGAATTGGTAATGGAATATTTCCTGACTGATGATGAGTAATTACAAATACTAAGGCCAGTATCTCCCCCTTTCAGAGATGGTAGATACTGGCCATTATTAAGATTTAATGATTGTGAATTGATAAGCTGAATATAAGTACCATATATAAAGAAGGAAATGAACTACTAGATTATACATTATAAAGATATTAGTAAATTGCTTCCTTTTCATAATCGTAATGACTACTAGAAATATCATGCACTGTGCGATAAACATAAGAGCAGCAAACATCAGTAGATAGAACTTTTCTTGCTCATCTGTAAGCAAATACCCATTAAACTCATCCAGCCTACCAAGCATGACGATAAATTCAGAAACATGTATCGCCAACCAGGTAAATAATGTATTTAGAACAAATAAGATAATAACCCATATGAACCACTTAGGTTTCAAAAGTTCACTCCCTATCTGGACAATTTATAAATTTAGCTATTTATTCCTTAGAGACAGTTTTATTGATAAATGCTAGTAATCTTTCCTGAAATTCTTCTGTTGCTACCGAATAAGCTTTTGTGTGACCTGCATCTGGTACAATCCAAAGCTCTTTCTCTCCTCCTGCTGCCTCATATAGTTCGTATGCCATATTAGTTGGTACTAACTCGTCTGAATCTCCATGAATGATAAATAATGGACGGGTATTCTTCTTTACTTGCTCCAGAGCAGAAGCTTCTCCAAAATAATAACCGGCACGAACTTTCGTAATGACACTAGTTACATCAAGTATCGGAAAAGCTGGTAGATGATAAAGATGTTTTAATTGATGTCTTAGTTCTTCCTTCACCGAAGTGTATCCGCTATCGGCAATAATTCCCTTCACTTCCTCCGGTAGTTCTTCACCACTTGTCATCAATACGAGCGTTGCTCCCATTGAATTACCATGTAACAATATTTGTTCTGATTCAAATTCATTTCGTAGTAAATCAATCCATTTCTTATAATCTAATCGATCATGCCAACCATACCCGATATAGTCCCCTTCACTTTCTCCATGGCCTCTAGCATCCGGCATTAATACATCAAATCCTTGGTCATAATAGAATTTGACTAGGTCATCCATATGATCTCGATTGCCACGGTAACCATGAGCAAGTATGACAGCCTTCCCTGTTTCGGATTCATTTTCGATAAATCCAGCTTTCAAAACTAAATCATCGTATGAGGTTATCTCTAAAATCTTCGGTTCTTGTTCTTTATACCACTTTTCAGCTTCTTCAATAATCGATAATGCGGTTTGACTCGCTTGGGCATTCACGCTTTCTGACTCACTATGTAACTCGATATCTGTACCACGTTTGATTCCTTCGCTATAAAAATAGTTACCTGCTACTAATAACCCTATTGCAACAATTACAACAATACTTCCACTAATAATTCCTATTTTCTTTTTCAAACGATTTCCCCCCTGAGATTAAAATTAATATTTTTCTAATGATTTTACCATAGAAAAAGGGATTCCCACTATGTATTAGTAGAAATCCCCTATCTATGATACATGTAATCCTTTTATCCCATCTTTATCACTGTGTCTATTATCTGTATCTGCAGGTTTATTCCCATTCTAAAAATTCTATACGATTTCCAAATGGATCATCCATATAAAATAGGTTTGCACCTGATAATTCATGATCTACCTTATACAATGCATTAGATGAATTCAAATACTGTTTCATTTCTTCAATATTTCTCACCCGGATAGCTGGATGTGCTTTTCTCGCTGGTTGGAAAGGTTCTTCTATGCCAATATGAATATGGACTTGCCCATTTGAAAACCAAGCTCCACCACGTGCCTTTAATTTATCCGGTTTATCAACCTCTTGAAATCCCAACAAATCACGGTAAAACTTCCTTGCTTGCTCTTCTCCACCTTTAGGGGCGGCTATTTGTACATGGTCTAACTGTTCATATTGAAATCTCATCCATATCCCCTCCTCGATAAAATTATAACCATGTTTTTTAACAATTCATAATACATTTACCAAATACACATTGAAAACATTTCGTTATATCTATTTAGCCCATATAAATGGTAGGATGAATATAGATATTATATTGGAGGGGAATACATATGTACCTTATGGAATACGGAAAGAAAGATATGCCAATTCTCGTATTTCTCCATGGTGGTGGGGTCAGTGGCTGGATGTGGGATGAACAAATCAATTACTTCTCGGAAAACTACCATTGTATTGTTCCTGACTTGCCTGGTCACGGATTAAGTAAAGAAGAGCATTTTACGATTCAAGATAGCGCTAGGGCGATATTAGATTTATTAAAGGATAGAAAAAGCGAGCAACCCATAATAGTTGTTGGGTTTTCGTTAGGTGCACAAATACTTGTTCAAATGCTAAGTGATGAGACAGATTTTATCGACTTTGCTATCATTAATAGTGCCCTCACAAAACCAATGAAGTATAGTTCGAAATTAATATACCCTCTACTAAAGATTTCTTTTCCACTAGTAAAGTTGAAGCAATTTGCCAAATTACAAGCCAAAGTGCTATATATCCGTGAAGAACAATTTGAATCCTATTATCAGGAAACGATCAGTATGACATATGACTCTTTTATCCAAGTGATGAGGGAGAACATGGCATTTCAAACACCGGAAAATTTTAAGGATTCATCGACTAAAATACTTATCACAGTAGGAGAAAAGGAAAAGAAAATAATGAGGGACTCTGCTAAAGAATTGGTTCACCAGAACAATAACAGTAAAGGAATTATAATTCCTTCTATTGGTCATGGTGTGTCTCTAGCAAATCCAAAGTTTTTCCACCAAATAGTAGAGGATTGGATTGCAACAGAATCGCTACCGAAAAACGTACAAGTTCTACATAAACAAAAATGACCAGTCTCCCTAGGGGAAACTGGTCGTTTCATTGTAAAGTTAGCAGCCACATATGCCGTATCTGTCATAAAAAGTTTTAAACCACCACTTCACCAAGTGGGTGTTCGCAGAAACCTTCCTGCCTTCCGCACGCTATGGCGGCACGGCATTAGAGCTTCAATTTAAAACTCCCTATTATACGTTTAGAGGTTAAAACTTAATAAAATACGTACATCGTAGCTCGTATCCTTATATTACTATGTTCTAATAGAAATAGCAATGTCAATGTCATCCAGTTATGGAAAATGAGCTATTCATCCTATTAACTCTATTAGAAAATTAGTTCATATACCTCACGTAATTGTCCAACTCGTAGATCATCTTGAACATTTTCTGCATAATCAATCTCTCGCTCTAGGATTTGTTCCAGATACTGTAATTCTTTATCATTTAAATCCTTAATAAAATCCTCTTCATTCTCATAAGTATTATGCTGAAGTTTATCATAAATAGACAGACTTAACGCATCCTCATCATAATTTGATAAAGACTCACGTAAGTATTGAAGCGTATTATCCATTCCGACACCTGCCTAGATTTTTGTATTTCTTTTCTTTGCCCTATCCTCGAGCTGAGTTTTTGGACGGTGATCTGCAGTTTCTTCCGTTAACCCTTGTGGATTAACACTAGATATAACACGCTTTTTACTCCAGTTATCACTTTTTTCAGCCATTGTTAAACACCTCCATTTCATAGTATTTCTATATTGAAGGTTATTATCCAAGTGGAATTTTGCGTAGATGAGTTGGGACTATATTGGGATGGACAGGGACTATTGATTGGGCTTAATCAAGCCCATGCTCTCCCACTATAACAAATCCCCGCATAAAAAGAGCACAGCAACTGTGCTCCATTCATCTATTTTTCACCTAATCCTTCATATTCATCGCGTAGCTCTCGTTTCAATACTTTACCACTTGGATTTTTTGGTAATGATTCAGCAAAAGCAACGTATTTTGGTACTTTAAATTTCGATAATTTTTCCTGGCAATATTCCACTACCGTTTCTTCTGTCAGTTTACTACTTTCTTTTAGTACGATAACGGCTGTCACTGCTTCAATCCAATATTGGTCTGGTATCCCAATAACCGCTACTTCGGATACACCGTCAAGCTGATAAATCGTTTCTTCCACTTCACGACTGGATACATTGACACCACCTGTATTGATCATATCTTTTTTACGGTCAATAATGGTAATGTAACCTTCCTCATCCATGACTCCAAGGTCACCACTGTGAAACCAGCCACCGCGAAATGCTTCAGCAGTTTTTTCAGGATCATGCAAATAACCTTTCATGGCATGTGGTGTTCGATGAACGATTTCTCCAATTTCACCGCGGGGTACTTCTTTGTCATTCTCATCAACAATTTTTGTTTGCAAATTTAATGTTGGTTTTCCTGCTGAACCAAGCTTTCTTAGTTGGTCCTCCGGCTGTAGGGCTGTTGCTAACGGAGCAACTTCTGTTTGCCCATAAAAGTTCCAAAACTTTGCATTTGGTAAGCGTTCAGACAGCTCTTTCAAAATCTCTCTAGGCATAATGGCTGCACCATAATAACATTTTTCCAAAGTTGATAGATTACGTGTATCAAATTCTGGATGTCTAAGTAATGCGATCCATACGGTCGGTGGACAGAATAATTGTGTAGCACCCTCTTTTTCAATCGTTTGTAAAATAACTTCGGGACTAGCTCCGTCCAAAATAATACCACTTGACCCCAAATATATACTTGGTCCTAAAAAGCAATGGAGTTGTGCACTATGATACATAGGTAAAGCATGTATTAACACATCATTCTCAGACATATTTCCATTTACAATACAGCTCACATATTCACTGACAATGCTTTTATGTGTCAACATGACACCCTTTGGCCTCGATTCTGTTCCACTTGTGTACAAAACATGAGCTAAATCATCATCTGATAGATCTTCCTCAACTAAATCGATAGGCTGGTCCATTCGTATATCTCTTAATGCAATCCAATCCCCCAGGCTATCAGGTAAAATATCCGCTTCTTCTAAGTCCATAATATATCGAAAAGACATTTCCATGCCCGCGCTAGCTCGATCTAACACAGGCGCATATTCTTCTGAAGCTATTAAACCACTTACCTTTGCATGCTCTAGGATGAACGCAACTTCCGGACTTGTTAACATATAATTGATTGGAATCATAACTGCACCCATTCGGGCTAAAGCAAAATTGACCATAACAAAGTCTAAGCTATTCTTTGACATCACCGTTATCATATCGCCTTTTTTCATCCCTCTTTGCCGGAATGCTTGGGCTGTCTGATTGACTAAGTCATCCAGCTCTTCATAGTTCAATCGCTTGTCCCGATATGCAATTGCAAACTTATCAGGCATTCTTTCTCGAGTTCTGGTTAGTAAGTCCCCTAATGTATTTCTTCGGGCACGTTCCAATAACTTATCTAGTCCGTCCAGTCCCTTTAAATCGACATTCATATACGTTCCTCCCCCAATATAATTCGGTGATTTAATTTGTATAAATATTCTATTTATTATTTTAATTCAGAAATATACCATTAGCAATACACATGGCAAAACTTCGTGATATTCGCCTAAATTCGACCATACAAGCTACTCTATAGCCTAAAAAATCATATAGTTTAAATGACTACTTACCTAGGGGGAAATATGATGGAAGAAACATGGGAAAGGCAGCCTCAACATTTGGCGTGGCACGAAACATTAGAAATTCATGAACTAGTAGCATTCCAATCAATAGGTTTAATGAAATTGAAGAAATCCATTGGTGACGTCCAGGATGAAAGACTTCGAGGATTGTATCAAAATACCATAAATGGGCTAGAAGTTAACCTTCAAGAACTATTGCAGTTCTACGCACTCGCACCTAGAACAGAGGCTATGAACACACCAGAAATGGAAAAAGGATTTTACGCAGGCGACCTACTAGCTCTTGCGAAAACCTCTGTACGTAATTATGCAATTGCTATAACAGAAACCGCTACACCTACCGTTAGAGAGACCTTAACCAATCATTTACAAAAAGCTATTCAGACCCATGCAGATGTCTTTAATTATATGTATGAGAACGGATTGTATCCTGCTTATGATATGAACCTATTATTAGAAAACGATATGATGAATGCTAGAAATGCTATCGAAATGGATTATTAACTGGAAGATCAATTACCATTACGAAATCCCATAAAAATGTACACCAAAAAAGACACGGTTATCCAAAACCGTGTCTTCATTCCTTATCTATCAAAAACAACTCTCGTATCACTAAACATATCATGCAACCCTTGTTTTTCACTCGTAAATCCGACAATGATATAAAGGAGAGCTAAGAACGAAAACGCTTGGTAAATGAACCTTCCAACCACTTCCCTAAAAATTACATCACTCCACTTTAATGGCTCGCCATCTTTACGGATTACTTTAATGCCAAGTATCATCTTCCCTAAAGTCTGCCCAAAGAATTTGGTCATGAGTATGAAATAAAGGAAGATAATGATAGAACCGATAATCCATGGTACGGACCAGATCCCTATAGTAATCGCATAACCATCATTGACAAATTTAAAAGGTGATAATAGTATTCCATTCAAACTAGAGACCACTAATAGGTCAAATAAAAAGGCCCAAAAACGCATCCAAAAACCTGCATAGCGCTCATGTCTCTCAGAGGATTCAGCATGATATACCATTGTATTTTCAGTCATCCTAATCCCTCCTTAGTTTGAATATAAATACATTGCTCGAGGTGTATTCGCTTCATTAATAATCTCTAGAACATTAACTAATTCTTCATCCTTGCCAATCAGGTTTTGCACAGACATACCTAAGAACTGTTCAAATCCAGTCGATTTATTATATTTCACTACTAGTGCATTTTCGAGATTATGTTCTTGCTTCATCATTTCAATTGTATCGTCCAGAGAACCTAGTTCATCTACCAAACCATTTTCTTTCGCTTGATTTCCAGTGTAGACTCTTCCGTCACCAAGCTCACGAACTGTTTGCTCGGACATCCCTCTTCCCTCTACAATAACCTGTACGAAGTCCCCGTACATGTCATCAATCATTTCTTGCAGCAATGCTCTTTCCTCATCTGTCATTTCACGGAAGGTGGACATGATGTCCTTATGCTCACCACTCTTTATGGTATTTACTTCGACCCCTATTTTTTCAGCTAATCCAGCTAGATTATAGCCTTCCATGATGACACCAATTGATCCCGTCAAAGTTGCTGGGTGAGCAACAATTTTATCAGCTGGTGCGGAAATATAGTAACCACCAGATGCAGCTGTATTCCCCATCGAAACATAAACTGGCTTTTCATATTCTTCCTTCACTTCTAGAATCATGTCATGTATTTCGGCACTTTCAACAACACCACCACCTGGTGTATTGACACGTAAGACAATTCCATCTACATTAGGGTCTTTACCAGCTTCCTCCAACATCTCTAAAAACTGACGGTGATTGTAGGATGTCGTGTTTATTAAAGTACTTGGTGCGGTATCCTGTATGACCCCATCTAAATGAAGTACAACAATCTTTCCATTTGAACCGTCTTCCACAACTTCTTCTTGAAACTTACTTTCTGGAAAAGTAAATAACTGATCAAAGTTAGTAGTTGCAATACTCGTCACGAGCTGGAATCCTATCGATACTACAAATAGAACGGCCGCCGTAAGTAATGCAAACCAGCGTTTTTTGTTCATGAAAAATCCTCCTGTTTTCCCAAAAATATGTATAGTAAAAGGATACACTATTTCAAGGGGCGATATCTAGTTAGACAACATCATCTTATAATAAAGCAAAGAAAACTAGTCCTAGTATCAGGCCTATATTAATCCCAATATCACCGGAGAAACTCTTATTCCCTGCCTTTTTTTCCCATATTGATATCATCTTTCCAATTATCACCAATACAAATGGTACACTTATTAATATTTTTGATAGTAATGAATGGTTTATCGTAATGTCTGAAATTAGTGGTGTCAATAGTAATAAACAAGTAATGATGATTGCTAATAGATAAAGACCTAATCTTACCTGATGTGATTTCAATATATGACCTCCTAAGATTCCTAAGATTCCTATTCTTCCCTCGTCCATGTCCGAATAGTCTTATACTAACATACCATTTCAAAATACATGTATCTACATAAATAAAAGGCGATTCATTCGAATCGCCTTTAGGAATTAATTTATTTCCTTACTATCTTTATCTCGCACAACTACCTTATAAGGAGTGTCCCCAACTATATCCCGTAAATCATCTGATTGTAGAAACTCCTGAATGGATGTTTTTATTTTGATTGCTAATTCAGATGCTTCTCTATCTGATTTATCGATAGTAGTCGTGATAAAAATGTTCATTGTACCTTTTTTAAAGGAATACCCTACACCTTTTGTTTTATACTCTTTCTTACTTAACATTCCTTCCCAAATGACTGGAAGTATATCAGTGGTCCATTTACTCTCAATCGCTCTTTCTTGGACATTAAATGGTTCGAACTCGATAGTGAAATCGACATTTATCCCTTTCTCTTTCGTTCCCTCTAAAATAGTAGCTTCAATTTCATCCGTACGTTTTTCGGTATCTTCAATAACAAAATCTAAAGTGATTTCATCTGTATCTGGATTTGGATATCCGACACCATATGATTGAATCTTATAGCCTTGTTTCTGTAATTTCGGTACAACCTCTTTCAATACCCCCATCAGCTGCTCACCTTTTTGATACTTAGGATCTTTTTCCAAATCGGATTCATCTTCCATTCGTTCCATGTCAACTTCAACCTTAAAACTATCATATCCTCGTGACGAGATGAGATTTTCTGTAAGATTTTTGATTTCTTCTTTAACCTGATTATAATACTCCTCTGTCCCCGATACCCTTACAAAATAAATCTTCCCCTGAGTGACATAACCTGCCCCAGAAATTTTATATCCTTTTTCCTTAAGTGTTTCCATTAATACATCATGTAAGGGTTCCTGTTCAAAGATCTTGCTTAAAAACGGTATTTTGGAAGCTACCACAGCCATTTGTGGTGATACAAATGCCGATCCTATGAAAAGCCCAAATAATACCAAGCATGCAGCTGTAGTATAAATGAATTTCTTAGCAATACTGTGCTGCTTTTTTAAATTTGGTACTTGTAAATCCGGATCATTCAAATTCTGCTGAACATTATTTTTAATCCTACTAGCTATTTCGTCACTAAAATAATATTTGTGGTAATGTTCATGAACCTTCTTAAGATTTTCCTTCACTCCATTACCTCTCCTTCCGCTGCTTCTATTTTCTTTCTCAATATGTTTCTTCCTCTTGAAAGCCTTGTTTTTACAGTGTTTATATTCAAGCCCAGTACAGTAGAAAGTTCACTAATTTTCACATCATAAAAATAATGAAGCACAATGACCTCACGATATTTCACTGGCATGGCTAAGATTACTTGTAAGAGTTGCTCATTACGGATTGCTTTTAGAAAGGAAGCTTCCGTGCTCTCTGTTTTCTTGAAACTTTCAAGGAGATTACTCTGCAATAACAAGTGTTTCAGACTCTTTTTCTTCAAAAAATCCTTGGAAGTATTAACAGTGATGCGATATATCCACGATTTTATGGCTGCCTCTCCTCGAAAGTTTTCTAAATACTTATATGCCTTTAGAAAAACCTCTTGTGAAATGTCCTCGGCCAACCCACCATCCTTCACAAAGGAATACGCAAGTAGGTATACCTTTTCGGAATAGTGTTCCATTAATTGTTCAATCGTAAATTCTATATCTTGAAAATTGATATCAATTTCATCATTTGGGTCAATTGCATGCAATTCTTTATTTCCCACTGTGTACCTCCTTTCTTTCACTCTTTAGACATGGTTAGTAAGTATTTGGTTTCATTTTTTTCTATTTTTCTAGTTAGATAGAAAAAAGAAGGATATTAGAGGTTCTAAGCCACTTGCTATCCTTCTTTCTCAAACATTAAGTCCGTTCAATATTATTTATTTCTATTTTCCTCACAATAGGATTTGCTTCAATTAACATCTACCTCTTCTTCAATCTTCTTTAGACAGATAGGCCCTTCCCATTTCATAAATACTAGATTGTTCATAAAAGGGATCGCTCCTTTTACCTTGTTTTTATCCTTACTTAACTTTATTGTAGATTTTCTTGATAAAAACCAGATTTTTAGTCTGTCACATCTAGCGTAATGACATCAACTTTCTTGACATATGTTATTTTGATTTAATAACTGCTGTTCAAAAGCGTATTTCTCCTTTTTTCAAATCAATTTTAAAAATCACCTATCAATAGTTATCCATCGTTACGCCAATTACTGAAGCTCTAATAATTTCTAGCCCTAGAAATCTTTTCAATTCACTCGGTATACCTATTACGATTGCTCCACTAATGAGTGTTTGTTTATCCAAATTCTCCGCTTCCCAGATTGGAGAATCTTGATATATTCTAAAACCGTGAGCATCTTCCCCATGCAATACGTGGTCAAAATCCACTTCACTTTCATTCAGTTCATTAAAATGATTAGCTTTAGATTTATCTTCCCATAACCAGTGAACATTCTTACTTCCTAATATCTCCCCTACATCTTTAAGTTTCATAGATTCTTCAAAGGATAGGGCAACCTCTATTAATGTGTTTTCATCTAAGCCTGTAGCAATCTCTAATTCCTGTGGTAAAATATGATACCCAATATGAGGGTAGTAAAAGTTTATCCTTCGCTCGTTGTTTAAATGATTATACAAAACAGTCCTTTCATTTTTGCCTACGATGTAACTTTCAACTCTAGTGGGAGTTGTTTCCTTTACTTTACCAAAAGCAGGATATTCCTTCGTAACTACTTCCCATGGAATCAATCTGTCACCAATTTTCTTATAATAAGTAATCTCCGCTTCTGTACTTAAAAATCCATGTGTATACTTTACATCAAAATCTACAATACCAGCGCCTTTTCCTCCCGACAAATATTCTTGTGTTATTTTTGACATATCTTGATCCATCTTTTTATTTATGAGGTTATTCGTCCCAGCCTGTATAAGAATAAAAAATACACTAAATGTTAGAATAGAAATGAAGATATATAAACTTACTTGTTTCCATTTAGATTTTCGTACAGTTTTTTGAAATGTGGTACTGCTAACAAAGTCCTTTTCTTGGTTGTGATTCGTATTTTTATTCTCTTCCATAGTCGCCCTCCTTATATAGCTTCAACAACTTTTTCCGTGCACGAAACAGATTAGTTTTTATCGAACTATTGCTGATTCCTAGTATCTCAGCTATTTCATCATATGATAATTCAGAATGATATTTTAGTAGAATTAGTTCCACGTAAAGGGGTCTCAACTTTAAGAGATGCTTGTTAAGTTCCTCTATTCGTTCTTTCATCATTAGAATCAACTCTGGTAGTTCAGTAGATTCTTCCTCGATAAGCATATTATCAACATTAAGTATGTACTTTTTATTCTTTCGATATTGATCATAGTAGTAGTTTAATGCAACACGTATTAACCAACTTCGAACATATGGTGTCTTTATCGAATCTGAGTACTTGAGGTATTTATAAGCTGCTTCTTGGACGGCATCCTCGGCATCAAGATGTGGAACACCTTTACTCAATAAGTACCGATAAACAATATTCAATTCTTTATTTAATTCTGTTAAGAGTATTTTATTACTCATTTCCCTCCCCCTACATGTAATAGACGTTTGAAAACAGGAAAAGTATACATAAACGTAAAAAAACTGCTTCCGTAATTAGAGGCAGTTCATCATTACTATTTCGATAACATTCGTATGGGACTATCTGATTAGAGTTAGTTTAAGTTTTTATATCTTCATTTAGTATTAAGTCAAAGCTGAATTAAAATTTATCAACTACTTCGTCTACATTATTCCATTCATAAATTAATTCATTAAGTATTTTTCCACCAATTTTAATTGGAATCGTTTTAACTAAGTTCGCACCATAGTACTCATAAAAATAACGAGTTTTATTTTCCTCAAGTACTTCCACAAATACTTTTTCATAGTCTAATTGTTTAAAATGAAAAAAAAGTTCTCTTAAAAGCAACTTCCCTATTCCTTGTCCTTGATATTCTTCCAGTAGGTAAATAGAAGTCAAATCACCGGACTTTTCTACAATATTACTTTCTCTCTTCCAGGCATCTGCAAAACCAATAATTTGACCTTCGTTATTCTCTGCAATTAAAACATAGTTATCTTCTCTAGCAATATTGTCTTTCCATAATTCTGTTCGTTGTTCATAAGATAAATTGTTTAAGAATTCATCTGGGATAATGCCTTTATAAGTCGTTCTCCAACTATCAACGTGCACTATTGCAATTCCTGGAGCATCACTTATCTCTGCTCTTCTTATTTGCACATTCAATCCCTCCCACCTTCTCTACTACCTTTACCAATATGGCTCTTCTTCGTTGGACAACGTTAAAATGAACGGATATAGGGCTAATATGAGAATCACCATTATAATACCAATAACAAGTCCCATCCCAAATGAAACATCTAACAAAGAATTTAATGGTAATATCACAACGAGAAAAGTTAATGTGACCATGCCACTTCTAACTCTGGATGACGCAGACTCATATTGCTTTTGTTTACAATATGGACATTTCAATCTAAATAAGGTTTTGATTGTTTGTATCCAATTCCACTTTTCCTCGCACTTTTGGCAAATAGGCATATACAATCCCCCTGTCAATTACTAATAGGACCATCCTAAACGAATTAATCCCCCTCAATTCAAGGATAAATAGCTTCCAAAACCATGTTCTGTATTTAAATTCTTCTGATTAAGATAAGCCTCTGTCTTATTGGACAGGTTAACTAAAAAGTCCACCCAGTATTCTTTCGTAATGGCATTCTTTTCATAAATCTCTTGATAGTTTCCATTTAGAAATCGATCAATCGTTTCCTCAACCGTTTGACCTGGATTCACCGTTACAGCATGTACCTCTACTTCATCACGCCATCTATCACTTAACTGTTTTATCGTCTTAATTTTTTCAAGTTGATATTCATTTAACTTCACTGATCCATGTACAGAAGGCAGATTACCAAATAAATCGGAAAAATAGATCGCAATATCTGACGCAACAGTTTCGGAAGTATCCGAAAGGTTGTCTATAGACTCTCTCTTTAAGTCATAGACAGCTATTTGATGATAATCTTGTAATTCCGATGCAATTAGGACCGATGCATCTTTTAATAAGCTAGCATCTTCCTGAGATAATTCCTTAGTCGTCAGAATCCTATCTAAGACACTATTTGCGCGCAAAATACTACTATTCATATTACCAAAATCAACCATTAAGTTATCAGACATGTACTGGATATATTTTTGTTTTTCGATATATTGGGATACATTCACCACGATTAATAGTAGAATAACAAAAGCGAATATTATGTTTTTAACTCTATTATGGATTGCTGACAATACTTCTCCCACCTTATTAATGTCTACTCGATTTTTCTTTACTTCCGAACATCGTTGTAAAACTAATCAATGAGTTAAGAACAACAAAAAATAAAATCATCAAAAGCATCTTCAGGTATGTAGATTATTCCATTTTCAATTTTATACGGTATTTCATTTTCATCTAGTAAATCAGTGGTATTACTGTTGGTATGCTCACCCAATTCTGTATACTTACCGTAATATTTCTTTTCGAAAGCGGCCAAAATTATCAGGATAATAATTAACCAAACGAAGAACACCATATATTTCTTCACTCTATTCCCTCGCTTCATACTTTCTATTGTTCCTTTGTACTGTAACTTCCCCCACGTTTATTAATTAAATTGAATCATTTACTTAATATTCACAGCAAAAAATTCCTACTTCCATTCCCATACTAACATACTATTCCGAAAATTAAACCTAGCATTGATATAATAAAATTGAAGTCGTAAAGACTCCACTCCTCTCACATCGGCTTATCTATGACGTCTCCGATCACTGTTTTTTACGTAACTATTTTGGTGCACATAATCTTCATTTTTATTGGAATACCATATACTTAGCGCGGCTGCTAAGAACAAAAATATTCCACCCACCACAACACCTATCTTGTAAAGACCAGTAAATATTAAGACGAACGAACTCACAAGAGTAGTTACCATTACAATACCTAGTAGCCATTTAGGATCTTTCATCTGAAATCCCTCCAATTAATCGATTCTTCCTTTATTTGTTATACGGATTACACCTGAGATATGTTTCTTTTTATTATATGAAGCTTTATAGCTATAAAAAATAGAGTGCCAAGTTATTTTGGCACTCTATATATAAAAATCCTCTGCATAACAATCATTTACCTAACTCGCAATGTTGTGTGCTTCTTTGACTTTCTAATCTTTGGTGGGTAATATCCTCTTTCAAAGATTCGTCCCTTCGTAATCTTGAATTTCTCCAAAAATAAATCAATCGATTCCGTTCCTGAAGCTTCCAGTGCTTTTTGCATCACAATTGCAGCTACTCGTGCATCCTCTAACGCATTATGGTGGTGAAACTCTACCTCGTGATGATATGCCAAGGTATTCAACTTATGATTTTCCATGTCAGGCCATACCTGTTTGGCGATATTGGCAGTGCAAAGATAATCCATTTCTGGATATGTTAACCGGTCACGGTCAAGCGTCTGTCTAATAACACTCATATCAAAACTTGCATTATGAGCCAGTACAAGATTTCCTGAGAGATAATCGTTCAAGGTAGGCCATATCTCTGAGAAGGTTTTCACCTCCAATACGTCCTCTTCACGTATTCCATGAACACGGATATTAAAAGGACTGAAATATGTCTCTGGGTTTATTAAGCTATAGTATTCATCAATTATTTCTTTCTCGTTCGCTACGACAATCCCTACGGCACATGGGCTATGACGTTTCTCATTTGCCGTTTCAAAATCTATCGAAACAAAATTCATTTGCTACATCCCTTTATTAAATAACTTTATCCTATCATACCATGTCTAACCCTTGGCTGTAATGAAAAAAATGCTGCCAAGCTTTTCCGCTTGTACAGCATTTCTTCTTACAGTAACCCAACCATTCTCAACCCGTGAAGAATACCATCCTCATCAACCGGCTTAGTCACATATTTTGCTATTTCCTTTACTTCATTTACGCCATTTCCCATCGCAACACTATTATGGACGCTTGATAGCATTGCAATATCATTCAAGCCATCTCCGAACGCATATACGCGTTCAGTTGGAATTTGCAGTTTTTCAACAGCCTTTTCAATTCCTTTCGCTTTCGAGCCGCCATTAGGTAATACATCCGTAGAAACTTTGTGCCAGCGGATGAAATCAAATTCTGGGAATGCATTTACATACTGATTTTCTTCCTCTTCCGTACAGAATAAAAGGGTTTGGTAAAGTTTATTATTTTCATAATAAAGTGGATCGTGAGACGGCATTCCAACCTTAAGTGTGCTAATACTTTCATTAATTCTTGGATGTTCAGGGACATTTGCCTTCATGTAGTTAGGGTCCATATATACCAATGGGTGTTCATTGGCTAGCGCAATTTCCGATAGTCTCTTAATAGCAGTTTTATCTAGAGGGTTTCCATAAACCTCTTCCCCTTCTACTACTACATACTGTCCGTTATAGCTAACATATGTATTGATTCCTAACTCATTACGTAAGTCTTTGTACATGAATGGACCACGTCCTGTAGCAATTGCTACAATATGTCCTTGTCTCTTTAACTCCTGAATTGCTTCTTTCGTAGAACTCGGTAATTGTTTATCGTGATTAAGTAGTGTTCCGTCAATATCAAAAAATATGACGCTTTGCTGTGACATGTTTATATTCTCCTTTGTCTGCATTTGCATGATACTTCTATTCTACCCATTGAAAGCTCTTACATGTCAAATGCTTAAGAACACAAAGTAGATCTAATCAGTCATTTTCGTTCATTTCCTCTCTTAAAATTACCTGTTACTTTGGCCATAAGTAATTGTAATTCCTTTTCATCGCTTGCCATTTTCATTTTGTCTAAAAATTTGGTTGCTTCTTTTCCTTTTAGTATTTTTACTTGTTTTCCAAAGTAATAAAGGAAAACAGACCCATCCTTCAAAACACGGTAACTAAAAGGAGCTTCATCCAAACGATTTCTTTTATCAATGTTATCCATCGCTATTCCTCCTATATTCACTATTTCCTATCATACGCTTGCACTCTGTCATTTGTTCTTATGCAGGTGGGTAATATTTTTACTTATCTATTTGAAAAAAAGCACACAGTAATGATATTCTCCTGTGTGCTTGCTATGCTTACGTTGTTTTAGTTTAGTCCCACTTCTTTATTCGTTCTATTACAATTCTCCCAAATTTCTTAACAAGGGTTTCTTTACCTTCTGTATTGTTCTTCCTTTGCCATTCATTATAACTAGCAATAGCTAATAGTAAAGAACCTGCGATAATTAAATAACTCCACCAAGGTAAATGACCCCAATATGGTCTTGTTTGCATAAACACATTAAATAATAACACTCCTGCACCAACAAAGAAGAACGATTTGACATGCTTCACCATACCAGCAATTAATGACGCGAGTGATAGTATCCCGACAATTATTGCATCATAGATTGTATTGCTTGCTAAGCCATCCTGTACAAGAAGTAATGCGACGATTACAAGTACTGACCACTGGATATTGTTTGCCAGTGACTTATTATCGGTTAAACCATATCTTCGGAGAACAACAGCTACTACAACCCATGGTAGTACATAGAGTTCTCTTGTAAATAACGCTGGAAGCTCGAAATGTTCTAATAACACATAATATGGCTGTAATACATAGACAAACGCTATAAAAGTCATCCATTTTACGGGAACATCTGAAACTCTTTTTCTATTTAAGAATACGAATAGAACAATTAATATGCCAGGAAGTAATGAATCCAGTAAACTTCCAGAACCAATCTGATATAGGTTTAAGAACACAAGTATTCCTAGAATAGTAAAGCAATCAAGTGTGATGAACTTTTCCTTCACTTGGTAAAGCAGCGGATAGATTAGTAATCCCACTACACTTAATACTAAACCAAATAGGGCATGGAGCAATAACTGGTATTCTATTACATGATCATTACCACTGAAGTTCATCACTCCACCATACATGAGAAGTAATGGCAGAATGGTTATGATGTCCCAATTCATCCGCTTTAGCACCGCTAATACTAATACACCGTATACGATAGTTGAAACAAACGTCAGTAGGTCATACGGATATTGAAGCATGAAACTTAACATACCAATACTCGAGAATGGTACAAAATAATATAGAATTCGCTTCTTCCATACATCACTTCCAACTAGCCAACCAATAAACAGCAACAGACTAATCAGGAAGAATGAGTAGGATAGATGTGTGTACCAATCGAGTTTTGAGAATGTAAGAAATACAAACACCCATAAAGCGGTTGTTCCCGCATAAAGGAATGTTTTCACTTGCCATTCTGTTTTTACTAACTTAATGGTAATTCCATAAACAGTGGCTGCTATAAGGAAAGCCCATAGCCCATCTCCCCAAGCAACAACCAAACTAACTAATAGCGCCTGTGGCAAGAATATATACCCCACCCAGTAAAAGGCACGGGAAAGCGATTGTTCTTTCTTTCCTAACAATAGGCCTAGTAACAGCAGTAATATGGAAGCTAATACAAATTGAACCCACTGGAACCATTCCGGTACAACGGATACTTGTTCATAAATGACTACTAGTAAACTCAAATAGGAAATTAACGTCATACTACTGAGCACAAACGGAACAAAGAACCATTTCGTTTGTCTATATAGGAGATAAGCCATAACTATTCCACCTATGCAAATAAGCATACGTGATAATGAATCTTCCCCTAAACCAAGACTATTAAGTATCCCTAGCCCATAGAAAAGTTGAGCAACATAGAAGCTAATAATGAAAAACGTATTTCTTTTAACACTCTTCCATCCATAGCTAATAAAGAGCACAAGAAGTCCACCTAAAACTATCTGAATTGGGCTAAATGACACTTCATAGAATAAATTCATATCCATAAAGAAGTGTTGATACAGAATCATACCCGCTGCTCCTAGAGCCAATGCATGCATCCATGGTGCAATTGGACTCATCTCCGGACGAGTTTCATAGTGGTACATCACGATACCAATGATACTTAACAGAACAAGCATAACACTCAGTTCCATTGCCCCTGTATGGATAGATCCAAAGAAAATACTGATTAACATCGTTATGCCAGTAATATCCCGTGTACTTTCTTTCATTGGAATCCAAAGGGATACCTTCACCAAGCATCCTCCTACGGTGTATAACAAGAAAGCTAATACAAAGAATGGTAGGATGGTTGATTCATATCCCATCCAAGTTTTCGCTAATAATGCAAGCTGATAAGCACTACTCATGAGGAATATCGGGCTAAGATAGTTAAATAATTTATTTTTAGCCGTTGAGGCTAAATAAGCAAAGTTAAAGGTTATCAAAAGGTATGCAATCAGTAAAACGATGGAGCCTTCGCCCATTCGTAAGACTAACCCTTGGAGGCTAATATAAAGAAAGGCTAACGTTGACACGATCGCACTCGTGATTTGGAAAATCTTCTTTAACGAGCCGGTGTCTTTGATAACCTTTGGCAATGCTAAAAAGAAAATCCCTAATAAAGCATAGACAATTTCCCCAACACCCTCGAGAATAGAATTTTCAACTAGCTGATAGGATCCGTAAATAATCATTCCAGTAAAAACAAAATGATAGGATTTATGATTGGTAACATAAATCATAGAAAAATAAAAGATTGCCGTTAAAAGCAAATTAAAGCTATATATTATTTCATGATCATAGAATACAAGCATTAACAACGTAGAAAGAATTAAATTCGCTTGAATAAACGGAATAAACTCGGCTATGAATTGCTTTAGGTTCACGTGATTTTTTAGCTTGCGGTAACCAAGAATTAATAACATATTATAAAACATGATTCCTAAGTAAAATCCATCTACTGGTAACTGCATAGCAGCTATTACTAGTCCGACAAATACACTAATGGAGATATAGGAAAACCACACAAACAATCGTGACTGCAATTTAGTTGCCGAATAATAATAAATCGGAATCAAGACAAATGTCCCGATAGCACCAAATAAATATTTACCTTCTCCCGAGAAGGATAAGAAATCCCCAAATATCCCAAAATACCCTGCAGATATAACTACTATCGGCAAGTATAGACTTCCTAAAACTAAAAAGGCGAATGCCGTTTTATCTATTTGGAGAATACGACCGGTTAGCCATGCTAGGCCATAAAATACTACCGCTACTGCTGTAATAAACCCTGTCTTAGTCAAATCACCATATGTATCCCAATAACTTGTAGCCAGTACTAAACCTCCTATAAGTAGAAGGATAATACCAAGATTCAACCCCCAAGTAATGTTTCGGTCTCTTACTTCTTTGGCAGATAATTTCTTTGGTTCTAATACAGGTTTGGTGAATTTTTGTGGTTTTGGTTCATTTACAGACGGCATAATTTCGTCTTGTATTAGTGATTCTTCCACCTTCTCTTCATTCACATTTCCTTGTTGCTCTACTACTGGTTGCTGTGGACTTTCCTTCTCTTGTGATACTGTGTTTTCTTTTGGCTGGTCTATATAAAATTTTGTATGTGCATTCACAACTTTAGCCGCTATATTTAACGAAATATATTTGGATTGTACTAATTGATGGAGTTCTTCCCGCACTATTTCTCTTTTTTCTTCTGGACTAAGCTTTGTCATCATATCGCCACCTTTCTCCACCTCATTTATCATAGCAATAAACAGCCACATTTTCATTAATATTTTGATACTTCAATAACGATATCTCTCCAATCGTTAACGAAATTAAAGAATAAATGAAAAAACTATAAAATAATTTCTGCAACTTTGGTAAAATGTAAGATAATAATTAGTTCAGGAGGAACCTCCATATGGTTTTTTGGATAATATTAATTGTCATTCTTTTAATTGTTCTCGAAGAAGGCTTATATTACCTTTCTAATCGATTCGCCTTTGATAGCCAACCGAAGGAACAGCTAGATGATAACCAAGTTGAGAAGAAACCATCACGTATACGCAGTTTATTTCAAAGACGAAAAGATAATATTTAGTGTAGAGGTATATCTAATCCATACATAAAAGTGATGGTTAGTCGGGGTGAATGTAATGGTACGAAAAATCATATTGGCTATTTCTGGGGTATTCATCCTAATAAGTATGCTTTGCCAATCCTCTCTTGCAGCAATGGACCCAGCAGAAGTTAATCGAGTGAACGAGGATTCTCCCTATCAAATTAGTGGAAAAGTTACAGCAGATGAACTAGTTGAGGATATGACAGAAAACAGCGAGCATCCTATTCAATTGCGTAAAATGACCATTCAAATATCTAAAGTAATCAAGGCACCAGAATCCGTTAAAGAAGATGAATATACTAATGTATATTACCACTATATTCCAAAGTGGGATGCAGATGAATATGTTGGTGGGAAGAGAGTAGATATCGCTGTTCATGATGTCGTAACACTTTGGCTAAAGCGCGGTGAATTCGGATGGGAACCAGTGTTAGGTGGAGAATCTGTAAACCATATTGAATATCATCAGGACCGTGTAGAACACATTCCCGAACCATTCGTTCACTCTGTAATGCGCGGACTAGATAATTATGTAGAAATTAGAGCGGAAATTTTTGTACTCATTACTTTAATGCTAATATTAATCTGGGCATTCTACCAGGGTCTACGGACCAAAAAAATCTAGCTTTCAGCAATAGAAAGCTAGATTTTGATGCTGATTTATATGTTATTGTTGCCGTACTGCTCATAAAAGACAACTTCTTCTCTAGAAACATGCTTTTTAGGGTCTGGTGTCATAGCAGGGTATCCTAGACCTAGAACCGCTACTACTTGTTGTTCATCTGGAATATCGATTAAATTCCTTACATAATCCTCTCGTTTCTTGGATTCCGCTTCATCCTCTGAATGATATACTGCACCATATGCGGAGCCAAGACCGGCCTCTACCGCTTCTAACCAAATAAACGCACATGCAAAGGAAGCATCCTGTAACCAATATTTACTCTCATCTGGACTAGACGTCACAACATGCCTGCCTCTGCCTCCGTTAACCATTTCATATAAGGCGTTGTATCAGCCAATTTGTTTAATTTTTCCCTATCTTGTATCACAATCAATTTCTTTCATGGAAGGTTGTTCCCTGTAGGCGCAAAAAGCCCAGCATCTATAACCTGTTCTAGGACTTCATGTGGGATTGGTTTACTTTCAAATTTTGTAATCTCACGACGAACTTGTATTGCTTTGAAAACATCCATTTAGATTCCACCTTTCTAATGTAGGTTTACCATATCTTGGATTGGTTCTAGAGTGTTATACCCTTTGTTGCAGAGCTTACTGGGACTATATTTATTCGTATAGGGATTATGTTTTCTCTTGCAGGGACTATGTTCTCCATTCTCCCTCGCCACACTCAAGCAACAAAAACGCCAAAGCACACCTATCACTTTGACGTCATCCTAACAATTAATAAATTTCATAATTCTGTCCAGTTTGGGCTCCTTCTACACTTTTCTGATATGCTCGTGCAACTCGGCTTGCTGGGACTGGTGTGAATCCAACAAAAAACTTCTCTAGCCTTTCAAAGGATTCCTCCACAATAGTTGGGCTCACGCTATTAATTCTTATCCCCCTTGGCATTTCAATAGAAGCAGCTTTGACAAAGGATTTCACTCCACCGTTTGCCATTGCAGCAGACGCACCCATTCGTATTGGATCATCCATCATAACCCCAGTTGTTAGTGTAAAACTCCCACCATCATTCACATATTCTAATCCAAGTAGTACTAAATTTATTTGACCTTTTAATTTACTCTCGATACCTCGCTCATTAATTTCAGGTGTTAGTTCTGTGATAGATGCAAAATTTGCTCCACCTGCTGCGTTGACAACAGCATCTATCTTACCAATTTTCTTATACATATCCTGAATACTTTGGACGGATGTGTTATCAACGGAAACATCTAAGCCATTTCGTCCTGCCCGGATTAACTCATGATGTGCTAATGCTTTACATATTTCACTACCTATCGTTCCACTTGCACCGACAACTAAGATCCTCATCTGCATATCCCCTTTTCCGATTCTATTGTAATATGTCATACCTATATACTATGATGGAAGGTTTGCAAACTATACCACTCCATTGTCGATAATGGAGAATTTCGCCTGGTCACAATCCAGTTCAGCTACTGCCCCATAAGGCATGATACACTTAGGTTCTGTGTGACCAAAGTTTAGATTATATAAAATAGGTAAATGAACCAAATTAAATTCCTTCATAACGGTGAGGATTTCCACCTTGTATTCTTCATAGTACTTTTCATCCAGTGGTTTACTGAAAATAATACCATTCAACTTTTCAAGAATTCCTTGCGCACCATAATTACGAAGCCAATATTTAACTAACGCCGGTTCGGGTGTTTCTTCTGATGTTTCCAAGAAAAGAATACCATTTTCAAACGCAGATTTATCAGGCCAAATGGAAGTTTCCTTAGCAAACTCCATCACCTCGATACAACCACCAATTAAACGCCCTCGAACAACTCCCGTGCCTTGTAGAACTTCATATCCAGAATTGGGATTCATTCGACGTTTTTGATGTTTGTTATCTTCCTCCCACGCTAAAAATTCACTCGTCCATTCGGGTGCTGGTACTATTTCACCTATCGTTTTAGTCGAAAACAAAGTTCGTTTGATCATGTCAATCGTATATGGATGCATTTCAACATTTTCTGCAAAGTCTGTTAATACTGCAGGACCATAGAAGGATGAAAGTCCAGCCTTGTGACAAATTAGATGCGTTATCGTGGTATCCGAGTAACCCATAAAGATTTTTGGATTATCATAGATCACATCAAAATCAATATATGGCAATAAACGGATACTATCATCCCCACCTATATTGGAGAATATTGCTTTAATGCTTTTGTCCCTAAAGGCATTCATTAAGTCTTCTGCACGCGCCTCTGGATTTTCATATAGATAATCTGAGCCTTTTAAGCTATTCGGCATTGCAACTACCTCAAGGCCAAAAATATCCTTTATTCGCTTCACACCTTGTTCGTATCGCCATTTTAAATCCTTATCTCCTGCGCCACCCCATGACAAACTGATGGTCGCTATTTTATCACCTTTATTTAATTTACTTGGTTTAAGTAGCATCTTTCCCCCTCCTTTAAAATTTCTTTCCATGTTAACCCTTATTCATAAACTCTTCTAGAACTTTATATACCCGATTGATTTTTTTCTCTATATTCTTCATTCTTAATTCAATAATAATTATGGAAGAGAATAAGAGAACTATAATTAAAATTCCAATGAACGGCTCCAATATAGCCACCCATCAATCACTCATTCAATCGTATCAAATAACTCTATATCAATATTTTCCAGGTCATTCCATTCATGATATTTTTCTAAATGCCATTTATTGGTTAGTCTAATGTTGTTATTTTCTACAATCCATTTATGTAGTGTTTGATACGAGTCCCTAATCTTATCATTCGGACCTTGATGTCTGATAACAGCATAGGTTTGAGGTGGGATAGTCAATGTAACCATTCCGCTTGGAATCTCATCGTATTCATCCACTTCAACACCGATCCAGTAACCATCTTAATTTGCACTTTCATTTTCTACCACGAAGGCTCCATACATATGTTTCGGATTGGATACATGCTTAATTTCATCCATACGTTCAGCAAGCAGGAACGTTGCTTTAGGTATTTCCACGACATACTCGTCTCCAGGACATAACACTCTAAAACAAACTAACTTCAATTCTTTCCATTGATGAACTGCTATATCTTGTTTCTTCACACTAGACATCTAAACACCTTCCCCCAAAAACTTATTAAACCAAATAATAACATAAAATTGTAAATTTTATTACAAATATTTTTACTATATGAAAAGAGCGCCAAAACAATTGTTTTAGCACTCTCATAAATTTATCTATTTCCTAGCCTTGCCTGATCATATTTAATAAACAATGTAATAACCAAACCTATCGCCGCAGTCACTCCAGCAACAGCAAAAGCCATATTCACTCCATGAACCGCTCCACTAATCCCCTCTTCCGGAACAGCTGCTGAAGTCATGATTGTGACTAATAGAGCGGTCCCTATAGCTCCAGCCATTTGCCTTAATGTGTTATTCATGGCAGTACCATGTGGTAGCATCTCAGGTGATAATTGATTTAGTCCAGCTGTTGTTACTGGCATCATCACCATTGCAACACCAAGCATTCGGAAGGCATTTACAATCGCAATGTACCAAAAAGTTGTCTCAGGAGTAAGGATCGCTAACATGAATGTCGTAACTGTTATCAATATTAAACCAACTAGTGAAAGCCACTTGGCCCCAAATTTGTCAAATAGTCTTCCTGTTACTGGGTTCATTAATCCCATAATAATAGCACCAGGTAATAGCGCCATGCCAGATTGCATTGGAGAGAACCCTAACATATCCTGCATTAACAATGGAAGGATAACCGCCCCACCAATCATCGCTAGAAATACAGTCATCCCAAGAGCAGTTGTCAGAGTGAAGATGACATCTTTAAATATCCGAAATTCCAGTATGGGCTCGGTTAATCTCAGCTGTCTTAAGATAAACCAAATAAGTGTTATTGCACCTATTGCCATCGTGAGGATTACCTCTGCACTTGCCCAACCGCTTGATCCCGCGGCACTAAAACCGTATAACAATCCGCCGAAGCCTATTGTAGAAAGAACGATTGATATGATATCCACCTTCGGAAATGTTTGCTTTGTTACATTTTTTAATACAAAATAAGCTATAACAATGTCAATTACAGCAATTGGTAACACAATATAAAACAATGTCCGCCATGGATAATGCTCGACCACATAGCCAGAAAGAGTCGGTCCGATAGCAGGAGCGAATGAAATAATTAACCCGAATAATCCCATCGCTGTACCTCTTTTTTCAACTGGAAAAATTAAAAACATAATGGTCTGCATTAATGGCATCATAATTCCTGCGCCTGCTGCTTGAAGAACACGACCTATTAATAATAGATAAAATTCCGGTGCAATAGCACATAACAATGTTCCTAATGCGAATGAACCCATTGCATATAAAAATAGCGCCCTTGTCGTAAACCTGGCTATTAAAAATGCCGTAATTGGAATCATAATCCCATTCACTAACAAGAAAATAGATTGTAACCACTGTACGGTTGTATCATCTATATGTAAATCATCTTTAATAACAGGTAAAGCCGTCACTAATAAGGTTTGGTTTAGAATTGCTACAAAAGCACCCGTCAACAATACAACCAATAATGGAGCCTTTCGTATGTTTTCATCTGTTTGAACTTCATGCTGATGATGAACCATGCTGCATCCTTCTTTCTCTATTCTCTCTATTTATTGATACCACAAGAAAGTTATTTTATGTCCTTTTTCTATTAAGGGTTACTACGCCCAAAAATTCCCAATATATAGGTTCCTATTATAACAAACTAAGCCAAATTAAACGAATGAGGTGTTTTTCGACATAAAACCCCTTATAATGAGAATGAAAGGGGCAAATAACAATGTGTTTAATACTTTTTCAATTCCAGCAGCATAGCAATTATAAATTAGTCCTGGCAGCTAATCGTGATGAATCCTATAACCGCCCTACTGCACCAGCACAATTCTGGGAGGATGAACCAAATGTTCTTGCCGGGAGAGACCTTCTCCAAATGGGTACATGGTTAGGTATTTCAACTTCAGGCCGTTTCGCTGGTCTTACCAATTATCGTCACCCTGACCATTTTAAATCTGGAAAACTTTCTCGTGGAGAAATCGTAACCAACTTCTTAATTGGCAATGAAACGAGCTACGAGTATTTACATAAACAAGTAAAACGGAAAGATGATTATGTTGGCTATAATATTTTAGTTGGGAGTCCAAATGAACTGAAGTACTATAGCAATGTCGAGGATAAAATTATAAAGGTTCAACCTGGGATACATGGATTGAGTAATCATTTTCTCGATACTCCTTGGCCAAAGGTTGAAATAGGGAAGAAAAAATTGCAATCCTACTTAGAACAAGTCGAAACAGTGGATCCAGAGGAATTATTTTCGATTCTAGCTGATTCTGAAGAGGCTAGTGTAGATGAGCTACCCGATACCGGTATCGGCCTAGAACTGGAAAGAAAGCTTTCTTCTATGTTTATCAAGATGCCTGATTACGGAACTCGTTGTTCAACCGTATTAACGATTGATCACGACAACAATGTAACGTTTATAGAAAGAACATTTGAATCTGGTAGTATTAAGAATGAGGAGAAATTTGAATTTCAAATTAAAAAGTGAAGTCTTCTATGTAGACTTCACTTTCGTTTTGTCATGACCAAGTTCATGATACCCCATTACATCAAAGACCGTAATAATTCCTAACAATTCCTCATTTAGTTGACCACCATTGGTTATCAGCAATGCATCCATTCTTGAACCATTGCCTATACGGTCTTTGAATGCTTCTATTGCATGATAAACGGTCGTATCTCTTGAGACAAATTGATAATTATCCTCTTTCTGATATGGCATAATTTCCTCAATCGAAGTAGTTATAATAGAAGCATCTTTATTTTTCGCTAACCATTTTGTAATACCACTTTCCGTGACAAGTCCTTTAAATTCTTTTCCCAGATAAATAGGAAATTTGGAGTAACCCTGTTTATCAATTGCATTCAATAAGTCGGATAAAGAATCAGTTAATTGAAAGGAATGCACCTTTTTTTCAAATTGTGGAATGACAAGCTTTGGCTTTGTTATTTCATCTTCTATCTTTTCAATTTGTTCTACGATAGAATCATGCGGCTCGGCAATGACTTGGACGGTATCTAATCGATTATGTACGATGGCATTTCGTAACTCTGCAAATTCTAATAAATCATCTTTATAGCGTCTAACTACCGCATTATACTTTGTTAAGATTCGTACTGCCTTAGAAAAACCAATTCCTCTGCTATTTTCTAGTTCCATATCAATAGCTTTGTCAATTCTGTTAAATGCAGTTATAAAACGATCTGAATTTTTTGCCATCCTTGAAACTCCTTTAATAAAAGTCGATATGGATTAAGAAATTTTGGTTCCATTTTCCACTTCTTCATCAGGTCTTAATAAAATGACATCATCTTCTGATGGTACTCCACCTAGTACTAACACCTCTGATTTATAGCCCGCTATTCTTCTTGGTGGGAAGTTCACTACAGCAACCACTTGGCGTCCAATTAAAATTTCTGGCTGGTATCGCTTTGTAATCTGAGCTGATGATTGTTTCATTCCTAGCTCTCCGAAGTCGATTTCTAACTTTATCGCCGGTTTACGTGCTTCTGGGAATGGTTCAGCCTTTATTATTGTTCCAATTCGTAGGTCTAACTTCATAAAATCTTCAATCTTTGCCAATTTTAACGCCCCCAATAAACATAATAAGCCCCCAATTTTGTACAAAACATGGCGGCTTTTACTTAGATGTAGTATCTTCTATTATTACTATTGTACTAGCTCTTATACTTATTAGAAAGTATTAATTGACGTATATTTTGGAAAATCGGTAAAAACCTACATGGTAAGACGATATCCATCTTCAAGTTAGTATTCTTCCATTTATTAAGAAAATATTATATCCTAGTTATTGTCTAGGATTTAGTTATAGGGGGATAAATTATGACAATGAAAAAAGCATTAACCCTTGCAGGTTCTGATACAAGTGGGGGAGCGGGTATTCAAGCAGATTTAAAAACATTTCAGGAACATAGTGTTTATGGTATGAATGCCTTAACTTCTATAGTTACGATGGAACCAAATGGTTGGAATCATAATGTTACAACAATTGACGTTGGTATTGTTGAGAAACAGTTAGATACAGTTCTTTCAGTGGGTATTGACGCTATGAAATCTGGAATGCTTGGAACTGTTGATGTTATTGAATTAGGTGCTAAAAAGATTCGTGAACATAGCATCGAAAAGTATGTCCTTGATCCTGTCATGGTATGTAAGGGTGAGGATGAACTTTTATTACCTGAAAATACGGATGCTATGCGCGAAGTATTACTTCCAGTATCACTTGTAACAACACCAAATTTATTTGAGGCGTGGCAATTAGCACAAACTTCAGGTCCTATTAAAACCATTGAAGGTATGAAGGAAGCCGCTGTCAAAATTCATGAATTAGGCGCTAAAAATGTCGTGATTAAAGGCGGACGTGCTATCGAACACGAAAAAGCAGTAGACTTGTTCTATGATGGCAATGATTTCACATTACTTGAAAGTGATAAAATTGATACAACTTATAACCATGGTGCTGGCTGTACATTTGCTGCTGCGATAACTGCAAATCTTGCAAATGGACAATCTGTGTTAGATGCTGTTACCAATGCGAAGAAATTTGTTTCAGCTGCAATTGACCACGGTTGGCAGTTAAATGATTATGTTGGCCCTGTTATGCATGGGGCATATAATAAATTCTCTGCTAAATAAATAGCATCACATAATAAATGCACTGCATAAATTGCAGTGCATTTTCTGTTGTTTATTTTTTCCTGAGTTAATTTAAACCCTTAGTGAACCTCGGAATCCCCTAGAACCATAATACGAATCTGCGCCATTGTGATAAACAAACACATGACCATAGCGGCAGTCACAAAACAGAGCACCACCACGTTCTCGAATATCAGCAGGTGTTTGGATCCAACTGGACGTTTTCAAATCAAAATTGCCAAGTTTATGCAACGAACGGTATTCCTCTTCGTTTAATAATTCAATTCCCATATCTCTTGCCATGTCCATCGCGCTATTTTCTGGCTTATGTTTTTTTCTTGCTTCTAGTGCTGCACGGTCATAACAGATACTCCTACGTCCCTTAGGACTTTCTGCTGCACAGTCATAAAATATGTATTCGTCCTTTTCCTTATCGTAGCCAACTACATCTGGCTCTCCACCTGTTCTTTCCATTTCATGGAGTGACCACATTTTATCAATATTTGTTTCTAATTTCCGTTGGATTTTTTCCCATTCCAGACCTTCATGACGTTTCATATTCACCTCAAAACGGGCTTTTAATGTGTTGAGTAGTAGGTCACGTTCTTCTTGTATTAAATTTTTATTACTCATGTCATAAACCTCCCTAAAATCTATTCTTCAGATTTCCAATCTAGATTACTCTCTTCTAGTAAATTATAAATATTATTTTCACCTGTCACTTTGTAATAATCGAAATCGACACTAATGAACTCCTCATAGATCTCAATAAAGAATAAACCCCCTTGCCCCATAAGTAAATGATATTCATTGTTGTCTTCTTCTACTTCACCAATCCAATTTCGAACCTCGACCTTTTCCATTTCAGAGAATATTTGTTCCATCGTCTGTTTATCCGTAATAATAGCTTTTTCAGAGTCAAGTGCATCTTCTTTTCGTTTAATAATTTCCAGTTCACTAATTTTCTCGTAATCTAGATTACCATATTTTACGAAGACTTCCTCGAGAGTCGATGTATGATATAAGAAGTATAATGCACCCAAAAAAAGAACTATTGACCCCAAAAAGGACACGGACTTCAGTAAATACTCTCTCTGTTTCTTCTGATGCTTATACTCCATATAAGTATCAAATCCATTAGAGAAAACAATAAGAGCAATAATAGATAAACCTAATAAATCGAAATAATCATCATACATAAAGGTACAAATCAAACAAATAATCATCAAGATTAAAACAATACGCTCTACCCATTTATCGGTCTTGTTGATCGGTGTATGTGGATTTATGGATTGAATCTGAAACTTATTGCGTATGTAAAATGAAATAAGATTAGTAATAATATAAACGATGAAACCAAACATAATAAATGATGTAAGCAACTAATTTCCTCCCCAAGTAATCAAAGTGATGACTTCCCCACTTCATTCTAACATAATCTTCCAACAATTTTAAAACACCCTATTTCGTGGTAAAAAATTGACTAGAAAACCAATGTAATTTTCTAGTCATGCACTAAAACTATAGTCCTCTTTTCTTTACTACTGCTTTTCTATGAAAACTCGGCTTAATTTCAGCAATTAATATTGCCATCATTATTAAAATAGCACCCGTAACCATTCTACCAGTCAGTACCTCGTGAAGGATTAACACCGATAATACCATTCCGAAGAAAGACTCCAATGACAGAATGATCGCTCCTTTCGTTGCAGTCGTATAACGAAATGCAATGTTTTGAAATAGATAAGCTATTGTTGTAGAAAACACAGCAAGATAGACAATAGAATAAACCGCCTCCTGCTCTAATGTCGTTGGTATATTCCCTTGAATGAATACACTAAGTACACTGATTGAGGATGCGGTAATAAACTGCATAATTGTCAATGCTATAGCGTCCTCTTTTTGCACAAATCGATTCGTATAGAAAATATCAAATGCAAAGGCAACCGCACAAGCTAGCGATAAAGCATCGCCAATATTAATCGTCATACTTCCTTGTAATGATAAAAAGCCAATTCCGACTAGAGCTAGAATAGAACCTATTGTTTCAAAGCGGTCAATTTTACGCTTATAGATTACTAAGGCAATTAACGGAACAATGACCACATTTACTGCCGTCAAAAACGCATTTTTAGATGGTGTAGTATACTCCAATCCAACGGTCTGTAAGGCAAAACCGATATAAAGAATTGTCCCTAATATTGCTCCCTTCCACACGACTGCTTTTGAAAACTTCTTTAATTTAAACCCAAACAAGAGCATTAATATGAGAGTTGCTAACACGAATCTGCCTGCCATTACTTGATAAGCGGTTAGGTATTCAAGAGCAATTGCAGTTACGACAAATCCGCTTCCCCATACAAACGCTGTTATAAGCAACATTCCATCGCCAATATATTGTTTCATCTCAGATGCCCTTTCTTCTAAAAAAATATTACTACGATTATACAGAATGATGAGAAAATAGGATAGAAAAAGAATTTGGGTTTGCAAAAAATAATAGAGGTGTAAATCGTCTATCTGATTTACACCTCTTTGGCTTTTAAGCTTCCTTTTCTTTTAATACAGCGACTGGCTGCCTTGTTGGCAACATATTAAATACAATGTTTAACACTATTGCTGTAATACTCCCCGCAACTATTCCATTACTAGTTAAGATTTGGACACTTGTTGGCAACTGTGCAAATAGTTCCGGTACTACTGTTACACCTAAGCCCATTCCAACCGAACATGCGACAATCATGGAATTACCAGTTGACTCTCCAATTTCTTTACTTAGCATTTTAATACCTTGTGATATAACCATTCCAAACATTGCAATACACGCTCCTCCTAATACAGATGTCGGAATGATGGTCGTGAAAGCAGCGATCTTTGGTATTAATCCTAAAGCTACCAACATGGCTCCTGCAACAATTATGACCTTACGAGTTTTCACTCCAGTTATCTGTAATAGCCCGACATTCTGAGAATAAGTTGTATATTGTAATGCATTGAAAAACCCACCAATTAATATTGCTAGACCCTCTGCACGATATCCTTTGACCAGGTCACGCTCTGCAAGCTTTTTATCCGTCATGTCACTCAAGGCAAAATAAACACCGGTTGATTCGACTAAAGAAACCATAGCAACTAATGTCAATGTAAGGATTGCTGACCATTCAAATGTCGGCATACCAAAATAGAATAGCTCTGGTAACCGAAAGTAAGAAGCCTCCTGTACAGCTGTAAAATCAACTTTTCCCATGATAGACGCAACAATGGTCCCACCAACTAGTCCGATCAAAATGGATATAGATCGGATAAATCCTTTAGAAAAACGATACATCAAAATAATAAAGAATAACGTACCAAACCCTAAAGCAATATTTGTAAACGAACCAAAATCACTTGCCCCCTGACCTCCACCAAGGTCATTAATTGCAACAGGTATCAAGGTTATCCCGATAATGGTAACTACTGTCCCGGTAACAATAGGAGGAAAAAATCGAACTAGCTTCCCAAATAATCCACTAATAACGACAACAATAAGTCCAGAAGCTATAATTGCCCCATACATCGCATTAATCCCATACTCTCCACCGATTGCAATCATTGGACCAACTGCCGTAAAAGTACAACCAAGTACAACAGGTAGACCAATACCAAAGAAACGGTTTGACACTACTTGAAGTAGTGTTGCAATACCACACATTAAAATATCGATAGCGACTAAATAGGTTAACTGTTCCGGTGTTAAACCGAGAGCACCACCAATTATAAGTGGAACTAGGATTGCTCCTGCATACATTGCCAAAACATGTTGAATTCCAAGTGCTGCTGTTTTCATTCTGTTTCCTCCCTAAAAGTGATTTGGTTACTCGCTAATGACTCAATAATCGCTAATGATTCTACATGAATTCCTTGTTCACGAAGCAAATTTCCGCCAGACTGGAATCCTTTTTCAATGACAGCCCCAACGCCAGCCATGGTTGAATGCGCTTGTTTAACGATATCCATTAACCCTCTTACCGCCTGACCATTTGCCAGAAAGTCATCTATAATCAAAACAACATCTTCTTGATGTAAATGTTCATTCGAAACGGAGATTTCATTGGTCTCTTTCTTTGTAAAAGAGTAGACCTTCGCAGTTAACAAGTTATCCACTAGTGTTAGAGATTTTCGTTTTCTCGCAAATACCACAGGGACACCTAATTCTAGACCTGTCATGACAGCAGGCGCTATTCCTGAAGATTCTATTGTTAGGATTTTTGTTATCCCTGCTTCCTGGAACCTGCGGGAAAATTCTTTCCCAATTTCTTTCATCAGCTCTGGGTCAATTTGATGATTCAAGAAGGAGTCTACTTTTAGTACATCGCTTGAAATGATGCGTCCCCTTTCGATAATTACTTCCTTTAGCAGTTTCATAGATTTCTTTCCTCCTAAGTAGTTGAAAATTATCATCATAGAAAAATAAAAAAAGCCCGGAAACATCACTATAAAAAGTAATGTTTCCGAGCAACAGGTTGTCGAAAAACAAAATGAAATCACACCCATTCACATGGGCGTCATCACATTCGAAGTACTTTTCATAGTCAGTTCATTTACGGTGAACCGGTAGAAACTTGCAGGCCATATCCCTGCGATTATATGAAAATAGTATTGAATTGTTTTCAAGTATACCTGCATATCCAACTGAAATCAAGAGTGATTTTAATGTAAAAAAATTCAGTTTTTGATTAGAAAGCTAATGATTTCCGTATATTGCTAAAGAATCGGAGCATTTCGCAAAAGATTATGTCAACATCCTTTTTGAAACAGCAGTTTTACTAACTAAACATCATTCAATCTTTCTAACTTATCAGGATTACGTACGAAAAAGATGTTTTTCAGCAGATTATCCTGCATTTCAAAGAGCACTGCGAGAATAACATTGTTTTCCGCAAGTACCAAGAGAGCAAGATCGCCATTTAACATCTGTTCTACTATTCTTGTATCCTCGCCAAAATATGGTAGTCGCTTCATTAGACCCATTAAGAAACGAAGTACTCTCTCACTGGATTGAACTGGATATAACGCCGCTGGTACTTTTCCACCACCATCGGAATAAACCGTAATATCTTCGGCTAATAGAGATAGTAATTGCTCCACATTTCCCTCCTGTAACGAAAATAATAGGCTATCCATCATACGGTGATTCAGATTAGATGTCGAATACCCTCCCTGTGGTATACCTAGTTTGCCTTTTGCTCTACTATAGATTTTTCTCGCATTAACTTCCGACTTCTCCACCATCCCAGCAATGGATTGATAATCGAAAGCAAATGCCTCCCTTAGGACATATATAGCACGTTCTACAGGAGTGAGCTTTTCCAATAAGACCAGTAATGCATAGGATAGCAAGTCATTCATGATAATTTGATCTTGTTCATCCTTCGAAACTTTAATAGGCTCTGGCAACCATGTTCCTATATATTGTTCCCGTTGCTTTCTTGCAGATATTAAATAATCCAAGCATTGATTGGTTACCATCTTACAAAGATATGCCTTCGTGTTCTCCAACCGCGAAAGGTCCACTTGATGTAGCTTTACAAACACATCTTGAACGATATCCTCTGCATCACTACTAGTACCAGTTAATTGATAGGCTAATGTAAAAAGCAGTGGTTTGTACTCATCATACATCATTCCTATTTCCATCCGGAAATCACTCCTATGGCATTTTCTTTTATTTTATCAAACTAGCAATATCCCAGGTTATTTTTCTAATAAATAGACCAAGTTTTCCGGAAAAAATCAGTTGAAAAGGTGATAGCTTAACCCACACTAGACCTTGTTTATCTCCAAGTCCAAAGCAATACGTCTTTATCGGGGTACGATGTTTAGGTGCTTTCCTTTGACTTAAATCAGCCTGAATAATCTTCCCTAATCTTCTAGCCTGAATCGTTGCTTCCTTACAAGTCATTGTATCTTCTACCATGGTTTTAGGATCATAGATTTTCGTACAATCACCTATACTATATATTCCTTCCCTTTGAGTTACTCGGTAGGATTCATCCACCTTCACCCGCCCTTCGTTCGTTAGAGGTACCCCCCATTTAGCTAATGATGGATTTGGGATTAGTCCTGTCGTCCATATCGTTAAACCAGTTGGAATATAGCCCCCACCCTCTAGCTCTAACATTCCTGCATTTTCTCTTATCGCCCTCTCATGATGGAGTACAATAACTCCTATACTATTAAGCTTTTCCTCCAATCTTTTCCCTACTTTATCTGGACCTTCTGGAAATAACTTATCCTTTGAATTTATAAGGATAATATTTACGTTATTTGGATGGATAGAATAACATTCTGCCGCTTCCCTCATTTTCTCTGCTAGCGCAGCAGATGTCTCAATACCACTAATTCCTGCGCCAATAATCGTAATGGTAAGGAGTCTCTGTCGTTCATTTTGGTTCTCAGTCTTCATAGCTTGTTGCATATTTTCCTGCCAGCGCTGAAGAATTAACTGGGCATTTTTTTCACATGATAATGTTAGTCCTCCTAATGTTGGATGGACTTCCTGGACAATACTTCCCACGGCAATGACAGCAATATCATAATTTACATGGTGTTCCATTCCCTTTTTGTCGTGTATTCTAATCAATTTGTTCTCATAGTCAATTCCACTTACTAAGCCCTGTAAAACATCTACTCCCATGGGAAAAATTTGTTTCCATGGTATTCTGATTTCCGAATGAGTAGCTGCTGCTGGCTTAAACAGTAGAACCTTCCTAATGTGATGTGGCATAGGATCAATTAAAATTATTCGTAATGAACGGTGTTTCACTCTTCTCTGAATTGACTTTATAGCATGAATCCCGGCATATCCGCCACCAATTATGACACAAGTTAGTTCGCTCATTATTCGCAACTCCATTCTATTTTTATAAACAAAACGAATTAGGAATTGATTTCGTGACAATAAAAATAAGGATAAGCAAATTATCGCTTATCCTTATTTTTCAATTATACATTTTATTTTTTAATACGCTACAGGATACGCTACCACTTTGCAATCCAGTTCTAATTCTTCCGAGTCACGTTGAACGGTTAATTTCACTGACTTATCAAGGTCCTTACTATTCAATAACCTTTCAAATGATTCATAACCAGTTACTTCATCTTGGTCTATTCCTAAGATAATGTCTCCCGCAATTAATCCAGCTTGCGAAGCTACAGATCCCTCCATAACTTTGGAAATCTTAGTACCCATACCTTCAGAGTTTGAGGAATGAATAATACCAATCCATGTTCGCCATAAATTCCCTCTATTATCTTGACCAATTTCATAAACACTTTTTAGATTTTCTAAAAATTGTCCCGTACCAAATAACATATTTTCCTTTGAAGCTGCGTCCATTTCAGCTAGGAAAGAAGCACGGTACTCAATACTAACACGGATACCATTTTCAACGTTTTCTAATTCTGTTATTGTTGTGAAGTCCCCATCAGCACTTTGAAGAACAAAGCGTTTAAGCTCTTCAATTTCTGTAATGATTCCTTCACTCGTTGCCCCCCAGCCATGATTCATGAAAAGTTTTCCACCAACTCTAAAATCAACCTCTGCTTCTTTTGTGTACCAACGATTTAGATGCTCCTCCTTTGTAAGGGCATCCCAAACCTTTTCAAGTGATGCTTGAACTACAATTTCTCGCTTTACGGAATCTTTGACTCTAGTCATCTCGCTCTTCTCCTTTTTCTACATAATTTTTTAAACTTACGAGCTGTCTGTCTAGTAAATCTTCGATGTAGTGAAGCATTTCATTGTATGCTAGTTGCAATCTTGTACTGTTTAAGGAGTATAACCGGTATTTTCCTTGAACAGATTCTGAGATAATTTCTTCTTCTAAGAGGATTGTTAAATGCTTCTTAATTGCTGGCTGAGAGATTTCAAATGCTTCGACAATCTCTTTTTGTGACTTGTTGCCATCTTTAAGCATGCTTAGAATTCGCCGTCTAGTTGGGTCACCTAATGCTCGGTAAACGTCTGGCACTTCACCCTCACCTCAATCATATAACCTTTTGGTTATATATAGAATAACAACAGAAAAAGACGCCGTCAAGTACTTTTTAAAAAATTAGACAATGGACACAAGACTTTAAATGGAATGCATGTTATCCTTAAGATAAGAAATATGTATTTAAAGGAGTTTATAGATGAAGAAGCTCGCTTTATCAATTTTTTCTGTAGTCCTTTTCCTATCTGGCTGTGGTCTACTTGAAGAAACTCAAAACACGCTTGATTATGCAACAGAAGCAACCGATTACCTGAATGAGTTAAATACTTTTGCAGAGGAAGTTCAAAACTTATCAGAAGGTGAGAATATAAATATAGAGCAATTGGAAAGCAAACTAGCCACTCTCGAACAGTCTATAGAAAGTTTTAATACGCTGGAAGTTCCTGTCATAGCAGAAGGCATCCATGAAGATATATTAGCTAAGAATGAACAACTATTAAATATTATTCATAACGCACAGGAAAATGGAGAGCTTGTATTAGATGAGATACAAAATGGTGAGTTATATCAAACAATTGAAAGCTTCACCAATTTTATGAATCAGATTGAGCAACTAGGGCTTTAAAGATGTAAAAAGGATTAGACATTCTAATCCTTTTTATTTGTTTTCATACTATCTTTATTCAAAAAACTCCATATGATCTTTTGTATCTCTATAATAAGTTAATCTGTCTTCTAACGTACCCGTATGCAACTCAAATTTGTGACCATCTGGATCCGTAAAATAAATGGATTGTTTATCACGAATATCGCGTTCCCTGCCAGGTAATATCGTAACCCCTAAACCTTTTAACTTTTGATTATAACTCTCAAAGTCTCTCTCTTCAATTGAAAATGCAATATGTGTATAGGAATGGTGTATCTCTGTTCTAGATATATCCTTCTCCTCATTTAAGGCAAGCCATAGACCATTCAAGTCAAAGTATGCTGTTGTTCTTCCTTTAACCAATAGTTTGGCATCAAAAACCTGTTGATAAAATGCTATTGATTCTTCTAAATTAGAAACAGAAAACAAAATATGATTGATAGACCCCAGCTTCATCTTATTCATCCTTTACCATTACATTAAACTTAGTACTTCCTCTTGAGAAATCCTGTACTTTTAAGAAGCCGAGATTTTCATATAAACGTATAGCTCGTATATTAAAATCTGCAACCGTTAACCTCAAGTTCCCTGCATATTCATGGCGGATCTCTTCGATAATAAATTCCATAAATGCTTTCCCTAGCCCTTTTCCAGTTAAATCAGGTCTCATTCCTAACCCTAAATCAAGATAATCACCATCATATGCACGATATTCATGACCAACAGGCACTTGAGCATCTTTACCTGTACAATAAAACCCCGCTATTTTGCCATCTTTTTCAATCAATATATAATTTTTACTGGTTAATTCCAGTATTGCCTCACCTGACAATACTTGATTGTAAAAATCATACGGTTTATCGTATTTCCATCCTAAAATTTTAATCGCAGATTTTTCTGTCATTCTCTTTGCTATCCACATCAAAAGTGCAACCTCTACTCTCCTCTTATTTCAAAAACAAGGACATATACTCCTCGTCATAATAGACATTTTTTATAAGTAATGCTTTCTCCTCTATCCCAAAAGTCTTAAAACCATATTTTTTGTACAGTGCTTTTGCCCCCAGGTTAATTGATACAACCGTTAAATTTATTTTCTTAATTCCACCCATGTTCCTAGCTTGTTGAATTGCTTTCTCTAATAGTGCTTCTGCTATTCCTTTCCCTCGCTCATTAGGTGTAACATACATGGCGAAAATATTCGCCTTATGCTTTAGTTTTGTCTTCGATTCAGGAGATAACGTTACCATTCCGACCAGTTTCCCATCTTTAAACGCCCCAAAGTTATAACTTGCTCCTAATCTGAACTTCTCCTCATATTGTTCAACTACAAGTTTATTTTGAATAATTTCTTCATAACTTTGAGCAAATGCTTCCGGATTTTCTTTAAGCGCTTCTAGACGGAGTTCATAATATTGCTTTGCATCCCCCGGTTCTAATAAACGAATCATACCTATCAATCCCCCAAACATATCCCTATTTAATTATTCTAGTTAAGATCTAGAAAACCCTTCAAATTTTTCGATTTTTATCTTGATTAGGAATATATGTTCGTATATAATGTAAAAAAAAGGAAGTGATTAGGATGCAAACAGCTTTGATTCTAGAAGAGTCCTCGCCTTATGTACCAAATATATTTGTTAATGCATGGGAAATGTTAATCCAGGAGATGTTTCACGAATTTACTCTTTTCTTTGCACCAGAAATTTATGATGAAATTGATTTTAGCAATCCACCTCAATTCCTTCACCAAGAACACCTACAGGAAGTTATACAAGGAGAGCCAAGACAAAACGTCTATACTCATATTATTATTGCTAAGCTTAGAAATGGTAAGGAAAAATGGATCTTAGTTCATTTCAACTTCAATAATCATAATGAATCACTACGAAGACGTATGTTTCATTACTTTTATCGCATCTATGACCATTTCAATCAAAAAGTATATCCGATTGTACTCGTCTATCAAAAAGAACACAACAGAATTGATTACTATGATTATCACTATTACGGTACAAGTATTATTTACAAGTATAATGTGTTTTCTGTTTTGGAGCAGGATGTATGGAAATTAGAAAAATCCTCTAACCCCTTTGCAGTAATAAACCTAGCAATCATTTATTCTAATTTTGCAAAAGACCAATTATTAATCAGATTCTTCTTCAAAAAAAATCTAATGATACATGTACTGAACCGATTTGCATCATTAAACCAAACATCCAAAACAGCACTGCTCCAGTACATCGACATCGTCTTCCAATTACCTGATCATCTTCAACATAGGCTAAAGGAAGAAATTAAGATAATAACGAGGCAAATAAATAGCCTGTAATTTTACTGTTGGGTGTGATTATTGCCGGTTGTAAACCAGCAATAATCTTAGAAAGGGATGTTCTTCTCTTTACATTGAGATGTAATTTTTTATTTCGGTATAGGGCTCAAATGTTCATGAACAAGCTTCCATTGTCCATCCGCATTTCTAATAAACACATTAGTAGCCCTACCACTTCCCTGAACAAAAGAACCTTGGTAGTACCCTTCGTATTGGTAAGTATAGATACAGGTAGCTGTATTATCTTCTTCTACTATCCAGTGGACATCTGTTGCCCGATAAACTTCATCTTTTATAGTATCCCACGCATTTTCAAAGTATTGACCGATTTCTTCAATGTTCATGCAGGTCTTATTTGAAAACCAATACACTGCCTTTTCATCTAACCATTCACGTACCTTTTGGAAGTCATGTGTATTCGTAGCAGCGATGTAGTTAGCTAAAGCAGCCTTATATCCCATGTCTATCCACTCCCTCTAAGATATTCCTGTATTTTTCAATTTCCTGGATGATTTGCCTTAGATCAGGTCTTAGCATACGATTATCTAACGACTTATTTAAGGATAGAATGACACTTTCTATTAAGAATCTTCTAGGATTATTGGATAAGAGTTCTTCCTTTAAGAAGAGTAGAAATTCTATCTGATGCTTATCAGCCTTTTTAGCTAACTTTTCAATTCT
>NZ_AEWH01000005.1 GCF_000190475.1 Ornithinibacillus scapharcae TW25
ATAGTTCTGCGAGTATTTCTTGTCTCCGTTGCAGAACTGGGGTGTAATTAAATCAAGTAAGTACCTTGGTTAGATAAGTTCTTTTCTATCTAATATAAGATAATTGAGAAAAGAATGTACTTCTCTATTATTATTCTCTCCCTCAAATAAATTACATATATACTTACACGATCTCTAATTGTAAGCTTCAAGAATTGTCCCATATAACAGTCACCGTATCTTTAATTTTCCCAGTCAAACTTAGACATATATTATTTATAAGGGGGACGTATTAGTGTGACAGCAAACTCGACTTTTTATTTATTACCTAGTAAAAAATTCTATTTACCATTCGAATTCTATAAATTTAATAAAGATTTTTAAATATTATTGAAGAAATCCTTGATAAAAAGACATGGTTTATAATGACAGATAGAATTTATATTTCATGCGCCCCTAAAGATTACAAATTCTTAGAATACGGTTGGAAAATTCACATCTCTGGGACCATTTGGGATAGTGAAAATATATTAAAAGAAGTTTCTAAAATTTGCTATGAACATGAAGTGGCATTTAAGTGTTTGATGGATAAAGAGATTTTTGATGCTAGTCAAAATAAAGCTGCTCCTAGAGGAAGTTCAGGAAAATTCATTACAATATATCCAGAAAGTGAAAAACATTTTAAATTTCTCATTTCTATTCTTTACGATAAATTAAAAGACTATAACGGGCCCTATATTCTAACTGATAGACGATACGGGGAAAAGGGGATTGTTTATTATAGATATGGTAGCATAAGTGTTAGTTCAGTTGTAATAGATGATAAAGATGTCCAAATTTTAAAAACGAAGGATGGTAAAGTTTTTATAGACGATAGGAAACCGGTTTTTCAATTACCTAGCTGGGTCAAGGATCCTTTTAGATCGGAAGAAAAAAAACCTAATAAGGAACTCCTATTAAATAACAAATACAAGATTAATAAAGTTTTACGTTTTAGTAATGCAGGAGGAACTTATTTAGCTTATGATTTATTAAATAACAATCGTTTAGTCATTATTAAAGAAGCAAGACCTTATACAGTTCAACATGGGAAATATAAAGATGCATTAGATTTAAAAGAGACTGAATATGCTATTTTAAATAAAATTAAAACTCTAAATGTCTCCCCTAATCCTATAGACTTTTTTAAAGAATGGGAACATGCGTATTTAGTTGAAAGTTATATTGAAGGAAAAACAATTAAAGAATTCGTAGCAGCTGAAAATCCATTTGTTACGCCCAATGCCTCTTTGGAGGACTTTAATCAATACTACAAAAAATAATTCGAATTATTAGTCAATTATTAAAAAGTATTGGAAAACTACATGATTCAAATATTATTGTTGGAGATATTAGTCCGGATAATATAGTTATAACGGATAGTTTAGAACCGATATTTATAGATTTTGATAGTTCAACAGATTTGGATAGCAATATTGAAAAATATTCTTTTAGTACTATTGGTTTCAGTAGTCAAATAGAAAATCCGGAAGACTTTAGGCGAGATTATGTAAGTTTGGGATTTTTGATATTCTATTTGTTAACTCCAAGCTCTAATATTGTTGAATTGAGAAAGGATTTCTACGATCCCTGTTTAAGGTACTTGGAAGATAAATATTCATTGCCGAAAGAGTTTCGAAAACTAATAACATTGCTAAATAATACTAATGAAAAAACTAATGTAAATGAATTTATTAGCGTGGTTATTGATATACAACCAAATTTAAAATTCAGTAAAAATATTCAGCTCGAAAATGATATTGATAATAAGATTAATAAAATCGGAAAATTTATTCTTAAAAATACACTAAATGGTGAAAATCAATTTTTTCCGAGTGATTTCATGGCAAGAGAATTTCTATCTATAACTCATGGGACCGCAGGAGTATTAAGAGCACTAGATTACTGTAAAATTGATTATGATATAGAACTATCAAGGAAATATAATCATATTATTAATGAGAATCATAACAACATACAGATTAACCTGAATACTGGTTTAGCGGGAATCTGTTGGTACTATTTAGAACAAAATGCAACAGAACAATCAAGAAGGCTATTGAATATTATCTCAGAAAGACAGAATACTGTTACTAAATTAGATTTAGGAAATGGACTATCTGGAATAGGTATGTTATATCTAAAGACTTATTTAATGATAGGAGAAAGAGATTATTTGTATAAAGCAATAGATATTGGGGAGTCTATTTTAAATAGTACTGAAATAAATAGTATAAAAAAAGTAGGGATTTCCAACGGTAGATCAGGTATCTCTTTATTTTTGCTGTATCTGTCAGTAATAACTAATTCAGGTAAATATGCTAAATTTGGCAAAAAAATTTTACTAGAGGAAATCGAGTATGGCCATGAAATAAATTATGGCTATGGGTTCCCTTCTTCTGTTGATAAGCCTAATTTCCTCTATCCTTACTTTTCAGAAGGGACCGCTGGTGTGGCTGCAGTAGCAATTAGATATTATCACCTATTTAACGATTCAATATTGAAAGAAGAGGTGGTAAAATTAGGTAATGGTTTAAATTGTGTCTTAGCTACAGAATTAGGATTATATTCAGGTCTCACAGGTATTGCAAATACACTTTTGGATTATTATCAATTTACTAATGACAGGAAATATTATAACAAAACCTGTGAAATTATTAATAATATACAACAATTTTTATTAAAAGATGATGGTGAAGGATTAGGATTTCCTGGCTCACTCATGTACAGGTTTAGCTGTGATTATAGTACTGGCGCTAGCGGTTTTATAATGCTGTTAGAAAGAATTAAATCTAATAAAAACAATTTTCATTTTTTCTTAGATGAATTATTTATCAATACAAATTCTCCTATTAAACTCGAAAAAGTAATTTCTCAAACCTAAGAAAACATGCATAAAGTATTAGGTTTTTCAATAGTAAGACAGGAACTATATAATTCGATTGTACGTTTGATTTGTATAGTACCAATAAATGTTTTGACATCTTTGGTTGTTATTGATGCCTTTATTACATATGGAAAGGGTACAAATATTCCACAGTTAACTGTTTCACAAACCACCAGTGTGAACTGGTGGTTTGCTCTGCGGCCGTAAACCTCTATTAGCGGCCTCAGCCTGAAAAGCCTACCGAATGGTTCCCCCTCTTGCAACACCATTCACTCACTGATTCTAAAAGAATCTCTTGCTTCTCAGTTTTTTGCTCCTGTAATCGGATCATATTCTTAGAATCTAGTTATTAATCAAACATGTAGTCTTCTTTCAGCTGATTTCTAATGTATTCTTGAATTTGATTTCTGTTTCTGCCCACTATATCAACATAGAGACTCGATACCAAAATTTCCGATTTCCATATTTATATTTTAAATTGGCATGTTTACCAAATATCATTAAACTACTCTTCCCTTTTAAATATTCCATAAATTGAGAAACAATTAACTTAGGCGGGATACTTACTAACATGTCCGGACAACACTTGCTTAGTGTATGATCACGTCTTTACGTTCACAAAAATCTTCTATAATTTGACCAATTCTTTTTTGTACTTTCCGTCTATTATTTGCCTTCTATATTTTGGTGCAAACACTATATGATACTTACAACTCCACTGCTAGGATTGCTAATACAGCAATCATGCTGTATATGCTTTTGTAGCTACCGCAACCTCTGGTCTCGCATGTAGATATAGCATATAATCCGCCTCACGAGAAAGGGTGGATCCTGGCACATTATTTAAAATTGAAATGGAAGTATTACAAATGATACCAAACTAACAAAGTCTCCTTATAATAGCCTCCTTCAAAATAAAGCCCTGTTAAAAAACTGCTCCTTGTACAAAAAGCAGTTCTATGTAATAATCCTCCAGCTAGATAAATAAAATTAGTCACCAAATAGATTGTTAGAAAACGCTAATGAAATAACTGTATTTTGATTTTCGAGACATCCATTGTATGTCATTATTTTTCTCATTGAATTGTTATTAATCTCGGTAGCACCTAAATAAGACTTTGCTTTAAAATCATTTTTCAATCTATATAACCCTATGCGGTGTAGGTTCTTGCCCAACCCTTTTCCACGAAATTTAGGATGAATACCTATCCAAAAAATACGTCCTTCGTTGTCCTTATCTGGTTCGAGGTGAGGAAAGACCACTCCAATAGGATCATTATCAACTTTATAGATAGTGTACATTTTCTGAACTTGTAATGGTAGTTCGGTTCTCATACTCATTAAAAACTTTTCAACATCATCCATATTTCTATCCATTACTTCAGATAGAAATGAAAGAGAATTTTTCTCAGTAATTGACCATACGTCGTAATCTAAACCCTCAATATCTATTGAATTTCCTAAAGATCTTTTATAAATAACTCTTTCACCTATAATCTTCATCTTATCCATAGTACGTTTTAATTGTACTAAATGAATTCTAGGACATTCTAGCAACACTTTTTTATAACTGCTGTATTTCGTTTTAATTAAGAGATCATATATAAGATTATCGATTAGGTCAGCTTGAATCAAGTTATCTTCTAGTATTTCCAAGATTATTTGTCCGTCACTTTTTATGCTATGTACACCAGCTTCTTTAAGTTTGTTCAGTATTCCATTCATAATCTATTCTCCCTAGATTCCTAGCTTATCTACAAACTTGCCTCGTTTGCAATTTCCATGGTCGGAAAATATTAATTACATTAAACTTGGTAAATCCCCCCCACTTTCTATAGATATATTTGGGAGAATAAAAAGCCTAATTGTTTTAAATAAAATAATTAAGCTCACTTTATTGTAAATTTATGCTTGTTCAATTAAAGCACCTGATTAGTGCAATAAGAGACGATTATCTATTAGCTGGTTTAATAAGACTTATTTTATTTTTGAACGACATTTCCTCTAAAAATATATGGTACTGAAGATTTTTTGTTTATTAACCCTTTCAATTCAATTGGTATAAGTATGCTATTTTCTGCCAAATCCAGTTCCATCCAAGTAATTTCTTCAATTTCTTCCGGAAAGGAGATGCTCATTTCTCCCCCTATTATTTTTCCAATAAAAGTGAAAAGAATAGTGTGATGCCCTCTTTCTTCAAAGAATGCCTCACTTACAGTAAAAATGCCTTCTATTTTAACATCTAAGCCAGTTTCTTCTTTAACCTCACGAATTGCAGCTTCCTCTAGCGTTTCTCCATATTCTACTGCACCACCAGGAAGTGTATAATAGGATGAGTTTTGTCCTTTATTTTTTACCATCAATACCTTCTTATTTTTCTCATCAAATAATAGTACATATGCAACATCAACTCTTTTCAATCATTTCTCTCCTTCTATTAAGGGTTTTCTTCTTCAACGGCCCTTCCCTTATAGTTTAAGAACATCTAACATAACACGAGAATAATATTCCAAAAATATGATTTGAATTTTAACATAAAATAAGGTTACCTAGTTAGATAAACTTATTTAACTATTACACCCGTTATCTAATTTGTGCTTTGCGCAAAAATATCTATATGTAATGTTTTTAATACTTCAATCGCTTCTTTAACTGGTAGTTTTGGTAACATAAATTCTTCTGAGAGGACTGATATTATTTCATCTGATGAGAATAAAGTTTTAACAGATGTTTCACCATTCGAATAGCGAATACCGAACTTATTATTTACTAAAGATACACTTCTTTGTTTATGAGTCTGATATAGTTGGCATCTTAAAATAGTCATAAATGGGGCGCTAGGTTTATTTGATTTTTCTATTACATCATTAAAATCACTAACTTTAGCTTCCTTGTGAGAATTAAAGTGCCATGTTTTTCCGCTTTGTTCACCATTATTGAAGCGAACATATTTATACCTTCCTTGTTGCCCTTCAGGTAATATATATACTGCATCTTTACCAAAAGAGGCGATATTTTCAAAGTCATTCTCAAAACGTACTGGTTTAAAAAAAGGAGCAGCTGCGCCACAATCAACATAGATACGTTCATTATCAATTTTCACTATAATGCCCATATGTTCTTCTCCAAGCATAACGTGATAACAATCAAAACCTAATTCCCTTAATAAAATCATTAGGTTAGAATTTAGGGTATAGCAAGTTCCTCCAAAATTGTATTCCCTATAATTCTTAATAAATAACTCAAATGAAGGTATCTCAAAATTACTATAATTATGATTTCTAAAGTACAGTAGTTTGCTGATATTCTCAAAAGGAAAAGTATTTAATTGAGCATTACAAATTTGTTCTAAATAGTTATATGATGGCTTCTCCAAATGTAAATTAAGAAAATCCAAATATTTAGTTATAGTATCAGTTATATTTACCAACCCATTCTACCTCCCAATAATCCTTTAAATTCTTAATCTACCCTAACTAAACTGCCCTGTTAGCTTAATAACTTTTATCTAAACATTAACATAATATTCCGAAAATAAGAAATAAATTTTAACCATAATAAAAAGGCGATGCCACTTGGATCACCTTGTTTAACTATTGCACCCGTTAGTTCAATAAGAAAATTTGTTATACAATGAATGGGTTATCAAAATTATCATTATTTATAACTATATCTGCATTAAGTTGTGGTGCGTGTTGTTCTAAATATAATTTCGACGCAACGTGATACCTTTTTAGGAACATTTCTTCAGCTTTTTTATAACCTCCAAGTGCCATTTCTTCTCTTATAGCACCTCTTTTTCTGGCTAACTCAAAGTCAGTTTCAACAAATATTTTAAAATCGAATAGGTCAATTAAATCCGTTTTAAATAAGAACGTTCCATCAATAACAAAAACGGTATCAATATTTGCTGTTTGTATTTCTGGATTTACATATTCATCCGTTCCCAAATCTAAAGACTCTATTTGATATTGAAGGTTTCCCCCTGGACCTAAAGGTATTAAAAGCTTCTGTTTAAAGGCATCATAATCATGGGCATCTTCGTAATACCCCATAGCCGATTCCCTACCTTGTCTATATCGGATAACTTTTGGGTTATGAAAATTGTCTATACTCGTCCTGATAACATCTCTATTTCTTCTTCGAAGTTCTTCCGTAATCTCATTAGCAAGCGTTGTCTTGCCAGATGACGTTATTCCACTTACCCCTACTCTAATTGGATGAGTTCTTTTTAAACATAAGATTTTATCTACTATATCTGAAATAAGTTCACTTCTTGACATATTTCTCCCCACTTTCCGATATATCATTTAGAACGCTTCAATTTAATTAAAGATACCCCTTCTTCAACTAACCTGCTCCGTTAGTACAACATCTTTATACCTTGATATTAACATAATATTCCGTATTATTTTACTATTGCACCCGTTTATGCAATATGATTTGCTGTATTACACTATAAGACTTTCAACTAAATCCGTGTATGCTTCTACCCATTTAGAAAATGGATAACCCCAGAGAGATGTATATCTTTATTCTTGTTCAACTAAAGCTAACCGTTAGTTAATTGTAACCATTCGCAATTATTTGATATTATGAAGGTAAATAGAAAGATAAATTAGGGTTTAGTTTATAGTTATAAAAATAAGTTATTTATAACCTTATAATACAAAAGGAGAGTGTATGAAAAAGACTATTGTTTTTGTATTAACGATATTTATATTATTCTCAGGCTTCGTAACACAAAGTTATGCGCTATCAAATTCGAAATCTGCGGCAATACAAGCGTTGCTAGATGATGCCCGTCGTATATCTGGTGTGCCGGGAATGTCAATCTCAATACTTGCTGATGATGAAGTGTTCTACTTTTCCTCAGGGTATGCAGACCGTGAAAAGGGGTTGTCTGCAAGTGAAAATACACTCTATGAGTTAGCCTCGGTCAGTAAAGGTTTTACCGGTATGGGTATTTTGCTGTTGGAAGAGCAAGGACTACTCTCAATGACTGACCCTGTCCAAAAATATTTACCTTGGTTTACTTTGAAGTATCAAGGGAAACCTGTTGATATGCAAAGTCTTACACTAAATAACTTTCTTCACCATACCAGTGGTCTAACGAATATTAAGCATACTCAAAATATTCCACAAGGCAATACACCGGATATGTTGCAAAAGACTGTGGAAATGCTCGTAGATGCTGAATTGGCGTTCCCTCCCGGTGAACAGTATAACTATGGAACCGTTAATTATGACATATTGGGTTTGGTTATTGAGATTGTATCGCGACAAAGCTATGAAGATTTTATGAGGGAACAGGTATTGCAGCCGTTAGGTCTTCACCAGACGTATCTTTATAAAGAAGATGCTCAAGCCACTGGACAGTTGGCACAGGGCTACCGTTCTTCCTTTTTTATGACAACTCCATTTAAAGCTCCGGATTATGCTGGAAATAAACCAGCAGCCTACATCATTTCTAATACAAAAGATATGGCGCGTTGGATGGGCATACAGATGGGTATCGTGCAGGACATACCCGATATATTTCACACGGTTATCGAAAAATCACATAGGGGTGATATGTCTGTTTCGGCTGTCAACGATATGTATTATGCGGCAGGCTGGTCGGTAAACGCCGACCAAACGATTATAGAGCACACTGGGGGCAATCCAAATTTCAGAACCCAAGTAGCCATACTGCTAAATGAAAGAACAGCCATCTGCTTGCTGAGCAACGGCACAAATACCAATATAAACCTGGTACTAAAAGTTAAAGATATATTAGACGGCAATCTAAATCAGTCATATGAAATAAGCGGCACACAGCTTTTGGATATCATTTTGTCGTCTATCACAATTATTCTTTGCCTATTGGCCGTTTTGCTAATTCTCTTAGGATTACGCCGAAGGAAAACGAATGAGCAGCAGCCAATGAAAAAAAAGAGAACAATCGTAACAATTGTTTTCCTAATCGCTACGATTGCCCAGTGTATAATGTTTTTTGCCTTCGATTGGTCAACGATACTAATTTGGCAAACATATAGTGTTCTTACAGCTTTAATTTCGTCAACATTATTAACAGCAAGCATTACTTGGTTTGTATATACTCCCCGATTAGATCCCTCAATCCGAAAATAAGTATAATGTTAAGTAAATAAATCCTAATTTATCGGTATTCTTAATTAAAAAACAGAAGACACCTCGGTGTCTTCCTTAATGTAATCGACACTTCTCCTAGTTAAACCCACTTGCTATTTCTTCCACTAACCTGCTCCTTTACTACAAGATCTTTATTGTATATGTGTTAACATAATTTTCTAGAAAATCATCAATAAATATAGACCAGCAATTTGATGATCCATTATTCCACTCTTGTACCCGATTCTTCAATAATCGAATTTATAAGTTGGCAAACCAGCCTTCCAGATAAATCAGTTTCATTTGTATTTTTTGTATTTATTAATATTCATTAATGACCAATGTTATCGTTGTCACTATTAATTGGTTCTACTACGTTTCCATTTTTATCCGTTATGATGGTATCTGTTTCTTTAATAGGTTCTTTCGAAATCGGATAATAAATAACGGCTCCAATTATGATAATTATCATAATCAACCCATTAGAAACCTTTTTTCTCAAAAGAATCTCCCCCTTCTTCAACTAAACTGCCCCGTTAGATTAAGTACTTAATATTCTAAATGTTATATGTATTTTAACATAAATACCCAATTTTTAGTTTCATCAACAATCAACCCCGATAAATTTTAAAATAATAAATCACTACAAAGTAACTATATAAAAAACCCTCTATTCCGTATTTTAGAACAGAGGGTTAAAATGAAATTTACCAACTTTATTGTAAATTTACGAACTATAATGTAAATGTACAAACTATAATGTTACCGGACAATTGTTATCATATGTATCTGTTTCTAAGTCGTTCCCAAACCAAATCCCCCTCCATCCCCTATCCCCCAAGGCTTCAACCCCATTTCTAAGCCTGAAGGCAATGTTATAAAGTTCTTCCCTAAAACACCCGAATTTGACCAGAATTAACCCGTCTGGGTTGTATCGAATATTCTGCCATTGTAATTAAGTTTTTCCCTGAATGGATAAAAGAAGAATGAAGAGAAAATAGAAAATGTAACAATTTGAGGATTAAGTTACAGTTAGGAAACATACTGAATAGAGATTGGAAATCCGTTGGATTGATAAAGTGAGGATAATGACTGGAAAAGATATTGAATACCGCTTAAAGCTACTATTGGTAAGGGACTGAAGAGATATTGAACAAAAAAGAAAAGGACTGAATCACTATTGGATCCAGCCCGACTTTTTATTGACTTGGGATTGAACATCCCTATTGGATGATGATTGAAAAACTATCCGAGTACATAGCGTACCCCCCCGTTCCCTTCCGATTCGGAAACCAACTGAGTTCCATCAGGGAAGAACAAAGTTACGTAGGGAAGGTGAAAGTATCAGGGAGATAACAGCAACTGTCTAATTACATTAAAGTTCGTAAATATAAAATGCTTATATAACAATTGATTAGCGTTTTTCTATAAACAAAATTGTTTTATTTAAACAATTAAGCTCACTTTATTGTAAATTTGGCTTGTTCAAGTAAAGCACCCGTTACTCTAAGTACAATAATTCACAATCTTTTTTCCACATCAATAAACTTAGTCACTTTAATGTGTTGACCATGCAAAAAGACACATTTTTATTAAAGAAAATACCCCGATTGCGGTATAGTTAAGCAATATTTTCACCAAAACTTTAAGTAATGAACAAGCGTGTTAATTCCTACCAACTTTACAGCCATAATTGCAATTATAACTATAATACTTAAAACGGCAGCCTTTTTACCAGAAATAGCCATGTTATCACCCTTCCTAAAATCATATTTCTTCGTCAAACGATAAATTTACTGGCTCGTCCAGCAGTTCACCATGCACCTCTATATTAGTTGTAGGAATACTTTCATTCACTTCTTCAAAAGTGAATTGATCTGCCCATACAGTTCCTTGTCCAGACAGAATGATACCAAATGAAATAACAGCACTTTGGGTTGGAACATCCAAAATAATAGAATAATGGTTCCAGTTTGTTGTTCCTTTAATGGGGCGATTACTCATATTATCAAATTGAAGAACATCTTCCATTGTGTCGTCTACTCGCATCCACATCCCAGCGTACGCATCTACCTCTTCCGTACGGATGAAACAAGAGAGTCTAATACGTTTTCCAACAAACTGATTAGCCCTAAATGTTTGCATCATGGTAGCGAATTCAGTTGAATCTAACACTGTTTTGGATTTTAAATAACCTGATGCTTTCCCCTGATGAACAACTTCATGGTCAATCCCCATTTCGTAATTAAATGGATTCGATCCACTTAAAAACCAACCTTTTACCTTTGTCTCCATATTGGTTTCCTCCTTAATTTTAATCATTTCTGACATCATTCTGCGATATTTTCCAGGTGGTAGCTTATAAATCTCTTTAAATGCTCTTGTAAATGATTCTTGTGATTCAAACTGATAATATAAAGCGATATCAAGAATGCGTTCACTTGTGTAAAGCAAGGCGGAAGAAGCATTAGCCAATCTTCTTAACCGAATATATTCAGTTATCGTCATGCCAACCGTGGATTGGAATATTCGATGAAAGTGATACTTTGAAAAATTTGATTGTGCTGCAATATTTTCCAAAGTAAGTGGTTTATGTAGGTTTTCTTCCACATACAATATAATTTTCTTAATTATAATTTCATGATTATACAACGAAGGTACCTCCTTTAATTATAGGATATCAAGGTTCTTCATTTGTTTTTTGATATATCTTGCGAATTAATCGCCGCATCCTAAAAATCTTTAAAGATAGGTTGATGTAATATCAACCTATCTTTATATCTGCAACAATATCGCACGATTGTTGAATATGAGCTAAAGACGATTCTTCAACTAAACTGCTTCGTTAGTGCAAGTACTTTTCTTCACAAGCTCTTTAACCCCTCTTAATTTTACCATATATTCAAAATATTTATAACACAACTCTACTCTCATCCTTCTTATGTTTTCTACTCGTCTACTATATGTATCTTTTATAGTCCTTCCCGGAATGGAAAGAAGAGAAGTGAAGAACAAAGAGGAAATGTAACAGATTGAGGATGGTATCACAGTTAAGAAACACACTGAATAGAGATTGAAAATCCGTTGGATTGAAAGGGTGAGGATGATGGATGGAAAGGATATTGAAAACCGTCGAAACTACTATTGGTAAGGGACTGTAAGATTATTTAAAAAATGAAAAAGGACTGAATCACTATTGGATCCAGCCCGACCTGACATAGAATTTGATTAGGAAATAGCCCTAAAATCCCTTGATATGTGTCCTCTATTCCAACTCTTTGCTATGGAAACTAACTTTTTGGCAGAGGTGCGTACTTTATATCATGGAGATAGACTCCATTTAAAATACGTATTGTTCCTTCCATTTGGCATAAAGCTCTTGAAAATGATTCAAGAAATAATCTCGTTGAAACTGTTCCAAAAAATCAACGTCTTTTTGAGTGAAAGATGGAAGGTGAATCTTGTAAAACGGTATTTCATCCATTACACCTGAAGTTTCAAAATCCGAGAAGAAGTAAATATCAACCATATTTGATAGGATGGCAACCTTTATCGAGTTTTCAACACAGAAAAACTTTTTGGTTTGTTCGATATGCTTGTCTAAGTTTTCTTTAATCCCCTTAGTCTCGAACATAACAATAGGTTCGACATGTCGATTGAATAATACCCCATTTGCGGCTTTATCCTCAATCTCCGGGAATTCAAAAACACATTGAAATGGTTTCGTAATATCCCAACCAATTTCCTTCAACAAATACCCGAATAGTTGTATTTTAACGTTCTTTGTACTTTCAAAATGGCGTTGATAGGAATCCCTCTTATTGTTAATGTGAAAAATTAAATCATTTACTTTCATGAAATCGCCTCATTTCTTTGATTGTTATTCTCTTTATATTAGATTTGTCTATCCTTAAATATCACTATTTAGAACAATCAACATGTTCGAGGTCTTGCAAAATTATTAATTGTATCCTTCTTTTGTCATAGATTGAGGATGTACAGGTGTTAGAGCTTTCTTTTCCATGCCTAACTCTATGTTTTGATTTTATTTGGAATAAAGATCTAATAGGTTGCATGGCAAGTCACATAAAATAATTTTTTTAATCCATTATACTAATACTTCTTCCCTTTACCTCGTTAGTAGGAACCCTTATCGGAAAAGAGAGTAGTGACTATTGGACAATACAAAAAGACTGGGCCACTAATGGACCCAGCCTCGAGTTTTGATTGATTTTTGTTGAAAAAACCGATTGAATATATATATGACTACCCGCTACTCTTCCTGCTCACTTTCCCGCTCAGAAACCAACTTGGTTACATCAGGGAGGAACTAAGTTACGTGGGGAAGGAGAAAGTTTTATGGAGATAAGTGGTTACTAAAACTATTATTTAACATCAAAAAAATCCTTCTGTTGCTAGAATTAATGTCATTACTCATCTCTTTTTAATTTTTTCAATGCTTAATACTGATTTTTCTTGTAATGGAAAAATCACTTCTTGTTCCGCTCTGATAGCCGGTGAGTTTAATTCAAAATTTTTATTATCATATTTCATTGCTTCTATAAAACCCTTAATACTAATTCCTGGATTATCTTTTGTTGCTTCAGCTGTAATTATTGTATGATCACACGATGAATTAAACCAATATAAATCTTCTAATTTTTCAGCTGATGTCCATGAAACATAATGATTATTATAATTCACTTCATTTAGGTCTAAATGAACCC
>NZ_AEWH01000004.1 GCF_000190475.1 Ornithinibacillus scapharcae TW25
ACGTACACACTTTGGTTTATGTAAATTCATTTCTGGAGATAGGTGGAAATTATGTCATACATTATTGTTTTTTGGGGATTCTTTATGATTGGATTCATGGCAATTGGTGGTTACTTCATGTTTCGTAAATTCCTAAAACAGATTCCTAAATCTGATGGAAAATCGATAATGGATTGGGAACTTCATTATCTCGAAATAACTAAACATATGTGGGATGAGGAAGAAAAAAAACTGCTAGATGAGCTTGTCTCTCCTGTACCAGAATTATTCCGTGATATTGCTAGGCAAAAAATCGCTAGTAAAATTGGCGAAGTTGCCTTAAATAAAGAAATAAATAGGATTAATCAGGAAATAGTAATTGAAGGTTATATCATTGCAACTCCCAAACGCGACCATAAGTTTCTAAGGAAAAAGTTAAAAGAAAAGCATATTGACGTTACTCCTTATGAACCGCTATTCAAGCTTTCCAAAGAGAACTATCGAGAAAATTGGCAAGCAGCTTACAAGAAAAACTAAGAATTATAAAGGATATGCGATAATAGGCCAAAAATAAAGGTGTCTTCAAGTTAATGAAGACACCTTTATTTGTTTTTCAAGCTGTTTAAATTTGTATAGCATGACGATTCTCCAGCTAACTAACATACCAAAGGCTAACAAAAAGAACATTCCACTAGTTTCCCCTAATGAAATCGAACTTCCGATGATTAACTTTAAGACAACTCGAACAATCAATAAACCAAACAATATAAAAACAAATGCCTTAGACGGAACTAAATATATTTGTTCTTGCCGAACTTCAAATTTAGAAGTTTTGATCAATAAAATAGAGAATAGAACGCCTAATACTAAGGCTTCGATCACCTGGCTTGTCTTAACTTGAAACTCAGGAAACAAGAACATTAGTGCACCAGTACTCATGAAAATTGGTGGTAAGATAATACGTTTAACTGAAGCTGGCCTCTTTGAAACTTTTAATCTTATAAAAATCATAACAGTAGCCATTACTATTGCTACTATCGTGCTAGCAATAATCCAGAACATATGTAACACTCTTTTCGGTGTATAAATTAATTGGTTATGTAAGAAAGTACGCGGCCTACCGCTTCAAGTACTCGATGTTCATCAAATGGCTTTACAATAAATTCCTTTGCCCCAAGCTCAATTGCATCTACTACGACTTTTTGATGTCCCATCGCTGAGCACACAATGATGTTCGCATTTTCATCATGCTTCATAATTTCTTTAATTGCATCAATACCATTCATAACAGGCATAGTAATATCCATGATAACTAAGTCCGGATTTTTATCCTTGTACAAGGATACTGCCTCTAATCCGTTCTCTGCTTCCCCTACAATTTCATGATTATCCTTTGTCAATATCGCCTGCATTGTAGTACGCATGAACTTTGCATCATCAACAATCAAAATTCTCGCCATATACAATTCCCCCATACTTCAATATTAATTGAGTCTAAGCTTCTCTATCGTTTGCAATATTAATGATAATTGTGACAGTTACCCCTACAACTGTTAAATACACTCCCAAATCAAATAGCATTGCTGTAGCTAGTTCAACTTCCCCAAATATAGGGAATTCAAAGTAATCAAAGGTATGTGATAGAAAAGGTACATTAAATATAAATGACCCCATACTTGTTAATAAAGCTACAAGTAGTCCTATCGGAATTAGAACTCGGAAATTAATCGGTAAGATCTTATTTACAAAATTAATTCCATAAGCCATATATAATAAAACAATTGCAGCAGCGGTAACTAATCCACCGACAAATCCCCCACCTGGAGAATTATGTCCTGCAAGAAACAAATATAATGCAAACCCTAATAATAGAAATGCAATCAGTCCTGTAGCAGTCTGTAGGATTAGATTATTAGGTTTATTCAAAACAACACTTCCTTATCTACATTCTATAGGCCTATATTAATATAGTTTACCACTAAAATCCAGTGAAACCAATCCATCCTGCTAGGAAAGCAGTGAGTTTTGTCATCCAATCAAAGAAGAGTGCAATCCCTAGTGCGATCATGAAGTAACCACCAATTTTCACCAATTTAAGACTATGCCGCTTAATCCAACCTAGTTTTCCAACAAAGAACGATAATACAAAGAATGGAATCGAAAATCCTAGAATATAAGCGATCATCATGACCATACCTCTACTTGGGTCATTTGCAGCAAGTGTAAAAACAACACCTAGTATTGGACCAGTACATGGCGTCCATCCTAATGAAAACGCCAAACCAATTAATAAAGATCCAAGAAAACCAGAAGGACGATTCTTAAAGGTGATTTTCTTATCCTTCATTAAGAATTTAAAGTTGAATATACCGACAATTACTAGACCAAAAAATATAATCAAGAGTGCTCCAACTTGTCTAATTATATCTTGATAAGCGACTAAAAATTCAGCTAAGAAAGACGTAGCGAACCCAATAACTAAAAATATACTGGAAAAACCTATTAAAAAACAAATCGTATGGATGATACTATTACGACTTATCATTTTATTATCTTCTTTTATTTCACTAACGCTCATTCCAGTTATGTATGATAGAAATGCAGGATACAGTGGTAACACACATGGTGAAATGAAAGAAAGGAAACCTGCACCAAATGCAAGAAATATATTAATTTCAGACATAATAAGCCCCCTGTTACTTTTTACTACATTCTATTATAACAGAATGTAAGCAAATACATTCGAGGTGAATATGACAATTAGTCGAATTTAATTATGAAAAAACCCCTACTATTGATTAGTACGGGGTATAGGCGCAATGTATACAAATAACGAACTGCTATATGTTACTTATCCATTTGATTATTCATTGCACGCATCATTTGATTGATTTTCTTTTGTGAAGGCTTTTGCCCCATTTGCATCATTAACGTACGTAGCATCTGCTCATTAATAGGTGGATTCTTTTTCAAATAATTCATCAAGTATTTTCTTGCGACAAAAAATCCAAGAGCAACACCAGCAATTAAAGCTGCTATAGCAATAAGTATAACCCAAACTATGCCTAACTCCATCTATTTTCTTCCTCCTTCGTGTTGTCTCTTATACAGTATAGTAAAACAGTTCTAAGAATACAATACTTGTCCATTATTATAGCCACTACTCAACTTAACTGGTGAAATCCAACCAAAATTTTCATAGTCACTATCCACGATGAAAAGATATGTATGTAGTCGTCGTAAAGTAGGAAATAATAATGATTCGGCATCTTGTAATGTTTCACAACGAAATTTTATCTGTTTTTCAGCAATATGTAAAGAAATATAGTTATGAGAGTTCCCGATTTCGAAATGATTATCGATGCTTTTTTTCTTCAATGTGTTCATGGGTTGCCTCACTAATTGGGATCTAATAGAATCCTTTGGGAAGCTTTCGGTAATGAAATGAAATTGTGATACTAAATCAGGACGGGATTGTTTATCATGGAATTCTTGTATGAATCGATATAATATATCACTTTTATAATAATAGTGTCTGGCAAATTCTTCTTTTATCCAGTATACCCTATACTCTTTCATTATACTAAACCCTCCCTTTTCTTCTATTATACGGATTCTATTAAAAAATAATGTCATAATATGTAACGAAATAGCCACTAGTTTTGTCGAATTCACTATTTGACTAAAAAAGGCTGTTCATCATTAAATGAACAGCCCTACTCTGTATACTATATTATTTTACTAATTCTTTTACATGTTTCATTACATTTTCAACTGTAAATCCATATTCTTGAATAAGCTTTTCTCCATTTGCAGAAGCACCAAAGGTATTTATACCCATAATTCTACCTTCAAAACCTACATAGCGTTCCCATCCAAGCGGTGATCCCATTTCAATGGCTACACGATTTTTCACTGCTTTTGGAAGTACTGCTTCTTTATAGCTTGGGTCTTGTGCTTCAAAACGATCCCAAGACGCAAGACTAACTACTCTTACATCAATACCTTCTTCAAAAAGTTGCTTTTGTGCGTCAACTGCTAATTGTACTTCTGAACCAGTAGCAATTAAGATTGCATCAGGTGTTTCTTTAGTTGAATCACTAAGGATATAACCACCACGTTTAACACCTTCATATGCCTTCTCTTTCGTACCCTCTAAAGTAGGTAGGTTTTGTCTTGTTAATACAAGCATGGTTGGTTGATCTGTAGATTCGACCGCAATTCTCCATGCTGCTTGTGTTTCATTACCGTCTGCAGGACGAATAACGGATAAATTAGGTACGCTTCTAAATGAAGATAGATGTTCAACTGGTTCATGTGTTGGGCCATCTTCTCCGACTGCTATCGAATCGTGAGTGAACACATATGTTACAGGTGTCTTCATGATAGACGAAAGGCGAATAGCTGGTCGTAAATAATCACTAAATACGAAGAACGTGCCACCAAATACTTTTACTCCACCATGTAATGCCATACCATTTAATGCAGCACCCATTGCATGTTCACGTACTCCAAACCAAATGTTTCTTCCACTATAATTGTTTCGAGTCAAGTCCTCTTCCCCATTAATAGTGGTTTTATTAGAACCAGCTAAGTCAGCACTACCTCCAAGGAAGTATGGTAATTCTTTGGCAATTGCATTTAAAACTTCACCAGAAGAAGATCTAGTTGCAACAGATTTTCCTACTTCGTATACTGGAAGAGTCTTTTCCCAACCTTCAGGAAGTTCTCCACTTATTGCAGCTTCTAGCTCTTTCGCTTCGTTAGGATATTTCTCTTTATATGTTTGGAAAAGGCTATTCCATTCCTCTTCCGATTGTTTCCCTCTTACGATAATTTTCTCTTCAAAATCAGCATAAACTTCATCTGGTACATGAAAATCGTCATGTTCCCATTGGTAAAATTCTTTCGTTAGAACCACTTCGTCTTTACCTAGTGGAGCCCCGTGTGATTCTGATGAAGCAGATTTATTTGGAGACCCATAACCTATAACAGTTTTGATTTCAATTAGGGTTGGTTGTTCCGTGTTTTCTTTTGCTGATTTAATAGCAGAGCGGAGTTGCGTTAGATCATTTCCATCTTCTACTCGAATTACTTGCCACCCATAAGATTTAAAACGTTGTTCCGTATTATCAGAGAAGGAACGATTTAATTCGCCATCTAATGATATGTCATTTGAATCATATAATACGATTAATTTCCCTAGTCTTAAATGACCAGCAAGTGATGCAGCTTCATGGGAAATACCTTCCATTAAATCACCATCACCTACTAGTGTATATGTATAGTGATCTACTACTTTCACATCATCTTTATTGTATTTTGCAGCAAGATGTGCTTCAGCCATCGCCATACCTACAGACATGGCAATACCTTGACCTAATGGTCCTGTAGTTGCCTCCACCCCATCTGTATGATGTACTTCCGGGTGTCCTGGAGTTCTAGAACTCCATTGACGAAAATCCTTTAGATCGTCCATTGTCACATCATAGCCTGATAAATGGAGAAGGCTATATAATAACATGGAGCCATGACCTGCTGAAAGTACAAAACGGTCACGATTAAACCACTTGGAATTTTTTGGATTGTGATTCATGAAATCAGTCCATAATGTATATGCCATTGGTGCTGCACCCATCGGTAAGCCCGGATGACCAGAGTTAGCTTTTTCAATAGCATCGATCGATAGAGTTCTAATTGAGTTGATGGATAGTTGTTCCATATTTTTTGACATAGTATAACTCCTTTCATGTAGCGGTAATATTTTCACCATGTTTATATTATAATTAAAATGGAAGCTTAACAAGTAATAGTATCATTAAATAGTACAATCTTTAATGCATTTTACTTCTATTTTGCATATCTCTCAGTTTCTGTGGGGTAACGTCGTTTCCTGCAGGGTCTATTACTGTCGTCGTTTTTAATTGATTTTTAAAGGAGCTCCTAACGTTTTGTAAATATTCCTCACGCAAACTTTTTTGTTCTAGTTTCTCAGAATCTGACAAACCTTCTGGTGTTTTGGCCTTTTTAGCCAAGGTATTTATTCGCTCTAGTTTTTCTTTCGATAACATGTCATTCCTCCTAGGCTTACTTAGTCACTATGTTCTTACATACAGATAAAAAAGCAAGAACAATTGCATGCCCTTGCTTCTTAATATTACCTTTTCGATGTATTTGAATCAATTATTTGAGATTCTTTATATCGACGATGAACAGTTGCTTTTGAAATATCATATCCCAATCCATTTAACGTTCTAGAAATTTCAGCAAAAGTTAAACCGTTATTTCGCAAACGGACAATCTCTTCAATTGGAACTTCTTTACGCTCTCTACCAGATGCCATATGTTTATTAGATAAGTTTTTAGAAGGATTGTACCCATTTTTAACTGCCTTTTTCATACCTCGTTTAATTTTTGCATTATGTATCTTCCGTTGATACTCCTCTACAATACCTACTATTTGTAAGACCATTGAATCCGATTCTGATATTTCAATTTCGCCATCATTAGCTAATGTATAAATAGGAATATTTAATTTAGCTAATTGGTGAAATAATGCAATCTTGGTATTACCTCGACCTAACCTAGTCTCATCCTGTATTAAAAGTGCATCAGCATGTCCACTTTCAAAGAGCTCTAACATTTGAAAGATCCCTTCTCTTTCTACCTGGTACCCACTTTCCTGTTCTTGAATAATGGAGACGACATGAAAGTGATGTCTACCTGCTAGTTGATACAACTCTTCCTTTTGTCTTGCCAGTGATGTTTCTTGTGTCTTTTTATCCGTACTCACTCTGCAGTATATTACAACATTCAATGTGTTAAACTCCCTATTACGCATTAATTAATGAAAGGTATAAGAAACCTAATGTAAAAGCAAAAGCAATGATATAAAACAAATCAACTTTACTTACTTTTCCAAACATTGTTCATCATCCTTCCTAATAGTTTTTTACAACAGAACCTTTGTTCGCTAAATTTATTATAACAGAACATACGCTCTTGTCAACTAATTTTCGAACGAATGTTTGCATATTCTAAAAAACAGTGGTAAACTAGCTTTAATAAATTCTATGTGCGAGGTGTTTAATAGATGACAAAATTATCTTCCAGACAACAAGCTATTCTGGAATACATAAAAGAACAAGTTAGACTAAAAGGTTATCCACCTTCTGTTAGGGAAATTGCAGAAGCCGTGGGTTTAGCATCAAGCTCAACCGTACATGGCCACCTCTCAAGGTTAGAGAGCAAAGGGTTCATTCGTCGTGACCCTACTAAACCGAGAGCGATAGAAATACTAGATTTGGAAGAAGAAACTAGTATTCCTAAGGATGATGCACGTTATGCGCCTGTAATTGGTAAAGTAACAGCCGGACTTCCAATTACGGCTGTAGAAAACATTGAAGAATTTGTTCCAATTCCAAGCTCAGCAGCTGGACCAGATGATAATATTTTTGTCTTGTTATTGATGGGGAAAGTATGATTGAGGCAGGAATATTAGATGGAGATATGGTAATTGTTAAACAACAAAACACTGCTGAAAATGGTGATATTGTTGTAGCGATGACGGAAGAAGATGAGGCAACAGTAAAACGTTTCTTCAAAGAGAAAGACCATATTCGACTACAACCGGAAAACGCTACAATGGATCCCTTAATCTATCAAAATGTATCCATTCTTGGAAAAGTGGTTGGATTATATCGTCACATTCGCTAAGGTACTATACATAAATAAAGTCGACTTATTAGAAGAACAATTCTAATAAGTCGACTTTTTCTTTATGAGGATAGCATTGGTTTATTCCAGAGTATTTATTGAGCTTCTCTACTCACTTTGCAAACAAATCGCATTAGTGACTTGTGGGCTAAGGGAAAGATAGTGAAGAAAATATCCATTGTTTTACGCATTGGCATCGGACATATGATTACTTTATTCTTATGAATTCCATCGATTGTTATTTTGGCAAGCTTTTGAGGAGGTATCAACTTTTGCTTCTGTAGTTGCTCTTTAATAGCCTATATTAATAGCTTTAGCTTTAGCAAAAATAGGTGTATTGACAAAAGTTGGGCAAAGTTTGCTAACTTTTACGCCATATAGTTCTGCCTCATAGTGGAGAGATGTTGTTAAGCCTACGACAGCATGTTTAGTAGTTGAATAGGCAGATGATATTGGGGATGGTCCTAGCCCTGCTGCAGAAGCTGGATATACTATGTGACCAAATCTTTGTTCTTTCATGATGTTATACCTATTTGTGTTCCATGAATGACCCCCCATAGGTTAATATCAATAATTTCTCTCCAGTCTTCGATAGTCATGTCATATAATTCACCATACATGGCAATACCTGCATTATTGAAAAGATAATCCAGCCTACCAAATTCTGTGTGAATGTCGTAAATTACCTTTTCAACGCTATTAAAATCCGTAACATCCAATAACACAAACCTAGCATTGAATCCTTTTAGATTGAGTTCAGTTTCTAAAGATTTACCCAATTGCATATTTATGTATGCGATAATGACGTAAACATTCCGTAACACTAACTCGTTGTATATAGCCCTGCCAATTCCTGATGCCCCTCCTGTTACAATTGCAATTTTTCGTTCTTCCTTCATTGGTAATCTCCCCTTATAAGTTATAATTCTCTTTAAAAGTAATAAGCTTAGGACACTATTTATCTTGTATGATGAGGCTTTCAATCATTGAGAGATATTCTTTAGCCACTATTCCTGCACCCTTACTATTGAAATGGATACCATCTAATGTGAAGTTTAGTCCTCGCTTTTGGGATAATCGATCAATTCGAGAAGTACTCTTATAGATAAGAACATCTAACATAACTCTACTAACCTTTGTACCTATGAAATCCGAACTATCGACTTCGGATAGGTGTTTCTGAAAAAGGGAATGTAAATTTAGAAACGTAACTTTTGCATGTTGTGAGGATATGGATTGAATGATATGAGATAATTCTGCTAACTCTTTATTTGGTTCACTCATAGGATTTTCGCCCACAATTGCCGGCGAGACCGCAACAACTTGCTTAGATGATAAAAGGACAATGTCTAATACCTTTTGGTAGTATTCCTTAAACTCTTCATTATCATTTGCTATAGGTTGTGCTTGAACACTCATTAATTTAGAATAAATATCATTTACTCCAATCCAAAGAAAGGTTAAATCGTAGTGGTTATCTAACTTCTTCTTCGTTAATCTAGTATGTAGACTTTTTATTGTTTCCCCTGGTTTACCATAATTGTCGAATGTAGCGGTCGGTAGTTTTTCCGTAAGAATATTTACGAAAGAAATCCCTGGTCGCCCTTCCGTTAAACTGTCTCCAATTAAACAGATTTTCAAACTGATTCCCCCTCATCGTGGTTCGTATATAACCTAAAAAGATGGTAACCGCTTACTTAAAAACAGGTTCAAGTGAACTGGCTTCTTGAACAACTGTACTAATTTAATTATATATAAGTTGATAGAAATATATATATTATTGCGCTGATATACACAATTTTGTAACTTTTCCAATAATAATACTTGCTATTTCTACACCACTATAAATATCGAAAATATATGTCACAAAAAAATACCGTCCCTATCATAAATGACAAGGACGGTATTTTCCAACAATAAATTACCAAAATAAGTGACACCCTTAATACATACTTAAATATTGCTCTCTCTCCCATGGGTGTACAGTAGTACGATACATATCCCATTCAATCTCTTTTGCTTCAACAAAATGTTCAAACAGATGCTCACCTAATGAGTTCACTATGATCTCATCTTGTTTTAGTAAAGATAAAGCATCCTTTAATGTACCAGGAAGATCAACAATATGATTCTCTTCTCTTTCTTCTCTAGTCATTACATAAATGTTGCGGTCAACAGCTGGTGGTGGTGTTAGTTCGTTTTGAACGCCATCTAAACCAGCAGCTAAAAGTACTGCTAAAGCCAAATACGGATTTGCTGATGGGTCAACACTCCGAACTTCCACACGTGTACTTAGACCTCTTGAATTAGGAATACGTAATAACGGACTACGGTTGGATGAAGACCAAGCAACATAACTAGGCGCTTCATATCCAGGCACTAGACGTTTATAAGAGTTAACTATCGGATTTGTTACTGCTGTAAAACCAGTAGCATGCTTCATGATACCTGCAATAAATTGGAAGGCTGTATCACTTAATTGAAGGTTCCCATTAGTATCATAAAAAGCATTTTCTCCGCCTTTAAATAATGACATGTTCACATGCATACCAGATCCGTTTACACCAAATAATGGTTTAGGCATGAACGTAGCATGTAGATTATGCTTTCTTGCAATCGTTTTTACAACTAATTTAAATGTTTGAATATCATCTGCGTGCTTTAGAGCATCAGAATATTTAAAGTCAATCTCATGTTGTCCTGGCGCTACCTCATGGTGAGATGCTTCGATTTCAAAGCCCATCTCTTCCAGTTCTAACACAATATCACGTCGGCAATTTTCCCCTAAGTCTGTAGGTGCTAAATCAAAGTAACCACCGTGATCATTTAGCTCAAGGGAAGGCTCACCATTTTCATCTAATTTAAATAAGAAGAATTCTGGCTCTGTTCCTATATTGAATGCGTCGAATCCAAGCTCAGTCATCTTTTCCAAATTTCTTTTCAAGTTATATCGAGGACAACCTTCAAATGGTGTCCCATCAGGATTATAAATGTCACAAATAAAACGAGCAACCTTCCCTTTTTCTGAAGTCCAAGGGAAAACAACGAATGTATCTAAATCAGGATATAGATACATATCAGATTCCTCAATACGAACAAAGCCTTCAATAGAAGAACCATCAAACATCATTTTATTATCGAGCGCTTTATCTAGCTGACTTAATGGGATTTCCACATTTTTAATGGTTCCTAACATATCCGTAAATTGTAATCTAATAAACCGAACATTTTCATCCTTAATTTTTTGTACAATTTCTTCTCTTGAATACCCCATAAATCTCCTCCTAAAATTTGTCTTTTTAACGATTTACAAAAAATCTCGCTAATTCTCCTTGGCGTAAACTTGCCTTGCCAAATCTACCCGCTTCATTCATTTCTTGGCGTAATCTTTCCCGCAATTCTTTCTTGGAAAGCTCTGTTTCCTTTTTAGTGAGTGGTGCTTCTTTAGGACCATTCTCTACTTTCTCTTCACCTTCTGTGAGCAAAAGTTTGATTCCAGCAAGATTCAAGCCATTATCCAAGTATTTCTTGATTTCAAGAAGTCGATCAACATCATTGAATGAAAACAACCGCTGATTGCCAGAGGTACGTCCGGGATTAACCAATCCCTGTTCCTCATAGTATCGAATCTGTCTTGCCGTTAACTCTGTTAGTTTCATTACAATACCGATTCCGAATAAAGGCATCGAACGGCGATCTTGGTCATTCACAATATGACCTCCCTTTCATCTATAAATTATTATATTGAATGTTAGGTTTCATGTCAACACAATGTTAGGTTTTCTTACAAAAAAATAAAAAGAGTATATTTCAACTCTTTTTAACGCATTCATTTAAGCTTTAAGCCTCTATGAATCATTTACAAGCTCAGCCTTTTGGGGTAAAAAAAGTGAAATTAGGACACCGTTATAGCTTTAACTGCTTCAATCAAAGCTATTTTGACATGGGCATATGTTAATCCGCCTTGTACAAATGCGGTATACGGCATTCGAATTGGTCCATCCGCGGATAATTCGATACTTGAACCTTGAATAAATGTACCAGCAGCCATGATTACTTCGTCTTCATAGCCTGGCATACCGCTAGGATAAGGCGTAACAAATGAATTAACTGGTGAATATTGTTGGATAGCCTGGCAAAAAGCCACCATTTGGTCTGCTGTTTCAAAGGTAACAGTTTGGATTAGGTCTGTTCTATCCGCTTGGTAATTAGGCTTGGTCACAAAACCTAACAATTCTAAAAAGCGCGATGTAAATACTGCGCCTTTTAAAGCTTCTCCTACGACATGTGGTGCTAGGAAAAAACCTTGATACATTTCTTGTAATAAATGAAAGGTTGCACCTAACTCTTTCCCTAATCCCGGTGCTGTTAAACGATATGCACATAAATTCACTAAATCTTCTTTACCAACTATATATCCACCTGCTCGTACAATTCCTCCACCAGGGTTCTTAATTAAAGAGCCAGCAATGATGTCAGCACCTACATGTAGAGGTTCGTTTTCCTCTACAAACTCACCATAGCAATTATCTACAAAGACGATTAAATCCGATCTAATTTCTTTTACGAACCGAACCATTTCCCCTATCTGTTCTACAGTGAATGAAGGTCGGTCTGCATAGCCTTTCGAACGTTGGATAGCAATGACTTTTGTTTTCGTAGTAATAGCTTCTTTTATTCCAGTAAAATCAATTTGGCCATTCTCTCCTAAAGCCACTTCATTATATGTAATATGAAAATCCTTTAAAGATCCCGTATTTTCTCCTCTTGTTCCAATTACTTCCTCTAACGTATCGTAGGGCTTACCTGTTATATACAATAATTCATCATTGGGCCGAAGTAATCCAAATAAAACGGTTGTTATCGCATGTGTCCCTGATACTAATTGTGGACGAACGATTGCAGACTCTCCACCAAAAACATCTGCATACACAGCTTCTAAAGTTTCTCGTCCAAAATCGTCATAACCATAGCCACTCGTTGAATTAAAGTGGCTATCGCTTACTCTATTTTTTTTAAATGCATCCAAGACTCTTTTTTGATTTACTTCCACTGTCTTGTTTATTTTCTGATGTATTTCTACAATGTCTTTTTCTGCTTGTTCTACGACTTTCTCAATCATGGTTCTAACTTTTCTCCTTTAGTTTACCTTTAAGCGGGTGTTCAGGACGTATATATCCTGTTACAACGTAGGTTTCTGTCTCTTCATCAAAAGTTTTATCTACAAGAATTGTCTCATGTTCAAAGCGATTTAGCAAATTTCCATTCTCCGCTCCGATGGATGCTTGGTAGTGTTCCCATTCATCTAGGAGAACCTGCTCCGTTTTATGGATTAAACGAGATAAATCTAGCGGATCCATTGCACTAATTGTGATATATGGTCGATGTTTGGGGATAAAATCATCTGTTATTAAATCTTTTTGTTATAGACTGTTAGGGTAGGAATGTTACTACATTCGAGTTCGTCTAATAATTTTAAAACGGTTTCTTGGTGTTGTTCGTTATCAGGATGAGAACTATCCACTACATGTAGAATAAAGTCAGCCTCCCTAACCTCTTCTAATGTTGACCTGAATGCAGCTATTAAAGAAGTAGGGAGCTGTTGAATAAAACCAACTGTATCTGTTAATAGCACTTGAAATCCTGATGGTAATTGCAACTTCCTAGTTAATGGATCTAAAGTAGCAAATAATTTGTTCTCCTCCAAAGATTCACTATTGGTAAGTCGATTAAATATCGTTGATTTACCTGCATTAGTATAACCAACAAGTGCAACCTGAAATACTTCATTAAGCTTTCTACGCTTTCTATATTGTTCACGTTGTTTCACTACTTGTTTTAGTCGCCTCTTTATCTCATCAATCCGATTTCTAATATGGCGCTGATCGGTCTCTAACTTTGTTTCACCTGGTCCTCTCGTTCCAATACCTGCCCCTAAACGTGAAAGTTGTGTTCCTTGCCCTCGTAATCGTGGCAGTAGATATTGAAGTTGAGCAAGTTCCACCTGTAATTTACCTTCTTTCGTTCTTGCCCGGGAAGCGAAAATATCAAGAATTAATTGACTTCTATCAATTACCCTACACCCAAAAAAGTCACTTAAATTTCTAGATTGCCCAGCTGATAATTCATCATTAGAAATAACTAGGTCAGCATCGTACTCTTCTATTTTCTCTTTTATTTCTTCCATTTTACCTTCACCAATATAAAAAGCAGAATGAATGCGATTTCGATTCTGTGTCATGATTTCTACTACTCTACCGCCTGCCGTTTCAACTAGCGACACAAGTTCATCTAGCGAAGAATCAAATAAATCATCTTGCTGATTCGGTTTCTTCACTGCAATTGCTATAATTCTTTCTTCAGACATTAGTTCATACCTCTCTACATGTAATTACAACTTAAAATTAGATGAATTCAAATCATATTTACCAAATCATTTCAATGTCATCCAATTTTAAGTCACTTCCTGTTAATAGTATTAATTCATCTGGTGAGATATTATCCTTATAAAGTAATCTCACTGCATGCATACGAATAGCGTGTTCAATCACATTACGAATAAATCGGGCATTTGAAAAGTTTCGGTCTTTTGCGTTTCCCTGTTTATATAAGTAATTTCTTAGTTTCCATTCTGCGTCTTTGGATAATTGGTATTCACGTTTAGATGCCATTTGCCGTGCAATTTCCATCAATTGGTCCACATCATAATCAGGAAAATCCAGTATAAAAGGGAACCTAGACTTTAAACCAGGATTCAAAGTCAGAAATCGTTCCATTTCAAATGGGTATCCGGCAAGGATTAAGACAAAATCATCGCCATTATCCTCCATATGTTTGACTAACGTGTCTATGGCTTCCTTGCCAAAATCTCGCTCTCCACCTCGTGCTAGCGAATAAGCTTCATCGATAAATAGTATTCCACCCATTGCCTTTTGAATGAGAGCTCGAGTTTTTTGTGCGGTTTGGCCAATGTATTCTCCGACTAAATCAGCTCTTTCCGCTTCAATAAAATGGCCCTTAGACAAAAGATTCATGTCAAAATATATCTTAGCTAATTTACGTGCAACTGTTGTTTTCCCTGTACCTGGATTACCCTTAAACAGCATATGCAATACTTGTTTCGTATTGGCCATACCCATTTGGCTCCGTTTCTCATTAATCACAATTGTTGCATAGATCTCTTTAATTTTACTTTTTAACGTATCCAATCCCACAAAATCAGATAATTCTTGGTCTATGTGAGCAAAAGGGTCCTTACCACTGTAATCATGAGCATTATTATTTTCTATATGGGTTGCTTTATTATCCTGCAAGACAATATTTATTTTACCATTCTTATGATGTATCCTTTGCATAGCCAACTTTATCACTCCTTAGTCAAAGTTATTATACGTTTTAAGCGATAAAGTTGTGACAAACGCCTATGGTAATAGTGTGAAGGGCCTGCCCCCCAATTTTACCATTGGAAAACAGACCCTGTACTCTAACACTATATTTAAAGGATTAGGATACGAATGGAATGTCACTCTTTTTCAAGATTAACATTTTTAGCTGGAGCAAAAGTAGAAATAGCATGTTTAAAAATAAGCTGTTGTTTTCCTTCTGTTTCCAACAAAACTGTAAAATTGTCAAAAGCCTTGACAATACCTCTTAACTGGAAGCCATTGGTTAAAAATACTGTAACGGAAATATGCTCTTTTCTTAATTGATTTAAATATTGGTCCTGAATGTTCACGGATTGTGCCACTTTCATTTCCTCCTCTTTTCTGTCTATACTATATATTTCTACTTAACTTTTAAGAAATCCTGCTAAATCAAGTAAAATGTCATTAAATTTTTCATTTATTGTTAATGGTGTAATCTTATACCAGTTAACTTCCATCTTGTTTTTAAACCAAGTATATTGTCTCTTGGCATATCTTCTAGAATTCCTTTTTAGAATTTCAACAGCCTCTTCCAATGTAGTCTCACCGTGAAAGTATGGGACTAACTCTTTATATCCAATGGCTTTCATTGATTGATAGTTTTCATATCCATTATCCATGAGCTGTTTGACTTCTGATAATAAACCTTCTTCTATCATTACATCGATACGTTGATTAATTCTTTCATACAAGAGCGGTCTGTCCATTTCCAGTCCAATCAACAAACTGTCATAATGACTCGCTCCTTGTTGTTGGGCTTGAAATTCAGATAAGGTTAGTCCAGTCTTTTCGTATACTTCTAACGCCCTAATGACTCTTCTATAGTTATTAGGATGAATCTTATCTGCTTGTATAGGATCAACCTTTTGTAGACGATCATACAGGACTTTTATACCGTATGTATCCATTTCTTTCTCAAGTTTTTTAGTTAGAGCATCATCCCTTTTTTCACTTGAAAAATTATAGTCTTTCAGAACTGCTTGTATGTATAATCCACTGCCACCAACGATAATTGGTAGTCTATCTCTTGATGCAATCTCTTTGATGTATTTTTGAACTGAATGCTGGAAATCAGCTACAGAGAAATCCTCATCTGGATTTTTAATATCAATCATATGATGAGGTACTCCATGCATCTCTTCCTTTTTGATTTTAGCTGTACCAATGTCCATCCCTTTATACACTTGCATGGAATCGCCACTGATGATTTCTCCGTTATATGCCTTTGCTATCTCTATACTAAGTTTTGTTTTTCCAACTGCAGTTGGTCCAACAATAGCTATTACCTTTTGCTTCATTTATCTTCCCCTATAACGATACTTATTTATATGCTCGATATGCGGATAACATCCAAACATATTTTTCATAGCTTCCTAGAAGTGATATTAATAAATCCTTTGTCGGTTCATCGTTTCGTTCTTCAGCAAGCTTAAATCCAATATCACGAATTTCATCCATCATTTGCTTGTAATCATGATGTAGCTGGTCGATAATTTCATCTTCTTCGTCATCTGCATTTGCTTCCACTAATGTTGCTTCTTTTAAATATTTTGACATAGTAGCTAATGGTTTTCCATCAATCATAAGAATTCTCTCTGCAACCTCGTCTATGTCAACAGCGAGTTTGGTATACATTTCCTCAAATATCTTGTGAAGTTGGAAGAAATGTCGTCCCTGAACAAACCAATGATACCGGTGTAGCTTCACATACATGACAAATTGATTAGATAATAGTTGATTTAAGAAATTTATTAGTTTTTGATTTTCCATCTGCACTCCACCTCTTTATTAGGATTCTCGAAGTGCAGTGGAAATATACCTAGTTACATCACTCGTTTAAACATTTTTTCTAATTCATATGTTGAAAAATGAACAATAATCGGTCGTCCATGTGGACATGTAAACGGATCCGTTGTTTTTCTTAAATCTTCTAGTAACCGGAACATATCGTCATGATTTAAATAATGATTCGCCTTAATGGAACGTTTACAAGACATTAGTATCGCCGCTTCCTCACGAATAGACTCGATATTAATACGTTCATCTTGCATAATTTGTTCAATCATCTCTCGGATAACCTCTTCTTCAAAACCTGTAGGGAACCAATTCGGATACGATCTAATAATATAAGATTGGTTTCCGAACGATTCAAAAAACAATCCTACTTTTTCTAAATCTTCTTGATAGTGTTCAATAAAAATTGCTTCTTGTTTTGAAAAATCGAACGTAAGTGGAATGAGTAGTTCTTGCACCTCATTAGTTGTTTTCCCTAGCTTTTTCTTGAAAAATTCATACTTGATTCTTTCTTGAGCTGCGTGCTGATCTATCATGTAAAAACCATTTTCATTTTGAGCAAGTATATACGTACCATGAAGCTGTCCAATTGGATACATCGTTGGTACACGTTCCTCAGGAGCAAAGACTTCCTCCTTTGTTATCTCAATCTGTTCTTCCACTACTTGTTCAACGGTCTCACTATCATTTGTGACCCCGACTTCTTCCTTGTTGAATTCGTTGGTCTGATTTTTAAATCCGTATGGATCTGGTTGTATACTAGATTTTTCTTGTACTAGCCCTGTTCGGTTCCATGTATCTTCTTTTGCTATCGGCTTAGCCGTATCAAAGTCTATTGTATTTTGGTAGGATTGTCTTGGTTTTTCTATTGGTTTTTGAGGAATCTCAGGAATAAGTCTTGTTTGTCTAAACGTTTTACGGATTAACTCTTCTACTAACAAATACAACTCTTTATCCTTACTAAATCTAGCTTCTAGTTTTGTTGGATGAACATTGACATCTACTAAAATCGGGTCCATTTCAATTTGTAAAACTACTATCGGTGAGCGGCCAATAGGTAATAAAGTATGATATCCTCGGATAATAGCCTGTGTTAATGGAATGCTTTTAATAAACCTACCATTCAAAATAATGGATACATAGGATCTTGATGCTCTTGTAATTTCGGGTTTTGCGATATACCCACTTACTTTAAAATCTAATGTCTCTTCTTCTACAGGTAACATTTTCCTTGCTACACCCATTCCATAGATTTGAGCAATAACCTGAAGTAAGTCCCCCGTACCTGGAGTCTTAAATAATGGTTTGCCGTTATGTGTTGCTTCAAACCGTACTTCTGGATGAGAAAGAGCTAATCTATTTAATAAATCGGTAATATGACCGAGTTCCGTATGAATAGTTTTCATATACTTTAATCGGGCTGGAGTATTATAAAATAAGTCAGAAACGGTTATTTCAGTACCCTTTCTAGCATCACTTTTACCACGGTCCACTACGTTTCCGCCTTCTAAGGATAAAAAAGTACCTGCACTATCTCCTTGAGACGTTTTAATTTCTAAGCGGCTGACAGAAGCAATACTAGCAAGTGCTTCACCGCGGAATCCTAGTGTCTGTACATGAAATAAATCGGATTCGTTCCGTATCTTACTCGTTGCATGACGAAGGAAGGCTCTTTCTACGTCATCCTCCGCCATTCCTTCTCCATCATCGGTAATTCTAATTAGTTCAAGTCCTGCTTCGTTTACATCAACCTTAATCCACGTACTTCCAGCATCTATGCTGTTTTCGACTAATTCCTTCACAACTGATGCTGGTCGTTCCACTACTTCACCTGCAGCAATTTTATTCGCTAAAGCATCAGGCATTTGATAAATTTTCATTAGAAAGAACCCTTTCTATCTTTAACTACTTTGTTTTCCATTTTTGTTTGGCTAGTTTCTGCAAGCGATGTAATTCATTCATCGCTTCCAATGGTGTCATATCGAATAAATCAAGTTCATTCAATCCCTTGATAATACTTTCTTCATCATCATTTAACGTTTTATTATTTTCCGTCACGTTTTCTTCTATAAAAAATGATAATTGATCTGATGTTCCCTCACTTACTTCACCGTTATTACCATCTACTTTAGAACCTTTACTTTCGAGCTGATTTAATATAACACTTGCGCGATTTATTAAATTTTCCGGAAGGCTCGCTAACTTCGCAACATGAATTCCATAACTTTTGTCTGCTGCGCCTTCTTTAATTTGATGTAAAAATACAACATTACCCTCATATTCTTCTGCTCGAACGTGTACATTACTTAACTTAGGTAAACTATCCTCAAGGGCTGTTAACTCGTGATAATGTGTTGAGAATAAAGTCTTAGCTTTAACATTATGATGAATATATTCAACGATTGCTTGGGCAAGTGCCATACCATCATACGTACTTGTTCCTCTACCAATCTCATCCAGTAAGATTAAGCTTCGATTAGTTGCATGTTCAATCGCATGGTTGGTTTCTAACATCTCCACCATGAATGTACTTTGCCCAGACACAAGATCATCTGCGGCACCAATTCGTGTAAATATCTGATCGAATATCATTAATTCCGCTTCATCACATGGAACAAAACAACCAACTTGTCCCATTATAGCGATTAACGCTAGCTGTCTCATATACGTACTTTTACCTGACATATTTGGCCCAGTAATTAATAACATACTTTTCTTTTCGTCAAGCTCTACATCATTAGGGACAAATGTACCATCATCCATTACTTTTTCTATAACCGGGTGACGTCCATTTTTAATATGGAGTCGATTATCTGTAAAGCTTGGACGATGATAATTATTTGCTTCACTAACAGTGGCAAATGCTTGTAAAACATCAATTTTGCTCACAATGTCTGCAAGGGTTTGAATTCTAGGAATCTTTGATTTAATTTGTTCACGTATCTCCGTAAACAGTGTGTATTCTAAATCAACACTTTTTTCTTCTGCTTCTAAAATTAATTGTTCTTTTTCTTTTAATTCTGGGGTAATAAACCGTTCGGCATTCGTTAATGTTTGTTTACGTTCATATCTACCTTCTGGTAAAAGGTGGAGGTTAGCCTTCGTAACTTCTATATAGTAACCAAATACTCGGTTAAAACCTATTTTCAGAGATTTAATATTAGTTTCCTGTTTTTCTCTTTGTTCTAATTCCGCAATCCACTTTTTGCCGTTTCGAGAAGCATCTCGATAACTGTCCAACTGATCATTATATCCGTCTTTAATAATCGATCCCTCTTTTATCGATATCGGCGGTTCTTCAGCAATACTTGTTTCCAGTATACGAACAATGTCCTCAGGATAATCTAGTTCGTTCGCTAAATTTACAATCTCTTGATTATCTATTGTTACCAATAATTCTTTGATTTCTGGAATTCTATTTAGAGATTTTTTAAGCTGTATAAGATCTCGTGCATTTACATTTCCAAATGCAATTCGTCCTGCTAACCGTTCTAAATCATAAACAGACTTCAGACTATCTCGTAATGCATCTCGCTCCATGAATGCGTGGTAAAAGCCTTCTACTGCTTCTAGACGATTTTCGATTAAGACTTTATCTAGTAAGGGTCGTTCTAACCATTTTTTAAGCATTCTTGACCCCATAGCAGTTACTGTTTTATCTAACACCCAAAGCAGGCTACCATGACGCTTGTTTCTTAAGATGGTCTCCGTTAGCTCTAGATTTCGTTTAGAATACATATCTAATGATAAATACTGATCCAGTTCTAACACTTCTGCTCGTTTCAGATGGTCTAGTGAGCGCTTTTGAGTAAATTGCACATAATTTAACAGACGACTAAAAGCTTTGACCAATCGCTCATCATTTAGATTTTCACAGATATCACGGTACTCCCCATTGAATGTCACTTCATCCTGGTATGAGAGCGTAATTTGTAAGCGATCCTTCAATTGCTTTTGCAGTACTTCCGGTAAGTTAGATGAAATGACAATTTCTTTAATTGGTTGGTTATATAATTCGTGAATGACACGATCAAAGCTTACCTCTACATGCGCAATTCTGCTTTCTCCTGTAGATAAATCAAGGTATACCACAACAAAGGAGCCATCCCCAAAATGGGATACACTAGCAATGTAATTATTATTTCGTTCATTTAACATGGTACTTTCCATTACAGTTCCAGGAGTAATTAGTTGTACAACTTCTCTTTTGACAACTCCCTTTGCTGTTTTAGGATCTTCTACCTGTTCGCAAATGGCTACTTTATACCCTTTTTCAACTAAGTTTTTTATATAGTTTTCAGCAGAATGGTATGGGACTCCACACATTGGAATCTTTTCATCTTGTCCCGCATCCCGCTTGGTTAGAGTGATTTCTAATTCTCTAGAGGCATTTATTGCATCCTCAAAGAACATCTCATAAAAGTCACCTAGTCTAAAAAATAAAAATGCATCTTGATAATCTGCTTTAATTGTTAAATATTGTTCCATCATTGGTGTATATTTTGCCATTACAAAATCCTCCAAAAGCCTACATATTATTCTAGTATTATATCATAAAATGTATTATTACGATTGCATCTAGCGTTTTTTACCTTGCGGGTTAAATGTTATTATCTTCAAAAAAAAACTTACGAGGAACATCCCCCGTAAGTTTTGTTAATCTTTATTTCTGCTTGCTGAGCTACTCTCTAAAAAGTCTGGGTTTAAATTGCCTAACTCATCCTCCGTTACAGCGTAATCCCAGCTTTCATCGTCATCGTGCGATTGATGACCTTTTGTGCTAACTTTAACAAATACTTTAGTTTCACCAACTACTTGAACTAGAAATTCTCGTTCGATGTCGACAAGTACCTTATTACCTTGATTTGCAATTCTACATTCCAGACAATTAGGTTGTTGAAGGACCTTACAAATTACATCATAATCATCATTAATGCAATTTTCATCTAACACTCCTAATGGAATGTAATCACAATATGTTACCCTTTCTGTCACGACTTCAGTTTTTGTATTATCATTATAAGAATACCAAATGTTAATGTCATAGCTTCCATTAACCTCAATGGTATCTTCGGATTTTTTCTTTGCATTATATAGATGATTAATCACCCAACATCCCAGTATACTTGTAGGTCTATGTGATGGCGAAACAGAATGAGTAGCTTGCGTAAATTTTTTACCTTTTCCGATAACCGCTTTTGTGATAATTTCTCGATAGTCTTTATCTAGAAAGCTCATAGTTACGTTTACCTCCTCTTTTTTCATAGTCATTTTATGCAAGACAAATACCTAAAGTGCATAATGAATCTATGAAAGGTGAAGAAAGTAGTAAAAATATAGGCATAAACCGTTACACAACAGGAATTGCAGGGATACTATTTACTCGAAATTAAATCTTTGTAATAAAAAATCCGAACGAATTCGAATGGAATTCTTGTTCGGATTTCTTGTTTAGTACAAAATTAATGGTCGCAGCCTACACTATTTTGCTCACCAGAAGCCGTCTTACCTGATAGCGGATCTCCGCCAGTTGATTCGATTACTTGATTCGTAACCTCTCTCGCTATCGTTCCTGATACAAGCTGTAGCACATCATTAACAACGATTTGCGTTTCCTTAAATTCCTGTACAATGGGAATTTCATCAATTTCTGCTTGAAGGCGATCAATTTCTTCTTCAATTCTCTTTAGAGCTTCTCTTTTTTCGTATGCTTGGAAATTAACCGCTTGTTTTTGCAAAGTCTTTATCTTTTGAATTAACTTTTGAACCTTCTTGTTTTCGTTAATTTTTGCTTCCACTTGCTTAAATCGATCGATTTCTTCTGTATTAGCAAGCATGTTAGCTAATCTTTTTGCTTCTTCCAGTATGTCTGTGCGTGTATATTGAGTCATTTATTTCACCTCTACCGTATTTTCCACCATGACTCCATTTAGGGACCATGTTTTTGTTTCTGTAATTTTGACATCGACTATCTTTCCAATCGATGATTTAGGGCCTTTAAAGTTTACTAGTTTATTCTTTTCGGTATAACCCGCAAGAATATTAGGATCCTTTTTGCTTTCCCCTTCAACAAGTACTTTAACGGTTTTGCCTTCATATGATTTCATAGATGCAGCTGACTGTTTATTCACTAATTCATTTAAACGGTACAAGCGCTGTTTTTTCACTTCTTCTGGAACATCGTCTTTCTTTTTAGCAGCTGGAGTACCTTCTCTTGGTGAATAAATAAATGTATATGCTGCTTCAAAGCCAACCTCTTCCACCAAGGTCATCGTTTCTTCAAACTGTTCGTCAGTCTCATTTGGGAAACCAACAATGATATCGGTTGTAAGTGTTGCATTTGGAATAGCTTCTCGAATTTTGCGAACCACTTCCAGATAATCCTCACGTGTATACTTTCGGTTCATAAGCTTAAGAACTTCACTACTACCAGATTGAACAGGTAAGTGAATATGATCTAATAAATTTCCACCTTTTGCAAGGACTTCAATTAGATGGTCATCAAAATCCCTTGGATGAGACGTAGTGAATCGAATACGTGGAATATCGATTTTACGAATGTCGTCCATTAAGTCTCCAAATCGATAGTCAATGTCTTCAAAGTCTTTTCCATAGGCATTTACATTTTGACCTAATAAAGTTACTTCTTGATATCCCTCTGCCGCAAGATGACGTATCTCCTGGATGATATCGTCTGGTCGACGACTTCTTTCTTTCCCACGGGTCATCGGTACGATACAGTAAGTACAAAACTTATCACAGCCATACATGATATTAACCCATGCTTTAATTTTACCCTTACGAGCCTTAGGGAGATTTTCGATAATATCTCCTTCTTTAGACCATACTTCCACCACTTGCTCTTTACCAAACATCGCTTCCTGTACTAAGTTCGGTAACCGATGAATATTATGTGTACCAAATACTAAATCAATATGTTGGTGCTTCTTCATAATTCTATCAACAACTGATTCTTCTTGAGACATACAGCCACAGACACCTAGAATTAAATCAGGTTTTTCTGTTTTCAACGGTTTCAAGTGTCCGATTTCACCAAACACCTTGTTCTCTGCATTCTCCCTAATCGCACACGTATTGAGTAAGATGAGATCGGCTTCACTGGTCTCAGTAGTTGACTCATATCCCATTTCTGAAAGAATACCTGCCATGACCTCAGTATCATGTTCATTCATTTGGCAACCGTATGTACGGATTAAGAACTTTTTACCTTTTCCTATTTCTTGCATTTCTTCAGGAATTTGAAAGTCATAATGAAATTGAACTTCTTCTCTACGTCGCTTTCTTGCTTTCTTTAAATCTGGTGGCTGATAACTAGTTTGAAAATATTTCGCTATCAATTCATCACTAGAAATCTTTTTAATTCGTTCCATATTATCCTGTTCGGATTCTGTATCCATAGAATTAACCTGGTTAATTTGCGCTTGAGCGAGTCTTTGTTGTTCATTCATTAAGCAATCTCCTTTCTATCAGGAAAAATGTTATGTATGGGCATTCATTATTACAGTATAAAGCTTTTCAATCATTTTAACAATAAATGTGAAAATTCGTCACATATAAGTGCATTTATATTATGCAAAAATGATGTAAGTAGGTACCCTTCTGATACTAGCAGGGATAGTTCCATCCATAAATCGAGGCAATCTATTTCGCCAAATAAAAAAGTGCTACGCATATTCGCGTAACACTATGTAAAACGCTTACCGGGGTTCTACAATTAGTTTAATTGCTGTTCTCTCCTCATTATCAATCATTATATCCGTAAAAGCTGGGATACAGATAAGATCGACACCACTAGGTGCTACAAATCCTCGAGCGATCGCAACTGCTTTAACGGCCTGGTTCAACGCACCAGCACCGATAGCCTGAATTTCTGCTGTGCCACGTTCGCGTAATACATTCGCAAGTGCTCCCGCTACTGAATTTGGATTTGATTTTGCTGAGACTTTTAATATTTCCACTACTAGTACCTCCTTCATTTGCTATTATAGTTCTATAGCTACTATATTCTTTTCATCGTAAGCTTATAACCATATTATGCATCAAGAATTCAAAAAATTCAAATTTCCTGGAGGTGACCTTCTAGTCTAGATAAGGATTATCCTCATTTATCATGATTCTATCAATTTTTGTTGCTCTTCCATTTTGTTCATTGATAGTAACAATTACACCGTTTAGTTGTGTCCTACCTTCTTTGTCCGGTTCAAAGCGAACTGGTAAACTAGTTAGAAATTTCTTAATGACGGCATCTCGCTCGACACCTAATATTCCATCATATGGTCCTGTCATCCCTACATCCGTAATATATGCAGTTCCACTTGGTAAAATGCGATTATCTGCTGTTTGTGTGTGCGTATGTGTTCCAACTACAGCACTTACTCGGCCATCAACATACCAACCCATAGCTTGCTTTTCACTAGTTGCTTCCGCATGGAAGTCTAAGAATATAATATTGGTTCTTTTTTTGGCTTCTTTAATTAATTCGTCAACCTTTCTAAACGGATCATCAATTGCGGGTAGAAAGGTACGACCTTGTAAGTTCATAATTGCTAATTCCGTACCGTTCATATTAATAAATGTGAGACCCTTGCCCGGAGTTCCAACAGGAAAATTCGCAGGACGAATTAGATTTTTAGCATCATCAATAAATTCGAAGATGTCCTTTTTGTCCCATGTATGATTACCCATCGTGATAACATTTGCTCCCAATCCCATAAATTGTTTATAGATTTTTTCGGTAATTCCTTTACCGGAGGCTGCATTTTCACCATTTATAATGATAGCATTTGGTTTATATTTATCTTTCAGCTTTGGAAGGTATTCCTGTACCATATCTCTTCCTGGTGAACCAAATACATCGCCAATAAATAATATTTTCATTCTCGTAATCATCCTAACATATATATAAAATGTACCTTTAAGTTTTTCACAAAGAGACTATAATGTCAAAATATATTATGGAACAAACAAAAAAGTGAGGGAATAATATCCCCCACTTACGCAGTTCATTATTATTTTGCATATTCTACTGCTCTTGTTTCACGTATAACAGTCACTTTGATATGACCTGGGTAATCAAGCTCACTCTCAATACGTTTACGAATATCTCGTGCAATGCGAGCAGAATCAATATCATCTATTTCATCTGGCTTCACCATAATTCGAATCTCTCTACCTGCTTGAATTGCAAATGATTTTTCTACACCTGCAAATGATTCAGAAATTTCCTCAAGCTTTTCAAGTCGCTTGATATAATTTTCTAATGTCTCACTTCTCGCTCCAGGACGCGCAGCGGATAAAGCATCTGCTGCTGCCACTAGTACGGAAATAACGGAAGTAGGTTCTTCATCACCATGGTGAGAAGCAATCGCATTAATGACTACTTCGTGTTCTTTGTATTTAATAGCTAGCTCCTTACCGATCTCAACGTGGCTTCCTTCTACTTCATGATCAATTGCTTTCCCAATATCATGAAGTAATCCGGCTCTTCTTGCTAATCTTACATCTTCACCTAATTCAGCAGCAAGTAAACCTGATAAATAGGCTACTTCTGTCGAATGCTTTAACACATTTTGACCATAGCTTGTACGGTATTTTAAGCGACCAAGAATCTTAATTAGATCCGGATGTAGACCATGTACACCAACTTCAAATGTTGTTTCTTCTCCAACCTCTCGTATATACTCGTCAACCTCACGTCTAGCCTTATCCACCATTTCCTCGATACGAGCAGGGTGAATTCTGCCATCCTGTACTAGTTTCTCTAAAGCTATACGAGCTGTTTCTCTACGAACTGGGTCAAAACCAGACAGTATGACTGCTTCTGGTGTATCATCAATGATTAAATCGATTCCTGTTAACGTCTCTAATGTACGAATGTTTCGACCTTCACGACCAATAATACGACCTTTCATTTCATCATTTGGAAGATTTACAACGGATACAGTTGTCTCAGCAACGTGGTCTGCAGCACAGCGTTGAAGGGCTAGAGACAAGATATTTTTTGCTTTCTTATCTGCCTCTTCTTTCGCACGATTTTCAGCCTCTTTTACCATGATAGCTGTTTCATGTGCAAGTTCCTTTTCAAGTCGCTCTAAAATAATACTTCTAGCCTGATCAGTAGTATAACCGGAAATGCGTTCAAGCTCAGATTGCTGCTCTTGTAAAATTGCTTCCACTTTGCTTTCCATTTCTTCAATTTGTTGTTGTTTTTCTGTAAGCGATTGGTCACGTTTTTCTAGGCTGAGTTCACGCTTATCAAGTGTTTCACTTTTTCTATCCAGATTTTCTTCTCTTTGCATCAGGCGATTTTCTTGCTTTTGTACTTCAGAACGACGTTCACGTAATTCTTGCTCTGTCTGCTGACGAAGGCGATGATTTTCATCCTTCGCCTCAAGAAGCGCCTCTTTTTTGGCGGCATCTGCATTTCGATGTGCTTCTTCAACTATTTGCTTCGCTAAATTTTCCGCACTTGAGATTTTAGCTTCCGCAATAGATTTACGAATCAGATAACCAACAAACAAACCGACTACAAGGAAAAATACGGCAAGCAAAATGGAGATGAGTAGATTAAAGTCTTCCACGTTTTCACCTCCTCTTGCTATAAAATTGTTTTTCGGTTCATTCATTTAAAATGTCGGCATGTACCATATTCAATGAATAATTTTCTAATCGTATAATAAAAGTTAAAATTATACATACTAATTTTATCTTTACGTAAAAATAATGTCAAGGAATCGACATAAATTAAGTAAATATTCGTCACTTTAAATAGCAATTGTAACTTTTATACTGGGTCTAGAGACCTAAACCCCTCCATGTTCAAAAAAGGTCTGTACCAGCAGTAGGTACAGACCTTTCAAAATCGTATAACATATTTAATATGTCAACAATTTCTATTTAAACATCCAATGTCTCTTGTGTTGCTTCTTCTTCTACCGTTGCATCTACACTGCCATCGAGTCCATAATGATCACGAATTGCTTGATGAACTTCCGACATTATTTCTGGATTTTCCTTTAGAAATTCTTTTGCGTTCTCTCTTCCTTGGCCAAGTCTTTCACCTTGGTAAGCATACCAAGCACCACTTTTTTGAACAATATCTAAATCAGATCCTATATCAAGTATTTCCCCTTCAATTGAAATACCTTCACCGTACATGATATCGACTTCAGCAGTTTTGAATGGTGGTGCAACTTTATTTTTAACCACTTTAATTTTTGCTCTATTTCCAATCATCTCATTACCTTGTTTTAAGGTTTCAGCACGACGAACTTCCAGTCTTACAGACGAATAGAATTTAAGAGCGCGCCCACCAGGAGTTGTTTCTGGATTACCGAACATGACACCGATTTTCTCACGAACCTGGTTAATGAAAATTGCTGTTGTTTTTGATTTGTTAATAGCACCTGATAGTTTACGAAGGGCTTGTGACATAAGTCTTGCTTGTAGACCCATGTGAGAATCTCCCATCTCACCCTCAATTTCTGCTTTTGGAACTAATGCAGCAACTGAGTCAACAACAAGTACATCAACAGCTCCACTACGAACTAGTGCTTCTGCTATTTCTAACGCTTGTTCCCCAGTATCCGGTTGAGATAGTAATAATTCATCGATATTAACACCTAATGCTCTTGCATATGTTGGGTCAAGTGCATGTTCCGCATCAATAAAAGCAGCTTGACCGCCTTGCTTCTGTGCTTCAGCAATAGCGTGTAGAGCCACAGTTGTTTTACCTGAAGATTCTGGACCATAAATTTCAATAATTCTTCCTTTTGGATAACCACCGATACCTAATGCAATATCTAAAGCTAGAGAACCACTAGATGTCGTTTCTATTTTTTGACCAGCATTTTCTCCTAATTTCATAATGGAACCTTTACCGAACTGTTTTTCTATCTGTTTTAAAGCCATGTCTAAGGCTTGTTTTCTATCACTCAACGATACTACCTCCTTAAATTAACTATATCTATCATACATTGTTTTTTTCATTTTGCCAAGTAAAAAATCGAATAAATGTTCTCATTTTTTCACGTGTCGTATCTCATAAAAATTCGATTATAGGATGTGTAACCATACCTATAATCGAATTTTGAATTGAAATTTCTTTGTATTAGTTTATTTTAATAGATTCCATAGAATTTCATAACCTTTTAGTACAGCTCGATCTCGAATTCTTTCGCGACTCCCAGTGAATTCGAACTTTTCTACTATTTGTTTTCTATCATTCATATATATGGAAATATATACGGTGCCAACAGGCTTACCCTCTACCATATCTGGGCCAGCTACACCGGTAAAACTTATACCAATCGAAGCATCCAAAATTTGTGCGACATTTTTGGCCATTTCCAAAGCGCATTCCGCACTCACAGTACCAGATTTTTGAATAATGTTATCAGAGACTTTCAGTACTTCTCGTTTTACGGAAGTGTCATAACAAACTACAGATCCTTTACAAACCTGTGAAGCCCCCGGAACAGAAATTAGTCTTTCGATAAATTTCCCACCAGTAAGACTTTCAGCAGAAGCGATTTTCAATTCTTTTCTCTTCAAATTATTAAGAATGGTTTGTTCCAGAGTTTCTTCATTCATACCGTAATAGTACGAGCCAACTTTATTTAAAATCTCCTGTTTCGTATGATCAAGCAAGCGAATTGCATCCGCATCCGTTTCTGCTTTTGCAGTTAATCTAATCACAACACCATTAGTTTGAGCCAATGGTGCGATAGTTGGATTTTGTTGTTGTTCCATCAGTTCTTTTAAGTCATGCTCAAGCTTAGACTCCCCTATTCCAATAAAACGAAGAACATATGATTTTATTACCGCGTTTAGTTCTAAGGTTTTCGTTAAATACGGTAAAACGCTATTTGTCATCATGGATTTCATCTCTCGAGGAACACCAGGCAAGAATACCCATATAGTTTCCTCTTGTCTTAATATCATTCCAGGTGCCATACCGACATGGTTATCGATGACAATTGAATTCTCAAACACACGTGCTTGCTTTCGATTGTTAGGTGTCATGACTACATTGTTCTTGATAAAAAATGCTTCGATCTTATCCATGGAAGGTTTATGTTCAAGGATTGGAAGCCCAGTTATAGAGTGAAATGCCTCTCTAGTTAAGTCATCATCAGTTGGTCCAAGACCACCGGTTACGATTACAATATCCGAGCGTTTCTCAGCAAGCGTAAAGATGTCTTGAACACGTTTCAAATTATCACCAACAACACTATGATAATAGACATTTATTCCCTGTACCGCTAACTGTTCAGAAATCCATTGAGCATTCGTATTCGAAATTTGCCCCAATAGAAGTTCCGTACCAACAGCAATTATTTCCGCATTCGCATTCTTCATTACTTAGAATCCCTCATGACATGCCAGTTTTTAACGAAATAATCAACACCTGAAAGGACTGTAAAGAATAAAGCAATATATAACATAATAGTCCCAAAAGGAATACTAATATAGGAAAATGGAAAATTATGCAATAATAATGTTGCTATGGCAATCATTTGGGTAGCTGTTTTCAGTTTCCCCATTTTACCAGCAGCAAGTACAATTCCTTCCCCAGCTGCTACCAATCGCAATCCAGTAACAGCAAATTCTCTACTTATAATTAGAATTACAACCCACGCTGGCGCAGCACCCATTTCTACTAAAATGATTAAAGCTGCTGAAACCAATAATTTGTCTGCTAATGGGTCTAAAAATTTACCTAGATTGGTAACGAGATTATGTTTTCTTGCGTAATGACCATCAATCCAATCAGTAGTAGAAGCAATAATAAATAATAGTGCTGCAATAAAGTGTGATATCGGTAAATTAGTATCACCAATATCCCATTCTCCCCAGTCAAATGGAATACTCATTAGAATGATAAAAATAGGAATTAATAATATTCTTGATAGTGTAATACGATTAGGTATGTTCATTTCTATGTCTCCTCCAATAATAAAAGGTATAAAACCCTTCCTAAAGCACTAAAGCTTTTAGAAGGGTTTATATCCTATTCATTTGATTCTACAACATTTAACCAAATACGTTGATGATCGGCTCCTCTTTGTGTTGGATCCACCGGATATTCTAAAGCTACATCATTAATCTTAACAGTCATCCCTGGAGCATTACCGATGTTTAGTAGAAATCTTTGCTGCCCGGTGAGTGTCAATTCTACAGGCTCATTAGGTTTAACCATATTACTATAAAAAGATTGTCCGTCTGCGCTTTTAACATCTAGCCAAACATCCGCAGTAGCCGTAAATTCTAGAATCAATTCCTCGCCAACATTCGTTAGCTCCACCTCTGACTGTGGTTTTGGAACTGTCCCTTGTTCTAACACCGTGATACCAAGCTCTGCTTCATTCTCTGTATCGTTCTCTTGGTTATCGGTTGCATTATCTTCAGTAGTGTCTTGTTCTTGGTCTTCATCAGTTGCATTTTTGTCATTAGTATCATCTTTATTATCATCGCTGTTTTCATCATCGCTACCACTATTATTAGAACCTTTTTTATTATCATCTCTGTAAAAAGCACTATCCTCTGGTTCTTCGTTTGGTGACGAATTATCATCATTTGCTTTTGATGTAATAAACCACCACGCTAAAAAGAAAATACCGATAATTAATATTACAACAATTAATGTTGGGATAAAAGAAAAGATAGCATTACTTTTCGTTGGCATATTATCCTTTCTAGAACGATGTATCCTAGTATACTGTGTTGTATCCTCTTCTGGTGAAGGAATATCCTCCACATATTCTTCCATTAACTGATTAGGATCTAACCCAACAGCAATTGCATATTCCTTAATAAAAGCTTTAGCGTAAAACTTTCCTGGTAGAACGGAAAAATTCTCTTCCTCAATTGCTACAAGATATCGCTTTTGTATTTTTGTAATATCTTGTAAGGTATCAAGCGATAAATCTTTTGATTCTCTAGCTTCCCTCAATCTTGCACCAATTCCCATAAATAACACCATCCAATTTATTAATCAAACATTGAAAAACCATTTCCTTGATTAAAATGTGTGTTTTCAACAACTTCATATGTAATTTCTTCATCTTCATGGCTTCGCAATTCAATAATATAATCAAAGTCGTCAATATTATACTCTGTAGATTGTACGAATATATCCGGATGTTCTACAACTTTAATGGCAGGAAGCTGCATTATTTCACGGATTAACTGCCAATGTTTTTCATTTGCTTTCTGCTGCGATACAATACCATCAATAATAAAGATATTATCGTTACTATATTCACCAGCAATTAGCTGACTTCGAACAGTTTGTTTTATTAAAGTACTAGATACAAACAACCAACGTTTATTAGCACAAACACTTGCTGCCACAATGGATTCTGTTTTGCCAACTCTAGGCATCCCTCTTACACCAATAAGTTTATGTCCTTCTGTTTTATAAAGCTCTGCCATAAAATCAACTAGTATTCCTAATTCATCACGTACAAATTGAATCGTCTTGCGGTTATCTGCATCTCTATGTATATATTTTCCATGTCTAACTGCAAGGCGATCACGAAGCTTTGATTTACGTAATTTTGTCAATTTAATCGTGTCCATGGTTTTTAGAATTAATCGAAGTCGAGTAATTTGCTCTTGGTTATCCGTAAGAAGTAGCATACCTCTTCGACCATTTTCGACACCGTTTATCGTGACAATGTTAATGGCCAGCATTCCAAGCAAAGAAGAAATTTCCCCTAATAAGCCAGGGCGATTGATTTGAATTTCGTATTCTAAGTACCATTCTGTTTTTTTCAAGTAAGAAACTCCCCTTCGCCAAATGGTATCATAACCAAAAAGTTCCTATAATCATATAATAAATGATTTTTACTTTTGTTTAAAGTATTAGTGTAAATAATTCCTAAAGAATGTACTTTTTCGTTATGATATATTCATTCCCGTGAGACATCCCTTACTAGAATATAAAAGAAGCTACGATTTTGCGCAGCTTCTTTTATTTGCATTTCAAACTTAACTATTGCCTTGACTTTGTACTAATTTAACCATGGAATTCGCAATTGCTTGCTGTTCTTCCTTAGAGGCCGCATTCCACAGTTCTCTTAATACTGCTTCTTCACTATTTTTTGCCTCGACACTTTTCGCAAGATAATCTCCAACTTCATAAGCAACTTGGGAAATTGTATCTTGAGACATTCCCTGTGCTTGTGCTTGTTCTAATCTATTCGCCAAAAAGTGCTTCCAGGATTCAAAGTTATCTAAAACAGACATCTTCATTCCTCCTTCTCATGATACATGCATAGTATTTGAATATATTCCGTGATTATGCATGTTTATCACATGGAAAAGGAATTATTTTCTTAGTCCCAACCACCAGTTACTTTCAAAATCTCACCATGAATATAACTTGCTTTATCACTTAATAAAAATGACACAGCATCCGCCACATCCTGGGTAGTCCCAGCCCGATTCAATGGAATGTCATTTACTAATGCGGCTTTGTCATCGTCACTTAAAGGATTCATTTTGGTATCAATGAAACCAGGGCTAACTGCATTTACAGTAATTCCGCTTGGCCCAACCTCTTTAGCTAATGCTTTAACAAAACTATTTTGTGCTCCTTTAACTGCAGAATAAAGGACCTCAAAGCTTGCCCCTATTTCTCCCCATATCGAGGAAATTAAGATGATTTTTCCCGCCTTACGACTAATCATTGCCGGTAACAATGCCTTGACAATAGAAAATGGTGCTTTTACATGAATGGCAATCATCTCATCAAAGATTGCTTCAGGGGTATCCTGAAACAATCCATAATAAGCAATACCACTGGCAAAAATCACCGAATCGATCGGATATAGTATGTTGGATAATAAAGTTTCAATACCATCAACATGAGACAAATCCGCTTTTATCGTTCCAATCACTTGATTTCCTAATTTATCCTGTAGTTCCCCAACGGCATTGTTGTTGTTATGGTAATGGAGGATTAAAAAATATCCTTCCTGCCCCAGTTGGTATGCCACCTGTTTTCCAATATCACCACTTGCACCGATAATTAAAACATTTTTCCCCATATATTCTCCTTACTTTGCGACTATCTTACAAACACCTAAACGTTCTTCTTTGATCCAATTCTGTAAAAACTCATTTGCATCATCTACAGTTAACTTTTGGATAATGGGAATGATTTCAAAGTAATCAACCCCAACTGTATGATAATGAATAAACTTAGATGCAATGTTTTCCAGTGAATTCATGGATCTGAGCAACTGACCAATCTTCTTTCGTTTCATTCGTTCAAAAATCTTCTTCTGAAATTTTCCGTTCATTTGTGGATAATAACAAATGCTTTAATTTTTCCACAAACTTATCTGGGTCATCTGTATTACCACCTAAAATAGAATATCCAAAATTCTTTTCTAAATTGGTTTCGAAGTAGAAGCTAGAATCGATTATATTCTGCTGATAGAGCTCTTCATAAAATTGTCCACTCTTCGAGAAATAATAGGTTAGCATCATGTCTTGTAATAAATCCTTCTTGATAAATGCATCACCTTCCAATTCTTCGACGGATTCCTTTATTCCAATTGTACATTTTGCAACTGATACGGGCATCACTTGTTCATTTTCTTTCTTGGCAACTTCTTCTGGCTCTTCAGGATAGAAGCGTTGAATATCTTCAAGCTTATCAAATTTTTTTCCACTTTGATTTTCTTTAATCATTTGCAACATTTGTTCAGGATTAAAATTACCTGCCATAAAAATACCATATTTTCTGGATGATAAAATGTATGATAACAAGTGTAGAGGTCATCTTTTGTAATCTTACTAATAGACTCTACTGTTCCAGCAATATCTATATTCACAGGGGTTTCTTTAAACAACCCTTTTAATGTTCCCATAAAGGACTGCCAATCTGGTTGGTCATCATACATCTTTATTTCCTGACCAATTATACCCTTTTCTTTTTCTACTGACTTTTCAGAGAAGTAAGGATCCTGGACAAAGTCTAATAAGGTCTTCACATTCTCCTCAATATTTGTGGTCGCTGAAAACAAGTAAGCTGTCTTTGTAAAAGATGTGTAAGCATTAGCAGATGCGCCCTGTTTTCCGAAATCTGCAAAAACATCCCGATCCTCTTTTTCGAAGAGTTTATGCTCTAAGAAATGAGCAATTCCATCTGGTACCGTAATCTTATCTGTTTCCCCAATTGGTACAAATGTTCGATCAATGGAACCATAGTTTGTCGAGAAAATGGCATACGTTTTCGACATTTGGGGTCGAGGTAATAAGAATACAGTTAGTCCGTTATCTAATTTTTCTTGGTAAAGTGTCTCCTGAATATGGTTATACTGTTTTTTACTCATTTCCTGAACCTCCTTCACTAGTCAATAGGTATACTGTGTCACCAACGATGCTATCTCCTATTTTTTTAACATCATCTAACGTAACGGCCTTAATTTTTTCTAATTAACTGGTTTGGAGAAAGCTCTGCATTTGCGATGACACTTTGATAGAACATCTCGATGATACCTTGTGGGTGGTCTAAAGTTTCTAATAGTTGGTTAACAATGAGTTCCTTTGTCTCACTTAGTTCTTCCTCTGTTATTTCCCCGTTTTTCATTGCTGTTATTTGTTCTTCCATAATCTTTCTTGCCTTCTCATAATCATTAGGAGCAATCCCGCTGAAAACAAGTAATAATCCTTTATGACTTTCTAATCGAGAAGAAGCATAGTATGCAAGACTGTTTTTCTCCCGAACATTGATAAATAATTTAGAATTAGGAAATCCACCTAGAATCCCATTAAAAACTTGCAAAGCAGGGTATTGCTCGTCTTGGTATCGAATATTTGTACGATAACCAATATGAAGTTTTGCTTGTTGGACATTTTGATTATCAATCACTTCTTTTAATTCATCCGATTGCGAAGACTTCGATTGGTCTTCCTCAATTTCTACGGACGGATTAGGAGAATCTTGTCTTTCGAAATTGGCGTTAATGATGGACTCCAATTTTCCACTGTCCACATCACCTAATATATAAATATCTACTTGATCTTCTTGTAAGAGGGATTGATAGTATTGATACAGATCTTTGGCAGTTATCTTATCCAAATCTTCTTCATATCCACTTACATGAAGCTGGTATACTTCTCCATCACACATTTCATCAATTAATCTCATATTGGCATATTTCATCTTATCATCGATGATTGATTTAATCTTCTGTCTTAATGTTTCCTTTTCTCTTTCAAATACTGTTTCGTTAAAAGAATCATTTTCAATATTCGGGTGAAAGATTACTTCATTTAAAAGACGAATGGCATTCTCTAACACCTCTGATTCGTTTGGAATAAATTTTTCGTTGGCAACTTCTAGTCTAAAACTAATGATATGGTTGTTACCTTTTTTTCCACCGTCAATTGATAATCCAGCACCGTAGAGATTATCTAAAGCTACTTGCAGTTCCTTGCGACTAGGATATTTTTCTGAACCCTGTTGTAACACGTGTGGTAATAAGGCACGTTTTGTAATGGTTTCTCGATTTAAAGGTGCTTTAAATTTCATTACGATGTTGACCGTCTTAAATTTTTCATTCGGTATAAGATGCAAATTAAAACCAGTTAATTGTTTCACTTCTTCTTGTATACTGACCATTTTAGTTCCTCCAATTTGATACAATCCAAAAATGCTACTAAATAGTTTGCACGATTTTTGGTAATTCCATGAACGATTTATTGATAACCATAGTTTACCATTATTCCCTAGTAGAACCAAAAAAAACTGACTTGAACATCTGTTCAAATCAGTTTCATTTTTTAGTTATCTACTACCTTTAATATAAGGCACACCATTTGCTCTTGGTGCTTCTGCACGTCCAATAAACCCTGCTAAAGCAAGAATTGTTAATAAATATGGTGCGATAAGCAAGAAGACTTGTGGAATATCAGAAAGTACAGGTATTCCTGAACTAACAATACTTAAACTTTGAGCAAATCCAAAGAATAATGCCGCACCCATAGCTCCAAGCGGATGCCATTTACCAAAGATTACGGCAGCCAGCGCCATAAACCCTTGTCCTACGATGGTAGAATGTGAGAAATTCGATACGATTGTTAACGCAAAGATTGACCCACCTAGACCACCTAAAGCACCTGAAATTATGACAGCAATATAGCGCATTTTATATACGTTGATACCATTCGTATCTGCTGCCATTGGGTGCTCACCTACAGCACGTAGTCTTAACCCAAATGCTGTCTTATAAAGCACATACCAAGCAACAAATGCAAGGATAATAGCAATATAGGATGTGACATATATCCCTTTAAAGAAGATAGGTCCAATCACTGGAATTTCGGATAGGATTGGGATATTAGTTGAGAAAAATGGTTGTGTTACCATATCTGTTTGCCCTTTGTCATACCATACCTTCGTTAAATAAACCCCGAGTCCAAGTGCTAGCATGTTAATTGCTACCCCACTTACCGTCTGATCGGCACGAAGAGATACAGATGCAACAGCGTGGATGACAGAGAATAATGCCCCAACGATGGAAGCAACAATGATTGAAATCCAAGGTGTCCAAGCTCCTAATGAATCGGCAAATGTTAAATTAAATACAATACCTACGAATGCCCCAATTACCATTAATCCTTCTAGACCAATGTTGATGACACCAGAACGTTCACTAAATACTCCGCCTAATGCAGTTAGTATAAGGGGTGCTGAAAAGAATAATACTGTAGGAATGACAGATTGTAAAATATCAATCATTTATTTCCCCTCCTTTTTGAAGCGAAGTAAAGCCCAACGAATAATATAACTGGATGCGACAAAGAAAATAATGATAGCAATGATAATATCTACTAGTTCAGTAGGTACTCCTGCACCAGTTGGCATTTCTCCTGCACCTTCTTTTAATACTCCGAATAAAATAGCTGCAAGTACTACACCAAAGGGATTATTAGCTCCTAGAAGAGCTACAGCTATTCCATCAAATCCTAAGTTAGTAAATCCAGATATAACGGACACACTTCCATAGGTGCCCAGACCTTCCATAGCTCCTGCTAGTCCTGCAAATCCACCAGCAATTACCATCGACAATACAATACTTTTACTAACATTCATTCCGGCATATTTTGATGCATGTTTATTGAAACCAACAGCTTTCAGCTCATACCCTAATGTTGTACGTTGAATAATAAACCACATAACGACTGCTGCAAATAAAGCAATTAAAATTCCATAGTGCATTCTCGAATAGAAAGTTAGCCCTTGAAGCCAAGCAGAACTCAGGGAAGCGGTATCAGCTATTCTTTCTGTTGTCGTTTTATGATCAGTTAGGACAGAACGAACGATTTCATTCGAGACAAACATGGCAATGTAGTTCATCATAATCGTAACAATAACCTCATGTACACCTAGTTTCGCTTTTAAAATACCAGGTATGAACCCCCAAAGACCACCAGCAATAGCCCCCGCAAGAATCGCCATCGGTAAATGAATAATCATTGGAGCGTCAACAGCTAAACCTACCCAAACAGCCGCTAACCAGCCAACAATCACTTGACCTTCCGCACCAATATTAAATAATCCAGTACGAAAAGCAAAGGCAATTGCTAAACCTGTTAGGATTAAGGGAGTAATACGGCGAATCGTTTCTCCTATCGTAAATGCATCTCCAAATGCACCTCTCCATAGTGCACCATATGCTTCGATTGGATTGTGACCTGACGCAATCATGATAATTGCACCAACTAATAAACCTAGAATTACAGAAATAACTGGAACTAAAAGTCCAAAAAGCCGATTATTATTAGTTGTCACTTGAATCACCTGCCTCATCTTGCTTACTACCAGCCATTAATAAACCAAGTTCTTGTTCGTTCGTTTCTTCAGGCTTCACATTAGCGATGATTTGACCATCAAACATAACCGCAATTCGATCACTAACATTCATAATTTCATCTAGTTCAAAGGAAACTAGTAAAATAGCTTTTCCTTTATCTCGTTCTTCAATTAATTTTCTATGAATAAATTCAATAGCCCCTACATCAAGACCACGTGTAGGTTGAGCCGCTATTAGCAAGTCAGGAGAGCGATCGATTTCACGCCCGATAATTGCTTTTTGTTGGTTTCCTCCAGATAAAGCACGAGCTGGAGTAAATTCACTTGGTGTACGCACATCGTATTCGTTAATTAATTCATTTGCCTTTTTGTAAATCTCTTTGTAATTTAAGACAGAAACGTTTGAAAAAGGTTTTTGGTAATACGTTTGGAGTACCATGTTTGCTCCAATTGGGTAATCTAGAACTAATCCGTACTTATGTCTATCTTGAGGGATATGACCTAGCCCACTCTTTGTCACATTTCTAGGACTCATGTTCGTGATATTCTTATTGTTCAACATAATTTGTCCTGATTGAGATTTTCGAAGGCCAGTAATTGCTTCAATCAATTCGGACTGTCCGTTACCATCAACACCAGCTATTCCTACTATTTCTCCTGCTCTAACGTCCAGATTCAAACCTTTTACGATATCTACTTTTCTAGCATCTTTGACAAATAAATCTTTAATGTCTAATACAACCTCTTTAGGTTGTGCTTGCGTTTTTTCAGTCTTAAAGTTTACTTCTCGTCCTACCATTAGAGATGCAAGTTCATCTGGATTGGACTCTTTTACATTAACCGTTCCAATCCCTTTCCCTTTGCGAATAACGGTACAACGGTCACAAACTTCCATAATCTCTTTCAATTTATGTGTGATAAGAATAATAGATTTGCCCTCTTTAACTAGGGAACGCATAATCTCAATTAATTCTGTTATTTCTTGAGGTGTTAACACCGCTGTTGGTTCATCAAATATAAGAACCTCTGCACCACGGTATAGTGTCTTTAAGATTTCAACACGTTGCTGCATTCCTACAGATATATCACTGATTTTAGCAGATGGATCGACCTTTAATCCGTAAAGATCAGAAATTTCTTGAATCTCTTTTTCTGCTTTTTTGATATCAATTTTACCAAATTTGCCCTTAGGTTCGCTTCCTAAAATAATATTTTGCGTAACTGTAAAAGGCTCTACCAGCATGAAATGTTGATGAACCATTCCAATCCCTAAGTCATTTGCGACGTTTGGATTTGTAATCTTTACTTCTTCTCCCTTTACTCGAATTTGACCAGCTTCTGGCTGATATAATCCAAATAAAACGTTCATTAAAGTGGATTTCCCTGCACCATTCTCTCCAAGAAGTGCATGAATTTCCCCTTTTTTTAACTGGACTGTAATGTTATCGTTAGCAACAATACCCGGAAATTCCTTACGGATATTTAACATTTCAATCACATATTCCACTAATGTCACCCCTCATTTTTCTACTAGATGATAGAAGAAAATATATTTATCGCAGGTTTACCTAGATGCTCCTCCTTTATCATTTAGTACATATAAAGATATACAAATAGTCAAACACTACGTTTGTTCCACTACAATATACTTGATATTTGCTAAAACATTATTAGACATTGTAGTTTCACTATATGATTTCATTATATAAAATCACCAAATGAAAAAGATGAAGTTTCATCTTCTTCAGTTGAGAATTTTATCTTGAAAAGTTAAAGATGGGAAAAGACCGATAACTACGGCCTTTTCCACCAATCTTATCTAATTTTTATAATGATCCAAGAAAAGTTTCTAATTCTTCACGAGTTTGCGGAACTTCTACTTCACCATTTAGAATCTTATCTAGATATTCATTAACTGTTCCAACGATTTCCTCAGTCATCGCTTCTTCGTTTGTAGTAGCGAAACCAATACCATCTTCTTCAATACCAAACTCTAATTTTTCTCCACCAGGGAATTCCCCGTTTAAAGCCATAGTTGAAACTTCCTCAACTGCAACGTCTACACGTTTAATCATAGAAGTTAATGTAACGTTATGGTCACCAATTTGTCCTTCATCATGTTGGTCACGGTCTACCCCGATTACCCAAATTTGACGATCCGGATCATTTTGTTTAATATCTTTCGCTTGGTTGAACACTCCATTACCAGTACCACCTGAAGCATGGTAAATTACGTCAATTCCACTGTCATACATGCTAGCTGCAATTGTTTTACCTTTTGCAGGATCACCGAAGCTCTCTGCATATTGTACTTCAACTTCGATATCAGGATTTACTGATTTCGCACCAGCAATGAAACCAGCTTCAAACTTATTGATTAATGGTGAGTCAATACCACCAACAAAACCTAGTTTATTTGTTTCTGTTTTAAGTGCTGCAGCTACACCAACTAAGAATGATCCTTGATGCTCTTTAAAAGTAATACTTACAGCGTTAGGTGCTTCTACAATATCATCTACTAAAGCAAAGTTAGTATCAGAGTATTGTTCAGCAATAGCTTGTAAATCTTCTTTTAGTTCAAAACCAATACCGAAGATTAGATCATATTCGTCACGAACTAGACGAGTTAAGTTTGGTACATAGTCAGCTTTATCATTTGATTGTGCATAATCAAAACCGTTACCTTGAGTCATGCCGTTTTGCTCACCAAATGCTTTAATACCTTCCCAAGCAGATTGGTTAAATGATTTATCATCTACCCCACCAATATCCGTAACCATACCTACTGAGAAATCTGATGATTCTTCGCTAGACGCTTTATCACCTTTATCATTGTTACCTTTGTCAGTTTCCTTCTCTTCTCCACCACAAGCAGCTAATAGTAATCCTAATCCAAGGAAAAGTACTAATAAAAAGCCTAGTTTTTTCATGGAAAATACCCCCAATAAGAAATTTTTAATTAAGTATAAATGGCTTGTACTTCTTATGTTTCCTTCCTACAAAAGTCCTAAAATCACCCCCTAAAAGTGCGCAATTTCATTCGCATACTTACTATCATTAAGACTTAATACCCTATTCAGACAAGTTTAAGTCCATTATCCGGCGAAGTTTTTAGTCAATAAATCTATATGCGCTTCCGTAGTACTTGGAAACTAAATACATCAGAACGAAAATAGTTAAGCGAATATAAGACCGGCTCATCGTCCTCTGTATAGTGCATCTGTTTCAGTAATAACAAAGATTGATCAAATTCACAATCCAATACATTGAAAATTTTCTCATGATAACTCACTGGTTCAATATATGCAATAGCATAACTAATCTTCTTGCCAGAATGCTCTTCCATAATTTTAAATAAAGAATCTTCTTTATGTGCCTCTTCTAAAGGAATTAGGCCCTGTGGTACTTTGTCGATACAGAATACTACAGGCTTTCCATCTGCTGTTCTAATTCGTTCAATTTTTACTAACTGGGTTATATCGTTTGGTTTAAATTTCAAACGATCCTCCTCAGTTGGTTCGATGATATCTGTAGAATAATATTGAGAACCCGCTTCCTTACCAGCTTTTTCAATCATGTGTGTAACACTTGTCAATTCTTCAATACCAGATGAAACAATTGGTTTTGGGTTTACAAACGTACCAACACCATGTTTTCGCTTCACAACATTGTCCTCTTCTAAAATTCGAAGTGCTTCTCTTAACGTAGCTCTTGATACTCCTAGTTTTTTAGAAAGCTCGAATTCTGACGGTAATTTCTCATTGGCAGAATATAAACCGTTTTCAATATCTTGTTTAATCCTATCGATAACTTGTAAATATAGATGCCTTGAGTCTGATTTTATGGACATATTGAACCCCCAATTATTTTACCCGATACTTATTGGGCGATAGGTTATCCGACAAATACTGACAACCATACCTTGATTAATATATCATTATTTACCCAACAAATAAATAGTTTTTGTAAAAAATCATGACAATATTTCTTCATAACTGACAATTCATTCAAAATTTCTACTGAGTGCAGGAATATAGTTAGATTCTATGGAAAAGTCATACTATTCTATTTGCTAAAAAGGACTAGAAAACGATGTGTAATAATACATTGTCACCTAGTCCTTATAATATTCTTCTTTATGATGTTTTTTCTTCCGTTTGTGAGATAAGTACTGCTCTTGGCTTACTTCCCTCATATGGACCGACAATCCCTCTTGCTTCCATTGCATCGATTAGTCTGGCAGCTCTAGTGTAGCCAATTCGAAATCTTCTTTGGAGCATCGATACACTCGCACTTTGCATTTCTAGTACTAATTGAACGGCATCATCATACAGTTCATCATCTACTTCAGCGATTTCTTCATTGGTATCCTCTGGAATCATATCTTCTTGATAACTAGCCTTTTGTTGTTCAATACAATGGTCCACAATTCTTTCAACCTCATCATCTGATAAAAATGCACCTTGTACGCGAATAGGCTTAGAGGATCCCACTGGTAAAAATAACATATCCCCACGCCCAAGTAGTTTTTCCGCACCTCCAGAGTCAAGTATCGTCCTCGAATCTGTTGAAGATGACACACTAAAGGCAATACGGGATGGAATATTGGCTTTAATAACGCCTGTAATTACGTCTACAGAAGGTCTTTGTGTAGCGATAATCAAGTGAATTCCAGCAGCCCTTGCCATTTGCGCAAGTCGTGTTATAGCATCCTCTACATCACTGGAAGCAACCATCATTAAATCAGCTAATTCATCTACAATAACTACAATATATGGTAGATTTGGTTGTTGCTCGGTCTCGTCCACCGAACGATTATGCTTTCTTACATATTCATTATAACCTTCAATGTTCCTAGTTCCCGTATCAGAGAACAATTCGTAACGACGTTCCATTTCAGCCACTACTTTCTTTAGAGCACGGGATGCCTTCTTAGGATCTGTTACAACTGGCGCTAATAAGTGTGGAATACCATTATAAACATTGAGTTCTACTTTTTTCGGATCAATCATCATCATTTTTACTTCATGTGGTTTTGCCCTCATCAGAATTGTTGTGATGATGCCATTAACACAAACACTTTTCCCACTTCCAGTTGCCCCAGCAACTAATAAATGTGGCATTTTATTCAGTTCAGCTAGTACCGCTTCTCCCGAAATATCCTTCCCAAGTGCGACAAGAAGTTTGGATGCTTGGTTATTACTCGTACTGTCTAATACTTCCCGTAAGGATACCATCGCTATCTCCTGATTTGGTACTTCTATCCCCACTGCAGACTTACCAGGAATTGGAGCTTCGATACGAATATCTTTTGCTGCTAAGGCAAGAGCTAAATCATCATGTAGACTAACAATTTTACTCACCTTCACACCTGCTTCTGGATATACTTCATATTTCGTCACAGCAGGTCCGACATTTACTTTCGTCACTCTTGCTTTGACACCAAAACTATGAAAAGTACGTTCTAGTTTTCTAACTACCGATTGAATTTGTGACTTATCTTGTATTTGAGAGTTATTGGCTGGTTCAGCCAATAAACTAGGAGATGGTAAGATATATTCCGGATTTTCCGTTTCGGCCATTGTCATTACATCACCGAGGTCATCTACCTCTTTATGCTCAGCTTCTTTTGCACCTTTTGCACGTACGGATACAGTAGGTTCTTTTTCTTGCTCAAGTTGGGCATCAAATGCATACGTAACGTCCGGGTATTCGTCCGCCTTTACCTCTGTAACCGGTTCAGGGTCAATGACCAGAACATCCTCTTCTAATGGTTGATTGTGTTCAGTTACTGTTTTTTTCGTTTTCTGTCTTCCTTTTGCTTTCTTTACAGAATCTTTACTACGTTTTAGAAGCTTAGTAAGGAAATCGCCAACTGAAAACTCTGTTAAAAAGATTAGTCCAATTAACACGGAGAAAACAGCTACTATTTTAGCCCCGACAGAGGAGAATAGATAATAACAAAAAGCAAAAAGAATTGCACCAACCATCCCTCCTCCTATTTGACTAGCAGGAACTTGTCCACCAATGAAATCGAAAAAGTTATCCCAGGTAGCTTTTATAATAGAAGTATCTTTTGACGACACTAGTAAACTTTCAAAAGATTGTATGTGTGTATAAAGTAAAATCCCTAATAAAATAATATAGAAGCCTACCATTTTTCTATGTAAAAAGTTTGGATATTTCCGTTTAATTACTAGATATAAACCGATACCCAATAAAAACAGGGATGCAACAAAATACCAAACACCTAGAAAAAAGCGAAATATATGTTCCAAGCCTCCAGGAATGGCTCCATCACTAATGGCACTTGCTCCACTACCGAAGATTGCTAGAAACACAAATAATATCCCTAATAATTCAAATTGCACCTGTTTTTTTAATGTTTGTTTCTTCTTTTTTCTTTTTCTCTTAGCCATTTACTCACCCTCTTACAGCTGTCTTAGCTGCCATTAAATCTAAACCCCTGCCAACATTTATGGCAAGGGTTTTTTCATGCTGAATAGATATAGTATATCATAAGGTAAGAAATTAAACGATTCAATTTAACCGATGATTGTTCCCGGGGTAAAGTTCACATTTAGAAAATCTTGCGGATCTGTCGATAATAATTGAATGAGTTGGTATTCGCCATTGCTATTCTTTTCAACATAACAAGTTTTCCCCTCGTATGTAATACATTGTCGATTGTTGTATACATTCTCAGTAGTAGGGAAAATATCGTCTTGTGAAAGAGGTGTGTACAAAATCATTGGATGACCTCCTGTTCCATTGTCCCCTTGGTCTCATTGATGAGTTCGTTTATTTTAGCCATGGCTTCCTTTACACCGCCAACTTCATCAATTAAACCATATTCCACAGCATCTGTTCCCACCACATTCGTACCAATATCTCGTGTTAGGTTGCCTTTTGCAAACATTAAATCTTTAAATTTTTCTTCTTTGATGTTGGAATGGTTCACAACAAAATTTATCACTCGTTCTTGCATTTTATCTAAATACTCAAAGGTTTGCGGAACTCCAATTACCAATCCCGTTAGACGTACAGGATGGATGGTCATTGTAGCCGTTGGAACAATAAACGAATAATTGGTAGATACAGCGATTGGAACACCTATCGAATGTCCACCCCCAAGGACAATGGATACAGTAGGTTTAGAAAGAGATGCAATCATCTCAGATAAAGCTAGTCCCGCTTCAACATCCCCACCTACTGTATTTAAGAGGATAACGACCCTTCTATTTTGGGATTTTGCTCAATCGCGATTAATTGTGGTAATAAATGCTCATATTTGGTTGTTTTGTTTTGAGGTGGTAATTGAATATGCCCCTCAATCTGGCCAATTATCGATAAGACATGAATATTTGAATCTGGAGCTTGCGGTACATTTGTCTGCCCAAGCGCTTGAATCTTTTGGACTAAAGAAGATCCAGACTGTTCATCCTGACCCTCTTTTTTTTCGGTATCTTTTTCCATATTTCATAACTCCTTTCCAATCATAACTATAAATATAGTATGAACGTAAACAGCAGATAACATTCTAAGAAAACATAGCATCCAAAATGTATCAGTTTCCATTTATTAGAATGATTACTGCTGGCACCGTTACGGTATGTTTCAGGTAAGGAATAATCATTTATAGTAAAGTTAAACCGAACTATTCCCGATATTTTGTCGGAATTAGTTCGGTTTAAAAAGTATCAGTAGACGACTAAACGCCGTTCGTTACATTTATTGTATTCAAAAGGGAGAGTAATTTTTTCTCCTCTGATTCTGTCAATGGAACTAATGGTAATCTTACCCCACCTGATGCAATTCCTTTTGTTTTAAGTGCTGCTTTTACTGGAGTTGGTGATGGGGCTTCAAATAAACCGTTCATAACTGGGAGTAGTTTTCGATGGAGTGAAGCAGCCAGTTTATGATTACCTTGCTCAAACGCCTCAATCATTGCTTGCATTTCATTACCAATTATATGGGAAGCAACAGAAACAATACCATCCCCGCCTATTGCCATCATTGGTAATGTTAACCCATCATCACCACTATAAACGGAAAAATCTTCACTTGTATTCTCGATAATTATTGCAGCTTGATCTAAATCCCCACTTGCTTCTTTTACAGAAACAATATTATCAATTTCACTTAGCTTAATAATCGTATCTGTGGACATTTTCACTACAGATCTTCCAGGTATATTATAAAGCATCACAGGAAGATTAGTTTCACTTGCAATTGCCTTAAAATGGTCATATAGTCCTTGCTGATTAGGCTTATTGTAATATGGTGCAACTAACATAACACCATCTACACCACAATCTTCAGCTGCTTTTGTTAATTCGATAGAACTTTTTGTGTTATTTCCACCTGTACCTGCAATAACTGGTACTCGCTTATTGACAACCTTTGTGACATGAGAAAACAGCGCAATTTTTTCTTCGGTTGTGAGTGTTGGAGACTCTCCAGTAGTTCCAGCCACAACTAATCCCTCTGTTCCGTTATCTAATAGATAGTTCACTAAGTTAGTCGTTTCCTCAAAATTTATTTCATTCTTTTCATCAAATGGAGTAATCATCGCTGTTAATATTTTCCCAAATTTCATGATAACTCACCTTTCTATAATAAAATCATGCAAAATTGTCGATTTCTTAGCTAGTTCAAATTCCTCATGTAGTGCATTGACTGCTTGATATACGTCTCTACTTGGAATTAATACCCAAATGGTTGTATGGCTATCTGCTGACTGTAGTATTTGTACTCCCTGATTTGTTAGTGCCTGCACGATTCTTGATGCTACACCTGGAACCCCTGTCATTCCAGCTCCTACTACTGAAACCTTTGTACAGTCTTCTATAACTGTAGGCTGGAACCCATTCTTCTCTAACATGGATACAGCCCTTTTCCTTTGTACTTCAGGAACAGTGTAAATAACCCCTGTAGGTGAGATATTTATAAAATCAATTGATATTCCTGCATCAGCCATCACTTTAAATACTTCTGATTGAAGTCGATAAGCTTCCTTCTCTTTTGTCTGGACCTTGATTTGCGTTATATTTGCTAAATGAGCTATGCCAGTAACTAAACGGTCAGAAATATCGACACCAACTTTTCTATCTGAAGCAGTTGTAACAAGTGTTCCACCAGATTCTTCATACGTCGAACGAACTCGAATTGGAACTTTTGCATGCATCGCAATCTCTACTGCCCTAGGATGAATTACTTTGGCACCCTGGTATGCAAGATTACAAATCTCTTGATAGGTGACCACATCAAGAGATTGAGCATCTTTAACAACTCGTGGGTCTGCAGTCATAATCCCATTTACATCTGTAAAGATATCAATGCTTGACGCATTTAATGCTGCACCCAATGCAGCAGCTGTTGTATCACTTCCACCACGTCCTAACGTAGTAAGCTCTCCTTGTGAGTTTTTCCCTTGAAAGCCAGCAACAACTACTACATCATGTTTTTTCAATTCTGCTTGAATACGATTTGGATTAACTTCTTTTATCTTTGCTTGCGTATAATCGGCATTTGTAATGATACCAGCCTGTGCTCCAGTTAGCGCTATGGAATTAACGGAACGCATTTTTAATTCGTTCGATAATACGACGGACGAGATAATTTCTCCGCATGCCATCAACATATCCAACTCTCGATTGGAAACCGAGTGTTCAGGATAATCAACTAGTTTAAGAAGTGAATCAGTAGCATACGCTCCTGGACTCCTACCTAAAGCAGATACCACTACAACTAGCTTATAGCCGTTGTCTAGTGCGTTTTCTATATGATCTAATACATGTTGTCTAGTTTCTTTACTTTGTACAGAAGTTCCACCAAATTTTTGCACTACTATCTGCACAATTTGACACCTCTACCTAACAACATAATTATTTTAACAACAGTCCCTTCTCTACGATGCGCTCAGCAATTTGAACTGTATTCCAAGCTGCACCTTTTAGCAAGTTATCGGAAACCACCCACATATGGAAGCCCTTGTCATCATCTAAATCTTTTCTTACCCGCCCTACAAAAACCTCTTTTTTCCCAGAAGCACTTTGAGGAGTTGGATATACTTGATTACTAGGATCGTCTTGTAGGATAACACCTTCAGCTTGCTCAAGAACTTTCCATACATCAGAAGTAGTTAATCCTTCTTGCTCTACTTCAATATATACACTTTCTGCATGAGAAGTGAAAAATGGTAATCGTACACATGTTGCCGTGACTTTCAGATCAGGGACATGCATAATTTTTCTAGTTTCATTAATCATTTTCATTTCTTCAAAGGTGTACCCATTATCTTGAAATAAATCAATTTGAGGAAGAGCATTGAATGCTATTGGGTAATGCTTTTTGTCACCTTTTACCGGTAACAATTCTGGTACGACTTCTTCTTGATTTAATAGTCTCTCCGATTGATCTCTTAACTCTTCTACTGCTTGATTACCGGCACCTGAAACAGCTTGATAGGTAGATACAATCACCCGATTCAGACCAAATGCATCCTTTATCGGTTTTAGTGCGGCGACCATCTGAATAGTGGAGCAATTTGGATTAGCAATTATTCCTTGATGCAGTGCCAAGTCTTCTGCATTTACTTCTGGCACCACTAATGGAATATCATCATCCATCCGGAATGCACTTGTATTATCAATAACTACTGCACCTCGTTTAACCGCTTCGGGTGCCAATCGTTTGGACACTGCACCTCCAGCAGAAAACAACGCAATATCTATATTTAGAAAGCTATCTTCCACAGCCTCTTCAACAATTAATTCTTCACCTTTAAACAACACCTTAGTTCCCGCAGAACGCTTGGAGGATAAAAGCTTTAATTGATTGATTGGAAAATCTCTTTCCTCTAGTATACTCATTATCTTTTGACCTACTGCTCCTGTTGCTCCAACTATTGCCAGGTTATACGTCTCTTTTGTCATGATGATGACACCCTCCTCAAAGGTAGTAGTTTAATTAATTTTTTGAATCATATAAATCTTAATGATATATTTTATCATAACTTAGTTAGAAAATGATACTAATAGAGGCTGAAGTTGTTTCCCTTGAATTGCTGCCTCAATTGTTTCTGGTAGTAACTCCATATGAGCAACAAGTGAATTCGGCTTTTTAAACGGATCATCTTGACCATAGGGAACGAAATAGATAAATTTACTTGCCATTAATCGCATTAGATTTACCCCGTTTAATCCTAATGCATCATTTGTAGAAATACCCAACACAACTGGACTACCGTTTCTCATCGTAGCTTTCGCTGCCATTAAAGGTGGAGAATCTGTCTGTGCATTAGCAAACTTACTCATTGAATTTCCCGTAAGTGGAGCTATGACCATACAGTCTAGTGGATTTGCAGGTCCAAGCGGTTCAGCTTCTGGCATAGTGGAAATGACTTTCTTCCCCGTTATGGATTCAATACGAGCAATATGATCCTTTGCTTTACCAAATTTAGTATCGACATTCATCACGGTATAGGTTACAACAGGAACAACTTCAGCACCCAATTCTACTAAGCGTTCCATTGGTCCAAATACTGCTTCATAGGTACAATGGGAGCCAGTAACTCCAAAACCAATTCTTTTTCCTTTAAGATCCATTCGTTATAACTCCTTTTCTTTTGTTAAAATTTGAATAATAACATCTGCCAATATTTTACCTGCTGTTCTAGGTGCAACAATACTTGGCAGGCTACGTGCTAATATGGCTTCGATACCTCTTTGTTTTGCATAAGCAAAATCAGTACCACCAGGCTTAGAGGCTAAATCAATAATAACGGAACTTGATGGAAGATTTTGAATGGCCTCTTTGGTGATGACCATTGCTGGAATGGTGTTGATTAACAAGTCACACTCACTTGTATAATCCGGCAATTTATTTAACGAAATAGGATTTAAGCCCATTTCCGTAATTCTTGCTAAGTCGCTAGATTTTTTTGTTGCAACAGAAACCTTAGCACCAAGTGCAGCAAATTTACTTGCAACCGTGTTTCCGACTCTACCGAATCCCGCTACAATAACTCTCGAAGAATGAATGGTATAATCCGTGTTCTCGATCGCCATCATAATGGTGCCTTCAGCAGTAGGAATAGAATTGTATATTGCGACATCATCTCGATCAAATAATGGGATTAACTCTGTATCAGTTCTTTTAGTTAGTTCTGATAAATGGGTATTTGTTATTCCCGTAAAAACAATAGCTTTTTCTTTCAATTTTCTAAACCACGCTTCTGTTAATTGAATGTCTTGGTCAGAAAAAACGGTCTCTACATTCCCTTCCTCATCCATACCTGTGATAGGTAAAATAACTACATCCAGGTCTTCCACCTGAAGTTCTTGAAAATCAATTTGGTTTAATCCTGTGAATCCTTGTTCTAACTTGTCATATCCAACTAAAGCTATTTCTATATTGTCAATGGCTTTCAGTTGCCGAATTAACTCTAAATATCTCGCATCTCCACCTATTACAGCTATTAATAGTTTCATTACCTAGAACACCCTCCAACCTATAAAATTATCCTTCTGTTACTTTTGCTGGATTATCATGAATGCATTTTTCTTTATAGCTTATGTGTTTTTAGGCGGATAGTGAATGGTACTTATGAAAAAACCTTTAAAAACGAACGCATTCGCTCGTCTTTTTACGAATGCGTTCGTTTTCTTATGCAGGCTAGAAAGATTTTTATACATTTCTATTTACCAAAAAAGAGCTAGTATCTCTGTAGATACTAGCCCTTTTGACTCTTACGGTTTAGCCTCAATCATAATCATATCCTCACCAATTTTTTTAATCGAATTCCAATGTATTTTTGCTTCTTCGCCTTCTTTCTTTAAACCAAACCATTTATAATTCGGTAAAATAAAAGATTGAATTTGTCCAGTATGTTCATCGATTTCTAAATCGGTTTGACCTAGAACTCCTAGGCGTTTCCCATTGGTAATGTTCACAATCTCTTTGCTACTAATATCGTTATACCGCAATGCTACACACCCCAACCTCTTTTTTATATGTATATGCCTAAAAAAAAGAACCTATGTTATCATAGGTTCTATCTTCAATCAGTATTTCTAGCCAATTTTCGGTGCAATAATTGCCACTGAAGGATTACTACCAAAAGTTTCATCAATCACTAGTCGAATGGAATCATGATTGACAGCATCAATCTCTTGTATCATTTCATCCAGTGTACGATGTCTCTTCAGTAGTAATTCGTTTTTACCATTTCTACTCATTCTGCTATTCGTACTTTCTAGGCTAAGCATTAAGCTTCCTTTTAGTTGCTCTTTACTATTTCTTAACTCTTTATCTGTTAGTCCTGTTTGAACTAGTGATTCAACAGTCTCCTCAATGGTTTTTCGTAGTAATCCTAACTGTTCCTTACCTGTACCAGAATAAATAGTAAGCATGCCACTATCTTGGTATGCTGAATGATACGAAAATACAGAGTATGCTAGTCCACGTTTTTCTCTAACCTCTTGGAAGAGTCTCGAACTCATACTTCCACCAAGCACATTATTTAAGACGATTAAACTGTATACATTTTCAGTTCCTAGAGGTAAACCATTATAACCGATACATAAGTGAGCTTGCTCCGTGTCTTTATGACGTTCAATGGTCTCACTGATAAATGTAGGCTTCATGATAGTTGGTCTTGTTACATTTTTACCATAGTTTCCAAAATAACTATCTACTTTTGCAATAAAATCAGACTCCACATTTCCCGCTATCGAAATCACAACGTTCTCCGGTGTGTAATAGTTACTTATGTACTCTCTTAATGTTTGCGGCGTAAATTTATTCAATAATTCTTCTGTTCCTAAAATAGGGTAACCTAATGGATGATTCCCATAAGCTGCCTTTGCTAATAAATCGTGTACGATATCATCAGGAGTATCCTCATACATCTTTATTTCTTCATAAACAACTTTCTTCTCTCTTTCCATTTCATCCGGATCAAAGGAAGAATTAAAGAACATATCTGCCAAAATTTCAAGAGCGTAATCTTTATGAGTATCTAATACTTTAGCATAGAAACAAGTATACTCTTTTGAGGTAAAAGCATTTACCTGTCCACCAATAGAATCAAAAGCCTCAGCAATATCGACTGATGATCTTGTTTCTGTACCCTTAAAGAACATATGCTCCAAAAAATGCGAAATTCCATTGTTTCTCTCATTTTCATTTCGGGATCCTGTTAGAACCCAAATACCGATTGTTACGGATCTTACTGCTGGTATTTTTTCTAGTACGATTCGTAGTCCGTTTTTACTAGTATGTTTCTCAATCAAGTTACTTCCTCCTGTTTCAAACAACCTATCGACTTTCAGACAATAGCTTGTCAATAGTTCCAATTTTGTATCCTTTTGATTTTATTTCTGTAATTAAGGAAGGTAATCCATTAACAACAGATTGAGTTGGATGCATAAGTACAGTAGCACCTGGATGAATTTTCCCCATTACACGATTCATCATAACATTTACAGAAGGTTTCTTCCAATCAATGGTATCTACCGTCCATAAAATTGTATTCATATGAAGCTCATCGGCAACTTTGACAACTTCATGTGAAAAACTTCCACTTGGTGGCGCAAACCATTTTGGTGTTTGACCTGTAATTGCATGGATAACTTTGTTAGTTTCCTCCATTTGTTTCGTAATTTCAGATCTACCTAATCTAGCCATATCAGGATGATTATAGGCATGGTTACCAATAGTATGCCCTTCTTCCTGAATCATTTTCACATAATCAACATTCTCCTTAGCCCATTTGCCTTCGATAAAAAATGTGGCCTTTACGTTATGTTTCTTAAGAATATCTAAAATCTCAGGAATATACTCTGTTCCCCAAGAAACATTAATTAAGAATGCAATCATATCCTTTTTAGGATGACCACGATAAATGGGAGAAGGCTCTAGATCATCTAAGGATACCTTTGGTGGAATTTGCTCATACACTAATAATTCTTCTTTAAAACTCCCTGCTTTTTTCATTCGCTGATAGGATGCCTCGACATCTACTTTTCGACCATTTCGACCTGGTGTCTTTTTCCATACACGGTCAATATAAGCATCACTCGGCTCTTCGAAGTAATGCTCGCTTTTCGATTGAATCTCCTGGTACAATGTATCGTTCGATTGAACGAATTCAAATTGGGAAAATACAGCTTGGTCATGAATTTGAAAAGGATTTTGATTTATGTTAAACGATATCATAACTATAATGACAAAAACAATAAGATGTAGATACTTCCGATAATTGTTCATTCTATCACTCCTCTACTCCATTTATATGAGAGAGAAGGACAAGATATGAAAGAACAAAATCTGTTTGAAACATAATGAGAAATATTATAATGATCTTTAGAACAAAAAAAGAAACTGGAGTTCCAGCTTCTTAGAAATTACATCGTTGATTTTTCTTCTTTTTCTTTTTGTTCTTTTAACACAGCTTTACGAGAAAGGTTAACGCGGCCTTGGTGGTCAATTTCTTTCACTTTAACCATGATTTGATCGCCAATTTTCACAACATCTTCAACCTTATTTGTTCTCTCTTCAGCAAGTTCAGAAATGTGGACTAAGCCATCTTTTCCTTTAAAGATTTCTACAAAGGCACCAAATTTCTCAATACGTTTTACAGTACCTAGGTACACTTGTCCAACTTCAACTTCCCGAACAATATCTTCAATTATTTGTTTCGCTTTTTCATTCATTTCTGGGTCAGTAGATGAAATAAAGATACTTCCATCTTGTTCAATGTCAATCTTAACACCAGTCTCATCAATAATTTTATTGATTTGTTTTCCGCTAGGTCCAATTACATCGCGAATTTTATCTGGATGGATAGACATCGTTAAAATCTTAGGAGCATAGCGAGATAATTCTGTCTTAGGTTGGCTAATTGTCTCCATCATAGACTCCAGAATTTGTAAACGACCTTTTTTAGCTTGCGTTAGTGCTTCTTCTAATATTTCTTTTGATAATCCATCAATCTTAATGTCCATTTGAAGTGCAGTAACCCCTATTTCGGTTCCGGCAACTTTGAAGTCCATATCGCCTAAAGCATCTTCCATTCCCTGAATATCCGTTAAGATTGTGTAATCATCACCTGATTTAACAAGTCCCATAGCAATACCAGCAACAGGTGCTTTGATTGGTACACCCGCATCCATCATAGCTAACGTACTCGCACAAATACTAGCTTGTGATGTAGAACCATTAGACTCTAATACTTCTGATACTAATCGAATCGTATAAGGAAAATCTTTTTCTGATGGAACAACTTTTTCCAAAGCTCTTTCCCCTAATGCACCATGACCAATTTCTCTTCGACCTGGTCCTCTTATTGGTCCAGTTTCCCCAACGCTATACTGCGGGAAATTATAATGGTGCATAAAACGCTTAGATTCTTCTAAGTCTAGACCATCCAATATTTGAACATCCCCAAGTGCACCTAATGTACATACACTCAATGCTTGTGTTTGGCCCCGAGTAAATAGACCTGATCCATGAGCTCTTGGAAGAATTCCAACTCGAGAAGAAAGGGAACGAATTTCATCGATTTTACGACCATCCGGACGGATTTTTTCCTTAGTAATTAATCGACGTACTTCTTCTTTAACCATCTTGTCTAAGATGGCGCTCACTTGAGAAACAACCTCAGATTCTTCCTCTTCGTATTTAGCTAGTACTTGTGACTTCACTTCACTTATTGCAGCTTCTCTAGCGTGTTTTTCCTTGACTTGAATTGCTGCAAGTAAAGATTCATGCGCTTCTGCTTCTACTTTTGCTTTTAAGTCTTGGTCAAACTCAAATAAAACAACTTCAGACTTTTCAGGTTGGATGGCTTGTACAATTTCTTCCTGGAAAGCTACTAAACGTTTAATTTCCTCATGACCAAACATAATTGCCTCAAGCATGATTTCTTCAGGTACTTCATTAGCTCCAGCTTCAACCATGTTAATGGCATCTTTTGTACCAGCAACTGTAAGTTCAATATCGCTCAATGCCTCTTGTTCAACAGTTGGATTAATAATAAATTCTCCATTTACTCTACCAACATGAACACCTGCAATTGGCTGCTCAAATGGAATGTTAGAAATAGATAGAGCAATTGATGATCCAATCATTGCAGCAATTTCCGTAGAACAGTCTTGATCGACACTCATAACGGTACTAATTACTTGAACTTCATTTCTATAACCATCTGGAAATAACGGTCTAATTGGTCGGTCAATTAATCTAGAAGCAAGTATTGCCTTCTCACTAGGTCGTCCCTCTCTTTTTATGAAGCCTCCTGGGATTTTACCAACCGCATAAAGGCGTTCTTCATAGTTAACTGTTAAAGGGAAAAATGGTAAATCTTTCGGTTCTTTTGAACCCGTTGCAACCGCAAGTACAGAAGAATCTCCATATTGAACCATACAAGCTCCACTTGCTTGTTTAGCTAGTTCTCCAATTTCTACAACAAACGGTTTTCCAGCGATTTCTGTGGAGAATACGTGTTTATCTTGTGCCATTATTCCTAGTACTCCTTTCTTTAAAGCATTCTAATCATTATTTTATACTTTAAAATCAATAATGTAAATTTAGCTATGTATTTTAAACGATTTGTGAGATAAATTTCAATCTATCCCAAATGGTATACGTTATTTTACTGCTCTAACGTATAAAAAAAGCAGGATTACTCCTGCTTTTACAATTATCTACGTAAGCCAAGCTTTTGAATTAATTCGCGATAACGAGTTACATCCTTGTTACGTAAGTAGTTTAGTAAGTTACGACGCTTACCAACCATTTTTAATAGACCACGACGTGAGTGGTGATCTTTTTTATGAACACGTAGGTGGTCATTTAAAGTATTGATTTCTTCCGTTAGTACAGCGATTTGTACTTCTGGAGATCCAGTATCACTTTCATGCACCTTGTACTCATTAATAATTTCATTCTTGCGTTCTTTTGTAATAGCCATTCAGGCCACCTCCTAGTTTTTAGTATCCCCTGTCCCCTAGCAAACGTCGGAGTCTCGATTTGCCAAGCGAAGGTTTTAACTGTTTTATCTTACACCTTTTTCATCATAATTGCAAGAGATTAGCAGAATAGACGAAATGGATAAGTCTTATTCAGACTTAACCGCAAAATAATTCCGAATAGCTTTCTCATCTTCAACTATCTGCTGAACTAGTTCTTCTACACTATTAAATTTTTCCTCATCACGAATGTATTTATACCATTCCACTACTAATTCTTTTCCATAGAGATTACCTTGGTAATCTAATATGTTTACTTCTAACGAGAGGTCCTTACGATCCTCCGTAAAGGTCGGATTGGTTCCTAAACTAGCCATTCCTACAAACAACTCATCATCTATTCTCACTTTAACTGCATATATACCTGGTTTTGGAAGTAAAGCTTCATCGTTATATTGAATATTTGCAGTCGGATAGCCAATCTCTTTGCCCCGACTATCTCCTTGAATAACGATACCTCTCGTTATATAAGGTCTTTCTAATAACGTTTTGACTAGTTCCATATCACCCAAAGCAAGTAGGTTTCTAATTCTAGTAGAGCTAATCTTCTCATTACCTAAAGTAACTTTATCAATTGTCGTATACCCAAATAATCCTTTAGAATGCTCACTAATCGTCTCCATGTTCCCTTTTCCTTTATGCCCATATGTAAAATCAAAACCAGCGACAACATGATGAATGTTTAACCCCATGATAAAATGATTGATGAATTCTTGTGGTGATAATGAAGATAATTCTTTTGTAAAGGAAATAATATATAATCGGTCTACTCCTAGACTTTCCATTATCTCCTGTTTTTCTCGAAGCGGTGTAATATATTTTACATCATGATTGTCTTTAAGAACAACAGACGGATGAGGGTAAAAAGTTATAACTGCACTTTCCATATGTAGTTGCTTAGCTTTTGAAACTGCTTGTCTAATTACAGTTTGATGTCCTTTATGAATACCATCAAAAAAACCTAAGGCTGTAACTGTTTTAGGTAATTCTTCCATTGTCAACGAATGAGGATAAGTCAATTTAATAATTTTCATTGTTTCACCTGCAATTCAATTATCGCGAAAAACGCGCATCGGTTTAATTTCATTTTTGTTTTCAGGATGTAACTGATAGATTGCTAATAACTCTCCATCATGCATTACTTTAAAGGGATTAGTATGTAGTATCGTATCTGGTTTCAATAGCTTTTGGCCATTAAATACCTTCCATTTGGTTTGCTCATCAACTTCCAAAGTAGCCAAATGTGTTATCCCTCTAGTTATTGGCAACAATAACTCTAGTTCTACCCCATCCTGACAAGCCTTTTCAATTGTTTCGAAGTTAACGGTATCTCTTTGATGAATGGATCCTGTCTCTATCCGTACAAGATGTGACATATGAGCGGGATACCCCAATACTTTGCCAATATCTACACTTAAAGTTCTAATATATGTACCTTTTGAACAAGTTACTTGAAATTGTATCTTATGTTGCTCTGGGTCACTTGAGATGTAAGATATATCATGGATTGTAACTTTTCTTTCTGGACGTTCAACCTCTTGGTTAGCCCTTGCATATTCATACAGTTTTTTTCCATTCACTTTTACAGCTGAATACATTGGTGGGATTTGTATAATATCTCCCTTAAACGATTGTAACACGTTTTCTATCTCCTGTTTAGTAGGAAAATTATCGACGGTTACTTCATCCACTATTTCACCATATGCGTCTTCTGTTTCTGTCGTAGAACCTAGGGTGAGTTCTGCTTGGTATACTTTAGTAGTATCCGTCAAAAATTGAACAATCTTAGTTGCTTGGCCAATACAGATAGGTAATACACCTTCTACTTCAGGGTCTAGTGTTCCAGTATGGCCTACTTTTTTTGTCTTATATAATTTTCTAACCTTCATGACACAATCGTGTGAAGTGTATCCTTTTGGTTTCCATAGTGGCAGAATACCATTCATGGATATTACCTCCGTCTTAAGTCTGAATAAAAATCTGACCCAAAGAGCCAGATTTTTATCATAAGACTATAAAATTTTCACTAAATATACTCGCGGTTTATGAACTACACAGTACTTAGAACACTGAGATTATTGTTTGTTTATATCTCGCAGAATCGTCTCAATACGATTACCGTATTCAAGTGCTTCATCAAATTCAAAATTGATTTCTGGTGTCTTTCTTAAACGAATTCGATTTCCAATTTCAGAACGGATAAATCCCTTAGCCTTTGCAAGACCTAGTAAAGTATCCCTCTTTTTCGCTTCGTCTCCTAACACCGATATATACACTGTTGCTTGTTGGAGATCACCAGTAACTTCAACATCTGTTACAGTAACAAAACCAACACGAGGATCCTTGATTTTCCTAGTTAGGATTTCCCCTAATTCTTTTTTCATTTGCTCTGCTACGCGATTTGCTCGTAAATTACTCATCGTAATCACCTCTTTATATTCGAAAAACACGAGGCTGGGACATTAATATTTTCATCTAGCGAAATACAAACAACCTAAACTTTTTTGTAAATGGTACGTTGTTCGTATTTTCAGTTGCAAAATTAAGTTTTGTCACAGACCCTTTCGTTTTTTTAATCAGACTTGGAAAACCATGTCAGACCTAGTCTGTTTAAAAAACAGTTCTAATCCAGCTAGACGATTTCCACATGAGTGATGGTCGTTTCTAGTTCGGAATACGTATCGATAACTCGAAGTACTTCCTGCATGACTTTCTCTCCATGGTTACGCTCATTCGTTATCGTTACAATTCCGATTTTTGTACGTTGCCATAAATCATGATAATCCAACTCTGTTACAGCTACATTAAAATCATTACGTAGCTTCGCTAAAACTTTCTTTATAACAGAACGCTTATCTTTTAAAGAGTGAGAGTCGTATATAATGCATTCTACTTCAAGATAGAATATCATTTACGTTCAATTTCCTCCATGACATATGCTTCAATTATGTCGCCTTCTTTAATATCATTATAATTCTTAATCGTGATACCACATTCATAGTTTTGGGCAACTTCTTTTACATCATCTTTAAAACGCTTAAGCGCATCAATTTCACCTTCAAATAAAACTACACCATTACGGATAAGGCGTATACCTGCATCTCGTGTAATCTTACCATCGGTTACATAGCTACCCGCGATCGTTCCAACTTTTGAAACCTTAAATGTTTCACGAACTTCTGCCTGCCCGATAACCTTCTCCTCGAATTCTGGGTCAAGCATTCCTTTCATAGCTGCCTCAATTTCTTCAATTGCTTTATAAATTACTCGGTGTAAACGTATATCTACTTTTTCTGAATCGGCAGTGTTTTTCGCATTTGCATCTGGACGAACATTAAAACCAATTACAATAGCATTAGATGCAGAAGCTAGAATAATATCGGATTCTGCGATTGCACCAACACCCGTATGAATAATCTTGATTTTCACACCTTCTACTTCGATTTTTTGAAGAGAAGATGCTAGGGCTTCAACAGAACCTTGCACATCAGCTTTAATAATTACATTGATTTCTTTCATTTCACCTTGCTTGATTTGTTCGAATAGATCATCAAGACTAACTTTTGTAGTTTCTGATCTGTTTTCTTGAATATGTTTTTGTTGACGAGCCTCACCAATCTGACGCGCTGTTTTTTCATCTTCGAATACAACGAATTGATCCCCAGCTTGTGGTACATCGTTTAGCCCTGTGATTTCTACTGGTGTAGAAGGACCAGCTTCTTTCACACGCTGCCCAAGATCATTTACCATTGCTCGAACACGTCCAAATGTATTCCCTACCACAATTGGATCTCCTACGCGTAAAGTACCATTTTGTACTAGCAAAGTAGCAACTGACCCACGCCCTTTGTCCAATTGCGCTTCAATTACAGTACCTGTAGCATGTCGATTTGGATTTGCTTTTAATTCTTCAACTTCAGAGACAAGCACAATCATTTCTAAAAGATCATCTATACCTTCACCCTTTAAAGCTGAAAGTGGGACAAAGATTGTGTCTCCTCCCCAATCTTCGGGTATTAATTCATATTCCGTAAGTTCTTGCATCACACGATCTGGATTGGCAGTTTCTTTATCTACTTTGTTTACAGCAATAATGATCGGTACTTCAGCAGCCTTTGCATGGTTAATTGCTTCTACTGTTTGAGGCATTACACCATCATCTGCTGCAACAACAAGAATTGCAATGTCTGTAACCTGTGCACCACGTGAACGCATACTAGTGAAAGCAGCATGCCCAGGCGTATCTAAGAAAGTAATCTTCTTACCATTTCGTTTCACCTGATAAGCTCCGATATGCTGCGTAATTCCACCTGCTTCTCCTGCAGTTACCTTTGTATTACGGATAGAATCAAGTAATGTTGTTTTACCATGGTCAACATGCCCCATAATCGTTACAACCGCTGGTCTTTCAATTAGATCAGCCTCATTATCCTCTTCCATATACTTATCTAAATCCGTGTCTTCTAAGATAATTTCTTTTTCTACTTCGACATCGAACTCAGCACAAATTAATTCGATTGCATCATCATCTAAATCTTGGTTCTTCGTTGCCATGACACCAAGAAACATTAATTTCTTAATGATCTCAGACGCTTCTTTATTTAATTTATCAGCTAATTCACTAACTGTTAACGTTCCAGAATATTTGATTTCTTTCGGTGTTTCTTTTACCACTGGTTGCTCCTTCGCCTGCTTGTTCTTTTTATTTTTAGGCCCTTTATTTTGCTGTTGTTTATGATTTTGCTTGTGATTCTTTGCCTTGTTATGATTCATTTGTTTCTTATTATGTTGCTCTTGTTTGTTTGTATTCGAATTTGAATTGTTTTTCTCGTTATTATTTTTTTTAGGTCTCATTCTTAGCAGTTGTATTTTCCGAATTTTGCTTCTGGGTAGTATTAGGAGTATGATCCCCTTGTTTCTTACCAAATTTTTGATCGAGTTTCTTAATCGTATCATGGTCGATCGTTGACATATGATTAGAAACTTCAATATTATTTTCTTTCAAATAAGTAATAACATCCTTACTTGTAATATTTTGTTCTTTTGCATACTCATATACACGTATTTTACGCATATGTTCACCCCCGAATTTATTTACCCGAGTAACGTTAGAAGTTTTTTCGCAAACCCTTCGTCAAGTATTGCAAGTGCTACTCTATGGGATTTTCCGATAGCATTTGATAATGTATCTCGATCATCGGCTAGGATAATATAAGGAATTTTGTATGAATTGCATTTATCCGTAAGTTTTTTTCGTGTTTGGGGACCTACATCATTTGCAATAAGTACCAGTTTCGCTCTTCTTCTTTGAATGTCTTTGACAATTGTATCTTCCCCAGTTGAACATTTGCCAGCTCGAAATGCTATGCCGATAATATTTAAATAATTTCTATTCATTGCGACCACTAACAAGCATCCTTAACTCATCATAGATAGAAGCATCTACTTGCGTATTTAGATGCTTAGCTAATGCTCCTGTCTTTTCAGCCTGATTGATTACGTCCAAATCTTTCGAGAGGTATGCTCCTCTACCATTCTGCTTCCCAGTAGGGTCTACAAAAACCTCTCCTTCTTTGTTACGAACAACCCGAATAAGTTCTTTCTTTGGTTTCATTTCACTTGTTATGACACACTTTCGTTCTGGAGATTTACGTTTTCCAACCATAAATACCCCTCCCTATTCGAATAAATCCTCTTCGACTTCTACATCGACACCCGTAAAATCAGTATTTTCCTGTTCCGTTAGAAGACCTTCAGAGCGGGCTTCGGTTTCACTTTTAATGTCAATCTTCCAACCAGTCAACTTCGCAGCAAGTCTTGCATTTTGTCCACGCTTACCAATTGCTAGTGATAATTGATAATCAGGGACGATTACTGTGGTTGATTTTTCTTCCTCATTCACCAACACACTTATAACTTTGGAAGGACTTAAGGCATTTGATACGTAGACTACTGGATCCTCAGACCATTCCACTATATCAATCTTTTCACCTTTTAATTCATTTACGATGGTTTGAACACGGCCGCCTTTTTGACCTACACAAGAACCAACCGGATCTATTTCTGGATCATCAGCATATACTGCAATTTTAGAACGGTCTCCAGCCTCTCTAGCTACAGACTTGATTTCTACTATTCCATCATAAATTTCGGGTACTTCCATTTCAAATAGACGCTTCAATAGTCCTGGATGTGACCGAGAGATATAGATTTGTGGCCCTTTACTTGTATTTTCCACTTTCGTTACAAACACTTTTAAGCGATCATGTACTTGATAATCCTCTGTCGGCATTTGCTCCGCTTCTGGAAGTTTCGCCTCAATCTTTCCTAGATTAACGTAAACAAATCTTGAATCGATCCGTTGGATTATACCTGTCATAACGTCTTCCTCACGGTCAGCATATTCACTAAAGATTACGCCTCTTTCCGCTTCCCTCACTCGTTGAGTCACAACTTGCTTCGCCGCTTGTGCTGCAATTCTACCGAAGTCTTTTGGTGTAACTTCTACTTCGATAATATCTTCCACTTCATAATTTGGATCAATTTTCTTGGCTTCATCTAATGATATTTCTTGTTGACTATCTTCTACTTCTTCTACTACTGTCTTACGCGAAAACACGCGCATTGTTCCAGCTTTTTCATCAAGTTCAACCCGTACATTAGTAGCAGATTTAAAATTCTTTTTGTATGCTGAAATTAATGCCGCTTCTAGTGCTTCAATCAATATTTCCTTATCAATACCTTTTTCTTTACCCAAATTTTCAATTGCGTCAAACAATTGACTACTCATTTTAAATTAATCCCCCTTTATAGCACAACTGCTAATCTTGCTTTTGCAATTTTATCAAATGGAATCTCCACTTGTAGTTTTCGCGTTTTAACTTTATACTCGATTGTTGCAATATTATTAGAGAAGTCCTTAAGAATACCTTCATAGGCTTTTTCCCCATTAATAGGTTCAAATAACTTTACATACACATTTTTATTGATATGCTTTGTAAAGTCTTCTGCAGTCTTTAATGGACGTTCTACCCCTGGTGAAGAAACCTCCAGGAAATACGCTTCTTGAATTGGATCTATTTCATCTAGCTTCTCACTTAATTGTTCGGACACTTCGCCACACTCAGCTATATCAATGCCGCCCTCTTTATCGATAAAAATACGCAGAAACCAATTTTTTCCTTCTTTAACATATTCGATATCCACTAGTTCTAGATTCTTTTCCTCTAGAATTGGCTTAACTAATTCTTCTGTTGTTTTGACAACCTGAGAGCTCAAAAAACTTCCTCCTTTACCTAAGCTAAAAATTCATACACTTATTATTAACTAACTGCTCTATTTTCATTTAAATGAGAATTTATGTATTGTGGATAGTATATGACTGTCCTATTCACCAATATAAAACCCTTGCCAAAACAAGGCAAGGGGAGCTAGACAAAGTGAGCGATTACGAAGAAAGAGTGGGAGAAACCCACTCTTTTAGTCCGATACTATCAATACGTACTACTAAAATATACCATAAAACCTATATAGTTGCAAGACAATATCAGTGCTCACTCTAGATAATTACACTTTATTATTCTAGTATACTTCCATTTTTACTAGTTTACATTTACAAATAATCTTGTAGCGCTTTTTGTAATGAAGCTTTCGTTGTTGCTTTTGCTCCAAATTCGATATCTAGTTTAATCATATTTCTTACTATTTCAGGGCGTAAACCTGTTATGACTAATTGACTACCCATCATGGTTATACCGTCTAATAGCTTGAGGAATAGTTTTATAGCTTCATTATCCATTTCTGCTATTCCTGAAAGATCCATGATTAGTGTTTGAATTCTTAATCTGCCCACTTCCAGTAATACCTTTTCTTCAATTACATTTGCTCGACTAGTATCGATTGTTCCAATTAAAGGAAGAATACTGACATTAGGCGTAATTGGGATAATTGGCACGGATAGATTATTAACTAGCTTCCGTTGCTTTTCAATTAACTCATCCTTATATTTCGAGTAACTAATAAAGAAGCTATTCGTAAATGTATCAATTAGTTCATTATAATTACTTGTCTCTGTATAGAAAGCTGCACTATCTTTTACTTGTTTACCAGATAAAAGATCAAATTGATGTAAAAATACCCAGAAGGTCTTTCTTATAGCGCGTATCCATTCTAATTTAAAACTAAGTGTCATGGCATGTTTTGCCCACACTATTCCTTCCTTCTTGGCAAATTGTCTAACTTCTTCTTCTCTTTGGTCTACTACTAATAAAACTAGTTGATGCGCGTTATCCAATAAATTGATATTCCCAATCAAGTGAATCTCTTTAATTTTGTCCCTTACATTAACCGCTTCACTTAGCAATTTTTCTTCAAAGATGTTTCTATTCAATATTAAAAAGTTATGTAAGTCTTCTGTTTGTATGAAGTTAGTCACCAGATCACTTCCTTAGGTTTGGTAGGTACATATAATAATAAAATAATTTCGAATTTATTATACATACATTTGTTATGGTTTATCAAGTTATACCTTATGTAGTTACAGTTAATTAAAGAGAGGAGTCTTCCCCCTCTCTTCATATAAATTAAAATAGTGATAATTGGTTTTTTCTTCCATTCCTTCTAATGTACCGTGATTATCTAGATATTCAAGAATTGTTTTAGATATTTTACTACGTTCGCGTAAATCTTCCTTAGAAAGGAATTCTCCTTCTTCTCTAGCTTTTACGATATTGATTGCAGCATTAGTACCAAGACCTTCAACAGCATTAAATGGCGGAATTAATGTATTGCCCTCCACGATGAACTCAGATGCTTTGGATTTGTACAAATCCACTTTTTGGAATGAGAATCCACGCTCACACATTTCGAGTGCAACCTCTAATACAGTTAATAAACTCTTCTCTTTAGGAGCAGCGTCATTCCCCTTTGCATTAATTTCTTCAATACGCTTACGTATGGCTTCAGACCCTTTCACCATCGTATCTAAATCAAAATCACTTGCACGTACACTAAAATACGCCGCATAAAAATATAATGGATAATGCACTTTAAAGTAAGCAATACGAACGGCCATTAAAACATATGCAGCTGCGTGAGCTTTCGGGAACATATACTTAATCTTTTTACAAGATTCAACATACCAATCCGGTACATTATGCTTTTTCATTTCTTCAATCCAATCGTCTTGTAGACCTTTACCTTTACGAACAGATTCCATAATTTTGAAGGCTAAAGATGCTTCAAGTCCCTTATGCATCAAATAAACCATGATATCATCACGACAACCGATAACCTCAGGTAGTTTACAGATACCATCATTGATTAATTCCTGCGCATTACCAAGCCATACGTCTGTCCCATGAGATAGTCCAGAGATAATGACTAATTCCGCAAAAGTACTAGGTTTTGTATCCTCTAACATTTGCCTTACAAACTTAGTTCCAAATTCCGGAACACCTAACGTACCAGTTTTACTTAATATCTGATCCGGTGTTACTCCTAGTGACTCTGTCCCCGAGAAGATTTTCATTACTTCTTTATCATCTGTAGGGATTGTTTTAGGATCGATACCACTTAAGTCCTGTAGCATACGAATAACGGTCGGATCATCGTGTCCCAGTATATCCAGCTTCAGTAAGTTATCATGGATAGAATGGAAATCAAAGTGAGTAGTTTTCCATTCACTCTTCCGGTCATCCGCTGGAAATTGAATTGGTGTAAAATCATAGATTTCCATATAATCTGGTACTACGATGATTCCCCCTGGGTGCTGTCCAGTTGTTCTCTTAACACCGGTACAACCTTTTACTAACCGGTCCACTTCAGCATTTTTAAAAACTAAGTTCTTATCAGAAGCATACCCCTTCACATAACCATATGCTGTTTTTTCAGCGATTGTACCAATGGTACCCGCACGATAAACATAATCCTCACCAAATAATACCTTCGTATAATTGTGTGCGGTTGGTTGGTATTCTCCGGAGAAGTTTAAGTCTATATCTGGAACTTTGTCCCCTTTAAAACCTAAAAATGTTTCAAACGGAATGTCTTGCCCATCTTTATTAAGCGCTGTACCACAGTTTGGACAATCCTTATCGGCTAAATCGAAGCCACTAGCAACACTACCATCAGTAATAAATTCATTATAGTGACAACTAGGACATACATAATGCGGTGGTAATGGATTTACCTCGGTGATCTCTGTCATGGTTGCCACGAAAGATGAACCAACCGATCCCCTTGAACCAACTAAATATCCATCATCTAATGATTTTTTAACTAGTTTATGAGAGATAAGATAAATAACAGAAAACCCATTACTAATAATACTATCAAGTTCTTTTTCTAAACGGTCTGTTACTATTTTAGGAATTGGTTCACCATAAATGAATTTGGCGCGAGTATAGCATAAATTTCTTATCTCATCGTCTGCCCCTTCAATCTTCGGTGTATATAGGTCATCTTTTACAGGCGATATATCATCAATTTCTTCAGCTAATGATTGAGTGTTAGTAATTACAATTTCTTTTGCTTTTTTATCTCCTAGGAAACTAAAACATTCTAACATTTCATTCGTAGTTCTAAACGGCGTATCTGGTAATGAAACACGGTTTAATGGATTACCAGCCTGGGAGGCAATTAGGATTTGGCGGTACATTTTTTCATGTTCATCAATGTAATGCACATTTCCTGACGCGATTACCTTCTTATCCATTTTCTGTCCTAGCTCTACTATTTTCCTTATAATATCTAAAATCTGTGCTTCATTTTGAACGAGTTCTTTCTCAACTAAATGCGTATAGTTCCTTGGCGGTTGGACTTCGATATAATCGTAGAACTCTGCAACTCTTTCTGCTTCCTCCGCCGATTTCTGCATCATCGTTTCGAATACTTCCCCATTGTCACAGGCAGTTCCTACCAAGATACCGGTACGATTCTTTTGTAAAACGGACCTAGGTATACGTGGCACACGATAGAAATAGTCTATATGGGCATAGGAAACTAGTTTATAGAGATTTTTTAAACCTTCTTGTGTTTGAGCAATCAACGTACAGTGGAATGGTCTAGAACGCTGATAGGCATTCCCTTCACCCATATGGTTATTTAACTGATTATGGTTTGTGATTTCTCTCTCCAAAACCCGCTTGACCAATTTCCATAATAAATAACCTGTTGCCTCTGCATCATATATCGCACGGTGATGCTGTGTTAACTCGATATCTAGATGCTTACAAAGCGTATTTAATCGATGATTTTTTAGCTCTGGAAGCAAGAAACGTGCTAATTCCAACGTATCGACAACTGGATTTTCAACCTTTTCATAGCCAATTTTTTGATAACCTTGATTTAAGAATCCGATGTCAAAGCTTGCATTATGTGCTACAAAGACGCTATCTCCACTCCAAGAATGAAAATCCTTTAGTACTTCTTCGATATCTGGTGCATCCTTCACCATTTCATCCGTTATCCCAGTCAAATCGATTGTCGTTTGGGATAAGGGGTGATGTGGATTAGCAAATGCCTCAAAGCGATCGACAATTTCTCCTTGATGAATTTTGACAGCCGCGAGCTCGATAATGGTATCATAAACTGCAGAAAGACCAGTTGTTTCTACGTCAAACACGACATAGGTAGCATCATTTAAATCGATATCTGCTTCATTATAGGCAATAGGAACACCATCATCTACTAGATTAGCTTCTACACCATATAAAATCTTAATGCCATTTTTCTTCCCTGCACTATATGCTTCTGGAAATCCTTGTACACCACCATGGTCCGTTATCGCTACTGCTTTATGTCCCCATTTTGCAGCTTGTTCCACCAGTCTGGCTGGTGTAATAACAGCATCTAATTGACTCATAGTCGTATGAGCATGAAATTCTACTCGTTTTTCGCCTTCAGGTGCCGTGTCCTGACGGCTAGCAACTTGTACTTCATGCATATCATTGGCCATCATTGCCAATTCATTTGAGTACATGTCGGTTTGTATACTACCTCTAGCTTTAATCCACATACCTTTTTTCAGTTGTTCAAACTTCAAGGCATCCTCGTCGCCTCTTGAGAACATCTTTATCTGAAGTGAATCCGTATAGTCTGTAGCTTTAGCAATTAGTAGACTTCTACCAGATCGAAGCTTACGAATTTCGACATCGAAAACATAACCCTGTACCGTAATTCTCTTCTCTTCTTCTTGAATTTCCTGCATCTGAACAACGTCATCCTGAATTTTATATCCAATTGCAAAAGGCTGATTTTCTTCAACTGAGCGGTCTTTATCACGTTTTTCCTTATCTTGAATAGTCTTAAGAATTATTTTTTGATCTTCTAAAGCTTTTTGTTCTCGAAATTTTTCAATCTCTTCCATTTGTGTTTTAACATCTACTGTTAAGGTATAGGATGGCGCTCCCACTTTTTTACAAAATTCTCTAAAAGTTTCGTCCAGTCTTTTCTTTAACGCATGTCCTTCTGCTTCATTCCTAGCTGTTAACATAATCTTATTACCGTTAACTTTAGGTTTTTGATTAAATACTAAATCGCGATAGGCTGGAGAAATGTCTGAAGTTAGTTGTAAGAAGAGATGCCAATAATCGACAATTAATTCTTCTGTACATTGATTATCTTGTGTGTAAAGCGTTAAATCAGCTGTAGCAATTTGTTGAAAGGATTGCTTTAATCTAGTGATGAACTCTTGATATACAGCTGTTGGTAATATATTTTTTATATCAACATGAAAGTGCCAAAGCTTTTGAGCCTTATAGATATCGAGCTTTGATAAAGCACTCTCTTCAAAATATTGACTTACATATTCTTCAGGCATTTCTATTTGTTGAAGCAATAACTTCATTTTTTCTATTTTAGATATATCCATTTTCAATTCCCCCTGCATAAATCCCCGTCAAATGAGAGGAGAAATTTTTCTAGTAAAAGGTATAAAAGTTTTCAAGACTTCTCCGTGAAATAATGGAAACCCTTGTCATGAATTAAAGACAAGGGTCCCGAAAATTACTTCATACTATAATTAATAGTACTAAGTTTAGTATATCGTTACAAGTTTTTTAGTTGGTAATTATTCCTTTTATAGGAATAAACGTTGAATATCGTTCCAAGTAACAATAATCATTAATAGCATTAGCAGTGCAAAACCAACGAAGTGGAAGATTCCTTCTTTTTCGGGTTCCATAGGTTTTCCGCGTAAGACCTCAATACCTACGAATAATAGTCTTCCACCGTCTAGTGCTGGTAAAGGAACTAGGTTAACTACCCCAAGATTAATACTAAGGATTGCTGTCCACATTAAGAAATTCATAAAACCAGTTTGTACAACTTGGTCTGTTGCATCATAAATTCCAACCGGTCCAGACAACATATCCAGACCTAATTGGCCAGTTACTAGCATTGCTAAGTTCGTCAATATCATCGATGTTGTTTCATATGTTTTAACTGCACCATATTTAAAAGATCCCCAAAATGTTTTTTCCGATGCCTGCAAAACACCAATTTGTCCGTAAGAACCCTCTTGACCTTCGAAAGGAACTTCTTTAGGAACTACTGTTAATTCTATCGTCTCTTCCCCACGTAAAACTGTCATAGTCAATTCTTCTCCTGGATTATCACGTACAATGCTGGTGAATTCTCCCCAGGTAGATATGGACTTATCATCTACTTGAATGACTTCATCATTGGGCTGGAAACCAGCTTCCGCAGCCGGGCCATTTTCGACGATCTCACTGACTCTCGCTTCTTCTACTGGTACACCTTGTACAACACCAATTATAATAAAGATTAGAATAGCCAATAAGAAATTCATCATTGGTCCAGCAAATAGCTGCATTGCTCTTTTTCCGGGTGATTTAGAAGCGAATTGTCTGTCATATGGTGCAATTAGAGTTTCTTTCTCATCCATCACGAATAAAGCACGACGGTCCACCTCAAAGCGTAAGCGTTCCTCTTCTTCTACTTCATAACCTTCAATGATTAATTCATGGTCCAGATCTGCCTTTTCTACTTCAATCACACGGGCATTTGGGTGTTTTGATTTATTGTTAACGATAATCTTATTCACTTTACCTTCATCATTAAACTCTAAACCAATATGATGACCTGGTTTTAAGTCAATTATCTCAGGATCTTCCCCCGCCACTCGTACATAACCACCAATAGGTAGTAGTCTTATAGTATAAAGGGTGTCATTCTTCGTAAAAGCGAATATCTTCGGACCCATCCCAATGGCAAACTCTCTAGCTAACATTCCAGCGCGTTTAGCAAAAATAAGATGTCCTAATTCGTGAACGAATACTAATAACCCAAACATAAATATAAAAGCAATAACTGTCGTCAAACATAACACCTTCCTTTATTGAAGTAGAAAAGAGTATATTATTTCCTAACCTACTAGTTGTAAGACTAAATGAAGTACCGGAAAAACAAATATGGCACTATCAAATCGATCTAATATCCCACCATGACCAGGTAGGATGGTTCCTGAATCCTTCACATTATAATGACGTTTAAATGCTGATTCAACTAAGTCACCTATCTGACCAAATACGGACAATGCTATCGTCATGATGATGACAGTTAGTACACTATCTGTGAATGGGTGAATGACATGGAAAACCACACCGACAACTGTAGCCAAAAGAATACCACCTACAGCTCCTTCGATGGTTTTATTCGGGCTAATTTCTGGCCATAGCTTGTTCTTCCCAAATGCTCGTCCCATGAAATATGCGCCTGTATCAGTCGACCAAATAATCAAGAACGCAAACAAAATTAGAGCAAGTCCATCTGCACTGTTTCTGGTTTCTAAAAGGTAATAGAAACCTAAACCAACATATAGAACAGCTAATAAGATAAATCCAACATCATCAAACGTAAACTTATTTTTCAATAATACGGTATAGGCCAATAGCAGGAACACAAAAATTAACAGAATCTGAGTTGTATTCGTACTAAAGTGAAGAGAAGTAATCCCTTCTAACCCTGGAAATAGAATTAGCCATAAAAATAGGATAGCTATAAGACCTGGAATAGAAGTCCAAGAAACTTTATGCATCTTCAATAGTTCTATTAAACCAATTGTTGCCAACAAGTAAATAATTACCGCAAAAGGCAATTTACCATAGATAACAAATGGTACAAATAGGATAAGTGCTACCACTCCTGTTAAAATTCGTTGCTTCATTTACCATTCATCACCTTATATACCTCCATAGCGCCTAGATCTTCTTTGATAGTCTAATAACGCCTCAACAAATATTTTTTCATTAAAGTCAGGCCAGAGAACATCCGTAAACCAAAACTCTGTATAGGCGAGTTGCCAGAGTAAGAAATTACTGAGGCGTTGTTCTCCGCTCGTGCGAATTAATAAATCTGGATCAGTTAACCCTTGCGTATATAAATATTTAGATATCAGACTCTCATCTAATTGATCGAGTGAGAGCTTCGAATCATCAATGTCTTTTGATATAAGCTTAATCGCTCTAATGATTTCATTTCTACTACCATAGTTTAGAGCAAAATTTAACAATAATCCATTATTATCCTTCGTTTTGTCCTTTGCATACTGAACAGCTTCTTTCGTATGCTCCGGTAACGAGTCAAAATCTCCAATGGTTTCGATACGTACGTTATTTTTAATTAAGTCCGGTAAGTATGTATGTAGAAATTCTTTCGGTAATTTTAGCAAATATTCTACCTCGGGTTTTGGCCTTTTCCAATTTTCTGATGAAAACGCAAATAATGTTAGGATCTTGATGTTATACTTGACGGCTGTATCAACTGTCCGCTTGACCACGTCCATCCCCTCTTTATGACCTGCAACCCTTGGAAGACCCCTTTTCTTAGCCCAGCGTCCGTTTCCATCCATAATTATTGCAACATGTTCTGGTATAGTGATTAATTCATTATCTTGTGAGGGGCTATCTTTTTTTGATTTTAAAAAAGGAAGTTTCATCTGCATAATTTCCCTCCGAACACTGGTGTTTATCATTATAAAATACTATAATACTTATGCTAAAAAGCTATTGTTTATGTCAGTCCGTACAATATGTATTTAGTAACATCATACCATAAATAACATCTTGATGATGTTCGTTACGTCTAAAATAATACTCTCATTATACTATTTTCTAGTAAGAATACAAAAGCCCCCTTATACAAAGAGGGCTTTAATTGTAAATAGAGACATCATTTTTCCTCTAAATAGAGCAAAATTTTTTATTGGAATCTACGTACCAATAATCACAATCGAGTTCAATGGTTATTAAACTTCCATGATCTCTTTTTCTTTGTCTTTTGCTAATTGATCGATCTCAGCAATATATTTATCCGTTACTTTCTGAACGTCATCCTGAGCATTTCTTAGTTCGTCTTCTGTTAATTCTCCATTTTTCTCTGCTTTTTTCAGTGCGTCATTGGTATCACGACGAACGTTTCTTACTTGAACACGAAATTCTTCTGCATACTTCCCTACCACTTTAACTAAGTCTTTTCTACGCTCTTCTGTTAATGGAGGGATGTTAAGACGGATTACATTACCGTCATTAGATGGAGATAATCCTAAATCTGCTTTTTGAATGGCTTTTTCAATATCTCCCATAGCAGTTTTATCATAAGGAGTAATAACAAGTAATCGTGCTTCAGGTGCTCCTATTGAAGCTAACTGGTTGAGTGGTGTATTGGCACCATAATATTCAACAAACACACTGTCAAGTAAACTTGGGTTAGCTCTTCCAGCTCTCACCGTGGCCAAATTTCTTGTAAATGCTTGAATAGTTTGTTGCATTTTATCTCGGCATTCATTCATAATTTGATCAGTCATGATTATTTCCCCCTTATAATTGTACCGATTGTCTCACCTTGGACAACCTTTTTAATATTTCCTTCTTCTGTAATAGAGAACACGATTAGCGGTATATCATTTTCCATACATAATGTCGAAGCAGTAGAATCCATTACGCCTAGGCCTTCGTTCAGCATTTCCATATACGTAATATTATCATATTTCTTTGCTTCTTTATTTACTCTTGGATCATCTGAGTAAACACCATCCACATTATTCTTAGCCATCAAAATTACTTCAGCTTCGATTTCAGCCGCTCTTAAAGCAGCTGTAGTGTCTGTAGAGAAATAAGGATTACCGGTACCCGCAGCAAAAATAACCACTCGTTTCTTTTCTAAATGACGAATAGCCTTCCTTCTGATATAGGGTTCTGCCACCTGTCTCATTTCAATCGAAGTTTGCACTCGACTTGGAATGTCAATCGTTTCTAATGCATCCTGTAATGCTAAAGAATTCATAACAGTTGCTAGCATTCCCATGTAATCAGCTGTTGCACGATCCATTCCCATTTCACTACCGACTTTACCACGCCAAATATTTCCGCCACCTACAACAATGGCAACCTCTACACCAAGATTAACTACTTCTTTGACTTGGGATGCGATGGACTGGATAACTTTTGGTTCAATACCGTAGCCCTGATTTCCACTTAAAGCTTCTCCGCTTAATTTCAAAACAATTCTTTGGTAACGAGCAGTTGTCATAATAACCTCCATAAAGTGTAACTTCATTCAATGCGTATTCACATTGAATTTATGTCGAAATCTATATTTATGGTGAAATAGGGAACATTAAATGTCCCCTATTGTTGTTTTTCATTATTTTTTAACTTGGCTCATTACTTCTTCTGCAAAGTTGTCAGCACGTTTTTCCATTCCTTCTCCTACTTCATAGCGAACGAATGTCTTTACACTTCCACCTTTAGAAGCGACATACTTCTTAACTTTTTGGTCTGGATCTTTAACGAAACCTTGTTCTAATAGACAAATTTCTTCAAAGAATTTACCTAGACGGCCTTCAACCATTTTCTCAACAATGTTTTCAGGTTTACCTTCATTTAGTGCTTGTTGTTTTAACACTTCACGCTCGTGGTTAATTACATCTTCTGACACTTCGTCACGACTAACATATTTAGGGTTTACTGCAGCAACATGCATTGCAATGTCTTTCGCAAGAGCTTCATCAGTAGAACCTTCAATTAGAGTAAGAACACCAATTCTTCCTCCCATGTGTAAGTACTCACCGAATACATCATTGTCAGTTTTAGTAAGAAGTTCAAAACGACGAAGAGATAGTTTTTCACCGATTTTTGCTACAGCAGAATTGATATAAGTTTCAACTGTTTCCCCATCACCATTAAGCTTTTGTTGTAATGCTTCTTCAACGCTTGCTGGTTTTTGAGATAGGATGTGGTTTCCTAAATCTACTAGTAATGTTTTGAATTGATCATTCTTTGTTACGAAGTCTGTTTCACAGTTAACTTCCATTAATACTGCTGTATTGCCTTCAGTTGCAATATATGTAGATCCTTCTGCAGCAATACGATCTGCCTTTTTAGCAGCTTTTGCAATACCTTTTTCTCTTAAGTAATCAATTGCTTTATCTAAGTCACCATTAGTTTCTGTAAGTGCCTTCTTACAATCCATCATTCCAGCACCAGTTTTTTCACGAAGTTCTTTTACCATTTGTGCAGTTATTGCCATCTTGAATCCTCCTTAATATTATACATATTTAGCTTTACCTTAGTTTGATATTAAATGCTTAGAAACTCGCTTTTGTTCGTACATATGAGCGAAGTAGTTTCATAATTAGCATTAACTATCTGAAATAAGAACAAACCAATCACAAGTCTAATGTACCTCTAAGCAAGTTATCCTTAAAAAAAGGTGATAAAAGGCTTATCCTCTTATCACCTGACCTTTTCAGAATTAAGCTTCTTCAGTTGCTTCAACTGAATCTTCTGTTTGTGCTTCTTCTACTACTTCTAATTCCTCACCTTGTTTAACTTCAAGGATAGCATCAGCAATTTTAGCTGTTAGAAGTTTCACAGCACGGATTGCATCATCATTAGCTGGGATCACATAATCGATTTCATCAGGATCACAGTTAGTATCAACAATTCCAACGATAGGAATGTTTAATTTGTGAGCTTCCGCAATTGCAATACGCTCTTTACGAGGGTCAATTACGAATAGTGCATCTGGTAGTTTCTTCATGTCTTTAATTCCACCAAGGAATTTAACAAGACGTTCTTTTTCTTTTAGTAAACCAACAACTTCTTTTTTAGGTAGTACTTCAAAAGTACCATCTTCTTCCATTTTTTCAATTTCAACTAAACGGTTAATACGTTTACGAATTGTTTGGAAGTTTGTAAGTGTACCACCTAACCAACGTTGGTTAACATAGTACATACCAGAACGGATAGCTTCCTCTTTAACAGAATCTTGTGCTTGTTTCTTTGTACCTACGAAAAGAACAGTACCACCGTTAGCAGCAAGCTCTTTCACATAGTTATAAGCTTCTTCTACCTTCTTAACAGTTTTTTGAAGGTCGATGATATAAATGCCGTTACGCTCAGTGAAGATATATTTCTTCATCTTAGGGTTCCAACGACGTGTCTGATGTCCGAAATGTACACCAGCTTCTAGTAATTGCTTCATAGAAATTACTGACATTATTTTTCCTCCTTGGTTTTTCCTCCGCTTGAATCATTTCTGCTAAAGACCTTTCGGCACCTTTTAGCAAATCAACAAGCGTGTGTGGTTATAAATAAAAAATATGTTGTATTTACACCAAAAATAAATATATCATACTAGATTCAGGTAATCAAGCTTAAATATTACTTTTTCTCGTGAAATTTTACAATTAATTCTACTTCTGTTTTTCCACAACCTAAACTTCGAGCTATATCTTCGATTGAACGTCCCTCTTGATACAGCTTTAATATTCGTGATTGTAGAGACACTTCAATCTCATCCTGTACGTCACTATTCAGATTTATATCTATTGTTTCTAGTGGTTCTTCATCGATTTTAGAATCCAGAGTAGGCTCTATTCTGGTAACAGAATCTAGATTCTTCTTAGATGTAACATTCTCTTTGTTAGTTGAATCATTATTATTCTTCGACAATTCTTCCTGTAAGAGTCTATTCTCCTGTTTAATCTCTTCCAGATAACTATCCATTAATTCGATGATATCGGATGTTTTTGTAGTATCCGTAGAATGAGTTTGTAGGCGTTGTTTATGTAAAGAATAGATCGCGACAATAGAAACAATATGTAATAAAAAACTAATGATAAATAAAAATGATGTCATAAAACGTTTAGCTCCTAATATCAAAGTTGTTCCCTAAAAAAGGATGTTTGATTATGTGTTCAACTTCGTTTGAATCTTTCTCGTTCTTTCTATTACCTCTTTGTCCAGATCCCTTTTCTTCTTTTTGGCCATCTTTTTGCAAGTGAATCTCATCAAACTCTTGAACTTTCTTTCGTTTCTCCATCTCTTGTACAAGATTACTCTGTGCTAATCCCTCTTGAAAATGTTGATTTTGTTTAAAAAGCTGTTCTTGAATCTTTCCGGCATCTTGTGTTCTAGGAAGTGCTACTTGCATCTCAATCGATTTCCAACTCATTAAGATCACTTCTTTCAGGCGTTTATACAGGACTATTCCTTTTGGAAATATTATAAGGCACGCATAAATATTTCATTACGGACGAGCTCAAATTCGACTTGCTTATATGGAGTATTAATTACTCGCCTGTATTTACCAAAGGATACTATCGTATTTCCATAAATATTGCCAAGCACCGTCAATTTTGCTTTTTTCTCGTTAGATTCACTTGAAATAGAGTTAAGTTCTTCCTTTATATTCTCTAGTAATTCTAGGTTTTTATCATAGGAAGCCTGTTGCTTTTGGAGCATCGTGAATAATTTAGGGTTTGACTCAATATTAGGTGTGCTTGCTAATTTGTCTCCTATAAGCGAAAGTTTTGTTAATGAATCTTCCACTTCTTTTTTCTGTGCTTGGAGTTCTTCTATTCGCTCAACCTCTTTATGGTTGCGTCCAAGATTTAAATATGTAGGAGTGTTTAAATGATTTCCAACATGTTTAACTTGGATGCTCCCCCCCGCAGATATCTTTCCACCAATTATGCTGCCCCTTTGGCAAATCAACTCGTTCCCTACTATACAATCACTATGAAGGATAGAGTTTTCCACATATAAGTTATTTTGGATATTCACTATTCCTTGATTAATATAACCAATTTGCAGATTCTCTTTTGCTTCAATTAATCCTTTTTGCAGTCCAGCAAAACCTTCCGCAATATATATAGAACCTTCTGCTGTTAATGTTGCTGCTTCTACCATACCGAATATTTTAATATCTCCGCCAGCATTTAATGAAAATCCTGAAGGTACATCACCTCGTACGATAATGGTTCCGATAAAGTCTAGGTTTCCTTCTTTCATGGATAATGAATCTCTTACTTCAAAAACTGGATGAACATGTATATAGCTTCCTTGTACACTAGCCTGTCCAACTGATTCCGAATAAAAGATTAAATTCTCTTCATCAAAGCGTACATTTTTACCCGCTTTCATTTTAACTGTTTTCCCCGGTTTGGCGGGAACTGTATTTCCATAAACATCTGTCCCAGGGACACCCTCGGTAGGTAGTGAAACTGTTGCTAGTTTCTCATCGACCTCAACAGATGGGATACTCATGACATCGCGAAAATTCCAATTTTCATCCGTTCTTTCTACTTCAGGATTAAAATTAACCACATAATGTACCTTACCATCTTCACCAGGAACAGGAGCTTCCCCGGTCGCAATTGTTACAGGGAAGTCTTCAAGAGCTGGGAGGCCAGAAAATTGATTCATGCCCTCGCTATTTATTCCATAAACAATTTTGTTTTCGATAAGAAATTGTTTTAATAGTTCCACTGAAATCTCTATATCACGGTTTACGAGATATTCATCAGTATAATGGAGCTCGGCAATCATATGATCTTTGGAAACAACTACTTTAAACAATTGATTTAGATCCGTCATACCAAACTACTCCTTCGGCTGAAATTATAAAGCTTCTTTTAATGTGTTTTTTAATTTAAAGATAGCTTTTTTATGGATCTGTGAAATTCTAGATGTCGTTAAACCAAGTACTTGCCCGATCTCTGTAAATGTTAATCCCTCATTATAAAAGAGACTAATTATCATTTGCTCGTTTTCCTTCAGGCCTTTAATACTATTCGCTAATTCCTTATATTGTTCATTTCGAATAACCTGTGTTTCTGGTTGTACACTTGTCTCATCAGGAATGGTATATCCTATACCTTCTTTATGTTTACTATCCTTTGGTTTTTCCTCAATAGACAACATATTAGCGACAAGTGCGTCTCGGACGTATGTTTCAACTTCCTCAACAGGCATATCTAATACCTTAGCAATTTCTTCTGAACTAGGATCGCGTTGGTACCGCTGAATCAATTGCTGGGTAACTTGTTCAATTTTCTTTGTTTTTTCTCTTATGGACCTTGGAAGCCAATCTTCTTTTCTTAAGCCATCAATAATAGCTCCACGAATTCGGAAGGAAGCATAGGTATCAAATTTCAGATCCCGATCAAGATCGAACTTTTTTAAGGCGTCGTACAGTCCATATAAGCCAAGACTTTTAATATCTTCTCTTAAAACACTACTTGGAAGATGGCTTATGGTTCGTTCTACATGATAATTCACCAAATGCATATATTGTTGAATTAATTCATTTGCTGCATCATTATCTTGATGGTTTTTCCATCTTTCCCATAATTCTTGCTCTAGGGGAGAGATTTTTGTTCCCAAATGACATGCTCCTCCCTGTCCAAATTTTACATCTACCTTACACGATGTATTTAAATAATTTCTTCACCCTTAGTAATGGTTCGAATTTTTAATTGTCCGTTCTGTGGATCAAATTCTATCGTTCTTCCAAAATTCCCACCAACATCAGAAGATATTACCGGAATATTATGTTCATTAAGTTTTGATAGAACCGCTTCTATATTTCGCTTACCAATTCGCATAAGGTCATTAGAACTGTTGTTAATTTGAAACATTTGTGCGCCACCTGCAAGTTTAGCTTGTAGTTGAGATTTTCTAATACCTTGTTGGCAAAGCTTATCGACCAGTATGTCGATTGCAGTGTCAGCATATTTGTACTCATTTAGTGTGGCCTGTTTTCCAAGACTGGAATCTGGTAGCATGACATGTGCCATTCCTGCTATTTGTTTATTCAAATTATAAATAACTACACCTACACAGGAGCCTAACCCTGATGTTCGAATCACATCAGGAGCAGAAACCATGTTTAAATCCGCTATCCCTACTTTAACAATTGTCTTTTCTTTATGCATAGTCTTGTATTCCTAATGCTTCAAAGATGTTAGCAAATGACTCAGGTGAGGGTAATAATAATAATTGACCATTCACACCTTGATGATTTGCCGCTTCATCATTAATCTTTGTATTAATAATAATGGCATAATCGGTCACCTCTGAAACTTGTAATAGACCAACCGTTAAAATGGCCCCAGCCATATCGATACTGATATGTGGTACTGATGGTTGCATATTAATATTGGTAAAATCGGATAACGCGGATAAATATGATCCTGCTAAGATATTCCCTGCTTCTCCCAATGCAGAAAAGGCTATTTCATTGTCTTTTTCAGCAGAAAAGAGCGAAATCGCATTGTTTCTTGTCATTTGTTTTACTAGAGATTCCGCTTCTTCTGCTGAGAATAATAGATAAACCATACCTGGTGCGTCACCTTGTATTTCAAATAATATCGATACAATCAGGTTATCGGCACCACCTACCAAATCCATCACTTCATCAAATGCCACGATATCTATGCTGGGCACCACCATATCTACCTTTTTTTGAATCAATTTAGACATGGAAGTCGCAGCATTTCCAGCACCGATATTTCCAATTTCCTTTAACGCATCCAATTGGATAAGTGATAGTTGCTCATAATTCATATTATTGACCTTCTACATTTTTTAACTCGTTAATTTCTTCATACGTAAGAACCTTCTTAAGGTCTAATAAGATTAATAAACGATTTTCTAGTTTCGCAACGCCTTCAATATAATCTGCATTGACTGCACCGATTACTTCAGGGGCAGGTTCAATAGCGTCAGTAGAAATATCGATTACATCATTAGCTGCATCAACAATTAATCCAACTTCCATATCATCCAAATATACAATAATAATCCGCGTTGATTCTGTATAGTCAGATTCTTCAATTCCTAATCGAGAACGAAGATCAATAATCGGAGTTACTACTCCTCTTAGGTTAATTACACCCTTCACAAACTTCGCAGTATTCGGAACACGTGTAATCGTTTCAATTCGCTCAATTGAACCAATTTGTTGTACGGAAACTGCAAATTCTTCATCCTTTAGTTGAAATACAATAACCTTTTTTTCAGTAGCTGTTTCATTACTCATTTTTTCTTCCCCCTTAAAAATATTATTATTTAATTACTGCATTACTATCGACAATTAAAGCAACCTGTCCATCACCTAAAATAGTTGCTCCAGATATTGCAAATGTGCTACTCAAATATGCCCCTAAGGATTTAAGAACTACTTCTTGTTGACCAATGAAAGAGTCTACAACAAGTGCAGCCATTTTTTCGCCCTTTTTCACAATAACAATTGATGTATATTCCTCATCATGATCCGCATTCGGCACATCGAATATCTCTTTAAGGTTAACTAATGGAACTACTTTTCCTCTGAAATCAATTACTTTTTTATGGTGTGCAGAAAGAATCTGTTCTTTCGACACAATAGCTGTTTCAATAATTGAAGATAAAGGTATAGCATATTTCTCTTTATTTAATTCAACTAACAATACAGAAATAATCGTCAATGTTAGTGGTAATTGAATAGAGAATACAGAACCTTTATTGTATTCCGAGTCTATTGTTATACTGCCACCTAGTGACTCAATCGTGTTTTTCACCACATCTAGACCTACACCTCGTCCAGAGATATCAGAAATCTTATCAGCTGTAGAGAATCCACTTTCCATGATTAAACCATAGATTTGTTGGTCGGTTAACGTATCTTTATCATTTTCAGATACTATACCATTTTCGATAGCTTTCTTTAACACCTTCTCTTTGTTTATCCCTGCACCATCGTCAGCAATCTCAATAAATACATGGTTACCACTATGGAAGGCCTTTAATTTAATGGTACCTTTTTCTGGTTTACCTTTTTGTAAACGCACTTCTGGTGTTTCTACGCCATGGTCTATGGCATTACGCAATAGATGGACAATTGGATCTCCAATTTCATCAATTACTGTACGATCTAACTCTGTGTCTGCACCGATAATTTCTAAATCCACCTGCTTATCCAAGTCTCTTGCAAGTTTACGAATCATTCTCGGGAATCTACTAAATACGTGTTCAATAGGAACCATGCGCATAGTAAGAATGATATTTTGTAGGTCACTTGACACTCTGGACATACGTTCTACCGATTCCTGAAGCTCCGTATTACGTAATTCCGTAGAAATTTGCTCAAGACGACCACGGTCTATAATCAATTCCTCAAATAGATTCATCAGCACATCAAGTTTATCAATGTTTACTCGGATTGTTTTATTATGACTACTCTTCGTATTTTCACTGTCTGTTGACTCATTCTTTTCTACTTTCTTATCTTCGACAGTATTTACTTCATTAGTGACTGGTGTAGTCAGCTCAGTCTCTTTTCTATCTAGGTAATTGTTTACAGAGAATGCGTCTACTGTTACTTTTTCGATTTCTGATACTTTTTTAATCTTTTCAGCAATCTCATTTTCCTTGGCGCTAGAAACTAGTATTACGGAGAAAGAGTAATCAAAATTTTCATCCTCTAAGTCTGTGACAGAAGGATTAGACTTAATTACTTCACCCAATTGTTCTAATACTTCAAACACCATAAATACACGGGCACCTTTTAATAAACAGTCTTCCCTTAGTTGAACAGAGACCTCAAAGTTTTGGAAGCCTCTCTCGTTCGACTCATTCAGAATGGATAATTCAAATTCATCTAACTTGGTGAACACACTACTGTTTTGAGCTGTTACTACCTCTTGAACTGTTTCTATTTTCTCTTTTGGTACAACTACTTCACCTTTTTCAATTGCTTCTAATTGATTTGCAACGTCTGTTATATCTTGTGAACCATTTCCTCCACTTGCAATATCTTCAACCATGGCATTTAGATGATCAACTGTTTCCACTAACAAATCAATCATTTCTGATTGTACTTGAACTTTATCATAACGAATGGCATCGAATACATTTTCCAAGGTATGGGTTAACTTAGCCAAATCATTATAACCCATTGTTGCAGACATTCCTTTTAAGGTATGCGCAGCTCTAAATATTTCTTCAATTATTGCTTTTTCAGTAGGATCCTTTTCGAGCTCTAACAACTTTTTATAGAGAACCTCGATATGTTCATTACTTTCATCAATAAAAACATCTAAGTATTGTGTTGTATCCATTCTACATCCCCCCGGTTCTTTTCGTTAGCGCATGTATCATTTCGCCCATTTTATGTAAATGTACGATATAATTAACCGCATTAGTTTTAATAGCTGCCTTGGGCATACCATAAATGACAGCTGATTCTTCAGATTCAGCAAGCACGATGGTTTCTGGGTCATTTCTCTTTAATTGTTCAATTCCTTTAGAACCGTCACTTCCCATTCCTGTAAGAACAACTGCTACTTTATTTACTCTATTGATTGTGGCAGCTGATTCAAATAAGACATCTACTGCAGGTCTATGACCAGCTCTTTCATCCTCTTGAGTCAGTTCAATCGCGTGAACTGTACCTACCTTTCGAATCTTCATATGAAAATTTCCAGGCGCGATATAAACGGTTCTATCTTGAATAATTTCTCCATGTTTTGCTTCTTTAATATGCAAGCCACTCAAATTATTCAATCGATCTGCAAGTGATTTCGTAAATCCAGCCGGCATGTGTTGAACAATTAGAACAGGATTAGAAAAGTCTTCTGGTAGGTCGAGAATTAGCCGTTGAAGTGCTCTCGGTCCTCCGGTTGAAGCACCTACAAGAACAATTGTTTTGGCATATAGTTGCCTTGTTGGAACTAGCTTTGGCTTATCGTCTTCGTCAGTTTGAATACTTTTTGTAACATCGACTTGGGCTGCAGCTAGAACCTTTTCAATAATTTCTTGCTTGATGTTTGCAATGTCTAGCGAGATAGAACCAGATGGCTTCGCTATAAAATCAACTGCGCCAGTCGTGATTGCCTGTAATGTATTAGTAGTTCCTTCCTTTGTTAAACTGGAAAGCATAACTACAGGGAGGGGGTTGTCCTCCATAATGTGAGCAAGTGCTGTCATTCCATCCATTATGGGCATCTCGACATCGAGCGTTACAACATCTGGTGAAAGCTCTTTTATTTTCTTTAAACCATCCGCCCCATTCCTAGCCGTTGCAATTACTTGAATACGGTTGTCACTTTCTAGTATATCTGTGATCATTTTCCTCATGAAAGCTGAGTCATCAACCACGATTACACGAATGGGAGACACGATGCTCACCTACCTTTATGAATTAGTAGATTTTTTAATCTGTCAACGAATGTAGAAGCTTCATTAGCCTGGACTCCTTCTTGCTGTCTTGTGTAATGCGTCACCAATCGTTTAATTGACTTGGCAATTTGCGATCGATTATTGGCTATTACAAAAGGAGCCTGCTCGATAACAGCTGCAGTAACTGCCTTATCTTCCGGAAGTATGCCAAGAAGCTTTAATTCAACCCCGAGAAATTGTAAGATAACGTTTTGAAAACGAGCTACAGTTCGCTCTCCATTTTTTGGATTATCAGCCCGATTTAATACCAAATAGATTGGCATGGATTCCTTATAGCTAATAATATGCTTTATCATGCTATATGCATCTGTTATCGAAGTTGGTTCTGGAGTTGTTATGACGATACATTCATCAGACGCTAGAACAAATTCGATACTTGCTTGGGTCGCACCCGCACCCATATCGAAAATAATATAATCAAATGATTGTACAATTGATTGATACTGTTCTAAAAAGTAATTCATTTTATTTTCATCAAGTGAAAATAGACTTGTTAATCCTGAACCCCCAGCTATATAGTTCAGATTATTTGGTCCTACTTCCATAATATCATAAATAGGCAAAAAGTCCTGCAACATATTTACAATAGTTTTCTTTGCCTGTAATCCTAATAATATTTCGACGTTTCCCATACCAATGTCTAAGTCTATTAACAAAACTTTTTTCCCTTGATTGGATAACTCTAAGGAAAAATTGACCGCTATATTGGATTTACCAACACCGCCCTTACCACTGACAAAAGAAATCGTTTTGGCATGTTTTGGATTCTTAGATGTTTCAATCTTTCGTCTTAAGCTCTCAGCTTGATCATGAGTCAATTAGATCACCTACTATATAATTACTAATGACTTCTTTTGATGGGATTACAATATTATCAGGGACTTCTTGTCCATTGGTAATATAGGCAATTCCCAGTTGATGGGTTAGCGGTATATTCAATAAACTACCATATTGTCTTGTTTCATCAATTTTGGTAAAGATTAAACCCTTAATATCAATGTGTCGAAAGCTATGAAATATATCAATTATATCCTTCGGTTTGGCTGTCAAAGAGAGTACAAGATAATTTTCAACATTACCTTTTAACTTTATATTCTTTGTCAGTTCTTCGACATATTGTTCATCTCGATAATTTCTACCTGCCGTATCAACTAAAATTAGATCATGGTCCCGAAACTTTTCAAGTGCTTCTTGGTAGTCCTGTGGTGAATAGACTACTTCAACAGGATTATCTAGTATCTTCGCATATGTCTTTAATTGTTCAATTGCAGCAATCCTGTATGTATCCATCGTAATAAATGCAACGCTTTTTTTGTCCTGTAACATGCTTTTAGCAGCTACTTTTGCAATAGTAGTCGTTTTCCCTACCCCAGTTGGCCCAACAAAATGTACTACTCTTGCTGATTTTGATATACCTTTAAAGGATAGATTACTTAACCTAGACTCCATCTCTTGCTTAACGTCTTGTGCTATTATTGCGGCCTTAGGAAAAGTGTTTTTATTCTCATGCTGCTTGATTACACTTTCCATGATACTGGTCGCAATTTCTTCTTTGACCTCCTGTTCAATCAAATGATGATATACCGTTTGATAATCAAGAGGATATTTATGAACCTGCTGTTGGAGAGATTGTTGCTCTAGCAGCAGGCGCATGTTCTTTATTTCATTCATTAATTCATGGTTTACGGTTTGTTTTCGAGTATTAATAGGTATTTCAGGCTTTTTCGTGATTGGTTTTTGTTGCTTCATTAGTACCGGATCCCGATCAAGTGCCGCTACTACTTCCACCTTCCGTTTCTTAAAGAGCCCTAAAAATCCACCTTCTTGAATTTCCTTGGAACTTAAAATAACAGCATTCGTCCCAAGTTCCTTCCTTATTTGAGTCATTGCTTCATGAATTGTTGGTGCTACATATTTTTTACCTTCATGCTACATTCACCACTCCAACACTTTGTACTTGTACAGTTGGTTCAAGTTCGTTATAGGATAAAACAACAACGTGAGGTAAGAATCGATCTAACAATTGTTTTAAATACATTCGAATTGCAGGTGAGCATAAAACAATTGGATTTTCCTCTTGTAGTGCTAATTTCTCAACCTCTTCATTAATTGCTTTGACAATTTCTTGTTGAGTGTCTGGATCTAATGCTAAATAATTACCATGCTCAGTTGTTTGGATACTTTCAGCGATTTTCTTTTCAACTCTTCCAGAGACGGTGATTACTTTCATCGAATTATCCGGATTAGCATATTGTTTTGTTAATTGAGCTGATAGTGCTTGTCTAACATATTCCCCGAGTAATTCCGGGTCATTAGTAAGCTTGCTAAAATCAGCTAACGTTTCGAAAATGATGGGTAAGTTTCGAATCGAAACATTCTCTCTTAAAAGTTTCGCTAATACCTTTTGGATATCTCCGATTGATAGTGGATCTGGCGTAACTTCTTCCACTAGGATTGGATAATTTTCTTTAAGATGGTCTACCAATTCCTTTGTCTCTTGTCGCCCTAATAGTGTATGAGCATGTCGTTTAATAATTTCTGTAATGTGTGTCGAAACAACCGACGGAGGATCTACTACCGTATAACCTGACAGTTCTGCTTCATCTTTATTTTCTTCACTAATCCATTTAGCTGGAAGTCCGAAAGCCGGTTCCCTTGTTTCAATACCATCAATTAAGTCATTATCGATATCAGGGGTCATCGCTAGATAGTGATCTAGAAGTATCTCTCCTGTGGCAACTTCATTTCCTTTTATCCGTAAGCGATATTCATTCGGATTCAGTTGTATATTGTCGCGAATACGTACTACTGGGATGACAATACCTAATTCAATCGCTAATTGCCTACGGATCATAATCACACGATCTAGTAGATCTCCACCTTGTTTAGCATCAACTAATGGAATAAGTGCATATCCAAACTCAAATTCAATTGGGTCCATACTTAGAAGATTCACAACATTCTCCTGCGTTTTCATAGCAGAACCTTCTTCTTGAACTTCTTCTTCTTCGTCTCTTATGACAGGTTCTTTTTGCTTTTGTTGCATGTAGTATGCACCTATAGCTATGACTCCTGCAATAATAGTTGTTAGGAAGAAATTAATAGGGGTAAACCCTAATAGGAATATTGTACCCGCAGCAATAAATAATAATTTAGGATACTGTAATAACTGAGCAGTAACATCACTTCCTAAATTGTTTCCAGTGGCAGAGCTACGTGTTACCACAATACCAGTCGCAGTAGAAGTTAGTAATGCTGGTATTTGACTCACTAGACCGTCCCCTACTGTTAATCGCATATACGTATCAATTGCTTCACCAAATGAGAATCCCATTTGGGTTAAACCAATAATTAATCCGAAGATTATATTGATTAATACAATGATAATACCTGCAATTGCATCCCCTTTTACGAATTTACTTGCACCATCCATAGAGCCGTGAAAATCCGCTTCATTTTCTACCTTTTTTCTTCTATCCCTTGCTTCTTGCTCGGAAATAAGTCCTGCGTTTAAATCTGCATCTATACTCATTTGTTTACCTGGCATCGCATCTAGTGAGAAACGAGCAGCTACCTCAGAAACACGTTCGGAACCCTTTGTGATAACCAAGAAATTAATAAGAACTAGAATAATAAATACTACAAAACCGACTAATGGGTTATTACCAATTACGAAAGAACCAAAGGTTTCAACTACTCCACCAGCATCTGCTTCACTAAGGATAGATCTTGTGGTCGAGACATTTAATGCTAATCTGAACAATGTTAACAGTAGTATCAGGGTGGGAAATACTGAAAACTGAAGTGGTTCCTGTGTATTCATAGAAACCAAGAGTACAATTAATGCTAATACAATATTAATTAAAATAAGTACGCTAAGTAGCCATCCAGGTAGTGGGATGACTAACATGACTATTACTAAAATTACACCGATTAAAACGGATAAATCACGTGCCTTCATGGATGTCTCTCCTTAAGCGTTAAACTTTTTTCTCCATACGATATACATAAGCTAAAACTTCTGCAACAGCTTGATAAAACTCTTCCGGTATTATTTCCCCTATTTCAACTGATGCATATAGTGACCTCGCTAGAGGTCGGTTTTCAACTGTCATTACATCATTTGCTTTCGCAATTTCTCTAATTTTGAATGCAATACTATCAACACCTTTTGCAACCACATATGGTGCGCCCGCTTTGTCTTCATCATATTTAATTGCTACTGCAAAGTGGGTCGGGTTTGTAATAACTACATCCGCATTAGGTACTTCACTCATCATACGCCTCATGGCAATTTGACGTTGTTTTTCTTTAATTTTCGATTTTATCAAAGGGTCTCCTTCGATATTTTTATATTCATCTCGGATATCTTGTTTAGACATCCGAATATTTTTTTCGAAATCAAATCGTTGATAAGCATAATCAAATACAGCAAGTATTAATAATGCTATTGTGGCTGCGAATCCCATGATGAGCGTTACTCTACCGAAGAATGCTAATGCACCATCCGCATTTTTAAATGCAACCATTAACATCTCGTCTTTGTATATCCAGATGACCATAAATGTAATGGTTCCTATAATGGAAATCTTTAATAAAGATTTTAGTAATTCTACAAGAGCACGAACAGAAAAAATTCGTTTCGCACCCTGTATCGGATCAATTTTTTTAAGGTCAAACTTGAGAGGTTCAGTTGTGAATAAAAAACCAACCTGCATTAAGCTAGCAGCAACACCAGCAACCATAGCAATAAGCATAACTGGAGCTACTATCTTAACAAAATTAATAATTCCTTCCCTAAAAACTTGAAAAACCGATTTTTCTGTAAGTTCCCAATTCATATACTCCGTAAATGTATGCTGAAATAAAGCGAGCATACTATCCTTCATAAAACTTCCAAACACTGCCATCAGTATAAGTACAAACAGAAGTAATAAAGCTGTATTAACATCTTGGCTCTTTGCTACTCTACCTTTTTTTCGTTCATCCGTTCTTTTCTTCGGAGTTGCTTTTTCGGTTTTTTCACCTGCAAAGAATTGCAAATCTAACTTTAATTGCAAGACCTAAGCACCTCCAAATAATGACATAAGCCCTTGCATGGTCTCAAACATAGTAGTAAATAAAGTTCTAGCTAACACGATATAAAGACTTAAAAACACTAAAATAGCAGCAAAACTGACTAATATTTTTAACGGCAAACCGACTACAAATACATTGAGCTGTGGAACAGTTCGCGACACGATACCTAATGCTACATCGACTAAGAACAAACAGCCAACAATTGGAATCGATATTTGGAAAGCTATAAGAAACATACTATTGAACGCCCTAATTACAAATTCAGCGATATTGCCATCATGAAAAGGAATAAAAGTATCGATTGGAATAAAAGTATAACTATTTACTATACCATCTATTAACAAATGGTGACCATCTACCGATAATAAGAATAGTAATGCAATAATATAGAAATATTGCCCCGTTATTGGACTTTGAGCACCAGTTTGAGGATCCATAACATTGGCAATTGCAAACCCCATTTGAAAATCGATAAATCCCCCAGCAACTTGTACAGCGGAAATAATGATATACCCAATTAAACCTACCAGAATACCTACTAGTGCTTCCTTAAAGATTAAAAAGAAAAATAACTCATTTAATACAAAGCCTGATGAATCAATCGTGTAAAACATCATAAAAGCTAAAAAGAAACTTAAACCAATTCTAAATTGAATTGGTATCGTCCGATAAGATAATAACGGCATGGTGACAAAAAAGCCAAGCACTCTTACTAAGATAAGCAAAAAGACAGGAAAACTATTGATATTTATTAACTCAAACAACATAGCCTACCCTACAAACCGGTTAAGATTTTGGAAAAGGTCAGATGTAAATTCAATCATAGTTGATAACATCCATGGGCCGAAAAAGACTAAGCCAACTAGAACAGCTACAATTTTAGGAATAAAAGCAAGGGTTTGTTCTTGAATCTGAGTCGTTGCTTGGAAAATACTTACAAGTAATCCGACTGCTAATGCTAAAATAAGCAGAGGTCCTGTAACAAGAAGCACCGTGTATATCCCTTTTTCTGCTAATGTTAAAACAAATTCACTACTCAATTCGTAAACCCTCCTTTAACCCTTTTCCTCTTCATTGTCAAAATCCTGAAAACAAGGAATGTGTAATTAAGTACCATCCATCTACCAAAACAAATAATAATATTTTAAATGGTAAAGAAATCATAACTGGTGGTAACATCATCATCCCCATGGACATGAGAATACTTGCAACTGCCATATCAATAATTAAAAATGGAATAAATATCATAAAACCCATTTGAAAAGCTGTCTTTAATTCACTTATTGCAAATGCTGGTACCAATGCAGTCATTGGTATATCCTGAATGCTTTCTGGTGCTTCTATTTCAGCATAATTTAAAAACAATGCTAGATCCTTTTGCCTTGTATGATTTGCCATGAATTCTTTTATCGGCTCGCTTGCTCGGTCATATGCCTCATCAAGCGTAATTTCCTCATTAAATAATGGCTGTAACCCCTCCTCATATACTTCACTAAAGGTGGGTGCCATTATGAAAAATGTTAAAAATAACGCAAGTCCAATTAACACTTGATTGGGTGGCATTTGTTGTGTGGCTAATGATGTTCTTACAAATGAAAGAACAATAATGATTCTTGTGAAGCTTGTCATTATTATTAAAATCCCAGGTGCTAAAGAAAAGACTGTTAGTAATAATATTAACTTTACCGATGTCGAGACATTTGTAGGATCTGAACTAGAAAACATATCGATAAATTCATTCATGATTATCTTCCTTCTCGGTATGCTTATTCATAAGATTTTTTCTGTTTAGTTTCAATTTTTCTAGTTCGCTCGAAAACAGATTTTTAAAATCATTTTTGTTTGAACTGGACGATTCAGTATCCTGACTAGAATTTTTTTGAAATATTGAAAGAAAGTTATCCGGTCTGAAAGTTGCTTGATCTTTATAGCTATTTAGGATTTCCTTCCTCAATTGTTCGTCTTCAATTTCTTCAAGTAGTTGTACATTCTCGCCAACCCCTATTAAGTACAGCTTGCTTCCTACCCGAATTATTTGTATCGATTTGCTAGGACCTACTGCTATACCACCAAGGTTTTCAAGAGCCTTCACTTGAGTGAAAAGCTTGTTTCGCTTATTTAAAAACTTAAGCAATAAATAAATCAATACTAAAATTAAAAATAATGCAAAAACCATTTGAATTAAATTTAAAACAAGTGAACCATTCCCAGTATCCTCACTTTCTGGGCTTTCCTCTTCAGTGTCGGTAACTGGGGAATTATCATTTTGTTCCTTTTCAGATGAATCGTTTGAATCATCATTGTATTGATCACTGACCATACCATCTGCATGGATATTTAAAGGGGAACTAATTAGAATAACAACTAAACCAAGAAGTATCCCCACATAATTTACGATACGCAATTTCCTCACTCGTTTCTTAATCTAGGGCTTTTTGAATAGCTTCGATTACACGATCCGCTTGGAAAGGTTTTACGATAAAGTCTTTTGCTCCTGCTTGAATTGCATCGATAACCATCGCTTGTTGTCCCATCGCAGAACACATAATTACCTTTGCATTCGGATTCGTTTCTCTAATTTTCTTAAGTGCAGAGATACCATCCATCTCTGGCATTGTAATATCCATTGTAACTAAATCAGGAGTCAATTCATTATATAATTCAACAGCTTGTACTCCATCTTGAGCCTCTCCTACAACATCAAAACCATTCTTAGATAGTATATCCTTAATCATCATTCGCATAAATGCAGCATCGTCCACGATTAAGATGCGTTTACTCATGAAAAATTCCTCCTAGTGTTATTATTTCAGCTTCATTAGTCGATCGGATTGGCTAATAATATCCGTTACCCGAACACCAAAGTTTTCATCTATTACTACCACTTCACCTTGCGCAATTAACTTTTCATTGACTAAAATGTCAACTGGCTCACCAGCAAGCTTATCTAATTCTATAATTGATCCAGCTGATAGTTCTAAAATTTCTTTCACAGTTCGTTTTGTTCTTCCTAACTCCACTGTAACTTTTAAAGGAATGTCTAATAACATATCTAAATTACGTGTATTAGTGGTAACATTTCCCTGTGTTTCAAAACTTGAAAATTCTGCCTGTTGTACATTTGATTTATTTTGAATTGTTGTATTTCCGATGAATTGTGGTTCATTGGATCTCATCATCTGAACATTTGAATTTTCGTTTACTTGGGCTTGTCTTGGCATTGGACTAGCCTCCTCTTGATATAGGACTGAGCTGTCAATTGGTTCAACTGAAACAGCAGATTCTGCTTGTGTTTCTTGTTCGCCATTCAGCAAGTCTTCTACCAGTTGTTTTGCGAAACGAATAGGCATTAATTGCATAATATTCGAATCTATTAGCGTACCAACCTTTAGTTGAAACGATACTTTCACAAACACTTCTTCATCTGGATCACCAGCATCATCCGCTAAATGATCTTGAGAAATGGATGGTGGAGAGATATCGACACGCTTATCAAATACGGTTGACATACTAGTAGCAGCTGCCCCCATCATTTGATTCATTGCTTCTTGAACAGCACTTAAATGAATCTCGTTTAACTCTCCAAATGGACCTTCTCCAGTACCACCTAACATAATATCAGAGATAATGGCTGCGTCCTCCGCTTTAATTACAAGGACGTTTTGTCCAGAGAAACCTTCAACATACTTCACTTGAACACTTACATGTTCAAATTGAAATGCTTCTTCAATTTCTTGTTTCATGATAATGGATACTGTTGGTGTTGTAATTTCGACTTTTTGACTTAGAAGCGTTGAAAGCGTAGTTGCAGAGCTTCCAAATGAAATGTTTCCAATTTCACCTAATGTATCTATCTCAATCGACGAAAGATAATCATTCATATCAATGTCAGATTTATCGGTCTGATTACTTTCTATAATATCGGAATCATCATCAGCACCCACTTTTAATAGTGCATCGATTTCATCCTGGGAAAGCATTCCATCGTTCATTATTCTTCAACTCCTCCCGTAATTTCTTCCAACACCTGTACGGATAGTTTATTTCTGTGTTTACCAGGCTGTACATGGAATTTAGGTTCATCATTCACTTTTAATACTAATGGTTCATCTATAGGATGTTTTAATGCAATCACATCATTCGATGCTAAATCTAAGAACTGTTGAATATTAATAGTTGTTTCACCAAGTATTGCTTTAGCATCAACATGGACATTCTCAAGATTTTTAGCTAATTTATCAGCTGCTTCGGGATCTCGCTTCTGACTTGTATTATTTTGCATCCAGTATTGAACCGAGAGCTTGGAAATAATCGGCTCTAAAACAATATGTGGAATACAAATATTAATCATCCCGCTTATTTCACCTATCGCAGTATTTAACGATACGACAACAACTGTTTCGTTTGGTGAGACTAGCTGTAAAAATTGTGGATTGATCTCCATTTCCTCTAATTCAGGTTCAATATCTATTAGTGATGCCCAGGCCTCTTTTAAGCTCATGGTTGTTTTTTGGAATAACTGGGATATTAAAATAGATTCAATTTCCGTTAAATTATCTATCTTATTGATAGAATCTCCTCTTCCGCCTAATAGACGGTCAAGCATACCATACGTAATATTTGGATTTACTTCCATAATGATTTTTCCATCCAAAGGAGGAACATTGTATAAGTTCATTACGGTTACTTTTGGAACGGAACGGATAAATTCCTCATATGGAATTTGGTCTACGGATGCAACTGAAATATTAACATAGGTTCGTAGCTGTGAAGAGAATAATGTTGTTAATAATCGTGCATAGTTCTCATGAATTCTTCCGATACTTCGAATTTGGTCTTTAGAAAACCGTAAAGCTCGTTTGAAGTCATATACTCGAACCCTTTTCTCTTTTTCTTCTTTCTTTAGCTCTTCTGCATCCATATCACCTGTTGTCAGTGCGGATAAAAGGGCGTCGATCTCATTTTGCGAGAGAACTTCATCTGCCAAGGATACTCACCTCCATATTGGAGTATTGTTTTTCTATTGTAAAATTTTATTTATGGTATAAACATCCTCAATGGAACCTTCAGTCATCACTTTATTTAGTTCGACCTTTAGGATATCCTCAACGTCTGATAGACCAGATTTAAACGAGTCTTCATCTTTTGTTGCTAATTCTTTGATTAGGATGTTTCTTACTTGGAACTCTCTTTTTTCAATTTCTTCTTTTGCGTCTTTACTATCAGTTATTATTTGAAATTGAATTCTTACAAAACTTCCATCACTTAAATCTGTTGTGATTTCTGGTGTTTGGTAGGAGTATTCCACAATCTCATCAATAGATTGTTGTTCTTCTCCTTTATCGCGCTTATCTAGTACATTCAGTATGATAACAGCAGCTACAACACCCACTAATACAATGATTACTAATGAGAGAAGCATTGTTTTTACTAATTTACTCACTGGACTTTCCCACCTCACTTAGTGAATGTACAATCCCTATCCTCTGGTAATAAGATGTTATAAGTTCAACTACCACTAATTCAGCTTCCTTAACAACTATTTTTTTTCCATTAATGAGGGTAATAGTAGTATCAGGATAAGATTGTATTTGTTCAATCATAAAAGCATTTAATGAAAAGGAGTCACCATTCAAACGTGTAAGTTTTATCATAATAGTTAACAGAGATACCTTAGAAAGGAGGTTTTTCCTCCTCTCTCTAAGGCATCATCTTACCCCCTATTTATCGTTTTAAGTTAACAAGTTCTTGTAGGATCTCATCTGATGTTGTAATGATTCTTGTGTTTGCCTGGAAACCACGTTGAGCGGTAATCATTTCTGTGAATTCTTCAGAAAGGTCAACGTTAGACATTTCTAGAGCTCCAGCGACGATGGAAGCCGCTCCATTTGTTTCAGGTGATACATATATAGGTGCACCATTTCCATCAGTAAGTAAACCTGCATTCGTGCTATTTAAGAATAGGTTACTTCCTGCTTTTTCTAGACCAGCTGGATTTGAAAAACTTGCAAGTGCAATTTGACCTGCAACCTGAGTATCACCATTTACATCAACGTAGTTTACTACACCATTTGATTGAACACTAAAGCTTTGAGCGTCATCTGGAATGGTTAGTTTACCCAATGGACCAGCAAAGCCCATACCTGTTGATCCACCAAATTCTAAAGTAGTTGTATTACCACCATTTGCGATGGAAAGTGTCGTACCATCAAAAGTAACGTTGAAAGTAGTCGCTCCGTCAGTGAATGTTAAGTTCTGGCTTCCAGCAGTTGAAGTAACTGAATTTGCACCATTTCCAAAAGTGAATGTTCCGTCATCATTTAATTGGAATGAAAGGTTTGGTGCGTACCCCGGAACTTTGAAAGTACTACTATCTAAATCTTCAAACGTAATTACCTCTGCGGTAGCCCCCGTACCTACAGTAATAACGGTTTGCGGACTATTAGTTAAATTTACTTCTACAGGTTGTCCTCCGCCATCATTAAAGGTAATTACTTTATTAGCAGCATCCGGAGCTAATCTAACCTCCTTACTAGCACCATCATTATATCGAACAATAATTTCACCAGTAGTTAGATCGTTTTCAATTTCAATGTTCTGACCAGTACTATCTTGAGCAGTAATTGAAGTAGATTCTAGAACAGGACTACCTTGAAATCCTTGTAAATAGTAACCTTGTGGATTAACAATTGCTCCATCTTCATCTAAATAAAAATTACCAGCACGTGTATAGTATGTTGAATCCCCATCTCTTACGATAAACATTCCATCGCCTTCTAAAGCAAAGTCTAACGGGTTGTTTGTTGTTTGACGGAAACCTTGTGTATGAATGTTGTCAATGGACCCTAATTGAGAACCTAGACCTACTTGCGCTGGGTTAACCCCACCACGGGTTGCTGTAGGTGCTTGTGCGCCTGAAGTCATCTGACTCATCATATCTTGGAATGTTACACGGCCTTTTTTGAAGCCAGATGTATTTACGTTAGCAATGTTATTACCAATAACATCTAGTTTTGTTTGGAAGTTTTTCATTCCGGATATACCTGAATACATTGAACGTAGCATTTATATTTTCCCCTTTTACCTTTAATATTTAGCTGTATCAATCAGTCAACAGCTTATTGGCTTCCCATAAGGGTCCAGCCTATTCATTTATTAAGATAGTTCCATTAATGTTTGTAAAGATTCGGTTTGATGCCTCTTCTAAATTCATGGCAGTAACAACCGTATGATTTTTTGCACTCACGAGTAATGCAGCATTATTCATGACAACAAGTGAATCTGTAATACCTTTTTGCTTTGCCTCTGTTACTTTCTCATTTATTAGTTGCCACTGTTGATCATTTAAATGGATATTTCTTTCTTGCAATCTTTCGCTTGCATGTTTACTAATTATTAGCTCCTGCTTTTCTTGTAAAATCGACTTAAAATCAAGTCCATTTGAGTCAACTTTCGGATTTTGTTTAGCAGGGAACTGTAAGGCATGTTGTCTGGGTACCTGATGGATTCGATGATCCATATCAATCACTTCCTTTACTCAGACCCTGTATTTTCGCCTGCTTCTTCATTACTATCAGCTTGTTCCTCTTCTGGAGTATCATCTACTGGTGTATCTTCAGAAGCTTTTACCTCCAAAATAAGATCGGCAAATACCTTTTCACCATTTTCCAATTCCAGTACGGCATAACCTTCTGATTGACTAACCGAAACAACTTTACTTGTTTGTAATTCAAGTGGCTTTCCTGTTTCCTCATCAAAACCTTGATATGTCACAAATTTTCCTATCATATGGCTATACTGAATAATAGGACTAATCGCTTGGTTCCTAACTAAAGTATTGATAGCACTTGTCATATTCATCATTTGTTCTAATGATGAAAATTGCGCTAACTGTGAAATGAATTCACGGTCCTCCATTGGATTCGTTGGATCTTGGTTCTGTAATTGGGTCATTAAGATTTTTAAAAATTCATCTTTTCCAAGCTCGGTTCCTGGAACTCTAACTTGAGTTTGATTCTTAAGATACAATGACGGATCTATTGTTGGCATGTTTCTCACCTAGCCTTTCTCAGTTTGGATAAACTCTTCTAAATAGGTGTCAAATTCTTCATCAGATTGTTTGTTATCTTCTTGATGTGAGGATTCGTCTGATCCTTGATTTTGACTTTGTAGAGATTGTTCATCACTCTGTTTCGTTTGAGTCTGTCCTTGACCAATCGTTGCATCCTGTCTTTCAATCACTACTTGTTGTGGTGAGAACATATGCTTCAATTGATTCATATTTGATTCCAATACGTCTTTGGCTGCTTGTGATGTTACTACGATCTTAACGGTCATTTCACCATTAACCTCTACTAATCGAATCATCATCTCCCCAAGATTTTCTGGTCTCAAAGCGATTGATAACTGATTAACACCATTTGGCATCGTTAGAAACTTACTTGTTTTCATGACCTGTTGGAACTGATCAACTAACTGCTGGTCAACAGTTTGAGTACTTTGATTTTGGTTTATAAAAATTACATACTGTTCTAATTTAGGCATAGCCATATTTGTTTGGTAGTTAACGCCTTGAACTGGAGCAGATTTATCCATAAGCTGTTGATTTTGTAGAGCACTCTCAATCCACTTTACAACATCCTTAGTCGTCACCTGTGCATCGTTCTGATAGGCTGATTTAGCGGTTAACTTGTTCCGGCTTTCGTATACTTGAAGAATCTCTTTTAAGACCTGGTTCATCTTATACGATACTGGTTCTAGTTGATTACCTTCTGAACTAAATGCACGTACTAGTTGATTTTCTAATGCAGACCATTGCTTTAAAATATCTAATACTTTTGGAGCTATCCGACGTATATCTTGTTGATTATTAACTTCCGATAATAAACTTTCGAATTTAACCATTAAATCTGCTAATTGATTTTGCACTTTCACAAGGTCTACTTGTTCTAGCTGCATGATACCTTCTAAATGGATAGGCATCGTAGCTGTGAATACGTCAGTAGCTGATTCCGATTCCAGTTCAATCCCAAGTTTTTCAACCAATAACTGAACCAACTCATCATCACCAAGTGCTTCGGTAACAGATTCTAGTGATAGGCTGTCTGTTATTTTTGCTGAAATCTCTTCAAGGCTATCCCTATTTTCTAATAGACTACTAAGCTCTATATTTAAACTAGCTAATAGATCTAGTAGACTACTGGTTTCTGGGGTAAGCTCTCCTTCCAAGTCTCTTGTATCAGAATTAAGTTCACTATCTATTTGATGGAGTAACTTTGAAAATAATGGTGATACCTCCACTGTCTTTCCAGCAGTTTTAGCAGTTTGACTTCCATTACTTACTACTCCTGGTTGGACTGCCATACTAGTCACGTTCATCTTATTTCACCTCCTTTCAAAATCGATACTCTTATTGATTGATAAATCTTCTCGCAATATCAGCAGCAGCTTCTGGAGTCATATTCTCCATGATTGCACCACGATCCTTATTCGACATTTCATTTAAAATGAGAAATGCAGTACTGGTATCGAGTTGTTCTAATATTAATGCAGCCTGCTCACCCTTCATTTCAGTAAAAGAACTTGATAATTGTTTTACTGTCTTATTTGTGTCTTCTACTTCAACTTCAGCCTCTGGTTGCTGGTTTGCCACTTCTAAGTCTCTCTCAAGCTTTACAATTTGTTGTTCTAGTTGCTCAATCTTATTATCAAGTGTTTTGTTTTCTTGACTTAACTTTTCGATTTCTTCATCTTTTTTATCTAGCTTAGCTTGATTGTTTTCTTCTTTTTCTAACTCCCTTGCCTCTTCCTCCGTTGTAATAACGGAAGATAGTACAGGGATTTTCTCACCAGTATTCTTTGCCCAATTTACGACATCCACCCCAGCCACAGCAAATACAATAACCGTTAGCGTAATTGCAATAATTACAGGTATAACTATGGCAAATAGGAACCACAGGAATGGATTCATTTTTTCTTTTTCTATAAATTCTTTTTCTTTCGCCATTTGTCTCACCTATTTTTTGTGACTAAGATATTGTTGGATGGAAATGTCATCCATAAATGTAGCTTCCGCTCTTTTTAATACTTCTTGTTCTTCTGTTGCTCGTATGTCAATAATTTTTTCGAATTTCTTCGTTTCAACATGTGCTTCTGTCAGTACTTGTTGTTTCGATTCCATATTGTATCGTGCTTTTTGGACCTGTAGTTGTAAATCTTCTATATGTTTGTTTAATGACTCAATATAAGCAAGTTGGTCCTGGATTTGGTCTAGATTCATGTTCGATCGAAGCGATTCCTCATAAGATGCTTCTACTGCTTCTTTTTTTTGTAGAATCCTCAGAAGCTTAGTACCTACTTCCTCGAATAAATCAACTGATCTTTTATATGCTAGTTCCGCATCTCTTTTCTCGCGTTCACGAATATCTAGAATTTTAGTTAATACTGCTGTTCCCGACAAAATCAACTACCTCCATTTAACAACATACTTAAATTGTCTATCGTTTCTTCAAAGGTAAGTTTTTCATAGACATCCTGTTTCAAGAAGTTTTGTAGTTTCGGATAATAAAGGATGGCCTTGTCAATTTCATGATCAGTGCCTCGTTTATAGGCCCCAATTTGAATCAAATCCTTATTCTCCTCGTACTTTGCCAGTAGTGTTCGCGCCTGTTGTGCGATAGCCAAATGGTCTGGTGAAGAAATTTGATTCATAACCCTACTGATAGACTTCAGAATATTGATTGCAGGGTATTGTCCTTGTTCCGCCAATCTTCTATCCATTACAAAGTGACCATCAAGAATACCTCGAACGGTATCAGCGATTGGCTCATTCATATCATCACCATCCACTAGAACTGTATAAAATGCTGTAATAGCACCATTTTTATTTGTACCTGTTCGTTCTAATAGTTTAGGCAAGATAGAAAACACAGATGGTGTATAACCTTTCGTTGTTGGGGGTTCACCAGTTGCAAGTCCGATTTCTCGTTGGGCCATTGCAACACGTGTAACGGAATCCATCATAAGGTTAACGTTATAACCAAGATCTCTAAAATACTCACTAATTGCAGTTGCCGTATAGGCACCTTTAATTCTCATTAAGGCAGGTTGATCGGAAGTTGCAACGACAACAATTGACCGATTAAGACCTTCTTGTCCCAAATCTTTCTCTATAAATTCCCGAACCTCACGACCACGTTCTCCAATAAGTGCAATAACATTTATGTCCGCTTTACTGTTACGTGCGATCATCCCTAACAATGTACTCTTGCCAACACCACTACCAGCAAACAAACCAATTCGTTGACCTCTTCCGACTGTTAGCATCGAATCGATTGCTTTTACACCAACAGGAATTGGTTGGGAAATTGTTGGACGTGACATCGGGTTAGGTGGCGCTTGCTCTGTTGTATAGTTAGATAATCCCTTTGGTAGTTCTGATTCATCAAGTGGTTTACCAAGTGAATCAACAACCTTTCCAATTAACCCTCTGCCAATTTTGACAGTTAGTGGTTTACCTGTTGATTCCACGAGACAACCCGGACCGATTTCAGAGACTTCGTTGTAAGGCATTAAAATTATCTTTTCTTGGTTAAAACCAACTACCTCTGCAAGAACAGGCTTCTTCTTTAAATTGTTTGTTGGGTGTATATAACAAACCTCACCAATATTTGCTGCAGGACCAACAGATTCAATCATGATACCTACAACTCGTTCTACTTTGCCGTAACGTTTATATACATCAGCTTCCTCGATTGCATTAAAGTACTTTTTTAGATTCATTCTCTTGACTCCATTACAATTTCGTGAAGAACTTGTTTAATCTGATGAAGTTGCGTATCAATACTTGCATCGATTTTTCCGAATGGATATTCAATTACGCAACTTCCTACTTCCAATGATTCATTTATATATAGCGAAAGTTCAGATTTTGTATCGATTACTCTTTCTAACTCATTTTTTTGTGTTAAAACATATTCGTAATTATCTGGATGCAGATAAATAGAGAGCTCACGTTGATCTTTAATTGATGTAATGGCTTCTTTTACGATAGCTAAAAAGGATTCAGGTTCGTTTTCTAGTACTTGCTTCATTATTTTTTCGGCAACTTGTACTGCCAGTGAAAGAATAGTCTCTTCACTTTTCTCAACGGTTACTTGATAATCCTTTTTAGATGCTATAATGATCGAATTGGCCTGGTCAATTAAGTGCTTAAATTGTTGTTCACTCTCTAATTTCCCCTGTTCGAATCCGGCTTGAAAACCTTCCTCTTTCGCTTGCTCAACTAAAAGATTTCTTTCTTCCAACCAATCTTTTTTTGCTTGCTCAATTTGATTTTCTGTATCCAAAATCAGTTGCTCTTTCTGTTTTTGAATAGCATTAAGTTCGTTTTTAGCTTCTTGAATTCGTTGAAGATCAAATTTTAGCTGTGATTCAAAGTCCAGCTCTTGTTCCATAATTGGTTGTTGAATCGTTTTTAATTGAATGACTCTTTTTGACTCAGGTTGGATACTATACAATGATATCGTCTCCCCCACCACGTGCAATTACGATTTCACCAATATCTTCAAGCCTTCTAATAATCGCAACAATCCGTGTTTGAGCTTCTTCTACATCACGCAAGCGGACTGGACCCATGTATTCCATTTCTTCTTTGAATGTATCTGCCATACGTTGTGACATATTCTTAAAGACAATATCTTTTACTTCATCACTTGAAACTTTAAGTGCTAGTCGTAAGTCTTCATTCTCCACTTCACGAATTACACGCTGAATAGCACGGTTGTCCAAGATAACAATATCCTCGAATACAAACATACGCTTCTTAATTTCGTCAGCCAGTTCCGGATCTTGTATTTCTAACGCATCTAAGATAGTTCTTTCTGTGCTTCTGTCAACCCCGTTCAGTACCTCTACAACAGCTTGAATACCGCCTGTTTGCGTATAGTCTTCTGTAAACTGAGAAGATATATTTCGTTCTAGCACTTCCTCTACCTGGCTAATGATGTCAGGTGAAGTAGAGTCCATCGTCGCAATACGTTTTGCAATATCTGCCTGTACTTCTTGTGGTAAGGCAGATAGTATTTGCCCTGCTTGCTCTGGATCTAAATAAGAAAGAACTAGAGCAATTGTTTGTGGATGCTCATTTTGTATAAAGTTTAACACCTGTTGTGGATCTGCTTTTCTAGCAAAATCAAACGGTCTAACTTGTAATGAAGAAGTTAATCGATTAATGATATTACTTGCTTCTTGTTCACCAAATGCTTTTTCTAAAACCGTTTTGGCATAGCCAATACCACCTTGAGAAATATAATCCTGAGCAAGAGCAATTTGATGGAATTGTTCCAGGACTTGCTCCTTCATTCCAGAATCAACCTTCTTAACAGATGAAATTTCTAGACTAAGCTTTTCAATCTCTTCCTCCGTTAGGTGCTTGTAAACTTGCGCTGACACATCTGGTCCTAGGGAGATTAAGAGAATTGCCGCTTTTTGTTTACCTGTTAATTCATTTTGTTGACGAGCCATTTATCTAACCTCCTAATCTTCCCCAATCCATCCACGAAGTAACTTCGCAAATTCTTCCGGCTTATCTTTAGCCATTTTTTCTAGTTGCTTTTTACGTTGAGCAGATTCAGTCTCATCGGAAGCAGCTTCTATATCTGGAACCGTTTGGACTTGTTCTGTTGTAAATGCTGTCTCATCATATTCTTCCATTGTTGTGTTTCGCTTACGTTTAAATAGTAGAATTAGTAATAAAACGATTATTAGCAATAGTACGCCGCCAACAATGTACATCCAAACCGGAATAGTAAATGCAGGCTCTGCTGCTTGTTCGTTCCCGCCACTAAACTCTTGGAATACAATTGATGTCTTTTCTTCTGGTGTAATCTCCCCATATCCAGCATCAACAGATGTTGTAATAATCGAGTTTAATATAGAAGTAATACCTTCCTCTACTACTGCTCGATCCTGTGGATCAAGATCATTCTCATCAATAGCCACTTGAATTCCTAGGTCACGTACTTTATAAGGGCTTTCTACGATGTCTTTGTGAATTCGATTGAATTCATTATTGATTGTTTCTTTAATATATTCGTATTCTCCGTCGTTCCCATCTTCCGCACCAGGATAACCAGTAATATCCTCGTCTCCAGTCCCCGCTACACCGCCAGCTTGTGCGCCTTCTCCAGTGTAGGTTTCATGAATAGTCTCAACACTTACTGGTAAACCTTCCATTGTTTCAGGATCTGCAGGCTCAATGATTTCTTCCACTCGATTCTCTTGTGTGAAATCGATGTCAGCTGTTACAGATACAATTACGTTTTCCATTCCAACCATGGTACCTAGCATTTGCTGTACCCTTCTTTGAAGGTCGCGTTCAATATCTTTCTTTACAGTTTGTTGAAATGTGTACGCATCCCCAAATCCTGAACCATTCTGTGAATTCATATCAAAATACTCTGAGTACTGGTTCATAATCGTAATATTTTCAGGTAGAAGGTTGGGAACTGCTTTTGATACTAATTGATATAATGAATTAATTTGATTACCTTCAAATCGATAGCCTGGTGCAGTTTCAATTACAATAGATGCACTAGCTGGCTGAGTTGCTTCACTAACGAAAACTGGATCTTTCGGCATATTAATCATTACCGTAGCATCATTGATTCCATCAATACTCTTTATTAAATTTGCTAACTCACTTTGCATTGCGTCTAGTTTCATAATGTTAAATTCATTATCGGTTATTCCCCAAGAAGAATTTTCACTAAAGAAGGAGTAATCAATGTTACCACTGTCTGGAATACCAAGTCCCGCAAGATCAACTAATAATCCATCAGCTTGTTCTTCAGGAACTAATACAGTCGTTCCACCATCTTGTATTTCATAAGGAACTCCTCTAGTATCCAATTCTGTTTTTATTTGCCCGACTTCTTGTAAGGATAAATTATTGTATAATGGCACATAATTTGTTTTTGTCGCAAATATAGAGACAACCGCTACTAAAGCAATAACCGCGAGCATCGAACCTATTATTAAACCCTTTTGACCTTTTGACCGTTTCGTCCAAAACGATTTGGCCTTTTCATTTAGTTTCATTATTTTCTCGTTCATGTACTCCCCCGCCAAATAATATTGCAATAATAGTAGAAACTATGGCTCCCAGCTTGTTGGAAATCCATAGTTATGTTTTTGAGGTTTGCAATTTTTAAAATTTTATGTTCAAAACTATTTACAATAAAATAGATTGTACCGATATAAAAGAAAAAATTAAACCTGCATTCTCATGACTTCAGTATAGGCATCTATAGCCTTACGCTGAATTTCAACTGTTGCTTGTAATGTAATACTTGCTTTTTGAGCAGTAATCATCACATCATGCAAATCATCAATTTTCCCTAAAGCAAGTGCCTCCGTTTTCTTGTCGGAGACATTCTGTAACTCATTTACATTATTAATAGCGTTTTTTAATGCATTAGCAAAACTCGCTTGAGCCTCACCCACACTCTTCTTTTGTTTCGGTATCATTGTGCTTGGATTCACATGATTAATATTACCAATAGAAAGATTCATCACTATTCTCCTTATTTACCAATTTCAAGTGCCTTCATTAACATACTTTTACTAGCATTTAACGCAGTAATATTAGCCTCATAGGATCTAGTGGCACTCATTAGATCGACCATTTCTTTTAGTGGGTCGACATTGGGCATTTCTACATAACCCTCTTCATTCGCATCAGGGTGTGTTGGATCATAAACCAACTTAAATGGCTCCGCATCCTCAACAATCCCAGTAACTTTCACTCCTGAAGCAGGATTCGATGTTGTATTTTGTGCCTTCTGAAGAAAGGATTGGAAACTATTATCTGCCGGCGCCATCGTTACCATCTTTCTACGGTATGGTTCAAACTCTCCATTCTCGTTAATAGTTGCTCTAGTTGTGTTCGCGTTCGCGATATTAGAAGAGACAACATCCATACGAAGTCTTTGAGCAGTTAGTGCACTTGCACTCGCATTAAATGCGTTAAATATTGACATGGTTATCTACCTCCTCTAATAACTGTTTGTAAACTATTAAACTTTCCATTTAACCGGTCTACTAAACTTTGATAATATATTTGGTTCTGTGCCAATTCTGCCATTTCCTTGTCGATATCTACATTATTTCCATTATGGTTAAAGACAGTATTATTTCGTTGTATCGTTTTAAAAGAAACATTTTGATCATTTTCGAACGGAATGTGTCTTGGGTGTGTACGTTTAGCTGTAAGAGAACCCGAAAGTTCCTGTTGAAGTACGTCCTTAAAAACCACGTCTTTCGCCTTATAATTCGGTGTATCGACATTTGCAATATTAGAAGCGATTGTTTGATTTTTTACAGATGCATAGTTAAGAGACTTTTGTAATGTATTAATCGTACCGCTAAATAAGTCCATTTTTCACCCTCCTTTGATTGTCTTTTTATAAAGAAACGGACATAAATAAAAATTCTATACGAATATTGTAATTTATATCTTATATAAAGTCTATCAAAATTCGACATTTTTCAAGTTAATGCTCCAAAACAGTACCTGACTACTAGGTAATAATAACTAATTTACAGGTAAAAATATAACTCAGTCTACAATAACTTTCAACCTAATTTATTTTTTGTAGAATCTTGGTAAAAAAGAACCATACTCCACGCGCTTATCACCCTACTTTTTACCTACTTATTATCCTATAGCAAGAAGTCAATTACTAGCACATCTTTTTACCAATTATTACCTCCGGAGTTTCGTGTGAATGAGCATTATATCGTTTTCTTATCTTGAAGGAATTTGATTATCGATACTTTTAAACATGAAAAAAACCCTTAGATTTTTTAGTCTAAGGGTTTTATATTAGTAAGAATTATACTTATCTTGAACGTAATTTTTCTAATTCTACTAGGAATTTGTCGTTAAGAACTTTAATGTACGTTCCTTTCATACCTAGTGAACGAGATTCAATAACACCAGCACTTTCTAGTTTTCTTAGCGCATTAACAATTACAGATCTTGTAATTCCAACACGATCAGCGATTTTACTTGCTACTAGAAGACCTTCATGACCATTTAGTTCTTCAAAGATGTGATCAATCGCTTCTAATTCACTATATGACAATGAACTAATTGCCATTTGTACAACAGCTTTACTTCTTGCTTCCATTTCGATTTCTTCTGTTTTTTCGTGCAGTATTTCCATTCCTACTACAGTAGCACCATACTCTGCAAGTAGTAAATCATCATTATTAAATGCTTCTTTTAATCTACCGATAACCAATGTACCTAGGCGTTGACCACCACCAATAATAGGAACAATTGTTGTAAGTCCATCTTTAAATAAGTCTCTGTTTTCTACTGGAAAAACAGTGTATTGGCTATTAATTTCTAAATTAGCAGTAGTCTCATGAATATGGAATAGACCTTCTGTATATTCTTCAGGGAATTGTCTTTCTTCCAACATAGACTTCATACGCTCGTTTTCAATTTCTTGGTTAATCGCATAACCAAGTAGTTTCCCTCTTCTACTTAAGATGAATACATTACCTTTAATAACCTCTGTTAATGATGCAGCCATATCGTTAAAGTTTACTGATTTACCTGTTGCTTTTTGCAACATTGAGTTAATTTTTCTTGCGCGATCTAATAGTTCCATTTTTATAGTTCCTCCAATATATTAATTAATTACAATATAAATTGACTTAAATCTTTGTTTTTTACAATCGTACTAAGTTTTTGATCAACATATTCAGGTGTTATTTCCACGGTCTCCATGGTAACGTCAGGAGCTTCAAATGAAAGGTCTTCAAGCAATTTTTCTAAAATTGTATGTAGTCTTCTAGCTCCAATATTGTCCGTATCCTGGTTGACCTGATAGGCAATTTCCGCAATTCTATTTACAGCTTTGTCTGTAAATACAACATTTATACCCTCGGTTTTCAATAAAGCTTGATATTGCTTTAATAGTGCATTCGATGGTTCATTTAGTATACGCACAAAGTCATCGACCGATAACTTCTCTAATTCAACGCGAATTGGAAATCTACCTTGTAATTCTGGTATCAAGTCAGATGGTTTCGCCATATGAAATGCCCCTGCAGCAATAAATAGCATATGATCTGTCTTTACTGGACCATGCTTCGTTACAACAGTGGAACCTTCCACAATAGGTAGTATATCTCGTTGAACACCTTCACGTGATACATTCGGCGAGTTATCGTGCTTACCAGCAACTTTATCAATCTCATCTATAAAGATAATACCTGATTGCTCCGCTCTATTAACCGCTTCTTGTGACACTTCTTCCATATCGATTAACTTTTGCGCTTCTTGTTGAGTAAGTACCTTTCTTGCTTCTGAAACAGTTAACTTTCTTTTCTTTTTCTTCTTTGGCATAAATTGACCAAGTGTTTCTTGCATGTTCATTCCCATATGTTCCATGCCAGATCCCTGAAGTAAGTCAAACATAGATGGTGGGATTTCCTCAATTTCAATGGTTACAATATGATCTTCTAGTTCTCCCATTGCAAGCTGATGCGCTACTCGACTACGCTTAGATTTAATCTCCTCATCCTTCTCCATATTTTCATCTGCTTCATCATTACCTTGAGAAGAAAATAGCATTTCAAAAGGATTGGATATAGTAGATTGCTTTTTCACTTGTGGAACAAGGAGTTTAACCAACTTTCTTTCTGCTTCTTCCTTTGCCTTACCTAGAACATCATTCATTTTTTCTTCTTTTACCATTCGTAAGGACATTTCGACTAAGTCTCGCACCATCGATTCCACATCTCGCCCTACATAGCCTACTTCGGTAAACTTGGTAGCTTCGACTTTCACAAATGGTGCCCCAACAAGCTTTGCTAGACGTCTAGCGATTTCTGTTTTCCCAACACCAGTTGGTCCAATCATTAGTATGTTCTTAGGTACAATTTCATCTTTCAGTTTGTCATCAAGCAAAGTTCTACGGTATCTATTCCTAAGAGCAATTGCCACTGATTTCTTAGCGCTATTCTGACCAATAATGTAATTATCCAGTTGGTTTACGATTTGTCTTGGAGTTAAATTTATACCCATTCAAACATGGCCTCCCTTTAATCTAGTACTTCCAACGTAATTTGATCATTCGTAAATACACAAATTTCTCCTGCAATCTTCATTGCAGCAAGCGCAATGTCTTTAGCTGACATATCCTCCGCGTAGCTTACTAGTGCTCTTCCAGCACTAAGTGCATAATTACCACCAGAACCAATTGCAAGGATCCCATCATCAGGTTCAATCACTTCACCTGTACCTGAAATCAACAACATACTTTCCTTGTTCATGACAATCAGCATTGCCTCTAGCTTACGTAATACTTTATCACTTCGCCACTCCTGTGCTAACTCCACAGCTGCTCTAGTTAAGTTGCCATTAAACGCTTCTAACTTTCCTTCAAATTTTTCAAAAAGCGTAAAAGCATCTGCAACTGATCCTGCAAACCCCGCTAACACATTCCCGTTATATAAACGTCGTACTTTCTTTGCTTTATGCTTCATCACCACAGAATTACCTAATGTCACCTGGCCATCACCACTCATGGCGCTTTGGCCTTTGTGCTGTACAGCAAAAATTGTGGTAGCATGTATCTCTTGTGTCAAAAGGATCACCTCATCCGTTAATCTCGTTTATTTGCTCTTGGATGACTGCTTAAATAAATATTACGCAAATGGTCTTTTGTGACATGAGTATAAATTTGCGTAGACGAAAGACTTTCATGGCCTAATAATTCTTGAACAGTTCGTAAATCCGCACCTTCATTTAAGAGATGCGTTGCAAAGGTGTGTCTAAGTTTATGTGGATGAACATTTACAGTAAGCGCAGCTTTTTCTACCATTTTTGTCAGTACTAAGCGAATCCCCCTAGTGGTAATCGGGTTACCTCTAGAATTTAGAAAAAGAGTATCTGTATTGGATCCCGATTTTTCTAGTAGTTGCTGTCTACCATCATGTATGTATACTTGTAGCGCTTTTTCTGCAAAACTACCGAATGGAACATAACGTTCTTTATTTCCTTTTCCCTTTACCAACATCGTTCCAATATGAAAATCCAAATCCTTTAGGCGTAGATTCTGACATTCACTTACTCGAATTCCAGTACCATATAACGTTTCTAATAAGGCTTGGTTTCTTTGACCTAGAGGGTCTTCAGCATTATTACTTTCAAAAAGCTTCTCCATTTCCTCCGTATAGAGGAAACCTGGTATTGGTTTCGGAGCTTTTGGTAAAGTTATTAACGTAAAGACGTTATTTCCGATAATTTTTTCTCTCTCTAAAAACTTAAAGAAGGTACGCAAGCTAGATATTTTTCTTGATACGGACCTTCTAGATAGCTTTCGATTATATAGTGTAGTTAAAAAAAGCCGAACACAATGTTGGTCAACATCCTGCAGAGTATGAATTTCTTCTATAACTAAGAAAGAAAAAAACTCCTCCAAGTCTAGATTGTAAAATTCTATTGTGTATGGGGAAGCATTTTTTTCGATTTGTAGGTATTCGATAAAAGACTTCTGATATTCCGCAAATACTTTCAAATCCTCACCCCTGCCAACAGCCATGTACAAATATACCATAGATGGAATAGTTTTTGCAATGAACTTAACAAAATTGTAACAAAATTCTGAATTGAATTCAACTCGGACAAAATTCTATTCTTATCCATATTGTAATCCTGTCAAGTACTTCCACTTTCCACTGCATAATTATAGCCATTTCAACCCTAATAGTCAATTAGAAACTCTTCATATTTCGACATAATTCGATACCTTCTAATATTAGTAAATTATGTCCCACTAATCATTTTTACCAATTGTTTAAAAATTATAATTAAAATTTAATATTTCTTTACCCTAGAAATTTCAGTTTAAAACCTTACTGCTGGTTTGCACCTATGCTACCAGTCCAATATTCACTACATTATTCTTTACATGAAAAACACCTCTAATTGTTTCTGAAACAATTAGAGGTGTTTATAGGTCAAACTAGCCTTGCGTATTTTCCTTATAGTCACAATTTGTACAAGTTATCTGGGTCTCCTTTTTAGTCCGCTTCTCTACTAATAGAGAATCACACTTCGGACATGGCCTAGCGATTGGCTTATCCCAAGATACAAAGTCACATTCAGGGAATCGATCGCATCCATAAAATACTCGGCGTTTTTTAGACTTCCGTTCTACCACATTACCTTCCTTACATTTTGGACAAGTAACACCAACCTCTTTTAAGATAGGTTTTGTGTTTCGACAGTCTGGAAAATTAGAACAAGCTAGGAATTTTCCATATCGGCCCATCTTATAAACCATTTCATGGCCACAGTTCTCACAATCTATCCCAGCAGGTTCGTCTTTAATCTCGATTTTATCCATTTCTTCTTCCGCTTTGACTAAACGCTTTTGAAACCCATGATAAAAATCATCGATAATATTGACCCACTCGACCTTTCCTTCTTCTACAGCATCTAGGTCATTCTCCATTTTCGCAGTAAATTCCACATTGATTATCTCTGGGAAGAACTCTTTTAGGATATCCACCACAATTATACCTAGTTCAGTAGGAATAAAACGCTTATTATCTAATGTGACATAGCCACGCCGTTGGATGGTATCTAAAGTAGGTGCATAGGTAGATGGTCTACCAATACCTAACTCTTCCATCGTTTTCACTAATCTTGCTTCCGTATACCTTGGTGGTGGTTGGGTGAAATGTTGATTCGGAATAATTTCATTGGCATCCACTACCATTCCCTCATCAAGATCAGGCAAGATTTTGTCTTCCACTTTCTTATTATCATCTGTTCCTTCTACATATACCTTCATAAAACCTTTGAATTTTATTTTGGAACCGGTAGCACGGAATTCAACTTTGTTATTGATTAGTTGTACTGTCATCGTATCTAATACAGCTGGAGCCATTTGACTTGCTAAGAAACGTTCCCATATCAATTTATACAGTCTTAATTGGTCCCTTGAGAGAATTGCTTTTAGTGAATTTGGTTCTCTCATGACTGAAGTTGGACGAATAGCTTCGTGGGCATCCTGTGCATTTTCCTTTTGTTTCTCTTTCTTATTGACACCTAAATATTCACTTCCATATTTCTCTTCTACATATGCTTTTGCTTCTGTTTTTGCAGTTTCTGAAATACGAGTGGAATCGGTACGCATATAAGTTATTAAACCAGTAATGCCACCAGCAGCCTTACCAAGATCTATTCCCTCATATAATTGCTGAGCAATCATCATGGTCTTCTTTGCACGGAAATTCAATTTTCGAGCAGCTTCCTGTTGTAAAGATGATGTGGTGAACGGCTGTGAAGGGTTTCTCCTACGTTCCTTTTTCGTGACCTTGTCTATGGTAAACTTATTATCTACTAATTTATTCAATACATTATTCACTTCTGATTCTGATGATAACTCAAGCTTTTTACCGTCCACTCCATAAAAAGCACCATCAAATAACTCTTTGCCTGTTTGAAAGTTAGCTTCGATTGACCAGTATTCTTCTGGTTTAAAGTTATTTATTTCTTCTTCACGGTCTGTGATCATTTTAAGTGCAACTGATTGCACACGGCCTGCACTAAGTCCCTTCTTTACTTTCTTCCAGAGCAAAGGACTGATATTATAACCAACTAAGCGGTCTAGCACACGTCTCGCTTGCTGTGCATCTACTAAATCCGTATCAATTTTACGTGGGTTTTTAAAAGATTCCTTGATTGCTTCCTTTGTTATTTCATTAAATACAACTCTACATTCTGAGTTTTCATCCACATTTAAGGCATGAGCTAAATGCCATGCAATCGCTTCCCCTTCACGATCTGGATCGGCTGCGAGATATATTTTTTTGGCTTTCTTTGCTGATTTCCTTAAATCCTTTAATACATCACCTTTACCACGAATCGTAATATACTTTAGCTTATATCCCTCTTCTACATTGACACCCATTTGACTTTTCGGTAAATCTATTACATGTCCCATAGAAGCTTTGACTTTATATTTTTTTCCTAAGTATCTCTCGATCGTTTTCGCTTTTGCGGGTGATTCTACAATTACGAGATAATCTGCCATCCTCTTCCTCCTTAACTGAGGTAACGAAAAACCTAGTATATTAACCCCTAAATCAATCGCGTCCTAAAAGTGCTATACATCTAAATGTAAGAATAGATGATAAAAATGTCAACATATTCAGATTAAACATTTAAAAAATAGACTATTTTACTAAGTATTCATGTCCTAACTAAATCCTCACTAATAATAAATATATACCAGTCTTTTGTCAAACATACGATGGTAAAAAGTATCTTTAACCAAAATACTTAAAAACGACACTTTGATTGCTCTTAATGCCATTTATAAGCCTAAAGATATCCATTTGGACTACCTGATTCCCAATCCTCTAGGATATCTCTATATGTTAATGCAACTTTTGCCCCGTCTTGGATAAGCCTCAAGCATCCAATTGACTGAGGAATATGAGGTGCATCTGGTACTGCATATACTTCTCTTCCTTGATCCAAAGCCTGTTCTACCGTTATCATCGTTCCACTTTTTTCAGTTGCTTCTATTACTAAAGTACCAAAGCTTAAACCACTAATGATCCGGTTTCTTTCAGGAAAATGAAATTTCTTTGGAGGTGTATTGGGAGGGTACTCGGTAAGGACAAGTCCATTTTTAACTATTTGATGAAATAATGCCTTATTTTCTTTAGGATATATATGATAAAATCCACTACCTAAAACTGCAATTGTTTTGCCTTGATGATATAATGCTAGCTGGTGTGCATAAGAATCAATCCCTTTCGCCATCCCACTAATAATGACCCAATTTTTCTTTATTAATGGAGTGATCATATATCCTGTTTTTAATCCTCCTTGCTTGGTAGGTTTTCTTGTGCCAATTACACTGATGGAGGGTGATTTATTCATTAAAGTTTTATCTCCGGCAGCATACAAAACCAAGGGAGGATCTTGAATGTTCTTTAGTGTAATAGGAAATTCCTCATCTAGTATGGTGAGTATCTGAAATCGCCTCTTATCTGCCATCATTTCATCTATTAATGCATGACTATGCAGATCGTGAAATAATGAATCAGATTGTGTTACACCTATGGAGAGAAATTTTCTTAATTCAGCTGAAGAAAGGGAGTAGATAAAAGTTAGAGTGGCGTCCGTTTGAAGCATTCGATAGAGGTTTCTTCTTGACAGGTTTCGACATCGATGGAGGTGAATTAATCGATCTCGTTTATTTTGTAGCAAATTGTCACTTCCTTTTTATAATTTTTCATCTAGGGGCAGCGTATTAGGAAAGAACCTAAAAGTTAGCCTTTTAGGTTCTACCTATATTTACACGTTCAAGGTACTTAGTGTGTCTTACACTTTTCTGCTAAACCTGTTTCTTTCAGTACACGAATCATCGTTTCTCCGATTACAGAAGGTGTTTCTGCAACTTCAATTCCACATTCATTCATCACACGAATTTTTTCTTCAGCAGTACCTTTACCACCAGAGATAATTGCTCCAGCGTGACCCATACGTTTACCCGGAGGTGCTGTAGCACCACCAATGAATCCCACAACAGGTTTTGTCATATTCACTTTTACCCATTCAGCCGCTTCTTCTTCTGCAGTACCGCCAATTTCACCAATCATTACCACTGCATAAGTTTCTGGGTCATCATTGAATGCTTTTAATACATCAATAAAGTCTGTTCCATTAACAGGGTCTCCACCAATACCGACTGCAGTAGTTTGACCATAACCAGCTTGTGATAACTGGTGAACCGCTTCATATGTTAACGTTCCAGAGCGGGAAACTACTCCGATATGACCTTTTGTATGAATATAACCTGGCATAATACCGATCTTACATTCGTCTGGAGAAATAACACCCGGGCAATTTGGTCCGATTAAACGAGTTTTCTTCCCTTCCATATAACGTTTTACTTTAACCATGTCAAGTACAGGGATATGCTCTGTAATACAAATAACTAAATCTAATTCAGCATCTACCGCTTCTAGAATAGCATCTGCAGCGAATGGTGCTGGAACATAAATTACAGAAGCATTAGCACCAGTTTGGTCAACCGCTTCTTTTACTGTATTAAATACAGGAACACCTTCGACTTCTGTTCCACCTTTTTTCGGTGTTACACCGCCAACAATTTTAGTTCCGTATTCCAGCATTTGTTTTGTGTGAAATCTAGCAGTACCACCAGTAATTCCTTGGACAATTACTTTCGTATCTTTATTAACAAAAACAGTCATTTTCGTCCGTCCTTTCCAAAAACTAGTCTATTAAATTACAAGATTTTAAAATCCATTAAGCACCTTTTACTAGGGATACAATCTTCTCTGCCCCATCTGCCATGGAATCTGCAGGAATGATATTTAAACCAGACTCATTCAGAATCTTTTTACCTAAATCAACATTTGTACCCTCAAGGCGCACAACTAAAGGTAGATTTAATCCGACTTGTTTTGTAGCTTCTACTACTCCTTCAGCAATTACATCACACTTCATAATTCCGCCGAAGATATTTACGAAAATTCCTTTTACATTTTTATCGGACAAAATGATTTTAAATGCTTCTGTAACCTTTTCAGCAGTAGCGCCGCCCCCAACATCAAGGAAGTTAGCGGGTTCCCCGCCGTAATGTTTAATGATGTCCATTGTTGACATTGCAAGTCCTGCACCGTTTACCATACAGCCAATATTACCATCTAGTGCTACATAACTAAGGTCATATTTTGAAGCTTCAATTTCTTTTTCATCTTCTTCATCTAAATCACGATATTCTAAAACGTCCTTTTGACGATATAAAGCGTTATCATCAAAGTTCAACTTAGCATCTAAAGCAAGAACTTCCCCGTCACCAGTTGTAACAAGTGGATTGATTTCAGCAATAGAGCAATCTTTTTCGATAAATGCTTGATATAAACTTGTCATGAACTTAACTGCTTTATTTAATAACTCATCTGGAATATTCATATTAAATGCTAGTCTACGAGCTTGATAACCAGATAATCCTACAACAGGATCAATGACTTCTTTAAAAATCTTTTCAGGTGTTTCTGCTGCCACCTCTTCGATTTCTGTACCACCCTCTTCAGATCCCATCATAACCACTCGCGAAGTAGCACGATCAAGGACTACTCCAATGTAGTATTCCTTCTTAATATCGCAGCCTTCTTCAATAAGCAAGCGCTTAACTTCTTTGCCCTCTGGTCCTGTTTGGTGTGTTACAAGCGTTTTCCCAAGAATTTCATTCGCATATGTACGTACTTCATCTAAATTCTTAGCAACCTTTACCCCTCCGGCTTTACCACGGCCACCTGCGTGAATTTGTGCTTTTACAACAGTAACAGATGAACCTAATTTCTCTGCTGCCTCTACAGCTTCATCTACTGTGTATGCAACATATCCATTAGGAACTTTTACACCATAATTGCGTAAAATTTCTTTGCCTTGATACTCATGAATATTCATTCTTTGTCCTCCCATCAAAATTCACTGCATTTTCATTGTATTAAAAAACCGAAATTTGTACAAGAAAAGAGAAAAGAATTGTCGTAAAATTATTGGTAATTAATATTGGTATTAAAAAACGCTCCTCGAGTCTAACCGTATTTGTTAATACTCAAAAAGCGTCTAAATTACTCTAATCATTATTCATCTTTTGATCTGTGCGATAGATAAATGCAAATACCTCTGCTACTGCTTGATATAATTCTTCTGGTACTTTTTCATTTATATCTAATTCAGATAGTAATTCTATCATGGAACTATCTTCCATGATGGGTACATGATTTTCTTTCGCTTTTTCGATAATAGATTCCGCAATAAGTCCTTTCCCTGTTGCACTAACTCTAGGTACACTATCTTTTTCTTTGTCATAACTTAGGGCCACTGCTTTTTTTCTCGTTTCTCTCATATACGAAAGTCCACTCCCTCATATGGCACCTGTGGAGTCTTATAGGTAATTTTTCTGTCTAGTGTTTTAGATTCTTGATTGGTTAAAGGACGATGTGTAACACTTGATAAGTGGTAGTCTAATTGTTTTAAACCTTCCTTTAATAACGGCTTTAATGTATTCGTTATTCCATCAATCGGAAAATCATTTAAAATCGTCAAAGAAACAGCTCTTTTTTGTACATTCATATCTACAACAGTCCTCTTAATATTTGCCAAGTCTAGATAAAAAACTATGCGACAATAATTCGGGTTAATTTCTCCATTATCTTCTTTCTTTCCCTCAAAAGTCATCTCCACATCTTTCTCTAACCCTAGATTTCCCCCGGGAAGAACTAAATTCGCCTCGATAAATTTATCACTTTCATGAATCGACTGTAATTGTAATCCATTAATAAAGTGCAGTAACTTGGTCGCTTGCTCCTGGTGAGTTCCTGTCCCTTCGCCGGCCGTTACGAGCTGCATAAGCATCCCTTTTAGTGTATTGCTAGGATTATTTTCGTCCTGAGCAATTACCTTTTCGTAATTCATCCCAACATCTTTCAATACTTGATTTGTATGATCTAGAAATATCTCTCTCATTAATTGAAATACTATTCTATCTAGTTTTTCATAGCTTCCTTTATGAGTTAAGACCTGTAAATCTTGAAATAGTGATTGCATTTGTTGAGGTTGGTTCCCTATTGGTTCATGTTTACTTTGTGTGAGTGTGATAGGATTTAGATTCAGGTCTCTTGTTATTTTATTAAAAACTTCTGGTTCTAATATAGTGTTATTCATAAGACTAGTCTGAATGACATCTCCCCATTTTTGACCGATAACTTGAGCATTTCGGACAATCGATTCAATTTTTGAGAGACTTTGAATGAATGCTTGATTATTACCTACGTCAATATGAGGGTTAAAAGCTTTTACAAAGTGAGATGTATCACGGTTTACTGTATGATTAAAGCTTGAATATTGTATATCACGTTGAATGACACCAGAAGCTTGCAGTAGTCGAAAAACAGATTGATCTTCCACTAATGTTTGTAAACGTGAGACATCTACTTTTGCGGTACCAGAAAGCTGTGTTAACTGTTCAGTCATGTTCCTAGTTAACTGGAGAGGAACATCTTGACGTCGCAGCATTTCCTGATTTAATTGCCGAACCACATCAGAGAAATCTCCTGTATGCTTAGTTATTAGTGCACGAAAAACTGTGTCGCTTATTGGGAGCCTATTCTCTACCATTCCTCTTAACACAGTAACTGCTTGTGTTTTATTGTCAGCGCGCTCCAAAATTCCTAGTGCATGTTGAAGTTGAGATTTATCAAAAGGAATTTTATTTCGTAACAGATTATCCACAAAGGTAATATTGTTCTTCGTAGGCTTGATACCTAACTGTCGTACCAGTTCTTCCATGTTCGACTGGTTTCTATTACTCAATGTATCTCCAATAACTTTCAATTGCGTAACGTGATCGGTATTTTGAACTTGAAAATAATACCTCTCCCCAAGTTTTAACGAGGCTTCTAATTGTGCGATAAGTTGATGGAATCCCAATTGTATTTGTGCTTTATTATTTGGATAAAGCTTCAATATTTTCCCTTGAATGATTTGACCCTCTCTTAGTATGAAGGATGGATCTCTTACTTTTTTCATCTCGTTCGTAATAATTTTTTGGATACTCAACTTTATCACTCACTTCTTTAGCTCAAGATAGTTTCTTTAACAGGTGCAAAAGTCTTACGATGATATGGTGACGCGCCAAACTTTTTTAATTTTTCCATATGAACCTTTGTTCCATATCCCATATTGGATTGAAAATCGTACATAGGATATTGTTCATGAATAGTCCGCATCACTGAATCTCGAGTGACTTTGGCCAAAATACTAGCTGCAGCGATAGAGACACTTTTGGCGTCACCTTTTACAATGGATTCTGAACTACATGGAAGATTATTTAATTCAACAGCATCAATTAATACATAATCAGCTTTTGGTTCCAATTTGTTCAACGCTTGTTTCATTGCTAGCTTTGTTGCTTCATATATATTGATATCATCAATTACATCATTTTCGACAATAGATATTCCATAACTAATTGCCTGTTCTACAATAATTTGGTAGTATTCTTCTCTCTTTGACTTGTTTAGTTGCTTCGAATCATTCAAACCTAATAGCTTGAAATTATCTGGTAGAATCACAGCAGCTGCAACAACCGGTCCAGCTAATGGTCCTCTTCCAGCCTCATCAATCCCTGCTATTAATCTCTTACCCATAGAACGATATCTACGTTCATATGTACACATTTCTTCATAGGATTTCTCAAGAGCTAGCTGTTTTAACCGTTGTTTCTCAAAAGATTGAACAAGTTGTTGGACTCCTTTTCGTTCATCACTCTTTAATTCCTTTATGGCTACATCCGATAACTTACCTTCACGTAGTCTTTTTTTTTAATTCTGAAATAGACTGTTGATTTTGCATGGTAACACCTTCTCTTCCTATCTTATATATCGGCATTTTTTTAAAAAATAAAAGACACTCATCATAAATGAATGTCCTTTTTAAATCGTTGGCTTTTCTAGCGTAATCTTTCCAAGTCTTCCTGTTCTCAAATCACGTAAAACGATATCCGAAACTTTATCAAAATTAACATTCCCACCACTTTCAAGTGCACCTCTAAACTTACCTATCTGTTCAAAAATGATGAGCATTTCCTCTTCGTTTTGGTCAATTTGATACCGATCTTCTAATAGTGTAGGATAATTTTCTTGTAAGTATCGAATAACGAATACAACTATGTCCTGTAACGATAGTAGTTGATCTTTTATTGTTCCAATTGCAGCTAAGCGGTAGCCAACTGTTTGGTCCTCGAATTTCGGCCAAAGAATTCCAGGCGTATCGAGCAATTCAAATTCTTTTTTAACTTTGATCCAAAGTTGCTGTTTTGTAACTCCAGGACGGTCACCTACCTTGGCAATCTTCTTATTTGCTAAACGATTGATTAAAGTAGATTTACCAACATTCGGTATACCGACAATCATTGCCCTAGAAGCTCGTGGCTGTATTCCCTTTTGAATCAACTTATCCAGCTTTTTCTGACCTAACTCCTTTGCAAGCTGAATAACTTTATTGACGTCTGATTTATCATTCACATTAACAGCAAGTGCTGGAATGTCCCTTTCTTGGAAATATTTAATCCATTCATTTGTTACCTGAACATCTGCTAAATCACGTTTCATTAATAAAATCATCTTTGATTTATTTTGTAGCACTTGCTGAAGCATTGGATTTTGTGAGGATAGTGGTGCTCTTGCATCAACCAATTCCATAACAAAATCAACCAGTTTAAGCTTTTCTTCAATTTCTCTTCTTGCTTTTGCCATATGGCCAGGAAACCATTGAATTGTCATGCTTGTCCTACTCTCCTATGAATTGTAGCCTCTCAAATGGCCAATAGATAACACTTGCTTTCCCAACAATTTGTTCGATAGAGATTGGACCAAGCAATCTACTGTCTGTGGAATTAGTACGGTTATCACCTAACACAAATACATGTCCTTCCGGTACGGTAGAGTAGTTGCCAGTAATCTCTTCTAATGTGAAATCATTCGTTTCTATACTGATATCATTTTCAGTAAAAAACTTTTCCTCTATAGGTTTACCATTTATGTATAAGATATTATCCTTATATGCAACGTGTTCCCCTGGTAAAGCGATGACACGTTTAATAAAATCCTTTTGATCATTAGCGTGAAATACAACAATATCGAAACGATCTGGTTCATTAAATCTATATGTAAATTTGTTTACGATCATTTGATCGCGATCATGGAGTGTCGGTGCCATGGAAGGACCGTCAACGATTATTGGTGTAAATAAGAAGGTTCTTACCAGAAAGGCTAATCCTAGCGCGATAAGTAGAGCTTTAAACCAATCAAACCACTCATTTTTTCCTTTTGCCATATCCCAACCTCCGAAACCTATTTCATATAGTTTATTTTATTCCTTATTTTGATTCAAATATGTATAGAAAACACCTTTTACTACCATCCTTATGATATAAAAATAGGTATACTTCCCTATTTGCTATGTAAAAAGGAGCTTGAACAAAAAACCAAGCTCCTCTCTAACTGCATTCTTCGATTTCTAGTCTTATCGACGTTCTTTAATACGTGCTGCTTTTCCGCGTAGGTTACGAAGATAGTAAAGTTTCGCACGACGAACAACACCGCGACGAACTAACTCGATTTTATCAAGACGAGGTGAATGTACTGGGAAAGTACGTTCTACACCTACACCATAAGAAATTTTTCTTACTGTAAATGTCTCGCTGATTCCACCGTTTTGACGTTTAATAACGACACCTTCGAATACCTGAATACGTTCACGAGTTCCTTCGACAACTTTAACGTGAACTTTAACAGTATCTCCTGGGCGGAAATCAGGATGATCAGTACGAAGTTGATCTTTTGTGATTTCTTCGATTAATTTTTGCATCCTGCTTCACTCCTTCCAAACCAATGCTCTTACTACATCAAAGGTAACAGCGGAACATCGTTTATATGCACTTAACGTACTTAAGCACAATTAATAATATACCATAATTAGAAATAGACTTCAACTAATTTTTTTCTATCATAACTAGTCTAAGTCGGTCTCTTCCTTTATCTTTTGTAGGATTAACTTATCCTCCTCCGTTAAAGGATAGTTTTCTAGTAAATCTTTTCTACGTTGATAGGTTCTCCTAAGTGATTGTTCCCTACGCCACATTTCAATCTTAGCATGGTCACCAGACATTAATACTTCTGGTACTTTCATTCCTCTAAAATCAGCGGGTCTCGTATAATGGGGGTGCTCCAAAAGCCCAGTGGAAAAAGAATCCTGTGGTGCAGATTCTTCATTTCCTAGAACATCCGGTAGTAGTCTTACAACACTATCCACAACAACCATAGCTCCAAGTTCACCACCAGTTAATACATAATCACCAATGGAGATTTCATCCGTAATCAAATGCTCTCTTATACGTTCATCATAGCCTTCATAATGGCCACAAATGATGATCAAATGTTCTTCTTGTGCTAATTCTTCTGCTTTTTTTTGCGTATAACGTTCTCCTTGTGGACACATTAGGATAACTCGTGGTTTATTGGTTCCTTTTTGAGTTAGCGTTTCTACTGCATCAAATAATGGTTGTGGAGAAAGGACCATGCCTGCCCCACCTCCATAAGGATAATCGTCTACTTTATTATGTTTATTTTCCGTATAATCACGGAAATTCACTAAATTATATTGAAATTTATTCTTCTCTTGTGCTTTTTTCAAGATGGAAGTGTTTAATACACTCTCTATCATTTCTGGAAACAATGTTAAAACATCAATTTGCATTAGTCTAGCAGCCCTTCCATTGGATCAATGACTATTCTTTTTTCTGAAACATTTATATCCGTAACAACTTCCTCAATATAGGGAATTAATATATCCTTACCTTTCGGTTGTTTTACGACCCATACATCATTAGCACCAGGAGAAAGTATTTCCTTTACGATTCCAATCTTTTTCCCATCGTTCGTAAATACCTCACAACCAATAATTTCGTGGTAATAAAATTCGTTTTCTTCTAGAGCTTGTAGTTGAGATTCTGGAATCTTTAAATAAGAGCCTTTAAAATGTTCGACATCATTAATATTATCTAATCCTTTAAAGTGAACTAAATCAAAGCCCTTATGGATTCTATGACCATCAATCTCTAATTCACGAACTATCTTATCATCTGTTATTAAGTATAGTGTGTTACCCAATTCAAACCGTTCTTCAAAATCACTAACGCGTAATACTTTCAAGTCTCCCCGAATACCATGTGTATTAATAATTTTTCCTACTGTAAACATTCTTTCATTGTTCATTCTTATCACCTGCTAATTGTCAATTCTAACAACCACACCGTCTTTTAGGACGATAGCCGTTTGCTCCATAAGTTCATTCCAATGCGTCCCAATTTCAACCTCAACAAGAGCCTCAACTTCACTCTCAACAATTTCACTGCCAATTTCTAGCATTTCCAATTGCTCTGTTTTAAACGCAAGTAGCTTTAACTTTTCTTTACGATTTTTAATTTCTTGTTGAAACCGATCATGAAGGTCTTGTTTTGATATTCCTTTTTTATTTTGTAATTTTCGCTGTTCAAATAAAAGTTGTTGACACTCTTGTTCAAGCCGCATTTGATGTTTATTGAATTTCTTTTTTAGAACTTCCTTGCTATTTTCTGTAATAATTTGTTTAATCACTACTTTTTTAATAATATTCACGATTGATTCCTCGCTCTCAACTCTCATTTTAGTTGGCAGCCATTAAATCTTTCTTGTCTTGATATAATATCTATTTATCAACTTATATATTTGAATGTGCAAAAGGGAAAGGTTTCCCTTTCCCTTTACATGATATCCAAATAGATTCGTTTATTTGCATCTGATTTTGCAGCATAAACAACAGTGCGAATCGCTTTTGCAATACGACCATTTTTACCAATTACCTTCCCAACATCGTTTGGATTAACGGTTAGATGATAGACGATTTTAGAATCTTCTTCTCTTTCCGTTACAACAATATCTTCTGGATAATCTACTAATGGTGTTACAACCGATTCAATCAGGGCTTTCATGATATCACACTACTTTACTTATTAGTTTTTTGTTCGTGGAATTTCTTCATGATGCCTTCTTTTGAGAATAAGTTACGTACTGTATCACTTGGCTTAGCGCCTTTTGTCATCCAATCAAGTGCTTTTGCTTCATCTATTTTAACTTCAACTGGATCAACTACAGGGTTATATGTTCCAATTTGTTCAATAGAACGTCCGTCACGAGGAGAACGTGAATCAGCTACAACAATACGATAGAAAGGTTTTCTTTTAGAACCCATACGTTTTAAACGAATTTTTACTGCCATTACTTGCACCTCCATTAATATGTTCTCACAAGAATTGATTTTAACAGAAACTTGAAAGTCTGTAAAGTGTTTTTGCATTACATCTATTTTTTTATTCTAATTCACTTGATTGCGAGTTGGTTTAAAAAGGATTAAAAGGCAATTTTAACCCTTTTCCCTTTTTCCCTTTTTGCATATTGGTCATTTGTTTCATCATTTTTTTCATTTCATCAAACTGTTTTAATAATCGGTTTACCTGTGATACCGATGTTCCTGAACCTTTGGCAATTCTTTTTTTACGACTCGCATTCATAATAGTCGGATCTTGACGCTCTTTCTTTGTCATCGACTGTATGATTGCTTCAACATGCGATAATTGCTTTTCATCAAATTGCACGTTCTTTAGGCCCTTCATTTTATTAGCTCCAGGAATCATAGCTAATAAATCATCAAGCGGTCCCATTTTCTTTACCTGACTCATTTGTTCTAAAAAGTCGTCAAAGGTAAAAGTAGCATTTCGCATCTTTTCTTCTAATGCTTTTGCCTGCTTTTCATCAACAGAGGATTGGGCTTTTTCAATTAGTGTTAACACATCTCCCATACCGAGAATTCGAGAAGCCATTCGTTCTGGATGGAACGGCTCTAATTGATCCAATTTTTCTCCCATACCTGCAAACTTTATAGATTTACCTGTTACGGCCTTAATCGATAAAGCAGCCCCTCCACGAGTATCTCCGTCAAGCTTCGTAACAATAACACCAGATATGTCTAGTTGTTCATTAAAGCTCTCTGCAACATTCACAGCATCCTGACCTGTCATTGCATCTACAACTAAGAAGATTTCATCTGGATTCACTGTATCTTTAATTTGTTCTAGCTCCTGCATTAAATCCGTATCGACATGTAATCGACCTGCAGTATCAATTAATACATAGTCGTGATGTTCTTCTTTTGCTTTTGCAATGGCATTTTTCGCAATATCAACAGGGTTTGCTTCTGTCCCCATAGAAAAAACAGGCATATCTAATTGCGAACCTAATGTTTCTAACTGTTTGATAGCAGCAGGACGATATACATCACACGCGACTAATAAAGGAGAGCGATTATACTTTTTACGTAGTAAGTTTGCTAACTTCCCTGTCGTTGTTGTTTTACCTGCCCCCTGTAAACCTACCATCATGATGACAGTAGGTGGACGGTCACTAACTGCGATTTTGCTTTGTTCGCCACCCATCAGTTCTGTTAATTCTTCTTTTACAACTTTAATAACCTGTTGGCCAGGTGTGAGGCTCTCTAAAACTTCCTGCCCGACTGCACGTTCTTTAATACGTGCAATTAAATCCTTGACGACCTTAAAGTTTACATCTGCCTCTAGTAGTGCTAAGCGTATCTCACGGGTCATTTCTTTAACATCTTGTTCCGAAACTTTCCCTTTACCAGTAATTTTTTTAATGGTACTTTGCAGACGGTCAGCTAATCCTTCAAATGCCATAGAAGGTGTCCCCCTAATCTAATTCTTTTAGTTGAGCAATATAATTGATAAGCTCTTGATCTCCACGATCTGAAATATAGTTTTCTAATTGTTTTATAAGCTTCATCCGCTTCTCAAACTTATCTAGAAGAAGTAATTTCTTCTCATAGGATTCAAGCATTGCTTCTGTTCGTTTAATATTATCATAAACTGCTTGACGTGAAACCTTTGCCTCTTCTGATATTTCCCCCAACGAATAATCCTCAAGATAGTACATTTCCATATAGTTACGTTGTTTGGGTGTCAACAATGCCTGGTAAAAATCTAATAAATAATTTATTCTTGTCGTCTTTTCTAGCATTTCCCCACCCCTTGTTAAGTGAAAATCCTTTACAATTATATTACTCGAACAGTGGGGTCTTTTGCAAGTAGAAGACAAACCTATTCTTCTACTGTCTCTTCGATCATATCTGCAAATAACCCATAAACAAATGCATTAGCATCAAATTTTTGCATATCTTCTGCCTTCTCACCTAAGCCAACGAATTTAACCGGAATATTTAACTCATGTCTAATAGCTAGGACGATACCACCTTTAGCCGTACCATCTAATTTAGTTAATACGATGCCCGTAACATCCGTTGTTTCCGAGAAGGTTTTCGCCTGACTTAACGCATTTTGACCCGTAGTTGCATCCAGGACCAATAGTACTTCATGCGGTGCACCCGGAATTTCACGTTCAATAACACGTTTTACCTTTGATAACTCATTCATTAGATTCACTTTATTTTGTAATCTTCCTGCCGTATCACAAAGTAGCACATCTACATTTCTAGATTTTGCGGACTTTATGGCATCGAAGATTACTGCTGCTGGGTCACTGCCCTCGTTTTGTTTAATGACTTCCACACCTGCACGTTCACCCCAAACCTCCAATTGATCAATAGCACCAGCACGGAAAGTATCTCCTGCTGCCAGCATAACTGATTTCCCTTCAGATTTTAGACGATGTGCTAATTTACCAATGGATGTTGTTTTACCAACCCCGTTTACTCCAACTACAAGAATAACAGTTAATCCAGTTTCTTGTATATTTAAGGTTTCTATTTCTTCGTTTTCATCACCATAATAAATCTCAACTAATTTTTCCGAAATAACTTCTTTCATCTCACTAGTATCTTTGATTTTTCGACGTTGAACTTCAAATTTCAGTTCGTCAATTAGGTCCATAACAGTCGTAACACCAACGTCCGCGGAGATAAGAACCTCTTCTAATTCCTCGAAGAAATCTTCATCAACTTTCCGATAGCGTGCAATTAAATCATTGATTTTACCAGAAAAGGATTTTCTAGTTTTCTCCATACCATCTTTATATTTAGTTGAAACTTCTTCTTGGTTCTCTTGTTTGAATTTGTTCTTTAACTTTTGTAGAAAGCTCATAAATTCTTCACTCCTCTTAAGCTTGTATAAGCTCTTTTGTTTCCTCAAGTCGAACAGATACTAGTCTAGATACTCCAGACTCTTGCATCGTAACGCCATATAATACATCCGCTTGCTCCATAGTTCCTTGGCGATGTGTAATGACGATAAATTGTGTATTTTCACTGTAATGTTTGACATATTTAGCAAATCTTACTACGTTAGCTTCATCTAATGCAGCCTCCACTTCATCAAGGACACAGAACGGTACTGGACGAACCCTTAAAATAGCAAACAGTAGAGCAATCGCAGTTAGTGCACGTTCCCCACCTGATAAGAGTCCTAAATTCTGAAGTTTTTTACCAGGAGGCTGAGCAATAATATCAACACCCGTATCTAAAAGATTCCCGGGCTCCGTTAATCTCAGTTCTGCATGACCACCACCAAATAGTTCTTTGAATACAATGGCAAACTCATCTTTAATTTGCCCAAACGTTGTACCAAATAGGTGCTCCATCTCTTCATCCATTTCCTTTATTGCTGCATATAATGTTTCCTTTGCTTTCACAAGGTCATCTTTTTGCTCGGTTAAGAAAATATAGCGCTCTGAGATACGTTCGAATTCTTCAATTGCACCGATATTAACGTTTCCTAACCTTTCAATTCGTGCTTTGATATCAGCCACTTTCCGCTTAGCTTCCTCAATATTGTCTACTTTTTCATAGTCTTGCTTTGCCCGCTCAAATGTAATAATATACTCAGATTGCAATACGGTTAGACGATTCTCTAACTCTACATCTACCCGATTTGCTTTGACTTCTTTTTGCTGAATTCGTTGCATAATTGCTTGGTGTTTTTTATTTTCTTCTTTTAATTCTCTCTCTTCGTCTTGTATTCTTTGCGTAAGATCCATTCGATTTGATCGTAGTTGTTGTATAGTTGTTGTGATTTCTTCTTTTTGATTGCTTTTTTCTAAGAGTTTCTCATTAATTTCTTCTTCGGTTTCATCAGATTGCGATAACTCGAATAATTCCTCTAAATCACTTACAACTACATCATGACGTCTTTTTAGTTCTTCTAGTTGAACACTTAGATTATCTGTTTTCTCTTGTTGGCTCTTTACACGCTCTTCTTGTTCAGCTAGCTGTACTTGATATTGGTGAAAATCTTGCTGAAGTTGATCTTGATTTTCTTTAAACTCTGTTTCTTGCTTTGATAAGGTGTCAATTTGTTGTTGAATTTCTGCCAGCTTATCTTCAATTTCTGTAAGTTCAGCGCTTAATTTTATCTCCCTATCATCCAGCATCTTCTTATCGAAGTCATATTGCTGATTATCTTGGTCATAAACAGATAAGTTTTCTTGTAGGGAAGCTAGCTTTAATTCAATTTCTCGAAGTGAGGATCTTGCTTCTTGATGTTTATGTTGATCCATACTGATTTCACTCTCTAGCTTCTGTAAGCTCATTTCTAAGTCTGAAAGTGAACTTTTTTCCTTTTTCACCTGGACTTCAAAAGCATGTGCTTTAACTTCGTACTCCGCTAATTTTTCTGTTAATTCTTCTAAATCCTTCTCTCTAGTAAATAAGGATTGGTTTGTTTTCTTTTGTGCCCCACCTGACATGGAACCACCGGGATTGACGACATCGCCTTCTAAAGTGACAATACGATATTTACGCATAACTATCCTAGCGATATCATTAGCATCTTTTAATGTTTTCGCTATGACAACATGTCCCATTAGATGATCGATAGCTTTCTGATAAGAGCTCTCTGTAGATATTAGCTTAGCTGCAACTCCTACAAAGCCAGGATGTGTCTCTATTTGAGATAAAATATCCTGTGGAATATACCTTGCTTGTATAGAACCAAGTGGTAGAAATGTAGCTCGTCCGTTATTCGTTTGCTTTAACCAAGAGATAGCCTTACGTGCTGATTCATCATTTTCCACAACAATATGTTGAGCTTGGCCACCTAATACCGTTTCAATTGCGGTTATATATGTTTTGGGTACATCAATAAGCTCGATTACTGCACCATGAATTGAAGTTAATTTTCTATCTTCACGTGCTTTTAATACCGCTTTAACACCTTGGAAGAATCCTTGGAAATCTTCCTTCATTTCTTCCAGCATCTCTTTCTTCGACTTCAATTTTTCAATGAATTGATAACCTTGATAAAGTTTTGTTTGCGATTCTTGATAATGATTTCGCTTTTCCTCAATTTCTCTTTTCAGTCGTTTAATAGAGTCCTCTTTCTCCCGATATTGTTTTTCTACCGTGGATAGAACATTTTCTGCATCCTTTAGATTAGCTGTGTAATTCTCTCTTAACTCAATTAAGTCCTGAAATTTCTCTGATTGTCTATCTTTTTTTACATCTATCTGTTGGATTTGTTGGGCAATAGATTGTCTTTCATTCCGTTTTGCAGCTTGTTCATTAAGATACTCAATGTACTCTGACTTAAGGTCTTCTATCTGTTCTGATAGACTATCCTTATCTGTCGTTAACTTTCTGCGAAGCTCCTCAACTAGTTGTTTTGTTTCCTGTTTTTTTCCTTGAAGATCTTTTAATTTCGTGAGCTCTACTAATAATTCTTGCTCAAGCGTTTGAATTCTCAATTCAGCTTCTTGCTTTTGTTCCTCAAGCTTCTCTTTGTTTTCTGAAAAATGCTTCGACCTTTCATAGAAGACTTGCTTCTTACCTTCGTATTGCTCCAATAGCTGTGTCGTGGTAAGTAGGCGTTCTTGAAGGGCATTGATTTTATCATCGATGTCTTCTATTTGCCCACGTTCTTCCGTAAGACTTGCTTCCTTTTTCTGAATTTGGGTTTTAATTCCAATTTCATCCATCTTCTCGGCTTCAATTTCTTTTAATAAGCCTTGCCATTCTTCATGTAATTGCTCTATTTCCGTAATCAATAAAGAAATCTCTTGATTTTTTAATAAATCTTTTTGCTTCAAGTATTCCTTCGCGGTCTCTGCTTGAGCTCTTAAAGGATCTAGTTGATTCTCTATCTCGTGAATGATATCCTCTACTCTGTTAAGATTTTCTTGTGTTTCAGCTAGTTTATACTCAGCCTTTTTCTTACGTTGCTTATATTTTAAGACTCCTGCCGCTTCTTCAAAGATTGTACGTCTTTCTTCGGCTTTAGAGCTTAAAATTTCCTCTACTTTCCCTTGACTAATGATAGAGAATGCTTCTTTCCCTAAGCCCGAATCAAGAAATAAATCAATAATGTCTTTTAGACGACAAGATTGCTTATTTAGAAAAAACTCACTTTCTCCTGATCGATATACCCTTCTTGTAACACTTACCTCTTCGTAATCAAGTGGTAGTGCTTGATCACTATTATCTAATACAAGGGTCACCTCAGCTACATTCAATGGTTTTCTTGAATCACTACCTTGGAAAATGATATCTTCCATTTTCGTTCCTCGTAGTGATTTAGCGGATTGTTCACCCAGTACCCAGCGGATTGCATCGGTTATATTACTTTTCCCACTTCCATTAGGCCCAACCACCGCTGTAACCCCTGGAACAAAATCAACATTAATCCGCTCTGCAAAGGATTTAAACCCCACACTTTCTAATCTTTTTAAAAACATAGACATTCTCCTATTAGAAAAAAAACTAGTATTTCTAATCCATTTTCCCAAATTTTCTCTATCTCGTATCATTCATTGTCTCTTCACAATGAATACAATTACCTATCAATTAGGAATGCTTAGCAATCATTTCATAACAATGTCATCGTATGGACCAGAATTTATATTTCTTCCTATCTGGTAAAAAAGATATTTAAACATTGGCTTTTTAACGCATTTATTTTATCATAAACAAGGAAACAAAAGAAGAGTGAACAAGGGATAAGTGGATTTTGATCGACCAAATAATTCAAACTGAGGTGTAAAATGAACTTAAAAAATCCGACGAAAGAGAATTTAGAATTCATGTTAACCGATTTAGCAGATCGCCTGTCAGTAGTAAACCGTGGGCTTATGGATGTGGAGGATTACGACCTTAATAAGTATATGGATATTAAATTCATGTATGATATAGTCGTACAAAAAGGAAGTTTATCTGCATTAGAGACACAAGCCTTCATTGAGGAATTAGGAAAGGTAAGAAAGAACTAATCATTCTTTCATTCTACCTCGTAAATATGAAAACTCGCAATTCGCTAAAGCAATGCGAATGCGAGTTTTTTTAATTTTCTAGTTTATCAAGTGCATTTTTTGCTGCTCGTTGCTCTGCTTCTTTTTTGGTTCGCCCAATTCCTGTTCCAAACACATTATCATTAATTAATAGTTCAGAGACAAATTCTTTATTATGCGATGGACCTCTTTCGTCTATTATACGATATTCAATCGTTTTATTTCTATCCTGTTGTACCTTTTCTTGTAGTTTACTCTTATAATCCATCCCATGCGAAAAAGCACCTGTGTCTATTTTAGGAAATACATGTTTTTCTAGAAATTCTAATGCAGTTTCAAATCCTTGATCAAGATAAACTGCTCCTAAAAACGCCTCAAATACATCTGCCAGAAGAGCTGGTCTGTTTCTTCCACCCGTCATTTCTTCCCCTTTACCCAAAAGTATGTGTTCCCCAAAATCTAAACTGCGGGCAAATGCTTCTAAAGAAGGTTCACAGACAATCGCTGCTCGCAATTTAGTCATTTCACCCTCAGGCATTTCTGGGTACTTTCTATATAAGTATTGGGAGACTCCTAGCTCTAAAACGGCATCTCCTAAAAACTCTAAGCGCTCATTATCTGAAGTATGTAAGTCACGATGCTCATTCACATAAGATGAATGGGTAAATGCTTGTTTTACCACATCAATATTTCGAAATTGGATATTAAGCAGTTCTTCTAATTTTGTTCGGTTCATTACAAATGCCACCTCTTGTTGGTATAGAAAAAGAAAATTAGTGCTTTCATGTTCCATTGTTATTTTATATGGAAAAGTCTCGCATCATGCGAGACCCTTCTTATTAACTATTAACCCTGTAAATTCTTTATGTAATTCACAGCATCACCAACAGTGTTAATTTTTTCTGCTTCTTCATCAGCGATTTCCATATCGAATTCGTCTTCAAGCTCCATAACTAGCTCTACTACATCTAATGAATCTGCTTCCAAATCATCTTTGAAAGATGCTTCCATTGTTACCTTAGATTCTTCTACATCTAATTTATCAACAATAATTTCTTTAACGCGATCAAATACGTCTGCCATCAAACATTCACCTCCCTTCAAAGGAAAATACCACATATCACATTACCATACCACCATCAATATGAATAGTCTGACCGGTAATATAGTTCGCATCATCTGAAGCTAAAAAGCGTACTACTTTAGCTACATCTTCAGGCTCTCCTAATTTTGCAAGCGGAATTAAACTCAACATACCTTCTCGTTGTTCACCGGTTAACGCATCCGTCATATCCGTTGAAATAAAACCAGGAGCAACAGCATTGACTAGTATATTTCTGGACGCCAACTCCTTTGCAGCAGATTTAGTTAATCCAATGACACCAGCTTTTGCTGCAACATAATTTGCTTGTCCTGGATTCCCACTTACTCCTACGATGGAAGCGACATTAATAATTTTCCCAAAGCGCTGTTTCATCATTTGTCTAGTAACTGCCTTCGTACATACGAATACACCTTTTAAGTTCGTATTAATAACTTCGTCAAATTCAGTTTCTTTCATTCTCATTAAAAGATTATCTCTCGTTATCCCGGCATTATTGACAAGAATATCAACACTTCCAAAGTTATCAATTGCAGTCTTTACCATTTCCTTTACTTCCGATTCATTCGCCACATCTGCTTGAAATTTAATAGCCCTAACACCTAGGGCTTCCATTTCCTCGACTACTGCTTGTGCTTTTGCTTCACTACCAGCGTAGTTTACAAGAACATTAGCACCACGTTTCGCTAATTCTAGTGCAATCGCACGACCGATGCCTCTGGATCCACCAGTAACGATAGCTGATTTACCTTCCAACATTATACATCCCCCCTGTACCATGTAATAAATTCGTTCATGGATGCCTGATCTTGTATGTTAAAGATGGTGGTCTTTCGATCAATCTTTTTCACAAGTCCACATAATACCTTTCCATTACCTATTTCAACAAATGCATCTATATCAGACTTCATCATATTTCGTATGGATTCTTCAAAACGAACTGGTGAGTATAGTTGTTCTAGTAATAATTCTTCTATGTCTATACCTTTCATAACAGGATTTGCTGTAACATTTGCATAAACTGGTATCTCGGCATCCTTTATCGTTACCTTATTTAAATAGGTAGCAAAATCCTCGTTTGCTGCTTTCATTAATCGTGAGTGAAAAGGACCACTAACATTTAACGGAAGCACTCGCTTTGCTCCGGATTCTTTTAAACGTACACTTGCTCTTTCAATTCCAGCAACAGAGCCTGAAATTACTATTTGCCCTGGGCAGTTAATATTTGCTATATCAACAATTTCATCTTCTATTGTCCGTATGACCTCTGAAATTTGTTCAACGGAAAGCCCTAACACTGCCGCCATCGTACCTTGTCCTCTCGGAAAAGCTTCTTCCATTAAACGTCCTCTAGTTGCAACTAAAGGTAGAGCTTCTTTAATCGAGATAGCTCTAGCAGCAACAAGGGCACTATATTCTCCTAGACTATGTCCAACAACTAGCGATGGTTTAATACCCTCTTCCGCTAGTAATTGATGAATAGCAATACTGGATAATAAAAGTGCAGGTTGAGCATTTTCTGTTTCTGTCAGAGTCTCTTGTGGTCCATTAAACATTATACTTCTTAAATCCAAACCTAATACTTCATTTGCCTCAGAATATAATTTTTGTACTTCAGGAAACGCTTCGTGTATTTCCTTTCCCATACCTACCGTTTGTGACCCTTGACCAGGAAACATGAATGCTACTTTTTCATTCGTTCTCCCCCTCATCCACTTGCATCTGTTCTACTGTATCTTTAATAGTGCCAATCATCCCTAGTTCAACCATATGACAAGTTTGCACGATGGCACTGTAAAACGCTCGACGATTCGAGGATCCATGAGCTTTTACGACTGGTGCTGACAGACCAAATAAAGCTGCACCACCATACTCCGAATAATCTAGTTTATCTTTCAATCCCTTTAAATCACTTTTCAACATTCCAGCTGCAAGCTTTGTTTTCATAGAGCTCATAAAAGTCTCTTTGATCATGGAAAATAGCGCTGACGCAGTGCCTTCAATGGTTTTTAACGCAATATTACCACTAAAACCATCTGTCACAACAACATCCGCCACTCCTTGAAGTAAATCACGCGCTTCAACGTTTCCTATAAAATTTATAGGAGCTTTTTTCATTAAGTCAAATGCTTTTTTAGTAAGGTCATTTCCCTTACCATCCTCTGTACCAACATTTAGCAATCCAACTCTAGGATTTTTAATTTTCCGCACTTTTTCTGCGTAAACAGATCCCATAATAGCATATTGCAAAAGATGGTTCGGTTTAGCATCTACATTAGCTCCAACGTCTAACATAAGAAACCCCTTTCCATCAATGGTTGGGAATGTTGGACTTAGTGCAGGTCTATCTATTCCTGGAATTCTACCAACTACAAAGAGTCCCGCACTCATTAGTGCACCTGTATTTCCAGCGGATATACACGCATCGGCACGCTTTTCTTTTACTTCCTCTGCCATTTTAACCAAGGATGAATTTTTTTCCTTCTAACCGCCCTAACAGGTTCATCATTACCCGTGATCACTTCATCAGCATGAATAATTTCAATTCTTTCATCATTTGTTAAGTATTCTTTAATCCTATTTTCATCGCCAACTAGCGTAATATGTAGATTTTTAACTTCTTGTATGGCATCCATCGCACCTAGAACAATTTCTTTTGGAGCATGATCGCCACCCATAGCGTCTATTGCAATCTTCATTCGTTCGTCTCCTTCTTCTCCGTTGAACGGTACATGTGGAATTCTCCAGAAAACACACGTTCACTATCTACAAAACTATCAACTTCGACTATTGTTAATCCCTTCTCATTTAAACCTTGCACAAATGCTTTTGCAACCACTCGCTCACCTTGTAATACCTGTCTCTTAAAATGGATTACAGATTTTGCAGTTAGTGCTAACTCGTCATTAATAACAGCAACAGCTAATGAGTTAGCTTGTGCGAATAAATGGTGTCCTCGGGCAATATTATTTCGTGTAAAGACGTGCTCTTTGCCTATGTCTAGTATAGAAATGGCACGTTTATCTAATTCTAAATCAATAATTTCTCCAATTACATCTTCAATTGGTAAGGATTTGACCGTTTCGTTCCATTGATGCTTTGCAACCGATTTAATTCTTTCTCTAAGCTCTGGTATAGCAAGCTCCATACGATCTAATCGAATGGTTTGAATACTTACATTAAACCTTTTAGCTAATTCTTCATCTGTTATAAACGGTGTATCCTCTATTGTTTCACGTAACTTTTCTTGTCTCTTTACCTTTGGTATCCTCATCAAAGCACCATCCAATAAAATAATATACCATTAATAATACTCGTTACTATTATGACTTGGTACTAATAGTAATATATATTACATCATAAATTTATGCAAGTAAGACCTAATCAAGCACTGTATCAAATACGCCCTCTTTCTCCAATAAATTCCTTAAATTACGATACGTTGAGTCCGTCTCTAATAAATTGAATTCTATTATTTCGGATGCATCATCTCTAGCTGTCTCAAGGGCACGATAATCATGGATCATATCAGCCACCTTAAACTCTGGTAACCCACTTTGTTTCGTACCAAAAAAGTCTCCTGGACCACGTAATTTTAAGTCCTGCTCCGATAGTTCAAAACCATTATTGGTCTCTGTCATAATTCGCATTCTCTCTTTACCTGTCTCACTTTTAGGATCAGCTATTAAAATACAGTAGCTTTGTTTGTCTCCCCGACCTACTCTACCTCTTAACTGGTGTAACTGCGAAAGTCCAAATCGTTCAGCATCATATATAACCATGATTGTTGCATTGGGGACATTTACCCCGACTTCCACCACAGTAGTCGATACAAGTACTTGTACTTCGTTCGCAGCAAATTGTTTCATTACTTCATCTTTCTCAGACGCATGTAACCGACCGTGCATTAATCCAACTCTTATAGCTGGTGGATAGTACTCTATAAGCTGATTGTACAAGTCTACAGCATCTTGTATATCTAGTTTGTCCGATTCTTCGATTAATGGACAAATAATGTACGCCTGTTCTCCATCTGCAATATGTTTTTCGATGAAACGTAAAACGCGATCAAAGGTGTTCGCTTTTGTCCAATAGGTCTCAATTTCTTTTCTTCCGGCTGGCATCTCATCAATAACAGATACATCCATATCACCAAATGCCGTAATCGCAAGAGTTCGAGGGATAGGTGTAGCAGTCATAAATAGCACATCTGGATATAATCCCTTATTGCTTAACGCTCTACGCTGTTCTACCCCAAATCGATGTTGCTCATCAACGACTACCAATCCTAAGTCTTTAAAGATAACGTCATCTTGTATTAAGGCATGTGTTCCTACTAATATATTTACCCTGTCGTCGGCTAAGTCTTGTAGAATTTCTCTTCGCTTTTTCCCTTTCACAGATCCTGTTAATAATTCAACACGCACTAAATCTCCAAACATGTCCTGTAAAGATTGAAAATGCTGTTCCGCTAAAATTTCTGTTGGAACCATTAAAGCCCCCTGCTTCTTAGCTGTAATACTAGCATAAAGAGCAATAGCCGCTACGGCCGTTTTTCCTGAACCTACATCACCTTGCAACAATCTATTCATTCGATATGGACTCTTCATATCGGAAAGAATCTGGTTTAACGATTTACTTTGTGCATTTGTGAGTTTAAAAGGAAATTGGTCAATAAATTGATTTAATTTAATATCATCATAAACCTGTTCATTTCCAGCAGTTGCTTCACGACGTCTTTTTCTTAGGATTTGAATTTTCAACTGAAACAGAAGAAATTCTTCATACGTAAACCTTCTTCTTGCATGTTTTAACGCTTGACGACTTTTGGGAAAATGCATGGTTTTTACTGCCTTATTTCGACTAGGTATCTTATAGGAAGCTAGCAAATCGCGAGGTAAAATTTCCTCAATTTCATTACCATAATCATGAATAGCCTGTTGAATAGCTTTTTTCAGTCGATAACTTGTCACATCTCCTCTGACAGAGTAAATCGGTTGAATATCAGAAGAACGTTCTAAAGAACCTTTTTGATAATTACTAACTGTAATTTGTAATCGATGAGCGTCCCATTTTCCTGTCAGTGTTACTGTATCACCCATATTAAGTTGTTTTTTGGCAAATGCTCGGTTAAACATAACCGCTTTAATTGCAACGTTCTCTACTTCAACATTAAATGTTAACCGTGATTTTTTTCTACCAAAAAAGGAAAGAGAAGGGGTATTTAGGACCCTTCCCTCAATCGTAACTTTATCTTCATGAATTAATTCACTTAAAGGTAGTATCTCGACCACATCATATCTGGAAGGAAAATAGAACAACAAATCCTCAATAGTGGAGATATTTAGGGACTGTAGATCATCCGCAAATTTTTCTCCAATTCCTTTCACATTTATAATCGAATCTTGTAACATCATAATCACTCTTTCTATACGGACATTCCAAAAATCTTTTCCTTCAAAAATCTACCTGTTGGTGTATCTGCTAGTCCACCCTCACCAGTTTCACGCAAAGATGAAGGCATTTGTTTCCCGATTCGATACATCGCGCCTATTACTTCATCACACGGTATTCTACTTGTCACGCCTGCTAATGCAAGGTCGGCCGATACAATGGCTAAGGATGAACCTGCGGCGTTTCGTTTGACACAAGGTACTTCAACAAGACCTGCTACAGGGTCACATACGAGACCAAGCATATTCTTTAATGTTATTGCAAATGCTTCTGCCGATTGTTGTGGTGTACCACCTGCCATTTCAACAATTGCAGCAGCAGCCATCGCACCTGCAGAACCTACTTCTGCCTGACAGCCACCTGCAGCACCTGAAATAAATGCATTATTCGCAACAACTAATCCGAATGCACCTGCTGTAAATAAGTACCGAATCATTTGCTCTCGAGTTGGATTTAACTGTTCTTTTACAGCGAACAATGTACCTGGAACACAGCCAGCACTACCTGCGGTTGGGGTAGCACAAATAACTCCCATTGCGGCGTTTACTTCATTAGTTCCCATTGCTTTACTTACAGCATCCAGCATTAAGTGACCGGATAGGGGTTTCTTCTCTCTCATGTATGTCTGGATTTTCACTGCGTCTCCACCTGTCAATCCAGTCACAGATTGAACTCCCTTCAAGCTATCTTCAATGGCTTTTTCCATTACTTGAAGATTTTTTTCCATTTCAGCAAATACTTCTTCTCTAGTTTTATTCTTCACGTCCATTTCTTGACGTATCATAATTTCAGATATTAATAAATTCTCTCTTTCCGCAATCTCTACTAATTCCGCAACTGTTCGGAACATGTATATTCTCCCCTCTAGCTAACAATTTTAGTAATTTGGATAATATGGTCTGCATCCTTTAATTCGTGTAAAATTTTATCTTCTATATTTTGATCTACTTCAATAACCATCAATGCTTCTTTACCGACATCTTTACGATTTACTTCCATATGCCCGATGTTGATTTCATGTTTTGCTAAAATCTTCGTTACGGAAGCAATTGCGCCAAAACGATCGTTATGCATAATAAGAATTGCCGGATGATTTCCTGAAAGTCTTAATTCAAACCCATTAAGTTCCGTTATTTCAACTTTACCTCCGCCAATTGAAATACCAACGATCTCTAGTTGCTCTTGATCATCTCCAATCAGAAGTCGGACGGTATTGGGGTGTTCAGTCTTTGCACTATCTTCTGTAAATGTTATTTCTAAATTATTTTCTTTCGCTATTTCTAACGCCTTACTCATTCGTGTATCGTCTGTTTCAAACCCTAATAGTCCACCGGCTAATGCAAAATCGGTTCCATGGCCCTGATAGGTTTTCGCAAAAGAACCATATAGGTAAATTTTTGCCCATGTTGGCTGTTTCCCAAATAAATTACGTGCCGTTAAACCAATGCGAGCAGCCCCAGCAGTATGAGAACTAGATGGTCCTACCATAACAGGACCGATAATATCAAAAACGGAATTGTATTTCATTCTTGCACCGCCTTATATCTTTATATTTTTTTGTAAATAAAGCATGAAACTCTTTCTCTCTTATAAAAGAAAAGTACCTTATTTGTAAAAGAGGAACGTATGTGGTTTTCTTACGTCTATTGTAAATTATATCAAAAACTATTATAATAATCATTTGTGGATTATAGAAATATAGATTTTTATAATCGGGTGGGAGAGGGATAAGCATTAACGAGGAGTTCACATGCCTTTATTACCAAAAAACAACGAGACAACTTTTCGCAATGAACTTATTGCCGGTATTATTGGTTATCTTACTACCGTCTATATCGTAGTTGTGAATGGATCAATCTTAAGTGAGGCAGGTATTTCGGTCGAAGCTGGTATGATGGCTACGATTCTAGCAAGTTTTGTAGGGACTTTACTAATGGGTTTATTTGGTAAATTACCACTAATTATTATTCCCGGTATGGGGATTAATGCTTTATTCGCCTATTCCATTATTCAAGGGAATGGATTTACTTTCCAAGAAGGACTAGCAGTTGTACTCGTTGCTTCACTTGTATTCTTACTAACTGCTTTTACCAAATTAGGTGTTCGCTTGAAAGAAGCAATTCCTGATTCGTTAAAGCATGCGATTAGTGTTGGATTAGGCCTATTTCTAATCTTAATCGGATTAGAGAAGAGTGGTCTAGTAACGAGTGGGGATAGTACGATAGTAGCGATTGCTGATTTTAGTTCCCCGACTATTATTGTTAGTCTGATTACGTTATTTGTCGCGATATTTCTGTTTGTTAAAAACGTACCAGCGAATTTCCTGATCACCATGGTGATAGGAACTGTATTGGCTTATCTGTTTGGCATCATTGAAAAAGGCACAACAGTAACTAGCATGTCTTCTGATATACTATTTCTGCCTTCATTCACTGCTATCGGTGAGCTTTCATTCTGGTTGGCGGTCTTCCCGCTGGCAATGATCCTTATTTTCGAAAATATGGGATTGGTAAATGGTCAAGTGATGATGTTAGGGAAAAATGATTCTTATGATAAAGGATATAAAACAACAGCCATTTCATCACTAACTTGTGCATTTTTAGGTACATCCCCTACTGTATCTGCTGCGGAAAATGCGGCTGTCATTGCATCAAAAGGTAGAACAGGAATTACAGCTATCATTGCTAGCTTGCTATTCCTTAGTACGATATTTGTCATTCCTTGGATTACCATGATTCCTAATGTCGCTATTAGTCCGATTTTAATTATCGTTGGTTTCCTGATGGTGCAAAATATCCGCCATATTCCATTAGATAATATTTCGGAGGCTATTCCAGCATTCCTTATCATCGTAATGATCCCATTCACGTATAGTATTGCTGATGGAATGGCATTTGGATTTATTGCTTATCCCATCGTTAAATTAGCATTAGGAAAACGAAAAGAATTGTCAACTGCGATTGTAATCATATCATTACTGTTTGTATGTGACTTTTTAATTAAAATTACAGGTATATAAAAA
>NZ_AEWH01000003.1 GCF_000190475.1 Ornithinibacillus scapharcae TW25
GATATGCCAAAAAGAATTCACTTTATACATAATAACTATAAAACTAGTCCTATCTGTAAAAATAAAATACTACTCTTCTATCTTACACTAAAAAAGAAACATTGAAAAACAAATAATGCCCTCTCGTTCAGAAAAGGCATTTTTTAAGTAGTAGATTCAACTGTAGCTTTTTGACAAACTCTACATAATCCATGGAAAGTTAAACGGTGGTCCTGTACTTTAAAACCCCATTCACTCTCTACTATTTTTTCTACATCTCCTAATAAATCATCCATAATTTCCTCAACTGAGCCACATTCAATACAAACTAGATGATGGTGGAAGTGCTTAGCACCTTCTTTTCGAAGATCGTATCTGGAGACGCCATCGCCAAAATTAATTTTGTCTACAATTTTAAGTTCGGATAATAATTCCAATGTACGATATACAGTTGCCAAACCAATCTCTGGAGCTTTTTCTTTTACCAATAGAAAAATGTCCTCAGCACTTAAATGGTCCGCTTCTCGTTCGAGTAGCACTCGTACTGTTGCTTCACGTTGTGGAGTTAGCTTGTAGCTCTGTGCATGAAGTTCTTTCTTAATGCGGTCAATACGATGTTCCATGGCGATCTCCTCCCCTCATATCCCATCTTTATTATATGCACAGCTAAAGGGAGTGTCAAAGCATAAATACAAAATAAGTCTATTCCTATTTCGATAGGGACATATTCATCTTACTAAAATGTAACGTATCATGTGTATGAAATAGCAGCATCTCTCCATATAACACATAAATTTAAGATATTCTAATCAGCATTATACATGGAGGTTATATAAGAAACCATTGCTTCGTTTGCGACATATGCTTCTATAATTGCCGGTACAATAGAAGCAATTAATAAAAATGTAAATACTACCACATATTTCACAAATGGTTGTAACACCGGTTGAGAAAACGATACTTTCCTAGCAAATAGTTTACTTAACAAACCTAGGGTAAATATCATGGATAAGCTACCGGCAATAATATAGATAGGTATCACCATAATATTCTGAGGTGCTATAGACAAGGTTGCTAGTAAAAATCCTTTCATACCAAGTTGATTTACGATAAAACCAACAGAAAAACCAACTACCAACCCTTTTAGAAAGATTAGAATCCACACTACTGGTAAACCAATTACAGATAAACCTAATATAAATAATAGAGACAAGTATTTGATATGATAGAAAAAGCTTTCTTTTAGTACTGCATTTTTATCAATGGAGTTATCATTAGTTAGATGTCCAAAAAAACGTTCCAAGTAAAAGAATAGATCTTGCTTTTGAACAAACCCCATACTATTGACAACAATAGCTCCAAAAACAATCCCAGTTAGAAATAATATAACCATAAAAACATATATCGTCGCATGCGTTTGTAAATGATTCAGTAAAACTTTCCGTTTATTCACGTGGAATCCTCCATTCACTCTTGTCTATATTAAAAGCTATGAAGAATACCTAATAAACATTCCTATCAAATCTATCTTTATCATGTAAAATTGTTAGTCTTGTGTAACACTACCATATTTACCGCCACCACCTGCCACAATAGAAAGCTTACCTTCCCTCATGTGAACAATAGATTGTGCAATATGCTCTGGTACAACTGCTACTATTTCATTGTATGGTGCATGATGAATAATATTCATTTCAGTGTGAAATCTCTCTAATAGCTTATCATAGGTTTTCGGACCTAGCTTTGGCAGATATTCTAAAGGAACCTGGTACAAATACGGCGGTCTGTCTTCAAGTTTTCCTTCATAGTCAGCTAATTCATCTATTCTATCGGCTACTCCTTTAACCACCTTTTTCGAACCACATTTCTCACAGATGATAGAATTGGAATCCATATAATGCAGGCATTTATCACAAACCGTTTTATGGTATTTTCCAAGTTGTGGATTCATACCAAAGTTACGAACAATTTTTCGATCTTCAATATTATGTAGGGCAAAATGAAATTCCTTAAATGAAGGTTCTTTCATCTGAATCTCTTGATACTCTCGGCCGATTTTCGCTAATGAATGGGCGTCAGAATTTGTAAGGAATGTATAAGTATGAAGTTCTGATATCTTATCAGCCATATACGTATCAGAGCTTAATCCTAATTCAACCGCATCAATTAAATCAGGATCAAGAACTTCTGTTAATGATTGCTCGACACCTTTTCCGTATAAACTTTTGTATGGTGTAAAAACATGAGCAGGTATAAAAATTCCAGAAAGTTCCTTCACTTTATATTGGAGCTCTTTAGCAGATCCATAATACCGTTGTGAGCTTAATGTAATGTTCTTCATACGGTCTACTAACCATTCTGAGAATTGTTCCATCTCCCGTAGTCCTGGTAGAAAACAGAGCACATGGATAGGTCCTTTACAGTTCTCATCATATACTTCGATCTCAGAACCCAATAGTAGTGTTACTTCTTCAAAGCGTATCCCACCATCTTCTAGTTCATATGCTTCGCCTTTTTCCAATAATTGTTTTAACTCAATCTGAACATTCGGAGATTGGCAGTCAATAACTCCTATTAGACTAATACCCTTGTTACGACTAGATTCTTTTAAAATGTTCGTGATGGTGAGTGTTTTGGAAGCAGTAATCTTGACCGGCTTATCGTAAATATCTCTTCCGATGTGAATGTGCATATCGGCAAAATACGTGTTTAACATCTATAACAGCTCCTGCATTTCTAAGTATAAAATAGCATAATTTGTTTTAGCATCATGAATACGTTCCTCTAGCACGTATTTCTTAGCTTCCTCAAGTGTCATTTCTAATATTTCAACGAATTCATCCTCATCTAAGGATGGAGGATTTTCTAGTTTTTCAATATCCCTTGCCAAATAAATATGCATAATTTCATCAGCAAATCCCGGAGAAGTATAGAACGAACAGATTTTATCCAAGCTCTTTGTCGTATAGCCTGTTTCCTCTTCTAACTCCCTTAAAGCAGTTAGCTCTGGAGCCTCGCCCGGTTCCATTTTCCCTGCAGGTATTTCTATAATAGGCTTTTCTAATGGCTTACGATATTGTTCCACTAGTACAATCTTGTTATCTTGTGTAATCGGGATAATTCCAACTGCTCCTGGGTGCTTAACGAGTTCTCTTTTTGCCTTATTACCATTGGGTAGTAGCACGTCATCGATTTGTAGGCTTATCACCTTTCCGTTAAAAATCTCCTCTGAGTGTATGGACTTTTCTTCAAATTTTTTCATTGATTTCATCCTTTATCTATAATGATTCATTTTAGCATAAGGTATTCGTTAAGTTAATTCTTCCAGATTGGCAATTCACTATTATTTACAATATGATAAGTATAGGAGGTAGTGGAAATGAAAATGAATAGATTAGGAAAGTCAGACATCAACATTTCAGCATTAACTTTAGGGTGTATGTCACTTGGAACCGATAAGAACAATGCCAAAAACATCATTGATTTTGCACTAGACATGGGTATAAACCATTTGGACACAGCTGATTTATATGACTTTGGTTTAAATGAGGAAATCGTTGGAGAAGCCATTAAGGATAAAAGAAATCAATTGATCATTACCACTAAAGTCGGAAACCACTTTAACAAAGAATCGAACGATTGGTATTGGGACCCTTCTAAATCCTACATAAAAGCTGAAGTGAAAGAAAGTTTAAAAAGATTACAGACTGATTATATTGATTTCTATATGCTTCACGGAGGAACAATGGATGATCCTATTGACGAAACGATTGAAGCATTCGAGGAGTTGAAGCAAGAAGGGATAATTCGCTCATACGGGATTTCTTCTATTCGACCGAACGTAATTAGAGAGTATGTAAAGAAGTCCTCTATTGATGGTGTCATGACCCAGTATAGTCTTCTTGATCGTAGACCTGAAGAAGAAACATTAGATTTATTACATCAGAACAATATCAGTGTTCTAGCACGAGGACCGCTTGCTAAAGGGTTGTTGAGTAACCAAGCCCAAAAGATTGTTGCGACAAAAGGAAAAGAGGGATACATAGATTATACAGGTTCTGAACTAACAAGAATAGTCAATAAACTAACTGAACAATCAACCGAGGTTACAAATCTTGCACTACAATATGTGCTTCAACATCCAGTAGTAGCAACAGCTGTATTTGGAGCAAGTTCAATTGAACAAGTAGCAGAGAACTCAAAAGTAGATACCGAGATACCGCTTACCGATAAGGATTATCTCGCACTAAAAGAGATTACAAAAGCAAATCGATATAAACAGCATCGATGAATGAACTAAAAGAAGAGATTGGGATATAATAAACAATTAATTATTTACGTCCCAACCTCCTTCTTCTCACATTAACTCTTTTAACCGCTTCATCGCAGAGTGCGATGTTAGTCTGTGGTAGGTAATTAATTGTTGTTTGTAAATCACACCGTATACTCCATAAGGGGTTGGGGAGAGGTTTAGTAACTGTTCTCTACTCTGCAAGTGTATTATATTTGCCTTAATTCCTAATTTCGTTGCCGCGGTGGCTAGATTATCAGTTGCTATATCCAGAAAAGGACATTGTTGTGTACGAAGGATTGTCAAGTCATCAAAAACTCTCAATCTATCACTCCAATTCGTTGGAAAATAAGGAATAGCCGCTTCCCCGGTTTTATAAACCAACAATTCAAATCCATAAGGTGCACGGTCTACTTCTTCGAAACCATTTTTAATAAAAACTTCCTTACTCGGGGTCCATGATGTATCTGGATTCGTCACGACAACTATCCCATCTTTTTTATGTTCTTGCGCATCTTGTATACAAGTTTGTATTAATCTGGATGCATATCCCTTCCCAGTATTATTCACCCATAAACAATGAATAACATGGTAATTTTCGCCAAATACCACTCTTGAAGAATATTCGATTGGGATATATTCAATGAATCCAGCTGCCTTATCATCTTCCATCAGTTTTATGTATTTTAGATTCTCTATAAATTTAGCTGTTAACCAATCGTTTTTCCCTTGATATCCCGAAGATTTAGGTTTGCTACGTAAGCAGTAGCAGCCTTCCCGCTCTAGATTCTCCTCAGTTAGTACAACTAATTCTGCCGTTTCCAACTATATTCCCCCAATAATACTATTTTTATTTATTTATCGTCTTTTTATAATCTATCAAAATTAATTTATCCGAGAGTCGATGTTCACCTATTTGCTGATAACCAAGCTTTTCATAAAAGTGTCTATTCCTATTATTTAAGTGAGGAGTATCTAAATACCATTCCACAGCCTGCGGAAACTCAGATTCAACACGGTTGATTATTTGAGTACCTAAACCTTTGTTTTGATATTCCTGTAATAGGAAGATTCTATTTAAACGGTATTTCCCATTTCCAAGATCCCTAATATCAATCCCGCCAATAATATTACTGTCTTGCCAAATGGTATAGTGATAAAAAGTGTTAATCTTGGTTCTTAATCTATCAATTGGTTCGTTAACAGGACTAGTATCGTAATCTTCGTACTTGCGAAGGTCACAAGCAAACGCTTCTTGTTGAATTGCTAATAATCGTTCCGCCTCATCTGTTTTACTTCTAGTAATCCACATACACCCACACAGCCTTTCTTTATTTTTTAATATTAACATAAAAATCGAAAAAATTTAACAAAAAAAGATCGCAAAGTTTTAATACATTGCGACCCTTTGTACTATTATTATGGTTACTTACTTATTACACTACCTGGAGCTATAAAAGCATTTAGAATTCCGTCTGGACTAGATAAGCGGAATGTGCTATTAATGAAATCTAACTTCATATCTTCCGCGAAGAATACGGACTTCATCTTGTGAACAACAGTTGGAATCGTATCATTTTCTACTTTCATATAGTCCTCAGGTAATTCATTTACTAAAGAAAAGGTCGGCATCCCATTTACGCCACATCCTAATCCTGCTGTGTCATAACGGAGCATTATATATTTATATTCTTGACCTAATTCATTAATTTTTTCCTGTGCAAGCTCAGTAATGGTTAGTTTCATCATAATCCCCTATTTCTTGTTGAATTGTGATTTTAATGCTTTCTCCATCATACCAGGAAAAAGCTGATAAAATCTACTACCGATGTCCATCCATAATGGCATATTAATCTCCCGTTTTCTAGTAAGAAGCACTTCTGTGATTCTAGCTGCTACTTTCTCGGGATCCAGCATATACCGATCCACACTCTTTTGGTAATTTCCCTCTGGATCTGCATGAGAAAAGAAATTTGTTTTTACTGGACCTAAGTTTACTGTTGTAACATATATATTATTATTAGCCATTTCTTGTCTTAATGCATTGGAAAAGCCAATAATTGCATGCTTTGTTGAAGCATACACAGCTGATTTAGGCGTTGAGATTTTACCCGCTTGGGAAGCAATATTTATTATATGCCCTTGTTTCTGTTGCATTAAATATGGTAGGAATAACTGAGTCATACGAATAACCGCCAGTACATTCAAGCGAAACATTACCTGTACATCTTCCCATTTCGTATCCGACACGTATTGGAACACACCTATTCCAGCATTATTTATCAATACAGTAATATCCTCATGTTCTTGAATTATAGTAGAGACAACTCCTACCATTTGTTCTTCATCAGTTAGGTCTACTTGATAATAAAATGCATGAATCTTATATTCTTCTTTTATTTGTTCTTGAAGTTGTCGTAACTTATCTAATGAGCGGGCAAGCATGATAGGTATGCCACCGCCAGCAGCAATTTTTTTTACTATCATTTCTCCTATGCCACTTGACGCCCCAGTAACTACAATCTTCTTTCCTACATAATTAGTTTGCATGATAAAAGTATACTCCGTCCTCCATCTTTTTTGAAACTAAGCCTATATGTTCTAAATAGTCTAATTGTCCAATTGTCTCAGACATCGTTAAATCTATCTGTTTCTCAAAATGTAGGGAAAACAATTCCTCACAAATTTGAAACGCCGTTTTTGGGTACTCCTTTATCAAGTTAAGTACTTTTTTGGCTCGATTTTCTTGTTTCGTAAATCTTTGCGTTATGACTTCCTCGACATTCGTAAATATATCACCATGTCCCGGTAGAACCATATTGATTCCTAGTTTACGACACTTTTCCAAATTCTCACGATACTGTAATAATGGCTTTGGACGTACTACCTCTCCTTCCCGTGGGGGCTCCATAATCGGGTTAGGACTAATGTGCTGAAGCAAATGATCGCCACCTATAAATGTACCATCCTTCCCTAAAAAGGATAGATGGCTCTGGGCATGCCCTTTTGTATCAATCACAGTAAATTCAGGATGACCTGGTAACGTATCTCCTTCTGTAATCACTGTGGTCAAATTCCCCTTACCAGCCCATTTAAGCTGACCACGTAACTTTTCCAATTGAGCTAGAAAGCGCTTGGGAACTCCATTTTCATTAAAGTATTCATGATAAAAGGCCTCAAAACGACTAAAATATGCTTCGTCTCTCGTAATCCATGGAGTAACATATTGATGCCCTACTGTTTGCTCAGCTCTATCAAATCTCTCTATCAAACCAGTATGGTCAGGATGATGATGTGTTAGAATAATTTGTTCTATGTCACTTGATTTATAGCCAATTTCTTTTAGTTGTGACAGGATTGCCTCCCATGCCTCTTCTGTTTTCACGCCAGCATCTACAAGAGATAACGTGTCACCCTTCAGCAAATAAACATGTGTATCTCCTACTGCAAACGGAGTCGGAACTGTAATTTGATGAATTTTATTTTTGACCACTATCATAATAAACTACCCCTCATTCCCTTAGAAACTCCCTAAAATGAATAACCATTCATTCCCTTCTTCTTATTTTAACGTTAAAATTTAAAGAAGTCACTCGACAAAACTTACTTTACGATGAAAACCTTATTTATTAATTGACTTTCCCTATTCTTTCCAACAAAATCTAATTAGAGAGGTGAAGCCACTTGACTACGAAAATTATTGGCCATAGAGGTGCAAGCAAACTAGCACCAGAAAATACGATGTATGCCTTCGAGCTTGCCTATCAACTAGGAGCAGAAGGTATAGAAACCGATGTCCAACTTACAAAGGATAATGTACCGGTTTTAATCCATGATGAGACTTTAAAACGTACCACGAATGGCACTGGTTATGTAAAAGAATTCACTTATGAAGAACTAAAGCAATTAGATGCTGGCTCCTGGTTTGCTTCGGAGTTTTCAGATGCTAGAATTATTTCGCTTGAAGAATTTCTCGTCTGGATTAAGCCTAAGGATTTATATTTGAATATAGAATTAAAAAACAACAAAATTGACTATCAAGATTTAGAATCGATTGTATATGAAAGTCTAAAGAGCCATCGTCTTATAGATCGGACAACAATATCTACCTTCAGTTCTAAAAGTATTAAGCGATTATCGAAATACAAAAATGACCTAGAAATCGCCTATCTCACTTCAAAAAAGAAACCAAATCTAGTTGAATATGCGAAAGACTTAGGTGCTAATGCATTACATATTAAGTATCGACTACTTAATTCTGAACTCATGCAACAAGCTATAGCTCAGAAAATGCCTGTTCGAATCTATACAGTAAACAAATATAAGCAAATGATGAATTGTTATCAATTGAATTGTAATGGAATATTTACCGATGTTCCCTATAAAGCAATAACATTTCGGAAAGTATTTCAGTTTAAAAGAAATATATAAATGGAGGTTTTACTATGGCAAAACTTTTTTCACCTATTACGTTTAAAAGTATGACACTAAAAAACAGAATTGTTATGTCTCCCATGTGTATGTACTCTTCTGATAATAAAGATGGTAAAGTAACCCCTTTCCATATGACACATTATATTTCACGTGCTGTAGGCCAAGTTGGATTAATCATTATTGAAGCAACTGCTGTCGAACCCGCTGGGAGAATCACTTCCGGAGATCTAGGAATTTGGAATGATGAACATATTGATGGTTTAAAGGACCTTGTAAACCAACTACATGAATTTGGTACAAAGGCTGGAATACAACTTGCACATGCAGGTCGTAAAGCACAAGATGAAGAGGTTATTTACGCACCTTCTGCTCTCTCTTTTAATGAAAAATCGAAAGAACCAACCGCCTTAGATACTCCATCCATTCAAAAGGTAGTCGAGGCATTTGGCAGTGCTGCAAAACGTTCTGAACAAGCTGGATTTGATATGGTGGAAATTCACGCAGCACATGGGTACCTAATTAATCAGTTTCTATCACCACTTTCGAATAGACGGACAGATGAATATGGCGGAGACCGTAACAACCGATTTCGCCTTTTAAGAGAAGTTGTTGAAGTGGTCAAACAAAATTTCTCCGGAGCGATATTCGTCCGTATATCAGCAGATGAATACCATCCAGATGGAAATACATTAGGTGACTTCCTATTTTATAGTCAACAATTAAAAGACCTCGGAGTCGACTTAATAGATTGTAGTTCTGGTGGAGTTGTCCCTACAAAAATCAACGTATATCCCGGATACCAAATTAAGCAATGTGAAACGATAAAACAAGAAGTCAATATCCCTACAGGTGCAGTTGGACTGATTACTACCGGGATTCAAGCAGAAGAAATTCTACAAAATAACCGCGCGGATCTTATTTTTATTGGAAGGTCTTTACTTAAAAATCCTTACTGGGCAAAAGCAGCTGCTGATGAATTAGGGTATACAATTGAACCTCCTAAACAATACATAAGAGGTTGGAACTAGGAGGGACATCATGGAACTATATTTTTTAGGCACGGGATCTGGTGTACCATCAAAGGAAAGGAATGTTTCCGCTGTTGCTCTCATGCTCTTGCAAGAAGCGAATAGCGTGTGGTTATTTGACTGTGGCGAGGCCACCCAACATCAAATCTTAAACACATCCATAAAACCTAGAAAAATCAATAAAATTTTCATTACACATATGCATGGTGATCATATTTTTGGATTACCAGGGTTATTAAGCTCTCGATCATTTCAAGGTGGCGAAGATGAATTAACCATCTTTGGCCCCAAGGGAATAAAGGAATTCGTGGATACAAGCCTTACCTTAAGTGGTACTCATATTACCTATCCCCTCACCTTTGTCGAGATTGAAGAAGGAAAAATCTTTGAGGATGAACAGTTTTCGGTCTATTGCAAGAAATTAGAGCATGGAGTTCCAAGTTACGGATTTCGTATAGAAGAAAAAAATAAACCTGGAGAGTTACAGGTTGATCAGCTTAAAGCATTTGGGATACCTCCAGGACCAATCTATCGACAAATTAAAGAGAATGAGGTAGTTACATTAGAAGATGGACGCAAATTAAATCGTAAGGATTTCATAGGTCCAGACAAGATTGGTCGACATATCGCAATCTTGGGTGACACCAGATCTACACATCGTAATCATGAATTCGTAAATGGTGTAGATGTACTCGTACATGAAGCAACTTTTGATAAAGAAAAGGTTGCTCTAGCTGAAGACTACTACCATTCTACTACAGAACAAGCAGCAGCACTTGCAAAAAAAGCAAATGTAAAGCGACTAGTGATGACACACATTTCTTCCAGATACCAGTCCGAAGAAATTGATGTACTTTTACAGGAAGCACAAGAGATCTTCCCGGATTCGTACATCGCGAGCGACTTTTATCAATTTCAAATACCATCCAAATAAAAAGGAGTGTTAGGATGATCCAAGTTCACAGTCTAGTAGCTAGCCAACGAGAGTTCTTTTTAAGTGAACGCACACGAAGTTACCAATTTCGTATGGAGCAGCTCCACGCTCTACGTGATATGCTCGAAAAATACGAAAAAGAAATTTATCAAGCACTTGAGAAAGATCTAAATAAATCACAATTTGAAACGTTTACGACAGAGCTAGGTTTTCTTTATAACGAATTAAAACATACAGAGAGCCATCTAAAAGCTTGGATGAAGGATGAACCAGTCGATGCCCCAATTACCCATAAGGGAACCAAAAACTTTATCCGGAAAGAACCATATGGGGTAACATTAGTTATTTCACCATGGAACTATCCTTTAAATCTTGCAATAGCACCAGCAATAGGGGCAATAGCTGCTGGAAATACTGTTATTATCAAACCATCCGAACACAGCCCAGCAACTTCTTCCCTATTAAATAAAATGATTAAGGATACCTTTGACCCGAATTATTTTGCTGTAGTAGAAGGAGAAAGAGAAGTAAGTGAAGCCTTATTACAAGAGCGCTTTGATTATATATTCTTCACCGGAAGTACAGAAGTCGGTAAAATAATCATGCGCGAAGCAAGTAAACACCTTACCCCTGTCACCCTGGAATTAGGCGGTAAGAGTCCAGCCATTATTGATAAGGATGCAAACCTCTCTTTAGCGGCTAAACGTATTATTTGGGGGAAATATACCAATTCTGGACAGACATGTGTTGCACCTGATTATCTGTATGTCCATCAGAAAGTGAAAGATAAATTGTTAAAAGAGATGATCAAGCAAATCAAAAGCTTGTATAGTAAAAATCCTTTAAATAACAGAGACATGGTTCGTATTATCCACAAGGGTCACTTTGATCGATTAACTTCTTTCCTTTCCAATGGAAAAATTGTATATGGTGGTAATACCGATAGTAATAGGCTTAAAATAGAGCCGACCATTTTAGATGACATTACATGGGACGATCCCGTCATGCAAGAAGAGATTTTTGGTCCGATATTACCGACCCTAACCTTCCAAGAATTAAATGACGTTATAATGGAATTAAAACATCGAGAAAAACCTTTGGCTTTATACTACTTTGGTGAGAAAGAAAAGCAACAAGAAAAAGTATTGACAAGTCTTTCTTTTGGGGGCGGTTGTATCAATGATACACTGTATCATCTTGCTAATCCCAATATGCCATTCGGTGGTGTTGGAAATAGTGGGATGGGTGGCTACCACGGCAAGAGTAGTTTCGATACGTTTTCCCATCAGAAAAGCATCCTAAAGCAAACAACTAAATTTGACCTACCCTTTCGTTACCCTGGTGGTAAACTCGCACTTTCCTTCATAAAAAAGGTTATGAAATAATAATAGGTTCAAGTTCTACTTTTGAACTTGAACCTATTTCTTATAATCATCTAAAAAGTCCTTTTGGAAGCTCGTTCTAGGCTGATTCTCTATATCCTCTTTAACTTCAATGAAAGGATTTTTTCCATACTTTTGTGTTAATTTATCTATCGCTGTGTAGAGTTTTTCTTTTTCCGCATCTTTCTCATAGGTAAATAAATCTAGCTGATGAATGATATTATGTTTCTCTTCCACATCTTGTACAGCGATACCAAGTAAACGGACTGGTTCCCTATTCCAATGTGAATCAAAAAGTTCCATTGCTACCTTAAGGATGTCTACTTTCCTCTCGATAAAGTTAGGCAGTTTTTTGCTACGAGTAATGGTTTTCCGATCATAATAGCGTACGGTGATTTGAACGGTACGTGCAGCAGCATTCTTCCGTTTCATTCTTATTTCAACATTTTCCGCTAATGCTTGAAATAAAGCTTTAATTTCTAACTCATCAGTTGTATCCATCGGTAACGTCTCAGAACTACCAATACTTTTAAATTCATTCACAGCATCAGGGTCAACCGGCCTTAAATCAATACCATTTGCCCTGTTTTTTAAACGTTCTCCATTAATCCCGAGTAGTTGTTTTAAACGATACACATCACCCGCAGCTAAATCCCCTATCGTTTGTATATCAATCGTTTGTAACTTTTCTGCTGTTTTCTTTCCTACTCCATACATTTCTCCAACTGGTAATGGCCAAAGTTTTTCAGGGATATCACGTTTGCGAAGAATCGTTATCCCCATCGGTTTTTTCATATCTGAAGCCATCTTTGCTAGAAATTTATTAGGCGCAATCCCTATACTACACGGTAAATCAAGCTCTCGTTTAATCTTTTGTTGAAGGTTTTCAGCAAGTTTCATCGTTTCATTGGGTTGACAAGCATCTGTAACATCCATATAACCTTCATCAATAGATACTGGCTCTACAAATGGGGTAATGGCGTACATCAATTTGAAGATTTCTCTAGAAGCAAGACGATATCTCTCAAAATTCGGACGAACGACAATAAGCTCCGGACAGAGCTTTTTCGCTTGCCAGACGGGCATCGTTGTCTTTACTCCTTTTGCTCTCGCCTCATAATTACTCGTTATGATGATCCCTCTACGCTCCTCTGGATTACCTGCTACTGCTAATGGTTTTCCTTTCCAAGCTGTATGGTATGCCGTCTCTACTGAAGCATAGAAGCTATTCATATCTAAGTGAAATATTATCCGAGCATTATTTGCTTTCATGTTTGAACAGGCACCTTTCCGAACAGTTGTTTCTACCAACTATTATAGCACATAGAAAATAAGCTTTACTTGTTACAGGTTCTAATGAAAGCCCCAAACAAAAGTTTGTCTACCTACACCTAGCCCACTAGCTCATTTTTCCTATAAACTGTTTGATTTCTTTAGGGGAATGTAAAATGATGATAGTTTTATCATTCTTCAATTGATTTAGTTTATTAATGGTTTCCGGTCTCTTTGTCTTAGGATAATTCCATATCCATTTCAAGAAACCAAAATCAATCTTCTCTTCACAGCCTACTGCCATGTCTGGCCTTTGTTTATTTCGGTATTTTAACATTCGCTTAAACGCACGGTAGACACAGATTATACGGTTTACATCTAAATATATAATAGTATCAGCTGCCTTTAGCCTAATATCCATCGTTCCGCCGTAGTTACCATCGATAATCCACTCTTTCTCTTGAATTAAATCGTTTTGTATTTTTATTTGATTCTCCCTTGTTACAGCTTCCCAATTAGCTTTCCACAGAAAAGAATCAAGATGATATACAGGAATGTTTAGCTTTTGACCTATTTCCTTTGCTAGAGTCGATTTTCCTGCTCCACCTGAGCCGATTAACATTATTTTATTCATGCTCTCTCCTCTCATAGAGCTCCCCCTTATACCAGTTTTGTACAGAATATTCTATCTCAAAAACACCAAAAAAACCGCACCTCTAATTGTCCTATAACAATTAGGATGCAGTCTTTTATTTATTGATGCGAATCATCGTTAGTAAGCTTCTTATTTCGCTACTTCTTCAATAATAGCTGTTACTAATTCTGTAACTTTTACTAATTCGTCAACAGGAATACGTTCGTTCGTTGTATGAATTTCTTCATAACCAACTGCTAAGTTAACGGTTGGAATACCAAATCCTGCTATCACATTGGCATCACTACCTCCGCCACTTTTTAATAGCTTACTTTCTCTTCCGATTGATGCAGCAGCTCTCCTTGCGACTTCTACTACTTCATCACCTGCTTGTTGTTTGAATCCAGGATACATCACTTTAATATCAACGATCGCTTCGCCACCCATATCCTTTGCAGTGGATTCAAATGCTTCTTTCATTTTAGCCACTTGAGATTCCATCTTTTCCGGGACGAGTGAACGAGCCTCTGCTAGAATCTCCACGTGGTCAACGACGATATTGGTTTGTTTTCCACCTTCAAATCGGCCAATATTCGCTGTCGTTTCTTCGTCAATTCGACCTAGAGGCATTTTAGAAATTGCTTTTGCTGCTATAGTAATAGCTGATACACCTTTTTCAGGTGCTACACCAGCATGAGCTGTTTTCCCTTTAATAATGGTATGGATTTTCGCTTGTGTTGGAGCCGCAACAATAATATCACCAACATCTCCATTACTATCTAAAGCGTAACCGAATTTTGCATTGATTTGAGACGAGTCTAGTGCCTTTGCACCTACAAGTCCGGATTCCTCTCCAACGGTAATAACAAATTGAACATCACCATGTTCGATATTATTCTCTTGAATAGTACGAATTGCTTCCAACATCGCTGCTAGTCCCGCTTTATCATCTGAACCAAGAATGGTTGTCCCATCTGAGACAATATAACCATCTTTAATGGATGGTTTAATTCCTTTTCCTGGTACGACTGTATCCATATGAGAGGTAAAATAGATTGCATCTACACCTTGTTTTGTTCCCTTCAATGTACATATAAGATTATTTGCTCCATGTCCGGTAACCTCTTTTGCATTATCTTCTACTACTTCCACACCTAGATCTGTGAACTTTTGCTTTAATACTTTAGCAATTTCTGTTTCAAATCCAGTCTCGGAATCCACTTGTACTAATTCCATAAATTCACTCACTAGTCTGTCTTGATTGACCATGCTGTACAACCTCCTATTACAGAGGAATATTCCCATGTTTCTTATAAGGACGTTCCTCTTTTTTAGATTTTAACATTTCCAACCCTTGAATTAACTTTATTCTAGTTTCTCTCGGATCGATAACGTCATCCACCATACCTAGCTTTGCAGCTATATATGGATTTGCAAATTTTTCCCGGTATGTATTAATTTTTTCCTGACGAGTAACTTCCGGATCGTCACTCGCAGCAATTTCTTTTGCAAAAATTATATTTGCTGCTCCTTCTGGCCCCATTACCGCAATCTCAGCATTTGGCCAAGCAAACACCAGGTCAGCACCAATTGATTTACTGTTTAATGCGACATAGGCACCGCCATATGCCTTACGAACAATAACGGTTAGCTTTGGCACAGTCGCCTCGGAGTAAGCATATAAGATTTTTGCTCCATGTCGTATGATACCACCATGTTCTTGTTTTATGCCAGGAAAGAAGCCTGTAACATCCTCAAACGTAATAATAGGAATATTAAAGCAATCGCAAAATCGAATAAATCGAGCAGCCTTATCACTAGAATCTATATCAAGTCCACCTGCCAGATGTTTCGGTTGATTGCATACCAGCCCTACTGATTGTCCTTTTATTCTAGCAAATCCTACTACGATATTTTTGGCAAAATCTTGTTGAATTTCATAAAAACTATCCTCATCCACAATTTGTTCAATAACATTCTTGATATCATATGGCCTTGCAGAATTATAAGGAACGATGTCAACTAGTTCTGGACGATACTCACCAAATTCATCCTCTACACACGATGTGACTAATGGTTTCTCCGTATTATTATTTGGTAAATACGAGAGTAGTTTTTTTACATGATCCAGTGCCTCTTCTTCCGTTTTAGCCTTAAAGTGAGCATTACCACTTTTACTATTGTGGATGTGTGCTCCCCCTAAATCTTCAGATGAAATCTTTTCTCCTGTTACTGTTTCAATAACCTTAGGACCAGTAATAAACATTTGAGAGGTTTTTTCTACCATGATAACAAAATCTGTTATGGCAGGAGAATAGACAGCACCTCCTGCACTCGGACCCATAATAACGGAAATCTGTGGGATATAGCCAGAATAAATCGAGTTTCGATAGAAAACTTGTCCATAACCGTCCAGAGAGGAAACCCCCTCTTGAATTCTCGCTCCACCTGAATCATTCAAACCAATGAATGGGACACCATTTTTTGCTGCTAAATCCATCACCGCAGCAATTTTTTTGCCATGCATTTCCCCAAGTGCACCACCATAAAGTGTAAAATCTTGGGCGAATAGATAGACTGGTCGCCCATTTATTTTCCCAAAACCAGTTACAACACCATCACCTGCTGCACTGGTACCATTCATATCAAAATCAGTTCCCCTATTTTCAATAAACGTATTTAATTCTACAAACGTTCCTTCATCTAATAAATAATCGATGCGCTCCCTAGCAGTTAATTTTCCTTTAGCATGTTGCTTTGCAATTCTTTCATCTCCACCACCAAGTTCTGCCATTCGTCTCTTATCATACAACTCATTGATTTTATCGAACATATCCATCATGATTCCTCTCCCCCCGACTCCTCACAGAGTTCGAATAAAACTCCATGTGTAGACTTTGGATGAAGAAAAGCAATCCGAGAATCATGTGCACCAACCTTTGGCTCTTCCTGAACAAATTGAATTCCATTTCTCTTGATCTGTTTAATTCTAGCCTCAATATCATCTACTTGAACTGCAATATGATGGATTCCTTCGCCTTTTTTTTCGATAAATTTGTGAATAGGAGATGATTCACGTATCGCTTCTAATAATTCGAAACGACTCTCCCCAATTTTTACAAATGCTACTTTAACCCCTTCTGATTCAATTTCCTCGAACCCTTCAAACTCCAACCCAAGTGTATTTGTATAAAACGGAAGAACATCATCAATTGATTTCACAGCTATTCCAATATGAGAAATCTTCTTCGTTACCTCACCGCTCGGTTCACCTACTAAATGTTGTATATACGTTGCTAATTCTTCAATGGAAGAACCACTAGTAAATATTCTTTTTATTCCTTTTTCCATTAGATACGAAATGTCCTCCGCAGGAATTACCCCTCCACCAACAACCGGAATATCACCAGCATTTAAGGCATTCAATTCTTCAATTACTTTCGGGAAAAGTGTACGGTGTGCACCGGATAAAGATGATAAACCGATTACATCTACATCTTCTTGGATAGCAGCCTTTGCTATTTGGGCAGGAGATTGTCGTAGCCCTGTGTAAATGACTTCCATTCCGTGATCTCGTAAGCCTTGTGAAATAACTAATGCTCCTCTGTCATGACCATCTAATCCTGGTTTTGCTATTAATACACGTATCTTTGCCATATCATGTTCTCCTCCCCTAGCTTCCGTATTCTCCAAATTCTGCCCGGAGAACATTACAGATTTCTCCAACCGAAGCATAAGCTTTTACCGCATGTAAGATAAAAGGCATTAAATTCTCAGTAGGATTTTTAGCAGCCCATGCTATTTGTTTTAATGTAGAATCAACTAATTCATTATCACGAGTCTCTCGGATTCGTTGAAGATTTTGCTTCTGTTCGCGCTCTAATTCTTCATCCACCTTTAGTAATTCAGGATTAACATTTTCTTCGATAGTAAATTTATTTAATCCAACAATTATTTCCTCACCATTTTCTATTTCTTTCTGGGTTTCATATGCTGTTCGGTGAATTTCGCGTTGCATGAAACCTTCCTCAATAGCTGCTACAGCGCCGCCAAGTTCATTAATTTGTTCTAAGTATTTTTCTATTTCTAATTCAATTTTATCTGTTAATGCTTCTACAAAATAGGAGCCTCCTAAAGGATCAATGGTATCCGTAACACCACTTTCATGAGCAATAATTTGTTGTGTACGCAATGCAATACGTGCAGATTCCTCCGTAGGTAACGCTAATGCTTCATCTCGCGAGTTTGTGTGTAGGCTCTGAGTCCCACCTAACACTGCCGCTAATGCTTGCATGGTCACTCGAACGATATTATTGTCAGGCTGTTGAGCTGTTAATGTAGAACCACCTGTTTGCGTATGAAAACGTAACTTCCAGCTTTTTGGGTCCTTCGCATCATATTGTTCCTTCATTATTCTTGCCCATACTCTTCTTGCCGCTCTAAATTTAGCAATCTCTTCAAAGAAATTGTTATGTGCGTTAAAGAAGAACGCTAATCTAGGAGCGAAAGCATCCACATCTAATCCAGATTCAATTGCTGCATCTACGTACGCCATACCATTCGCAATTGTAAATGCAGCTTCTTGTACGGCAGTTGATCCCGCTTCTCGAATATGGTAACCCGATATACTAATGGTATTAAACTTCGGTACATTTGCTTGACAATATTCAAATATATTCGTTATCAGTCGCATGGATGGCTTTGGTGGAAAAATATACGTACCCCTAGCAATATATTCTTTTAAAATATCATTCTGAATCGTCCCAGTTAATTTTTCTATCGGAACTCCTTGTTTTTCTCCAACAGCGATATACATGCAAAGTAGTACGGATGCTGGTGCATTTATGGTCATAGAGGTACTAACTTGATCAAGCGGGATTTTATCCAAAAGTGCTTCCATATCCTGCAATGTATCTATCGCTACACCTACCTTTCCAACTTCACCTTCAGCCATTGGATCGTCAGAGTCATAGCCAATCTGAGTAGGTAAATCAAAAGCAACCGATAATCCTGTTTGCCCTTGCTCCAATAAATATCGGAACCGTTTATTCGTTTCTTTCGCAGAACCGAATCCGGCATATTGACGCATCGTCCAATTTTTACTGCGATACATCGTTGGTTGTATACCTCGCGTAAACGGGTATTCACCAGGAAACCCTAATTTTTCCTCGTAAACGCTGTCATTTTCGGGGTAGTATAGTCTCTCCACTTCAATATCAGAGCTAGTTTTAAAAGTCTCTTTCCGTTCTGGAAAGCGCTTTAAACTTTTTTCAATAGAATCCTTCCATTTCTTTTCGACATCTTTTTGATCAATGTTCATACTTATTCCCCCATTCCTTCAAAGATGAATCTTGTAACATCTCCTAATAAGGTAAATATTAAGAAAATTTAATCCAAAAAATATAGGATGCCAAACTTTTACTTGTCCTATTTATCATTTAACGTTAAAATACAAGTAGCAATGCGATTTAAGGAGGACTTGTCAATGTCTGCTAAGCAAACTTCAAAACCTGCTCCAAAGAGAAGCTCCAAGCGTGAGCGACGTATGAAAATGGTCATCTACATCATGATCATTGGTATGGTTATTTCCACTATAACATACGGTTTAGCATTTATTGTTAATTTTTAAATAAGAATGATAGGGACTGGATTACATTTCGTAATTTCAGTCTTTTTTATTATAATTATTATAACTTCTTACAAGAAATAAGGCTGACCCGATTAGAGAGACAGCCTTATTTGGTTCATGTATTAAACTTCTTCACAATGCTTCTCAAATATGTCTTGAAGCTTTGTCATAACTTCCATTGCACTATGTCCTTCGATTTCATGACGCTCAAGCATCGTTACAATCTTGCCATCTTTTAAGAAAGCAAAGGAAGGCGAAGATGGTGGATACCCCTCAAAATATGTACGTGCCTTTTCCGTAGCTTCACGATCTTGCCCAGCAAAGACCGTCACTAAATGATCTGGGCGTTTGTCATAGTGAATTGCATTTGCAGCAGCCGGACGAGCGACACCACCAGCACAACCACAAGTAGAATTAACCATCACAAGTGTTGTACCTTGACGAGTTAATGCAGCATCCACTTCTTCTGGTGATTTTAATTCTACAAATCCTGCTTCTGTTATATCTTTACGTGCAGCATCAACGATATCATTCATAAATAAATTAAAATCCATATAAGCCACCCCTTATGTTAAGTTTTGTTGTTACCTAACAATTAGGTTATCAATTTTAGTCGCAAAATTCAAACCTAAAGCTTGTTCTAATACACTTGAACAGTAGTTTCATTCATGTTTTCTAATGATTCTTTTACATAAGCTAAGAATTGACCGCAAATTAAACCATCTAAGATTCGGTGATCAAGCGATAGACAAAGGTTTACCATATCACGAGCTGCAAACATATCGTTAATAATTACTGGACGTTTAACAATCGACTCTACCTGTAAAATTGCAGCTTGTGGATGATTGATAACACCCATAGATTGTACAGATCCAAAGGAACCAGTATTATTTACGGTAAAAGTTCCTCCTTGCATGTCATCCGCAGTCAGCTTATTCGTGCGAGCCTTCTGAGCCAATTCATTAATCTCACGAGCGATTCCTTTAATACTTTTCTCATCGGCATGCTTGATAACAGGAACAAATAACTCTTGATCCTTCGCAACTGCGATAGATAAGTTAATATCTTTACGTTGAATAATCTTATCCCCTGCCCATGTACTATTTAATTGTGGGAATTTCTTCAGCCCTTGAGCAACTGCTTTCACGAAAAAGGCAAAGTAAGTTAGATTATAACCTTCCGTTTGTTTAAATTCAGTTTTAATTTTATTTCGATATTTTACTAGGTCTGTTACATCTACCTCAACCGTCATCCATGCATGAGGTATTTCTGTTTTAGAACGAACCATATTTTGTGCAATAATTTTACGTACACCTGTAACTGGTATCTCTAGATCTCCAACTTGTGATGTTGGTTGGGGAGCAGATGAGACTTGCGATGGTTTCGATGTATTAGATTGAACTACTTCTTGTTCAGAAGTTGAATTGGACTCAGCACTTGGTGCACTAGTGGTAGGTATTTGTCCTGTAGATATAATTTTTTCAAGGTCTTTCCGAGTAATTCTACCACCACGACCGGTACCTACTACCTGTTCTAGATTAATATTATTTTCTTGTGCTAGTCTTAACACTGCCGGAGAATACCGCTTTTTCATAGACTGGTCACTTAATTGGACTCCCTCATTCGACTCATTGGAATCTGTTTCAATATTTGCTGTATCAGAAGTAGCTTTCATATCACCAGCTGAAGATGTCTCAATATAACATATAAGTTCGCCTACTGCTAGTGTTTCTCCCTCTGCTGCAACAATTTCCTTGATAGTCCCCGTAAAGGAAGACGGTACTTCGGCATTTACTTTGTCAGTCATTACCTCAGCGATTGGATCGTATTTATTTACATGGTCGCCAGCTTTTACTAGCCACGAACTAATCGTACCTTCTGTTACACTTTCTCCTAGTTGAGGCATCGTAATTTTTTCCGTTGCCATCATAATCCCTCCTATCCAATTAGAATTCCGCTAACTCTCTCATTGCTTTTTCAATTTTATCCGGATTCATCATAAAGAACTTCTCCATGGTTGGAGCATACGGCATCGCAGGAATGTCTGGACCTGCTAATCGTTGAATCGGTGCGTCAAGGTCAAATAAGCAGTTCTCAGAAATTATTGCTGCCACTTCACTAAGGATGCTACCTTCTTTATTATCCTCTGTGACTAATAACACCTTACCAGTCTTTTTAGCCGCCTCTATAATGGCTTCTTTATCTAATGGATATACCGTACGTAAATCAAGAATATGTGCTTCAATTCCATCTTCCGCTAATTTTTCTGCAGCTTGTAGGGCGAAATGAACACATAATCCATAAGTAATAATTGTAATATCGGATCCTTCACGTTTGACATCCGCTTTTCCAATTGGAAGAACATAATCCTCCGTAGGTACTTCACCTTTTAACAAACGATATGCTCGTTTATGTTCAAAGAACAGCACTGGATCATTATCTCGAATTGCCGCTTTAAGTAATCCTTTTGCATCATACGGTGTAGAAGGCATTACGATTTTTAATCCAGGTTGGTTAGCAAATATTGCTTCAACTGACTGGGAATGATACAGGGCACCATGAACACCACCACCATATGGTGCACGAATAACTATTGGGCAATCCCAATCATTATTGGAGCGATAGCGAATTCTAGCTGCTTCCGAAATAATTTGGTTTACTGCGGGCATAATAAAATCAGCAAACTGCATTTCCGCTACTGGTCTCATTCCATACATAGCAGCACCAATTCCAACACCTGCTATTGCAGATTCTGCAAGTGGTGTATCTAGAACTCGGTATTCACCAAACTCGTCGTATAAGCCTTCAGTTGCTTTAAATACGCCACCTTTTTTACCAACATCTTCCCCAAGGATAAATACTTTTTCATCACGCTGCATTTCTTCACGCAATGCGGTTGTTACAGCCTGTATATAAGACATTACTGGCATGGTATTCCCTCCCTACTCTTCGTATACGTATTTTAATGCTTCTTCTGGCTCTGCATATGGTGCCGCCTCAGCATAATCTGTTGCTTCATTTACAATACTGGTAATTTCATTCGTAAATTCATTCTCTATTTCATCCGTTAGGATACCTAGATCTTTTAGGTATACGGCGAATGTAAAAATAGAGTCCAACTTTCGCGCTTCCTCTACCTCTTCTTTATTTCGATAGGCTCTGTCATCATCATCACTCGAGTGAGCAGTCAATCGGTAGGAAACTGCCTCTATTAATGTTGGACCTTCGCCACTTACCGCACGATCACGAGCTTCTTTTACAACTTTATACACTTCTAACGGATCATTTCCATCAACTGTAAATCCAGGCATACCATAACCTAACGCACGATCAGAAACTTTAGGATTACCTAATTGTTTTTCAATCGGCACTGAGATAGCATACTTATTATTTTCGACCATTGTAATCACAGGTAGCTTATGAACCCCTGCAAAGTTCAAACCTTCGTGAAAATCCCCTTGGTTAGATGAACCTTCACCTAATGTAACAAAGGATACGAAATCCTTCTTCTCCATTTTTGCAGCCAATGCAACTCCAACAGCATGTGGTACTTGAGTTGTTACTGGTGATGAACCAGTCAAGATACGGTTTTTCTTTTGACCAAAATGACTTGGCATCTGACGACCACCAGAGTTCGGATCTTCCGCTTTCGCAAATGCTGATAACATTAGCTCTTTGGCAGTCATGCCAAATGCAAGCACAACTCCCATATCACGATAATATGGTGCAATATAATCCTCGCTACGATTTAACGCAAAGGCAGCTCCAACCTGTGCTGCTTCTTGACCTTGACAAGAAATTACGAATGGAATTTTCCCCGCGCGGTTTAACAACCACATTCTTTCATCAAGCTTTCGAGCAAGGAGCATTGTTTTATACATTTCTAAAACTTCTTCATTCGATAGTCCTAATTCCTCATGACGATTTTTTGCCATATTCGGTCCCTCCCTTAACAATATTTAGAAATTCTTATCTTAACCATGTATTTGCAATCCTTCCACTGCTAGAGCAGCCTCTCCCATAATTTCGGAAAGAGTAGGATGTGGGTGTACAATTTGGGAAATTTCCCATGGTGTTGCATCTAACACCATTGCTAGACCGGCTTCGGATATCATATCCGTAACGTGTGGCCCAACCATATGTACACCTAAAAGGTCTTCATTCTGTTTGTTCATAATGATTTTAACAAATCCATCTGTCTCACCATGTACAAGCGCTTTTCCAATAGCCTTGAATGGAAACTTACCTATTTTAATGTCATAACCCTGTTCTTTTGCTTGTTTCTCAGTCAAGCCTACACTAGCTGCTTCCGGATTCGAATAAATACATGCTGGGATTTGGTTATAGTTTATAGGTTCTACGTCCATCCCAAACATATGCTCCACCGCTACAATCCCTTCATGGGAAGCCACATGGGCTAATTGCATTCCACCAATTACGTCTCCGATAGCATAAATATGCGATTCCTTTGTTTGATAGAATTTAGAAGTTTTAATATATCCCTTTTCTATTTCAATATCGGTATTTTCTATCCCTATATTGGATGTATTTGCTTGTCTACCAACAGATACAAGTATCTTATCTGCTGAGAAAGACTGTTTCTCCTCACCCAATTCAGCTTCTATGGTAACCCCATTGTTTTTTTGAAGTGATTCTGCTAATACTTTAGCACCTTTTACAAAGGTAACACCCTTACGTTTTAACTGTTTTTCTACTTCTCTAGCAATATCGGTATCCTCCGTTGGTAAGATTTGGTTCAAATATTCGATAACCGTAACATTCACACCAAAATCAGCCAACATTGAAGCCCATTCGATACCAATTACACCACCACCAATTATAATGATGGACTCCGGAAGACTTTCCATCTGTAACGCCTCATCTGAGCTCATTACAAATGTTCCATCAATATTAAGCCCAGGTAAGGTTCTAGGTGAGGATCCTGTGGCAAGTAGGACATTCTTTGGTACAAGCATCGTGTTTTCTTCCCCATTCTCATACTCTACAGAAATCGTGCCAGGAAGTGGTGAAAAAATGCTTGGGCCAAGAATTCTTCCAAATCCTTGGTAAACGTCAATTTTGCCTTTCTTCATTAAAGCAGTAACACCTTGATGAAGTGTACCAATAATATCCGATTTACGCTGTTGAACTCGGGTAAAATCTATTTCAACATTACTAGTCGTAATTCCATATTCTTTTGCATTCTTAGTTTGGCGATACACTTCAGCACTTCTTAATAAAGATTTGGAAGGAATACATCCTTTATGTAGACATGTTCCTCCTAGTTCCGCTTTCTCTACTACAGCAACCTTCATCCCAAGCTGAGAGGCTCGAATGGCAGCCACATAGCCCCCAGTACCCCCACCAAGTACAACTAAATCATATTCTACAGCCACTTTATTGACTCCCCCTATCTTCTACTTAATGTGTGATGACCATTTAATAGAAACTGGCCTCTTGATTTTCTAACTGATTCAATGCGTTCTTCCGCCATTCTATCAGCAGCTAAATAGGTTGGAATATTATCTCTTTTTGAAATTTCAAAGATCTTTAACAGACTATCGTATATTCCTTCTACTTTTTTCATTGCTCTGGATTGGTTATATCCATTAAGTTCATCTGCTACATTAATTACACCACCTGCATTGATAACATAGTCTGGTGCATAGACAATTCCTTTTTCAAAAAGGATATCTCCATGTTCAGATGTCTTAAGTTGGTTATTCGCTGAACCTGCGATAACTTTAGCTTTGATACGAGGTAAAGTATCATCATTAATTGTAGCACCTAAAGCACAAGGAGCATAGATATCACAATCAACGTCATAAATATCATTAGGATCAACTGCTCTGGCACCGAAATCCTCAACCGCACGATTTGCAGCAGCTTTGTTGATATCTGTAACGATCAAGTTTGCTCCTTCTTCATGCAAATGCTGACATAATGTATATGCAACACTTCCAACACCTTGCACTGCAACCGTCTTTCCATCTAAAGAATCATCTCCAAATGCCTCTAACGCAGCAGCCTTCATTCCTTTATAAATTCCATAAGCTGTTACAGGAGATGGATCACCAGATGAACCAAATTCTGGAGAAATACCAGTTACAAAATCCGTTTCCATATGGATCAAGTCCATATCTTCGACAGTAGTACCAACATCTTCAGCGGTTATGTATCTTCCATTTAACCCCTGAATATATCTTCCAAATGCACGAAACATTTCAGGATTTTTATCTTTTCTAGGATCACCAATAATTACGGTTTTCCCTCCACCAAGATTTAATCCTGCAGCTGCGTTCTTATAGGTCATTCCTTTAGCTAATCGCATTGCATCAATGATAGCTTCTTCTTCAGAATCATATGTCCACATTCTAGTACCACCTAATGCTGGTCCTAAAGTCGTGTCATGGATGGCGATAATTGCCTTAAGGCCAGAATTTTTATCCTGACAAAATACTAATTGCTCATAATCATCTAATTCCATCATATTGAATATTTCCATCTTTATATCCTCCTCAAAAGTATAATCTATAAATGAACTCTTACACTAAAACAATCAAACAACATACTTATTTTAACAGATTTACATGACGTTTAATAACCACATATTAATATCTGCTATTAAGCCTACCTCCCTATTATAATAACAAACACTCGTAATAAGAAATGTAAGCGCTTTAATTTACTCGAAATAAAAATATTTTTAATATTAAAAAATATTGCGCTTTTCTTGCTATTAATTTCTATAATTTATTCTACTTTTCTATCATACGTTATCATAGGAATTATGGCAAATTAAAAATTTTATCTAAACTCCATATTTTGATATACTTATGACCTATATAGTGGCATTAAACATAATCAATAAGAAGGAGAAAACATGATTAGATTAGTTGCAGTCATTTTAATTTTTATTCCGGGAGTTATCGCGGCATTAGGCATAAAATTAATGAGAGACACTTTATTTGATGAATTCCATCCCATCTTCTTTCATACAGGTGTACAGTTCGCCATTGGATTATTATTATTTCTCGGAGGGTTAGGATTTTTAGGTGGCTTTATTATTTATCGAGATCGTAAAAAACAACAGGATAAACAAAGCAATAAATAAATTACTTGTACTAGCATGTTGCGTGGATGAATTTATAGTAGAAAATATAGATGGATATTCTACTGTTCTTAAAAAGGCTTTTTCCCAATCTCACCAAGCGAATCATCGGTTCCAATTTCTTCATTGCAAGTAACTATTTAAACCTATAATTCCGTTAGATTGGGATAGAGCTTTTTTTCCGATTACCTATGACAATAAACACCGAAATTCTAGGTAAAGAGGTGCTAATTAATTATATAGCCATAAAAATTAAACGCTGAAGTTTGGTTACAAACTAGTACTTCCCTAAAAAAAGAATAATACAACATCGTTTTGCTAAAAAAATAAAGACCACCCACTTAGATGATCTTTCCGTACTCTTACTCCCGATTAAGAAATAAATGAAAACTAACTAGTAATGCTCCTACAATGTCGTAATAATTGGTCCTTCCTTTGTCACAATAATGGTGTGCTCGTACTGAGCTACATAGCTTTCATCAGTTAGATACGTCCATCCATCTTCAGATTGGAAAACTTCCTCTTCCAATGTGGAGATAAAAGGCTCAAAGGCAATTACCATACCATCCGTCAACATTTCGGCATCCCAGATAGAGAAGTAGTTTAAAATATGATCTGGTGCTTCATGAATCGAACGTCCAACTCCGTGTCCTGTTAGGTTCTTTATTACAGTTAAGCCGTTTTTTTTGGCGACATTGTGTGCAGCTTTACCAAGAGCATTCGTTTTCACACCGGGCTTTACCTCCTTAAGGCCCGCATAGAATGCTTCTTTAGCAACGTCACATATTTTCTGTAATATATTCTCTCCTTTGCCGACTACAAATGAAATTCCAGTATCTGCAAAATACCCGTTTTTAGATCCTGAAACATCAATGTTAACAAGGTCCCCTTCTTGAATGATACGTTCACTTGGGATACCATGTGCTACTTCTTCATTTATGCTAATACACGTATATCCAGGAAAATCATATTCACCCTTTGGTGCAGATTGAGCTCCTTCTTTTTGAAACATTTCCTTTGCTATATCATCGAGTTCTTTCGTAGTAATTCCAGGTTTCGTGCATTGGACTAACTCATTTCGAATGGAAGCACAGATTCGACCAATCTCTTTTAATCCATTAAAATCATCTACAGTCTTTGCAATCATCTTATTTCCTCACTTTTTCATTGTATGTAGTTCTACTAAAGTTCTATCATAATGGGAAAAGCTTTATCTTTCAACAAGTTGGAACCACTTAGCGGCAATTTTGTAACAATCCAACCAAACTTTAGTCCGTTAAATACAATATCTGTGGGATGGAAATATCTTCATAGAAGCTTTTTGTCCATGGATAAATCTAGAGTATTTGAGAATTTTTACAACAAGAAAAGCGCTCCTCCGTAGCAGATTATAATACTCCGAAATGGAAGAACGCTAAAGACCTTTCTTTTATTTTATTAACCATAAATGTTTTTTCGCTAATTACATATGTAAAATAAAACGATTACATTTAACTAGCTTTATGCTCTAAACGCAAACGATCTGCAACCATTGCAATAAATTCTGAATTGGTTGGTTTTGCTTTCGAAATACTAACGGTATATCCAAATAGTGCAGAAATCGAATCAATATTCCCTCGGCTCCAAGCAACCTCAATTGCATGGCGGATAGCACGTTCTACTCGTGAAGAAGTAGTATTGAATTTCTTCGCAATATCTGGATATAACACCTTTGTAATCGATCCTAATAATTCGATATCATTATACACCATTGTGATAGCTTCCCTTAAATACATGTACCCTTTTATATGTGCAGGCACACCAATCTCGTGAATAATGTTTGTAATGCTTGCTTCTAAATCCTTTTTCTTTCTTTCCTTTTTCATTCCCGCATTTGTTCGGTTAGATAGTACAGTTCTACCATGCACTTGGCGGATTTGATCAGCCAGATTTTCTAAATCAAAAGGTTTTAATATGAAATAGGATGCCCCTAAGTCAACCGCCTTTTTCATCACTTCTTCTTGACCGAAGGCAGTCAACATAATAACATGTGGGTCATTATTCGCGCGGCCTTTTTCACGTAACATGTTAAGTACCGCTAGACCATCTACATGAGGCATGATGATATCCAAAACTAAAACGTCCGGCTTCTTTTCCTCTACTAAAGTTAAACAATCTTTTCCATTATATGCTGTACCAACTATCTCAATATCGGATTGATCTTCAAAAAAATCCTCCATTAAATTAACTAAATCTCGGTTATCGTCAACCAAGCATACTGATATCTTATCCACAAATGTTCCTCCTTTAAGTATTCGGGGTAATGTCCACTATAGGTATTCGACAAAAGTTAAAGATATCCTTCTATTTTTTAAAAAAACTTTGTTTTTTATATATTTTCTTTCAATATCTTTATTTTGCTTTAGTTTTCGTTATTATTCGATTGATAACGACATTCAAAATGGTTATTTGTCGAAAAATATTTAGAACGTAAAAATGATGTTCCAAGTAAGGACGTCCTTATTTGGAACATCATTTTGAATTAGCTTGCTTTTTGTTTTTCCTTTTTATAAATATCTACACCAGCATCCTGAAGCATCCACTCAATATGAACTCCATAACCACTTGTTGGGTCATTGACAAATACATGAGTAACAGCTCCAATAACCTTCCCATTTTGAATTATTGGACTTCCACTCATCCCTTGCACGATTCCACCTGTTGCTTCTAATAATCTTGGATCTGTAATTTGAATTACCATTCCTTTAGTTGCAGGAGATTTTTGAGGTACACTACTAACAATCTCTACATCGAATTCCTCAACCTTTTCACCATCAATAACCGTTAAGATTTTAGCAGGTCCTTCTTTCACTTCATGCGAAAGCGCTATAGGCATTGGTTTATCGTATTGTCCATTTTCAATGGATTTATCCAACTTCCCAAAAATCCCAAACGGACTATTTTTAGTTATCGATCCAATTTTGTTTTCCTTAATTGAAAATTTAGCTTGTTTTTCTCCTGGGGTACCATTATTACCTTTTTGTATAGCGGTAACAGTGGATCTTACTATTGTTCCGTTGTTAATCTCGATTGGCTTTTTCGTATCCATATCCGAGATAACATGTCCTAAGGCTCCGTATCTCTTAGATTCAGGTTCAAAAAATGTCATGGTACCAATTCCAGCTGCTGAGTCACGAATATACAACCCAATTCGAAACTCATTTTCTTTTTATCCAGAACTGGCATTAATTCTGTTGTGAAAGTTTCTTTTCCTCTTTTCACTTTTACAGACAATGATTCTGATTTTTTTCCTGCTTCTTCTACAATCGGTTTAACATCCTTCATTTCCTGAATCTCTTTTCCATTCATCTCCATAATGACATCACCGACTTTTATGTCAGCATCCTCCCCTGGTGACATTTGACCAGCCTTTCCATTGACAAGGTGATGCCCAACTACTAAGACACCCAGTGTTTGTAGTTGTACTCCTATGGATTGCCCACCGGGGATTACTTTGACATCCTTTAATACAGATACATCAACCTTTTTAATCGGAAGACCAGCTACCGAATAAAACAACTCACTGTCACCCGGTTCGTCAAATTGGAAGTTCGAAGCATTGATAACTTCAGTATTGTCACTCTCATTCACTGAGGCATGGACTTGAACGGCTTCTCCTAGGTTAGGAACATTAACGGGGATTTGGTTTTGAAACGTAATAATTTTATTGGGAATGGTAAAATATTTTTGTATAGGGGTTGTAAAAGGAACAATTAGCAATGCTGTTAACAGAATTACTCCTGTTATAATACGAATGTTGTTTAAATGTTTCACGAATGTCCACTCTCCTTGTTCCTAAACCCATACCATGTTTTTATATCTGTACTTCTAATTTGACCTTTAATGGTACTTTTTAAACTGGGAAAAGTTAAGAAAAGCTGTGTAACATTTCCTATTACTAATTGTGAATAACCCTTAAAACTGCTCTAGATAAGGTATGATAACCTAACAGAGCAGCTTTTACTTTTATATCTGATGGACAAGAATATTTTTTTGAAAGTTTGGGCTAAATCATGTAATTCTTTGGCATGCTCTCTTGCTGTATCGGTTACTTTAGTACCCGTTATCATTCTTGTTAATTCATTTATCTGTTCCTCTTCATCTAAATCAATAACCTGTGTACGTGTACGATTTTTCATTTCATGTTTTTCAATAAGTAGATGGGTGTCAGCCATTGCAGCAACTTGCGGTAAATGGGTAATACATAGCACTTGGGATTGGTTAGATATTTCGAATATCTTTTCAGCAATAGCTTGCGCTACTCGACCACTTACACCAGTATCGACCTCATCAAAGATAACACTAGTTACTCCTTGATGCTTTGCAAATAATTTCTTTAAAACTAACATAATTCTGGAAAGTTCGCCTCCAGAAGCGACTTTACTTATTTCTTTTAAAGGCTCACCCTTATTAGTGGAAATAAGAAAACGAATTTGGTCAAATCCATTTTTATGAAGTAGCGTAGTTTGATCTGGATGTTCTGGTGAAAAATCAATGGAAAATGAAGCTTTCTCCAGATATAAATCTTTTAGCTCTTCTTGAACCTCTTTTATCAATTCTTTTGCAGCTTTTTTTCGCAAATCGTGTAGTTGCTTGGCTTCCAAGAATGCATCTTCACTTACTTCTTCGATTTCAAATGCTAATTTTTGCAAATGAGAATCCTTATTTCGAATTTGTTCTATTTCTTCCTCAATAGCTCCCATATAATCAATCATTTCACTGACAGTTGAGCCATATTTCTTCTTCAACCTAGAAAGCTCCGATAGACGTGCTTCTACTTCATTTAGGCGGTTGGGATCATATTCCAGACTCTCTAGAAAATTACTCAATTCGAATGTTAAATCTTCTACCATATAGAAGTGGTTCGACAGTGACTCAGATTTTTCCGAAATTTGTTTATCATAATTGCTAATATCTTCTAGAGATTTTTGTGCAATGCTTAACCATTCTAGACCTTTCTGCTCACCATATAAAGCATTATAAGCGTCTAGAACACCCTTGTAGATTTTTTCAAAGTTCACTAATTGATTACGCTCTTGTTCTAATTCTATATCTTCATTTGGTACTAAATTTGCTTTTTCCAGTTCATTCAATTGAAATTCCAGTAAATCAAGCCGTTGTGCCATTTCCTTCTCATTCTCATTTAATTCTGTAAAACGGTGCTTAAGGGATTGCAGTTTATGAAAATGAGTTAAATACTCAGCTTTCGCATTCTCCATCTCCTCACGATGATACAAGTCTAATAATTCTATATGGTTCTCAGGAATCATTAAAGACTGTGTTTCATGTTGGCTATGTATATCGATTAACGTTCTACCAAATTCCTTTAAAATTGCTAATGTAACTAATTTACCATTTACCCTACATATACTCTTACCCGAAGTTGTGATAACCCGTTGTAGGACAACTTCATTATCTTGTATCTCTACGCCATAGTGTTTACCAATTTCAAATATAGGATGTTCTTTCGAATCTAGAAAAAACAATCCTTCAATTTCAGCTTTGCTTTCACCATGCCTTACAAAATCTACTGATGCTCGTCCACCTGCAAGTAGTTGAATGGCATCAATAATAATGGATTTTCCGGCACCAGTTTCCCCAGATAAGACAGTAAGTCCTTCCTTCAAAGTAATTCTGATTTGGTCAATAATAGCAAAATTCCGTATGGATAACTCGGTTAGCATAAAGTCTTCACCCCACTTTTGTTACAGCATACTAATAAATCGGTCTTTGATTGTCTCGGTATCTTCTTCTGTCCGACAAATAATTAGACAAGTATCATCTCCACATATTGTCCCCATAATCTCATCCCAGTCCAGATTATCAATTAGTACACCTACTGCATGTGCATTTCCTGGTAATGTTTTTAGTACAATAAAGTGACTAGTATGATCAATTTTAACGAACGCATCCATGATTAATCGCTTTAATTTATCATGTGGATTGAAACGTTGATCTGCTGGCAAACTGTATTTATACTTACCACCTTTTGTCGGTACTTTGACAAGGTGTAATTCCTTAATATCTCTAGAAACGGTTGCTTGTGTAACGTTATATCCTAGATTTTTTAGGCGGTCAACCAGTTCATCTTGTGTATCAATATCATATTCGGTAATTAATTCTCGTATTTTAATATGTCTTTGAACCTTACTCATATTGCACCCCCCCAAAGTACGTACATATGTAGAATATTATATATTATCCGTGCAAAAAGGACTACATAAAGTAGTCCACTGTCTCATGTATTCTGAGATGTTTTTAATTCTGTATGAGCATTACTGGCAACTAGTTCAGGATTAAGTTCTTCGATAGATACTCCTGCTACATCTTTTTTCCACCCTAGATGAGCTAGAAATTCGACATTACCATCTCCTCCAGTTATTGGAGAATATGTTAATCCGTACAATTCAAAGCCTTCATTCTGGGCGAATGAAAGTATCTTCTCTAATACATCCATATGAACTTTTTTATCGCGTACAATTCCTTTTTTACCGACCTGTTCACGTCCCGCTTCAAATTGAGGTTTAATTAGTGTGATAACATCACTGTTTTCTAATAGTAGCTTTTTAAGTACAGGTAATATTATCTTTAGTGATATAAATGAAACATCTATTGTTGCAAAGTTTGGCAAACCATGTTTTAACATACCTTCGGTTACATAACGGAAGTTCGTTCTTTCCATTACTTCAACACGTGAATCGTTTCGTAACTTCCAGTCTAATTGGTTATAGCCTACGTCAATGGCGTAGCATAGCTTCGCACCAGATTGCAGTGCACAATCAGTAAAGCCACCAGTAGAGGAACCTATATCCATCATAATTTTATCTCGGACATCAACCGAAAAGACTTTCAAAGCTTTCTCTAGTTTGAGCCCTCCCCTACCAACATAAGGAATTAATTTACCTTTAATGGTTAAAGGTATATCATCGTCAACTTTCATTCCTGGTTTATCTAAGCGCTCTTGTTCAGAGTATACCAAACCAGCCATTACTGCTCGTTTTGCTTTTTCCCTTGTTTCAATCAAATTACGCTCGACAAGGAGAATATCTAACCGTTTTTTACTCATAGTAGCATAGATCCTTTACATCTTATATTAGTGGTCACGTTCACTGAAGTAGTCTGTTAATTCAATTAATCGAGACGTATCCGCGTTTGCTTTCATTAATAATTCTTTCGCTCTATCGGTGTAACGTTTTTTCATTTCCATTGCACCATCTATTCCCAGTAAGCTTGGATAGGTACTCTTATTATTAGATACATCACTGCCTACTGCCTTTCCTAACTTCTCCTCATCACCAATCACATCTAAAATATCATCCTGCACTTGGAATATTAATCCTAGATAATATGCAAAATCTTGAAGGTACGAAATTTGTTCTTCTGTTGCATCTCCTAGATATGCACCTGCAGTAACGGCAAACTTTAATAATTCCCCTGTTTTTAGAGCATGAATTCTTTCTAAAGTTTCTATATTGACCTTATGGTTTTCTGATTCCATGTCTAAGATTTGTCCGGCAACCATACCTCTTGGTCCGCTTGCACGAGATAATAATTGAATGATTTTTATTTTTCTTTTTCGGAAAGTAGGGGATCGTTGGCTATAATCTCAAAACTATAGGTTAGCAATGCATCACCAGCAAGAATAGCAGTCGCTTCGCCGTACACTTTGTGATTTGTTAATAAACCACGACGGTAGTCATCATCATCCATGGCTGGTAGATCATCATGTATTAAAGAATACGTATGAATCATTTCTAATGCTACAGCAGAACTCATAGCTTTTTCTATATTAGCCGAATAAGCTTCTATGCTTGCAAATAATAAAATGGGACGAAGTTTTTTACCACCTGCTTCTAATGAGTAAAGCATTGACTTCTTTAAGTTCTCAGGAATATCAACATTCTCAAAGTACTTTTTCACCGCTTTTTGAAATACTTTTTGGTTCGTTTCAACATATGATTTTAATATGGCCTCCACTACTTTTCATCCTCCTGTAAATCAAAAGGAACGAGTTCTCCCTGTTCATTCATAATTTGCACCATTTTTTCTTGTATATGATTTAATTTATCACTACAAATTTTTGAAAGAACCATCCCATCTTGATAATATGAGATTGCTTTCTCAAGGGGAACATCCCCTTCCTCTAACTTCTCAATGATTACTTCTAATTTCTCCATTGCTTCCTCAAATGTTAAATCGTTATATTTATCCATTTGTATTCTCCTTTATATCCAACACTACACAATCAAGAATACCGTCATTTAAATTGACAGTGATTCTGTCACTCGGTTTTACTTGATCTCTCGAACGAATGATTTCCCCACTTGTAGAATATGGTACAGCAAACCCTCTTTTCATAATTTCAAGCGGATTTAGCAATGTTAATTTATCTAATGAACGGTTCAATTGATTCGAATGCTTTTCAATATATTGATTCATCACTTGGTTATTCTTCTTGACTAATAGTACTAATTCCTTGTTCGCTTGATCCAGTTGTTTTTTCGGATGCTGAGTAAACAGCCTAGTCCGTAAGCTCATGTACCGGTTGGATTTGTTAGTTACAATTCGTTGAAAAGCTCTGTCCAATTGTTCTCTATCCTTATCCAAAGCTAATTCCTTTTGCCTTACTAATTGTTCAGGGTATCGAAATGCATAAGACTGTTTCATACGCTCTAAATTAGCTTGTTGATGCTTCACCATCATTGCTACCAAAGAATTTAAGGACTGTTTCAGTTTCGAGATTCTATCCAATAATTCATATTGTGAAGGTACAGCAAGTTCAGCTGCACCAGTAGGTGTAGGGGCCCTTAAATCTGAAACGTAGTCACTTATTGTGATATCTGTTTCATGACCCACAGCAGATATGACCGGCGTTTTGGAATTAAATATCGCATCAGCAACAGCTTCTTCGTTAAAACTCCATAGCTCCTCGATTGAACCGCCACCTCTTCCGACAATAATCAAGTCGAAGATGTTCATTTCATTTGCTTTATTTATTGCGTTTGTTATGGATTGGGTAGCATTAACCCCTTGAACGAGAACAGGCAATATCGTTGTTTGTACAACGGGATAACGTCTTTTTATAGTAGTTATAATATCCCTAACTGCGGCACCTGTTGGGGAGGTAATTATTGCTATATGCTCAGGAAATTCGGGTATCTTTTTTTATATTTCTGGTCAAAATAACCTTGACGATGTAGTTTTTCTTTTAATTGTTCAAAAGCTAGATGTAAGGAGCCAATACCATCCGGTTCCATTTGCTGTATGTAAATCTGGTACTGTCCAGTTGCTTCGAAAACACTGATTTCTCCTTGAACAAGTACCTTCATGCCATTTTCTGGTTTAAATTTTAAGTACCGATTACTACCTGCAAACATGACTGCATTAATCTTTGACTGATCGTCCTTAATCGTCAGATACATGTGACCCCTCGAGTGTAGTTTAAAATTAGATATCTCACCCTTTAGCCATACCGTTCTCAAATGAGGGTCTGTATCCATTTTACGTTTAATATAACGATTTAATGCTGTTACGGTTAAATACTTATTCGTCATTTTACCAAACCTTTTGCTGCCTTAATTGTATTATGTAATAACATCGTGATCGTCATTGGGCCTACACCCCTCGGTACAGGTGTTATATAGGAAGCTACCTCACTTGCACTTTTAAAGTCAACATCACCTGTCAATGTACCATCGGATAAACGATTAATTCCCACATCAATTACTACTGCACCTTCTTTTAAATAATCCTTCGTAATTACATTGGGTTTACCAATTGCAACAACGAGTATATCCGCAAGTTTCGTAAAAGCTTTAAGGTCCTTCGTTTTAGAATGACAGTAGGTTACGGTAGCATTTTCATTCAGTAATAGCTGTCCGACTGGTTTCCCAACTATATTACTCCTTCCTATCACCACAGCATGTTTTCCCTCTATACTGATATTCTTGGAATGGAGCATAGTCATGATTCCATATGGTGTACAAGGTAAAAAGGTATCTTCCCCTGTCATCATTTTTCCAATATTAATTGGATGGAATCCATCAACATCTTTCTTGGGATCAATCGACTCAATAATGTGCTGTACGTTTATCTGTACAGGAAGTGGAAGTTGAACGAGAATACCATGTACCGTAGAATCTTGATTTAAACGATTGATCACTTTAAGCAATTCTACTTCAGACACCGATTCAGGAAGTTCAATAATTTCAGAACTCATCCCTATTTCATTAGAAGCTTTTTTCTTGCCACTTACATAAGACCTTGATGCAGGATCATCGCCTACTAATACTACTGTTAAATGAGGTATAATACCTCGTTCTTTTAAGGTGTCTATTTCCTGTTTCATCTCAGCCTTTAATTTCATGGACAAGTCTCTACCGCTTATTACCTCAGCAACCATAAATACCTTCCCCTTTTATTTCTTAATAATTTTTGATAGAACGCCGTTCACAAACTTTCCTGATTTTTCATCACCATATCGTTTAGCTAATTCCACCGCTTCATTAATAGAAACATTCTCTGGGATGTCCGATAGATAGTTGATTTCATATGTAGCGATTCGCAATACGGTCTTTTCAACTGATGGTATACGATTAAAAGACCATTTCTCCAGGTTAGATGAGATTTTCTCATCAATTGTACTTCTTTCTCTTGCTACACCTTTGACAAGGTTATGAAGAAATTCATCCTCCTCTACTTCCTCTAACTGCTCTTGTATCGTTTGTTCCATATCCTCATCTATCATGTCTAACTGAAATAATATTTGAAATGCTTTTTCTCTTGCTATGTGACGTTTCATCTGCATTACTCCTTTAATAATCTCTTACAAATCATACCATGATTATCAAGTAGACGCCACAAACACTGGTTCTTTGGACAAAAAAATATCTAGTGATAGACATTTACATGATAAAGAAGTCTCCAAAAGAAAAAAGATGAATAATCCGCTTATAGCAGTCGTTATTCATCTTCTTTTTTAATAAATTTGATATTTTATTATTCATTCGATAGAGTTAACTATTTAGCTCACCAATCTATTTAGATAGATTCAATGCTTCTTTCGACACATAAAAATCCTTCGAGTTATATACCGTTACACCATCAAGTGTCTTCGTAAACGTTTTATTATTTCGTGTAACATTCGCAATGTTCTTATTAACAGGAAGTTCGATTCGGATTTTTTTCTTTTCAGCAATAAATACTGGATTATTCTCGTCTGTAACATCGATACGAGTTTTGTACCCCTTTCGCTCAAAAGACTCTCTTGCATTAACAAAAAGCTTATCCGTAGTTTTATCTAAATTAAAACCTAAGAATTTTGCCATCACTTCCGCTAATTCGGTGTTGTCTACTAGCCCAACCGGCTTGGATGGACCATAAGCGTAAAGGAAGACATCCTCCCCGGTATGACCACCAGTAGTAAAGCCAATGTTCGCCCGTTCTGCTAACATGTTAACCATATCTGCCGCTAAAGAATCCGATGATTTTAATGCATTAATTTCTCCGTTTGATAGATTGTCTAAACCGTATAATTCTGCCACTTCTTTCATATTAGAGCGGTCGTCATTCAATTGATTCAAAGCACCCTCAAGTGTCATTGTTGCTTTCTTTAATGGATCAATATAATCGGATACTGGAATTTCAGAGTAATTGGAGTTCGTATTTAGATTCCCCATTGTAATCCCACTGTTTCCGTGGTCACTAACAACAATTACCATTGTATTACCATCTTTTTTGGCAAACTCTAATGCTTCATGTACGGCATCATCAAAAGCGAGTACATCACTAATGATACCGATTGTATCGTTTGTATGTGCTGCCCAGTCCACCTTACTACCCTCTACAAATAGGAAGAAGCCTTTTTCATTTTTAGAAAGCGTATCAATACTTTTTTTTGTCATTTCAGCAAGTGATGGTTCAAGATTGTTTGTAGCTTGACGGTCAAAGTCATAAGCTAATGAGGAAGAGGCAAATGCTCCCCAAATTTTATCTGAATTTGAATTTAAAAGATCTTCACGATTTTCAACAAAGTCATACCCTTTATCATCGAGAACCTGTACTAGGTTTTCCTCGTCTACCCTGGAATTTCTGGATTCGCCAGGTAATAGGGATTCTTTTCCTCCACCAAGAACAACATCAATTTCCTGATACACCTGTTGCTCGGCAATATCTTGGTAATTGCTGCGGTGAACTGCATGAGAGGAAAAGCCCGCTGGTGTTGCATGTTGAATTTCGGAAGTGGAAATGATTCCTGTTGCCTTTCCTTGAAGTTTTGCACCTTCTAACACGTTTGCAACTGGTTTATAAGCATCCTGAGGATCAACAGCTTCAACACCTGGAGTATTGACTACTTCAGGAAGAAGCCCAATAACCTTATCATTACTTTTATGACCGGTTGCCAAAGCAGTTGCAGCTGGTGCGGAATCAGTAATCGCTGATTCTGCCGAATGTGTGCGAACTGCCCCAGTAACGATTTCATCCATAGCAAGATTCTCTCCTTTATACCACCTTGCTAGAGATGTAGCACCTGTACTCGTTCCATCCATTACCATCATAATGACATTAGTTGGTTCCTTCTTCTTGGTCTTTGCTTCTGTTAAACCATTGTACCCTGCAAAACTTAAAGAAGATAAGGCTACAACTGCCGCTATCGTGATTACTGCTACCTTCTTACTCCAGAATTGCTTCATATTTCAATCCCCTCTCCCAGTGATAGTTTTAAATTCACCTTTATTATAGAGAGAAAATATTAAGATAAGCAGATTTCAACGTTAATTATTTGAAAATTTATTTAATACTTATTACTCATAATGATTAAGAATACCTAGTTGATATAACTTCTATTCATGTAAAAAGATCTATTGTTTTTCCACTTCAAAGCATCTAAAACAATTGTAATTAGCTATGCAACCATCTCGTCCGAATGTTACATATCTTTTTGATATTAATGATATATTTGTCTTTGGGCAAAAGAAAAAGCATCCTTTAGGATGCCTTCATGGATTATTTAATAAGCTTATAATAAAACAGCAGTTGAACGTACCCTCTCTTACTAAGCATAGCTATAAAGAACTACTGTTTCTAATTCAAAAAGGTCGAAAGATATAAAACATATCCTTCGACACTTTTGTTTCTTATAATAGGTAGCCTGTATATTTCCGTAAAGAAAATCAGCAAAGAAATTCTTTCATTACTTTGTAATCATGAATCAGTAACCTAATTGTAGATTACAAAGTTATTCAGATGCTTCCTCAGTAGGATCCTTTTCCATCTGAACCCCAACAACATGAATATTAACTTCAGAAATTTCAAGAGAAGTCATGTTCATAAGAGTCTGTCTAATGTTAGCTTGTATTTTCTGAGCCACACCTGGAATAGAAACACCATATTCCAAAACAACATATAAATCGATTAGAATTCCGTTATCTGTTAACTCTACTTTAACACCTTTACTATGAGACTTTTTACCGAATTTCTCTACAACGCCGGTAGCAAAGTTGCCTCGCATATTTGCTAGACCCTTTACTTCGGATGCAGCGATTCCAGCAATTACCTCGATAACCTCTGGAGCAATTTCTACCTTACCAAGACCTGTATTCTCACTCATGTTGACTAAAGACTGCTCAGCCATACTCTCACTCCTTCATTCTATTAGTTGACCATATCATTTATCTTCGCTAGGTTCCAAAATAGGGTTTTCTTCTAAAAAGTTCGTATTAAAATCACCATCTATGAATACTTCATGATCCATAATTAAACGATGGAAAGGTATAGTCGTATGTACCCCTTCTACCAGGAATTCATCAAGTGCACGTTTCATGCGCGAGATAGCTTCTTCCCTTGTCGAGCCATAGGTGATAAGTTTAGCGATCATGGAATCATAATAAGGTGGTATGGAGTAACTAGGATATGCAGCCGAGTCTACTCGTACCCCCAACCCACCTGGTGGTAGGTACATATTAATCTTCCCAGGAGATGGCATAAAATTCTTAAATGGATGCTCTGCATTAATACGACATTCAATTGACCAACCATTAAAGGTTACGTCTTCCTGTTTAAAACTTAGAACCTCACCGTTAGCGATTTTAATCTGCTCTTTAATTAAATCGATACCAGTGACCATTTCGGTAACAGGATGTTCAACCTGAATTCTAGTATTCATTTCCATAAAATAGAATTCCTTCGATTTACGATCAAAGATGAACTCGATTGTTCCAGCTCCAACATAATCAACTGCTTTTGCAGCTTTTACTGCTGCTCCCCCCATTTTAGCACGAATTTCTTCATTTAGCGCGGGAGAAGGTGTTTCTTCTATTAATTTTTGCAATCTACGTTGAATACTACAATCTCTTTCTCCTAAGTGAACGACATTCCCATGCGTATCTGCAAGCACTTGAATTTCCACATGACGGAAGTCTTCAATAAATTTTTCAATATATACACCAGGATTTCCAAATGCAGTTTCTGCTTCCTTTTGGGTTATTCGGATTCCTTTAATTAGATCTTCTTCTGTACGAGCCACTCTTATCCCTTTACCACCACCACCAGCGGTTGCTTTGATAATAACTGGATAGCCGATTGACTCTGCTACTTGAATTGCTTCCTCTTCACTCTCGATGATTCCATCCGATCCTGGAACAATTGGAACATTCGCTTCACGCATCGTTTCACGTGCTACATCTTTAATTCCCATTTTTTGTATCGCCTCAGGTGTCGGACCGACAAAAATAATATTACATGCCTTACATACTTCAGCAAAGTCTGCATTCTCAGCTAGAAAGCCATAACCAGGGTGTATTGCATCTACCTTTGTCATTGTAGCTACACTAAGTATACTTGTGATGTTCAAATAACTGTCCTTGCTTGATTTAGGACCAATACAATAGGCCTCATCTGCTAATTGGACATGTAATGACTCTTTATCTGCCTCCGAATAGACTGCAACTGTTTGGATTCCCATTTCTTTACAGGCACGAATAATCCGGACAGCTATTTCACCACGGTTGGCAACAAGCAATTTTTTTATCATATTAGCACGTCCCCTTATTTCGTTTTCACTCTAAATAATGGTTGACCGTATTCAACTAGTTCTCCATTTTCAACTAATACTTCTACGATTTCTCCCTTTACTTCTGCCTCAATCTCATTAAATAATTTCATCGCTTCTACAATACAGACAACTGTATCATGGGAGACTGAACTTCCAACTTTTACGAACGAATCACTTTCTGGATTTGGAGCACTATAGAATGTTCCCACCATTGGGGAGGTGATCTCATGATCGAAATCCACACCGCTTGCATTTGCTGCAGCTTCCTTCGTTTCCACTACTTCTTGTTTATTAGGTGTAGCAATTGTTTGTTGTACTGGAATGGAAGCTACTTCTTTCTCTAACTGTACCTTTGGAGCTGTTTGGACTATAACATTATCTGATAATTTCTTCATGGATACCTTTGTTCCATTTGTTTCATAAGTGAATTCTTGTAAAGACGATTGATCTACTAGTTTAATTATTTCACGTATTTCTTGAACTTTTAACATAGATTAGGCACTCCCTTACCATTTTTAGAATTAGGTACTAATAACTCCTCTTAATATTTTACGATAAAAGATAGTACTACATCAAGAATTAATATACATTTAGTATTTTAAAGCGTTTACATTTGCTTAATTATAACAAGCTTGGAGTTATTAAGCGAACATGATATACCTACAAACTAAAAGCTTTCGAGAGTTCCATCTAATGTCATTATCAATCTCTTAAGGATAAAAACATCAAGTCTGCTAGACTTGATGTTTTTATGTATGATAGTGTAATTTAACTTTCTGTATATGGTTCATGGATTACATCTACAGTTATCTCACCGAATTCATCACGAACCATTTGCATAATGTTGACTACTTCGGTTTTCGTAAGTTCATCTGCTTGTACATGTACGTGAACAACATTATCATCTGAGCGAACTAGTACATCTTGATATTCTGCACTTGCTGCAATCGAATCTTCTAAGATCATTTCTTTTGTATCTACTTGGTCAATAGCATCTATTTCTTCCGTTGCCTTTTTCTTTTCTTCGACTGATGCATTGCTATCGGCTAATATATCTTCCAATCTATCTCTTTTCATACTTCTTTCATCTGTTACTTTTAGTCGTAAAGAAGCAAATAGTTCATTTCCACCAGGTGATACGGAAACATCTGCATCTTTTCCTGTTGTTTCAGAAGAAGTCTCTTCCGTCTTAGAATCTTTACCATTATTCAAGTAAGCAAAATCACCTTCATCAGCCGTCATGTAATATACGCTCAACACTATCATTAAACTAAGCATTGTTAATAACCAAACTGTTTGTTTTTTCAACATTTTTTCATCCTCCTTAATTTTTAGGCATAACGGATACTCTATGTGTTGGAACATCAAGTACTCTTGAAATTGCTTCTACTACCCACTGTTTTACAGTTGCCTTTTCAACACCATTTGCTACAACAAACACACCTCTTACTCTAGGTTTCTTTGTTTCAATTAGTATTGGTGTTTCTTGATCCCCCTGACGTACTAAGACAGTTTGGGTTTCTTCTGTTGTTTCTTCAATTTGCCTCGTTCCTCCATTTTGATCATTTTCTTCAGTATGCTGCTGTCCTTTTATTAGATTTTTTTCATACACTTTCACATTAGTAGAGTCTAGATTCACCATCACTTCTACTTCAGAGACGCCATCGATTTTTTCAAGCATGATTTCTAATTGCTTCTTATAATTTTCCTCCAATTCACCCACATCGGATGTGACACTTGATTCATGGGAACTGACTTCCTCTGTCTGGGACTCGGATTCTAAATCCATTCTTGGTATTTCTTGTCCAGTATCTTGCTGGGATGAGGTAGTAAATATGTTACCCACTATAATTACAACTAAAGCAACTAGTCCGACTATGATGACATATCCTGTTTTTTTTGACCCATTTAACTTTTCTTTAATAAATTCTTGTAATTTATTTATCAAGATGCCCCTCCCTCCCAAATAACAGTTAGTTTCTTATCGTTTAATTCCCATGTATCTCGTAGCAAGGTTTCAATTCCTTGAAGATCCACTTCGTTCTCACTAGTCTCCTTCTTTTGATTCCCAGCATCAATGACAACATCCTCTACTGCATTTACTGCTCCCTCCCCTGCTTCTGATTCTTCTAGATATACAATGACTTCTTCTAACTCCTCATACGAATAAGCTTGTCCTTCCTGAAACTTAAACTGAAAATCTTTAATTTCTGCTTGATAGTTATCCAAAAGAGGAGCTTGAGCTATTTCTTTTAATTGGACAGCCATTTGTTCTAAAATATATGCGCTTGCAGACGATTCTATTTCACTTTTTTGCAAATCGATTAAATTTTCTACTTCTTTATTGTTCGATTCATCCTCCATAAGAGCAAATATAGAGCTATTTACAGCCTGTTTTATATCTATTTTAAAAAGTTGGAAGATAGGTTGTAAAAATATCAATATTAATATCAAACCGATGACAAATTTTATATATTTCTTCATACCACCAGCTGGAACAAGTAGATCAATTATCGTCGCAAGTAAAATAAAAATAATAATTTGGGAAACCCAATTAATTAGTAGATCCATTTCCATCACCCTAACGAAGTAATAGTGTAATATTACTTGCTGTTACAATAATTACGATTGCTAAAAAAACATTAATGTTACTGCTAATAAACAAGCTAGAATGTATACGATATACTTACTAATTGTATTTAAGCTGGTGATAATAGGCCCATCAGCAATTGGTTGTAGGACTGCGGCAACAACCTTATAAATTAGAGCAATCACGAAAATTTTAATTGCTGGGAAAATGGCGATGAATATTATAATAGCCACCCCTACAATTCCCACTGCATTCTTCAGAAGTAATGAAGCACTTAAAACGGTGTCTGCAGCATCTGTAAAAGTTCTACCAACTACCGGTATGAAATTCCCAGTCACAAATTTTGCTGTCTTCATCGCGACCCCGTCTTGTATGGCACTTGCAGCACCTTGAACAGATAGCACCCCTAAAAATATCGTTAGAAAAACACCTAACATCCCCATACCGACGGAACGAAACAAGTCGGCTAAATGCGTTACTTTATGATTTTCACTTAAACTACTGACTATAATTAACAATGCTGATAGAAATAAGAGTGGCAATATAACATTTGAAACTAGAACTCCACTTAGGTTGATTAAGAAAATAATAATTGGGTGAAAAAAGAAACAGAGATCATACTACCGAATGATGCCATTAATCCTAAGACTAATGGAATTAATGCAATCATGAAGCTACTCATAACTCCAATTGCATCCTTTGCGTAGGTAACGGCCAAATAAAAACTGTTTAACGCAAGGAAGATTAGGACTATATAAACTACAAAGTAAGCAATTTTACTTACAGATGTTTTTTCAAAAGCTGTATGCATCGTTTGTAGTAGTACAGAAAATAGTGTTAACAGAAGTAATGATCCTAGGAGTTTTCCATTTAAAATTACTTCATGAAGCAGATATTCTAATCCACCACCTACTAAACTCTTGATGGAAAACTCATCCGTACCCTTAATAAAGTCATATAGGCTCGTTTTCTCGAGTTCTGGGATATATCCACCATATTCATCTACAACTAGATTCCAATATTCCTGCATACCGTCGAATGAGATATCTTCCATCAGCACTTCTTCCATAGGAGCTTCAACCTGTTCCTCCGCAAAAGCAACTGTTTGTCCAACTATTATAAAAATTACTAGGATACATCCAATACGATAAATCTGCTTCAACACTATCACCTGCTTCCTCATTCCTAAATTTCTGACTTAAGCCTGAGGTAGGAAATTTAAAATTGCCTCTACTACTGCAGAAATAATTGGTATAGCGAGTAATAAAATAAATATTTTCCCTGCTAATTCTATCTTGGAAGCTACGGCACCAAGACCAGCATCTTTTGTAATGCTAGCACCTAGTTCTGTAATATAAGCGATACCAATAATCTTCAATATCGTTTCAATATACATTCCGTCGATTGATGCCTTCTGTCCTAGAGATTCTATTAGACGTATAATGGAGCCTATCTGACTGATGACAGCTAAGAATAAGGCAATTCCAGTAATTAATATAATGATGAAAGCAAAAGGGCCGCGCATATCTTTGAGAATAATGTATAGTAAACTAGCTATGATCCCGAGTGTGACAATTTGTATGATATCCATACAGTTCTACCCTTGAAACAAAAATACGGACCTTATTTGTTGGAATAAATCAGACAGTCCGTTGATCACCACAACGAGTACGATTATAAAGCCTACCAACGTAACAAATTGCGCGATTTCTTCCTTTCCCATTTGCTTTAAAATGGTATGAATTAACGCTACAATAATTCCAATCCCAGCAATTTGAAATAATATAGATGCATCAGATAGCATAACGTCGCCCCTTCCTCCCTATATGAGCAATAACACAATGAATAGACCAGTTAAGAAACCAAGATTCTTTGCCATCTTTCCGTATTTATCCTGGTCATCTCTTGCGTCCTCTAATTCTCTTTCCAAATGTTTAATGGTTAGTTGGATATGTTTTTGTTGTTGTGTAAAATCATGTTGCCCTAATGTTCGACCAAATTGTAAAAGTATCTCTTGCTCATTCAGCCCTAAACTAGATTGATTAATATAATCTCTTACCTGCTCCTCCCAGATGACTTCAAAATAGCTGTTCTTTTCAACTATCTTCATGGAGACCATTCGAAAAAATGTTGCACATGGATCTGGTATTTGTTTCGCTATAGAGGTAAATGCTTCGTGAAGAGGAAGCTGACTGTATAATATTTCAGCCTCTAATACCTGTAGTCCATTTATTAACTGCCTGATATGTTTAGGTCGTTTTGCTAGCTTATTACTCCACTCGAATCCGAGCCACGTCGTTGCTCCTATAAAGAGAAGTGCTCCTATCCACTTCATTTGGCAGGCACCTCGATTTCTGATAGATATTTTTATCCTCATCATTGTAAATAGACCTGATAGAACCTGGTGAAGCTTGTCCTTCAAGAATAAGGATCCGTTGAAATACTTTCTTATCCAGTAATGGTATAATGGATGGTCTCTTCTTTAATTCATCCAGAGTTTGTCCATGGATTGTACAGATCACCGTAACGCCAGCATTGATGGCATTCATTAATGCTTGTACATCTTTATCACTACCTATTTCATCTACAACGAGTATTTCAGGAGACATGGAACGAATCATCATCATCATTCCCTCAGCCTTTGGACAAGCATCTAATACATCTGTTCGCCTTCCTAAATTATGCTGTGGTATACCTTTTAGGCACGCGGCGATTTCAGATCGTTCATCCACAACCCCAACCTTCTTAGGCGGGATGGTCTTCCACCCAGAAGAAATAATGCGAATAATATCTCGAATAAGAGTTGTTTTACCAGATTGCGGGGAGCCTACTATCAACGTATTCAGAAATTTGTTATCATACAAATATGGAATCACTTCCATCCCAACTCCAATTTTTTCCTTTGCAATACGAATATTTAGAAATGTAATGTATTGTATCGCTTTAACGGAGCCGTTAAATGTATTGACTTTTCCCGCTAAACCTACCCGATGACCACCTTCAATTGTGATATACCCTTCCCTAAGTTCATCTTCCATTCTATAGAGGGAAAACTCACTTAATTGATTAATTATAAAACTATTATCGCGTCTATCCGGTATTGCGTTTGTTATCCATTCAAGTCCACGATCAAAAATCAGCTCAATCGGTTGATGCAATCGAACTCTAATTTCTTGAAGCATGTCCCATCTTTTCGCTACTTGATGATTTAGTCGTTGTTGGATTTCCGCTGGAAATAACCGTAATATTTCCTCCATGGCCTATCCCCACTTTGTTTTTCAATAGTTAATTTCATTTTCTATAAGTAAATGTATGATGGAATGAGGATTTTATGACTGATAGAGTATAAATAATAGAGTTGAGGTAATTGATAGAGATCTGTAAAAGAGCAATAAAAAAACAGTCTGTAAAATACAAACTGTTAAACAGATAGGATTATTTTGGTTTATAAAACTCCCTTTTTATACCTTACAAATTTTATAACCGTCCAAAAGCCCTTAGTTGCTTATACCGATTAACAGCAAGAATACCCTTCCAATAGGTTCTTGCTTTTTCAAATTCTTCCGGATAGGATCCCCATTCCCACGAAATATCCCATATACCATTTTCTATCATATTATCGATATAGAATTGTAAATTCGTTTCTATTAATTCACCTAACCTTTTACAAAGTGTTTCATTTGGATTATCAATAAAGTCTAGAGGTAGTGGTTCATAGCCACTATTCCATGTTGAAACGTCCTTATTGATGCATTCATAAGCTAATTGTTCCACTTTTTCACGCAGTCGAGCAAATGGGACATTAATCTTGTATTGAAATGTAGTGCGATAAGTCTCTATTATCTTGATCATCTGTTGAAAATTGTTAAGTTCATGTCTATCCATATTTTCCTGATCCATCAAATAGTTTACAGCCCGATTTATCGTATTCCAACCAATCTCTGAGGCTAGACTTTCCATATCTGACCAATGAATCAAATAGGCAGCAAGTTCAACAGTCGGATTATATGACCATTTCTCCTCCGCTCCCTCCGTCCAATGCCACCATGGCGCATGTGGAAAGTCATTGTTCTCTGGTAATACAGAAGCCCACATTCCTTTATCTGATTGATAATGATTTACTAGATAATTCACCATTTTTTTAACGATAGGTTCCTGTCTATTTGCATCCAATTCAACTAATTTTTGTGCTGCTGCCCATGTAGCCATTGGTGAGGATGTGGGAAGCCAAAAGTCGGGTTCTATACCATGCCCAAAGCCACCATCTTCATTCTGATAAGCTTTAAGGCATTCCAGAACTTGTTGTTTCGTTCCATTGCCAAAAAAATAATCAAATCTAGCAATTTCTAAATCACGACAGTTTTGGTGTAGGTACTCTCTTGCGTTTTCCAAATGATTCACTGTACTCATATCATAATCCCCCTTGTTATTGAATATGGCATCCAATTCAAAATGAAAGAGACCATCAACTGATTTATTTGATGGTCTCTTTGTTGTTCTGATAAAGTTTTATGCTCTTGATACATATTTTCCGTCAGATGTATTGATGATTAATCGATCACCAGGATTCACGAAGAACGGTACTTGCACAACTAGTCCAGTTTCTACAGTAGCCGGTTTTGAACCACCACTTGCTGTATCCCCTTTAATACCTGGTTCTGTTTCCACTACTTCAAGTTCTACACTGTTTGGTAAATCAATACCTAACATTTGACCTTGATATGTAATGATGGAAACTTCCATATTTTCTTTGATGAATTTTAACTCATGTTCAATTTGTGCTGAGCTAAGCTCAATTTGCTCATAAGACGCAGTATCCATAAAGGCATGTGCATCACCAGAAGCATATAAATATTGCATTTTTCTATGTTCTACATGGGCTTTTTCTACTTTTTCACCAGCACGGAAAGTTTTTTCTTGGATATTACCATTTTTAAGGTTACGGAGTTTCGAACGAACAAAAGCCGCACCCTTACCTGGTTTTACGTGTTGGAAGTCGACAACTTGCCATACGTCATTATCCATCTCAATTGTTAAACCTGTTTTAAAATCATTTACCGAAATCATAGTTTTCCTCCTTGTTCAAGCAATCAAGCTTATAACTGAATAAGTTCTTTTCTGGATGTTGTTAAACGTTCATTTCCAGTTTCAGTAATTACAATATCATCTTCAATACGGCAACCACCGACATTCGGAATGTAGATACCTGGTTCTACTGTTACAACCATTCCAGGTTCTAATTTTATATCACTACGGAAAGATAGTCCAGGACCTTCATGTACCTCTAGACCAATTCCATGTCCAGTTGAATGACCGAAATATTCTCCGTAACCTTGTTCTGTAATGTAATCTCTAGTTAGAGCATCAGCTTCAATACCAGTCATACCTGGTTTAATACCATTTACACCTTTTAGCTGTGCTTCTAGTACTGTATCATAGATTTTCTTCAGTTCATCGCTAATGTCACCAACAGCTACTGTACGAGTAATATCAGAAACATACCCTTCATACAATGCACCATAATCAAGAGTAACTAATTCTCCTGCTTGAATTTCCTTCGTTGAAGCGACGCCATGAGGCATTGCAGAACGAAAACCCGAAGCAACAATTGTATCGAAGCTAGACTGGGTTGCGCCTTGCTTTCGCATGAAGAATTCTAGTTCATTCGATACTTCTATTTCTTTTATTCCTGGTTTAATATAGCCCAATATATGTTCAAAAGCAGCATCCGCGATTTGAGCAGCTTTTTTAAGGATGGCTAATTCATCCGGAGTTTTGATTAAACGAATTTTTTCTACAATTTCACTAGTAGGTACTAGTTCTGCATCAAATAATTCATTATATTTATCATATGTAGCGTAGGTAATATGATTTTTTTCAAAGCCTAGTCTTTTTACCTTTAGGCGATCCAATTGTGCTTTTACTTCTTCTTCGATTAGTTGCTTATGCTCGATAACAGTAAAACCTTTTGCTTGGTTAGCAGCTTGTTCAGTATACCTGAAATCAGTGATAAATACTGCTTCATCAGCACTAATAATAGCAATTCCTGCCGTTCCAGTAAAACCAGTAACATATCTACGATTTATCGGACTAGCTACCAATAAAGCGTCCAAATTCAATTCTTGCAATGACTTTCTAATTTTAGCTAACTTTTCCATCTCGTCATCCCTTCCCTACTTAACTTGCTAATGGATTTATAAATCTCACGACTAATTGAATCCTTATGCCTTTTTCAGTTTACCATAAATAGAGAAGTTTGAATATTGATTTAGTTGGTTTGTAGTGCCTAACTGGACTGGCTTTTTGACTCTTTATTCGATGAACTAAGTTTCCGGTCATAATAATCAAAGGAAATTGAATAACCGATAAATGTACCATATAAGATATAAAGGCAGATAGATGATACAATGGAATTAATCTCCATTTCTGGAACACTTGGTACATTGGAAAAGATGGGTTGTAATACAAAAAAGACAATAGCCCATAGTAATATTCCATAAGCCACTCCCATCCACAGTGAGTATATTTTCTTGAAGATTCCATAATAGAGTAATGCTACTCCAATAGATAACAATCCAATGAATAAAATTGTTACAACATTCCCTAACCATGTATCAGTCCAGGGTGCCGTAGTCCATGATCTAATCACATAGGACTTTGGAGAAACCTCTATAAAATTAAAATAATACATGAATAGGCCTAGTAAACTGGCTAGAATTCCACCAATAAACCCAGTCAACATAGAACGTCCCAGAAAAGTAGACGAGTCTTCCTGTTTATTTTGTTCAAGCTTTTTTTCTTCCATAATGTCCACCTCCAATGTTAGTATTACCCATTGATAAAAATGAATTACAGAAAATCAGTGATAATCATTAATCGTTTTAAAAAGAGTTGAATATTTTAAGTTTGGAAGGAAACAATTATACTAGTAATTAGAAGATTATTTAGAAGATGTTTTTCTAGTATTGGACTTAATAATAAGCGTTATGGAAAGGAAGATTCATATGAAGAAAAATTCATACGTTCGATTTTTCATATATGGAATTATAGGATTAGCCGCTTTGGGGTTAATTATGCAATTAGTTAATAATACATCCAATTTTCTGTTGAGTACATTAACCTCTATACTTTTTGGTTTGGTCATTTTCGGCCTACTATATTACTTTGTATTAGGTAGAAGGAATAAATCATCGGACGATAAAAAATATAAGCAGGCTGTGAAACAGTCCCATTCGAAATACGCTACTCATAAGAGCACTACTAAGAGTAGAAGCCAAACTAAGATTAGCCCGATTAAGAAGAAAAAAAGACCTAATCATTTACGAGTGATTGACGGAAATAAAACGAAGAGTAAAAATCGAGCTTGATATTCTGTAAACAATTTTTCACCCAGAACCACACAAATAGGCTTTTATAAAATTACACTACATCCCAATTGTTGGAAATACAACAATTGGGGGGTAGTACAATTCCAAGTGTTACTTAAATCTTTCTATTTTTTAATCCATTAAGCTTCTAATAAGGTACAGTTCTTCATTTAAAAATCCTTATTTTTCATAGTTCACTGGCAAATTCTTAAACATAAAAACATAAATAAAAGCACTAATCAAAGCACATACTATTATAATTCCAAATATAAAAACGGGCGATAAAGAAACAGAGAGAATAACGGTTATAGGGGCAATTAATCTCCCTAAGGAATACTGAAGATCAGACGCCGCCATATACTGCCCTCTAGCATTTTCAGGTGCATATTTACTGACAAAATTCTGCACGACTGGACCATGTATTATCTCCCCAATTGTTAATATTACTGTAATTCCAAATAGTAACCAAGCACTTGTTGTAAATCCAACTAAAAACATGCCAAATCCAGATAAACAAGCTGCAAGTATAAGTGAATTTCGATCCTTCCAGCCATTCAGCATTTTAGTTACTGGAATTACAAATAGAACAAACAAAAGCCCATTCAACCCTATCATCCACCCAAAGACTTCCTCGCTACTTAGCGTGATTGACCATTCTCCAATTGAAAACAGCTCTTGAGCTGGTACAAAGTTTCTAACATATACAGCTAAATATAAATCCAATTGCATAATCGAAACTGTTATGAAGGTACCACCAAGTATAAAAAAGAAGAACACTTTATCTTTAAAAATTACGAAATAATTTACCAATTGCTGTTTTACAACCAATAACAACTTATTGCTATCTGCCACCTCTTCCTCGTGCTCCGGCATTGTTTCCCTAATAATGAACAAAATTGCAAGAGAATAAAATAACGTAACTACTGTACAAGCCCATAAAAGCTCACTACGATATTGGAAAAATAAAACCGCACCTATGATTGGACCAACTACTGCCCCTAGATTATTAGCTGATGCAAAGGTTGCAAACACACTACGCCTTTCTTCATCTGGTACAAGATCGGCTACCATCGCAGAACTAGCTGGTCTATAGAATGATTTCCCAAGGCTAATTCCGATGAAAGCAGCATAATCAAACCAAGGTGAAAAAGAAAGTGCAAATAGGGCAAAGAATGTTGCTTGCATAAATGCACCAATTAACATGATTTTACGTCTTCCGAATTGGTCAGTTATATACCCTCCAATCATGCCCCCAAAAATGCTTATTATAGATGGTGCAGTCATCATAATTCCTGCCTCAATCACTCCCAATTCCTCACTAAAATAAATAGTAAGAAATGGGAAATACATCCAAAATAACATGTTAAATAACGTTTCTCCAATAAGCCTAGTTTTTAAATTTATATCCCACGAAAACCATTTCAAATTAATTTCACTCCTCTTACTTGGGAATCCTGTCAAGGTATAATTAACAATAAAATAAATTTTTTGGAAAATATAGACTTATATTTAAAACTCAGTTATACTATTATTATAAAAGTTAGCTAAGAGGCACCTTTAATTTAAATGTCACACAAACAGAACGTATGATCTCAATGGAATTAATTTATACAACAAAAAGCTCCCCTACACTAATGGTAGAGGAGCTTTTTGTTTTAGTATGTACATTTTAGGAATCTATCTTAAATTATATTTAATACCCAGTTTGTCATCATTTGCCAATAATGCAGAATCTCTTATTTAAAATCTTCCCCGTTAGCATAACAATTTCGAACGTAATACCAAAATTTATTCCGAATATATTTGGAAAATTTTTAACTAAATTAAAAAAGCATTCTTATTTTTGAACACCTTCTTACCTAATGCACCCGTTTGTTAAAGAAGAAATATAAACAGTTATTTATTATTATCACCTAATTCCACGGATACAGCTTCTTTTTTCTTTTTTCTTAAAAAGTGTCCAATCCACCAAGAACAAACAGCTAAAACCATTACAACTCCTATTTTCATCCAAACAGCAGGAAAAAAGTTAAATGAAAAGGTACTAATGCCTAATACTGTAACGGCGTAAATTATTGCAACCCTTAATTCCAGTTTTTTATAATCCGCTATACTTCTAATTTGATACCCTCCTTACTATGAATACCATCAATCTTATTTATAAAGGCTTTTTAGCTTATCACCTAAACTATTTTGTTCCTAATGTCTATATTCAACAAGTAACCTGCCCCGTTAGCTTAATAGCTACTTTTTAAATACTATCATAGTATTCCGATAATTAAGTCTAAAGTTTAACCATAAGAAAAAGGCTACACTACTAGGATTACCTTGTTTAATTCTTGTACCCATTAGTCGAAGTAAGAATCTTTTTAATAGGAATATAAAAATTATACAAACGGAAACTAAGAATAAATTTGTATGAAGAAGGATTAGATTAGATGTTAAAAAAGCAGTTATTCTGATATTTTTCTTAGGCTTAACCTCTTTTAATAACCCATCAAATACCAATGCAGATATTCCTGCGAAAAAACAGCAAGAAGAAATAGAAAAACTTATTCATGAAGATATTAAGTTAAGCTTTCCTATATTGATAGAACTTGAAAAAGAAACTACTCTATTTGTAATCAATTATGAAGATTTGCTTAAAGCAACATTGATAAGCAAACAAACAAACGATATTAATTCTTTACACGATATTTGGTCCATTCATAGTTATCAAGGTAAGAAGAGACTTTATATAGCGCCCAAAATGCAACCTAAGGAACTAGAAGATAAACATGAGCTTGGTGGTTATCTATTCTATAGAATACCAGATGGAACAAACATGAAAGTCGTATTAGGAAAAACGGAAAAAGGTTGGGAAATAGTAAATATGGAAAAAGAAAAAGTAATTTAGAACTGTAATTATATACATGTTCTTTTAAGCCACTTTAAGATTTAAAAAATATACTAAACTCTTGTACCCGTTAGCACAGTAAAAAGGGTTATGATTAAAAGGTCTATATGTTATTTCATTGCCAAAATTGTAAATTCCCAGGGTATATTTTCATTATTCCATCCACGGTGTTCTTCAAAGCTATTTAATGTAAAGCCACTTTTGATAACTGAATTGATTATTTCACTTAAAGTATAGTGCCTTATATATACATCAGGGAATTTTTGCTGTTCCGATTCCTCAAAATACTCTTTATAAGCTACTTCTCCTTTATGTAATTCATTATCAAAATAAGTAGGGGTATATTTGAAGTCGGAGCCTATACATCTTTTTATTGGATGGTAGTCACTTAAGACCATTCTCCCACCATTTTTAAGCATTGAAAAAAGAATAGCCATAAATTTATCAATATCACTAAAGTAGTGTAATATTCCTCCTTCTAAATAAAGAATATCAAAGGATCTTTTATATCTTTCCAAATCAATATCGTAACCATCTCCTACTATATAACTAATTGAGGTATTTGCATGATTAGCTAATTCTAATGCGTATCTTTTATTTTCCTCTGATAAATCAAAAACTGTTACTTCTGCACCTAATAATGAAATGGGGACAGCTTTTCGACCATTTGAACCGCATAATATCATTAACAACATTGTTTATGATAGTTTCTATTTCTTCATCTTTAGTAGTATTTATATCGTATGATGGATACAGTTTTTGAAAATGCAACCAAATGGAGATTAATAAAAGGAGTTTCAGTTTTTTGATAGTAGGTCCTCGAGCAATATCCAATTCGTTTTATCAATTACACCTGAACCAGCATTCAAATTAAAATGAACATAAGCCGGTCTACTAGTTTGAGCTTTATTAATCAATTCATTGTCAAAGTCTGGACATTTAAACACATCGACATGAACTTTACCTTCATTTACTAATTAATAAGCTTCAGATGAATAATTTACTGCTAATTTCAAAATAACGGCCCCCTCATTGTATTTACTCTAGATAATCAAAAAAATAAATAGACATTCATTAAAAAAATTCAAAATTATTGATTTTCAAGCTCATGATAACACCAGATTTGTATAAATACAACTCATTTATAACCTTAATTTACTCTTTATATTGCAATGCATTTATGTACTCATGGGGACTTATGGGTTAAAGGAATAAGATAACTTTTAAAAGTTAAGGAGTATTTTGATAAGAGAGATATATTATTCATCCCCTTCGTTTGGAAAAATATAAGAGGAGTTTGGAGGCTGCAAATTAATAGGAGTATATAATTTCTACCTGTCATATTAATATTTAATATATAAAAGTTATAAAGGCAGACTAGGATAAATCCTGTCCACCTTTTAATTCTTCTTACTTCTCATTAATACTTGACAGCACACGTTTCTCCGCCTTTGCTATCGTATTATGTAGCATTTTGCCATAATATCGAACTTGCCGCGGATACTTCGCTCTAACCAGTTTAGTTTTGATTTTTGTAATCTTCTCTTTCTCATCCCTAGTCAAATTTTGTATTAATGTTGACATGTTAATTCCTCCTATTTTATCTATTACTCCTCTGAAATTCACTCTTTACTCTTTTCATTGTCAATTTGCCTTTTAATTTCGGCAATTAGTTTTTCCTCTGCTGCTTCCAACATTTTTCGCTTTTCTTCACTCGCATGTAACTGCTGACTTAACAGGATAGATTCTCCACTTAAACCAGCAATGGTAGAAATACCAATAATAGACGGATATTCCAAATCTAGAGCACCAGGCACTAAAATAGTTATGGCTAACAATGCGGCAATAGCACCTACAAATACATCATAGATAAAACCAAAATAGATTTTTCCATCAACTTTATAAGGTTTATCCAACTCTCTCCTGCTGTTCATTAAACTAACTATGAAACCGATTAGTCCACCAAGAAAAACTGATAATAACAGTTTGCCAATAATGATCATAATAGTATCATCCCCCCTATCTTTTAAATTTAGGAAAACAAAAAGAGCCCCAGGGGGATTAACAACCATACTTATTGTATGATAATTAATCATCCCAAAGGACTCTATGTTTATAGTTTATTAGATGCTGCAGCTAACCCCGAAGAAGGTTGCTAATTAAGTAGAAAAGAAAAGATTATAATTCTATTATATATAAATGTTAATCAAAAGAAAACATCAAATTACTGTGTTCTCGACTTCAGCTAATAATGCCTTTATTTTGTCTTTGTAGAAACGTACACGCCTTGGATATTTTGCATTATTAAGTTTCTCTTTATAATCTAGAAATAAATCGAGTTGTTCTTTAGTAAAGGAACTCGTTGCCGTAGGATTTTGTGTTCTCGCTAAATCGATTAAAGTATTGAGTCGATTTGAATAATATTGAGCCTCTTCTAATGAATTCGCATTATTCAAAAGATCCCTTATAAGACTATATTCATTCCTTTGTTCTTCAGTAAAAGAAATCATCAAAATCCCTCCTTTTATTACTATAATATTAACATAATCTAATGCAATTAACACGTTCACTTTATATCTAATTTAAAAGTTATTTAAAGAGTATTTTATATCTTCCTGCTAAATACTTATTTAATGAATGATTCGTTAATAGTAAGTATTGTATTAGAAATGTATCTATTAGTAAAATGGGAATAGTAGTTCAATACAAAAGAATTTATGTAAGTAAGCAGCTTTCCTATAAATACATAAAAAAACTACAACTTTTTCCTTATATGAGTGGTCCCTTCTATGGAGTATAATATAGGGAGCTATCATTAAAGATGGATAACAGCCCTTTCTTGTTGAACTTTTTAAGAGGAAGAAAGGTGCTCGCAAAAAGCTTTTTTATGAAAAGGAGGATTATTCAATGCATCTGTTTATGGTTTTGTATCTTTTAGGACTATTAATAGGTATAGGATTTTATACTCTTACATACCTTTTTTCAAAAGAGATGAAGGAAAAAAAGAGGTCCATATTTTTATTTACAGTTGGAATCGTTATAATATTGGTTGGATTGGTGATTGGCGGTTTTGAAGGGATGCCTTTATCGTTATTAGGACTAGGTGTTATAACCATATCTATAATAACATTAATTATGGCAAATAAGGCTCTATGGCGAAAGTACATTTTTGTTTTTATAGTATTAATTATTATTGTTGTGTTTGCATTTTCTTACTTGAATCGTCCGGATTATTGGATAATACAAAAAGAAAATGAGTTCGCATCATCAGAAAACGAGATTTACAAATATGTAGAATTACTTCAAACCGAAAATATTAGCGGGTTTAAAATAATGGATACAGAAGATAGTAAAGCAGTCATTCTATCTCTAGGTGAAGAAAGAACAGGTACAAGTATTGAAGTTACTGACATGGAAGAACTGAATGGGAAAACAGTAATATATGTAAAAAGTTTTTATAACAAATCTACAGAAAGTAACCCAACAATTATTATTGGAGTAGATAGACTGGAACCAGTAGTTGAAATTAGAGATGTCGATGGAACGATGTATAAAAAAATTCAAGAATAGAGGGGTTTCTATCTAATAGAACTTAAATAGGCTCAATATTCAGAGCGTGATTAAGCTGAATATTGAGCTATTATAAAGAAATCACCTTTTAAATTATTATTGAGTTACACTTTGCATTAAAGAAAGTAGTAATCGCCGTGGCAGCGACAGGGCCTTCTTTAAAGTTATTCCAGGTGTTCACACAACTAATAAGGTCTAGGTCACAAGCTGAACAGCGGTTTGTTTTGTTTCTTCTGTAACAATCATCATGAATGTAACAGCAGCCATCAATTTTATTATATATGGGACCTCCGCCACCAGCTGATCCATTTGTTCCACATGCTTGTCCACAATACTGATATCCACCAGGTAAACAAAAGTCACCGAATGCTTGTGTTTCTATGGATCCATCTTTTTCTTTTAGTTGCTCAATTAATCCAGAATAGTTTCTTTCCTTAATAGTTTCCCATACGGTATGAGCAGGTTCTTCAATTACTTCACCCACGTCTACAATAAACGACTGAGATAAAATATCATATCTAATATCTAAGATAGTTGTTGCTTTTTCATTTTCTACGACAACATTAGACCTAACCATTTCTGAGAAGTTTCCATTTTGATCTGCAGTTACAGTAAAGATTAAGCTGACAAAACTATCAGAATCCTCCAAAAGGTAGGTTTCGGCCTTATTGGTATGGGTTTCTAAATCAAGATCATAACTGATTCCCTCATAGTTAAAACTTGAAAGATTTTTGTTGAGTTCCTCTTTTAAGAAGGATTTTGTTTTTTGAAACAACTCGCCTTCTTTTAGTAATCTTATTTTTTTTCAAGTAATTCTGGTTGGATTAATTTCATTTTTTTTAGTTTTAAATCTAAGACCATAACAATTACTCCTTTTAAATTTGTTTATTATTTTCTTAAACGGCGCCGTTCAGAATTCGGAATTCGATATAGATTAAGAGTTTTCAGATACTTACTTTTACTACTTGGGTTACACTATCATAAAAAGTCAATTGATCTGATCAGAATCAAATTATAACCATGAGAGTTAGTATTCATAGAAATTAAGTTATTGTTGACCATCGCTTATAGAAAAGGAGACGTTATCTAAAATAAACAACCAAACATCCGACTTAGCTTTTAGATACTATCATAATCTCTTCAACCCAATTTCATTAAAATACCCCTCTTGTTCTATAAAGTGTAAGAGGAATGATAAAAAACAACCCTTACTTCCCATTTTAATTTTTCCTCTTCAATATGCAGTTGCTAATCAATATTAATCCTACATATAAAGTGTTGTTCTGAGGAAAAGTGATTGTTCTGGTCCTAGCCCTGTGTACCTATTATTAGGAAATGAAAAGCATTTGATGCTAACTCCAGATTTTTCACTGCTCTGCATAGAATGGTAGTAGTTTTTTCTATTTCTGCGTTCCATTTAATGTTAAGTACTTGTTTATAAGTTCTGTGTTAACTATCAGACGTGGGATGTTGAATCCAGGAATATTGCCAGAACGGTGTAATTCACTTTACTTATGACCCCCGATGGAACTTGTTGTAGTATGTAAGTTTTAACGAAAAAAAGCTCTTCTTTATTTTTTAAATACAAAACAGCCAATAATTCAAAGAGAAGGATTATTGGCTGTTCAAAATCTATTTATAGACCTTATACAGTTTATTAACATCAATTACTTTAACAATTAGTGAACTAGGTTCAGTCCCCAGTTCTGAACAGTAGTAATCAATTAGTTTATATTCAGCTTCGTCTTCATTTTCGGCTATTATTTCTCCATTGAATGGACTTGGAAAGTATGAATCCTTTACTTCAAATGCAAATTTTTTCATTTGTTTTTTCTCCTTTCTAAATTATGCTAATCAAAGTCTAATATATGGATGATGAATCCTCTCCTACGGTTTAATTAGAATGAAGATGCAATTTGATTGAATCGTTGTTTGTACTATTTTTACTTGAAAGAGAGAACTCAGAAATCCCACCTCGAAGGAAATGAGGTTGTTTTAGAAGTATCAAAGAGGGATAAACCTTATGATAATAACGACCGTTTGTTGGCAGACGGATGATTCTGCGCCTATTAGTAATTCTTCATCAGCCTTCAATTCAAGTGAAACAACTATTACCCCAGATACAGAAGAGAGTTTAACTTTAAATGAAGCAATTGATATAGCACAAAAAGAGGCGTTAAAGTGGAATAAAGAAGCATTGTTATACAACGGACTAAGTGTTGATAGAGATGAAACCCCTACAGGAATGGATGGCAGAAGAAAAAATTGGAACATAAAATTCGGTATTCCTTATAAGACAGATTTATATTTAGTAACGATACGGGATGGAAAGATATGGGGAGAAACACATTTACCTAACGAACTGGAGAGTATGCCCGATAGTTACTTTGTTTCAGACATTAAAGACTTTAAGTTTGATTCACCTGAATTACTGGAAAAGAGTAAAAAAGTCACAAATATATATCCAGGAGACACTTTTGCGAAAGGGTATAACTATGGTTTCACAAAAGATCCAGAAAAGAATATTCCCCTTTCGATGGTTATTGGCTGGGATGAAAGTAAGAAGGTTATGATCTACTTACAGTACAATGCAAAAACAGGAGAATTGGAAAATAAAATCGAAAGAGAACAATACAAGAATTAAAGGAGTTTTTATTATGAAAAAAATATAGTTATCTTTGCAATAGCTTCTTGTTTTGTGTTCATCTTTGCATTTTCTTCAAATACTCATGCTTATACCGCGGGCGAAGTTACAGCTTATACAGGAAGCACAATTGGACATGGTTCATCTGTATTTCCAAACAAACAATATCAAACTATCGCAGTCCACCAAAAATCAACTACAAATCATGACCCGATATAGTGAAATAATAACAGAGAAACCGCTATATCTAAACGGGCATGGTAATAGAAGTATTTTTCAGGTAACGGATACGGGTGACTTGAACAGAAAAAGACCTTATTACTGGTTTGATATATATTTTGGTACCAGTACAACTACTAATATAAATAATGCAAAAACCTTTGGTACGAAATATAACATCGATTATAGTGTATTTTAAATGAGGAATATTAGTTTCAATTACTTTTTTTAGAATGGAAATCATCTAAAAATTTAACCAAAATAGATTCGTTATTTATAATAGTACTCTTTGTATTATTTTTAATATAACACTAACGTCAAACTGGGGTTCCTTAAAGGAACTCCTATTATATTTCTGCTATTTTTCGGAGTTCGAATTTTGATGGTATATGTCAAAATGATCCAATGTTTTAAAAGTTAGTTGTTGTTGCTACTTTTCTGCTCTACCTAACGTTACTTACCACTTCCATTTTTATTATCCTTTCTAATTACATCTAGTTAACAAACTACCCAATAAATTTCCTATGTTAAAAAAACAAGTTATTGTACATAATAAGAAAAATCTTTAAAAGGAGAGTACTAATGAAATAAGTTACCCTGTTATTACTTATTGTCTTATTTTCAAATACTACGTTTACAAGTGCTAAAACCCTTACAGAAGTAATCCCTCAAGACCAACCACCATCGTTACTGGAATCTTCCTTCCTAAGATATCTCGGAGGCACAATCCTTGAGATAATGCAGGAACATGGTGATAAACAGTTATTTAGTTTTAGCAGAATTGAAAAAGTCACAAGAGATGCTGATAGCGAAACTTATAATGTTTCTTTACGTGTAATAGGATATGAAGGCCCTTTGAACCCACCTTACAAGCTAATTCGTATGACAATTCGTTTTCCTGGAGAGAAAAATCTTAAAGACTATACGGTCGTATCATATAAGAGCAGGTTTATCTCCGATGAAGAGTTTAATGAGTTGTCTAAAAATACCGTACCTTAATTTACTGATTTTACACACATTGCTTTTTAGAAGTAACTTAATCCTAATTTCTCAGTATTGAAAGTGAGAAATTAGGGTTATATATATATCGATTTCCTTAACGTTGTAAATCCGCATTTTCCTGACGCTACCCCTTATTAGGTTCCTGGAAAAAACGTATAAGTGAAAGGAATGTTTGCTCAACATTATTAAGTTTAGATTCATCGGACTTAACTGTACTTAGGTGACTTTCCAAAGTGGGAAAATAATCTAATACTTCTTGAATTGATTTCTTCACTAATTCATCCCCTTGTTATTATTGTTAACGAAACTGTAGCACATATAAAGATGGTTAACAACATTAACAAGAGGGAATTAATACCCTCTGTGATAACGGAAGAAGGGAATACAGTTCATTTAAACGATATATTAGAGATTGAAATAAGTGAGAACTCATAAATTTATTTACTATTAATTCTCTTAGTGTTAGAACCAAATGAGGCCTCCCTATTCAAATAAGGTGGCACAGAAAATACTATATTTTTATACAGCCTATTTTTTATTAAGTCAGGTCCAATTTGATTACTAACTAGTAGAATAAGCACTTTCTCATCCCAAATTATAAATTTGAATAAGAAAGTGCTTTTATCAAAGTTAATTTACTGGTTTTACTCCTCTAATCAGAATATATTACATTAAACTTTGCTCCTAAATAGTTCATAGCATATTTCGCATAGAACTCTGCTTTTTTATTTGTCCCATCCACATAATCATTAATATCTCTCCATATCACGTTTTTTGCTCGTCCAATCGGTGGTACTAATGCTGCTCTTAATCCGGGACGAACTAGATTAGATTTAGTTGGATCTTCTTCATATAATTCTATAGCGATAACAGCATCAACACCGTCAACTAGAGTTCCGTAGACCTGGTGATACGGTATAGTAACCATAAAGTCTCCCCCAGTAGAGTGGACTATCTTATCATCACGTCTAAAATTCATAGCTGCGGGATCAGCATGACTAGTAAACCAAGTAGACTGAGTTACATAATTCCAAGTTCCATCCCCAGCCATTGGCATGGTTAGATAGGGTATCTCTTTAGACTCATATATCTCAACTGAGACTCCAGTCTGTTCATCAACCATTGTATCAATTAGAATCCAAGAAGGATCTGCTACGATATCTTGATTAATTCCTTTGATTTCAATAGCTTTCTCCTCAGCTGAAACAGTAGTCGCAAGAAAAACTAGACTAATAAATGTCGCGAAAAATATTACCTTTTTCATTTCCCCATCCCCTTTTCCTTTTTTTTCAATCTATAGGATATTTTACCATAATAAAAATATTTAGAAAAGTATAAAATAAGTAAAAAGGAGCTATATCGTGTAAATTACACATGAAATATGAGGAATATTATCATTAAATAGCAAAAATATATGGTAATTTAGTGTTTTAGTGATAGAAACTAAGTGATTTGAATAATCCAATCTCTCAAACTGTTACAATCAATATAGATAATTAAATTATTTATTTGATTTTTGTATACTCTTTTTGTTCATAAACGTCTTTAATTTAGGAGGAGGGACAATGAAAAAAAATATACTACTTGAGGAATTAAACAATGAACTTAATATTGTTTATCGATATTTATTAAGTAAAGGTGTTTCGGAAATGGATGCTGAGGACGCAGTTCAGGAAACGGCATATAAATTTCTTAGATACTCAGAGACCATTCACACATCTAATATTCGTGGCTGGCTAATCCGTGTTGCACTAAATAATTACTACGATCAATGCCGAAAGACAAAAAGACTAAATCTATCCTTTGATGCTTCAATTAAAGAAATGGAATCATCGGATTATCCTGAATCTATCTTTATAGAAAATGAGAGTAAAGAGGAACTTAATAGTTTATTGCTTAAATTAAAGCCCCTCCATGCTGAACTTCTTATGTTAAGGTACTTCTCTGAATTATCATATAAGGAGATTTCACAACTACTTGGAATAAGTGATAGCGCGATAAAAACAAATTTATACCGTGCACGAAAGAAGCTACTAAAAATATATAAGGAGGATTAGGATGAATAAAAATAAAGAGATAGACAAAAAGGAATTAAATGATTTTATAAGTGGAGATTCATTTCAAAGAACTCTGAGAAAGTCTAGACGTAAACAACTTTTTCTTTATATTATTATTTCTATTTTAACAACTTGTGGGGTTATATTTTTCACCCAAGTTATCGGGCATCATATTATTAATAACAAGATCGAACAGGAGGTTAAAAAATACATCAACGCATTATTGGTGATGGTAAAGGTGCGGGCCTTGTTAATTATAATTTAGATGTCTCCTATGGTCTCTTAAAGGCTGAAGGGAATATTACATACTATAAAAAAATAGGAGATAGACAGGTTCCATGGCTAGTTGAAAGAAAGGAGTTTCCAGCTATAGGGAAAGTGAAGAGTAAGAATGCGGTGGTATCAGAGATCCTTACTGTAAGCAATGAAGAAAGAACAGTACGATACAACCAACTAAACAATGAAAGAGAAATAGATTTCTACTATCCTCACATAGGCTATCATAATTTACCAAATGAGCTTGAAATAGCTTTAACTCTTGATGAAAATACTTTAATTGAAGTTGCTTTATCATTCAATAAACCAATGAGTAAAGAAGAAGTTTGGAATAGTTTGGGGAGTGATAATGTAGATTGGTTTTGGATAGATAAATCGAATTCCACAACATTCAATGAGTTACCTGCAAGTGAGATGGATTTTGACCACGTGTTGTTTGGAAAAGATGCTTTCGGGTTCTCTGTATCTAATGATTATCCAAGTTTGAACTCTAATAACTCTGAAAAAAACATTCTCATCAGTGGTGCGATAGTTAGTGGTACGCCAAGTGAATTAGAGAGGTTCTTGGAATTAGATATAATTCGAGCATCTGTAATTGGCTTAACTATGGATAATTATTAATGGCTAACTACTTTTTAAATAAATTTAGACATTTTGAATATATAAAAGAAAACGTACTTCCATTTTTATTCTAAAGTACGTTTTCTAAATGTATTCCTTTTATTTATCTTCCAATATTAACTTATTCTCTCATTTAATATCTTTTGTCTGTTCCAATTCATTCCTTGAAACATTCTTTGTTCAGCATCAATAGACATTACCATAAAATCGACCCTGATATCTAATAGTGTACGGAAAGGTTCAATTACCTTTTTTTAATATAACCTTTTAGGATTAATTCCTCTAACCTCTGCAAACTGACTTTTCCGTAATTCATGAAAAACTCCTCTCCAAAAGCATCATATATTAGAAAATTATCATATTTAGGTTTATTTTCTACCAGAGAAACTGAACCGTAAGTATGTTTTAGTTTTTTCTTCTGTTTTAAAACATTACAAGACAGCATCTTATCTTTTAAATGCTCATAATCGGTGTTTAGTTGTTCCATGTCTCTTTGTAATGTAAGGATCCCATCTAATAGCTCCTCTTCTGTTTTTTCATCATCGTCAATTTCAACTGTTGATAGCGCTCTTCCCTCTTTATTAAAAGATGGTTTCACATAAAAGGTTGGTTTTTGCTTGAAAGGAATACTTAGGGTATCCCAATTCTCAATAGATTCTACCTTTTTGTTATCGACGTTTAAACAGTCAAGATATATCTCTGGCACAAGATAATCTGATAGAAATTCTAGTAACCCTTCAAAGTCCCATTCATATATCATCTTAGGTACAAACTTTGCAACCAAATTAGATTGCTTGAATACATATCGTTTTATATCTCCCTCTTTTAAGATTTCTTTTAATGAACTTTTATAATTTTTTAAACTAGTCTCTGTTCTTTTCTTCTCTAGATACTTACCACTCTTTATATATTCTTCCATTAATAGCGCAGCAGTTAGTTGAATACTTTCCATTATTAACCCTCCAAATATTTTAAATTGCTTTCAGATACGAAAAAAGATCAATCTGATTAGGTTTTAATTTGTACCTAATCTGATCAATCCTTTTCATACATTCATATGTTTGTTTCATACTAGTACCTAGTTTCCCTCTATACTGTAAATTTAGTAAACCGTTAGGAAGGAAAACAACGCCAATATCACCAATAAAATAAATATTTGGTTGTTGCATTCTTCCCCCTATCTTTCTAATCAATCTTGGTGTTATATGTTCCTCTTGTAGTTCACATTCCAAACCTGTTATCAATGGTCTATAGGAAGGAAAAATCATATCACAGAAATAAATAATTGCATCTATTGATGCGTTACTATAGATATGATAACCTACCCCCTTCTGTCTACCGGCTTGATTAGAAAGGATCCTGATTTTAAAGTAGGCACTATCCATCTCTAATAATAGAGAACCTCTTTCCTTTTCGTTAAACCCAAATCCTTTCAAATCGTTTCTAAGTTGAATAGAGCTCACATCCAGAAATACAGTAAGCCTAAACACATAATCCCACCTCTCTATAGTTTTTATTCTCTTACATACATAAAACTCTTCCAAAACATAAAAAAGCCTTTGAGCAAGAGAACAATACACTAGGTATCCTCTATGCCCAAAGGCTAATAATTTTGTTAGTAATATCCAGCAGACCATATTTAGTCGCGAAAAAGTTTTAAATTAAGTAAGATTAACTTAATTATATTTTAAGAACATTTTAAAATCAATCTTCCTCACGAATTATTTTGGGTATTTCTAACAATTTATCCAAATTAAACTGTGCTATTTCTTGTATTCTTTTAGCTTGTGAAGATGAAACCTCATAAGAATTTTGTATATCTCCTGTTTGGAGACAAAGTTGCTCTAATTGAGGAAGTTCATCAAACAAAATTTTCTCTGTATTAGAAAGAACAACGTCCTTCCTTACTTCTTCTTCATTATTAGTTTGAGTGATGTTTACTTGCTGAAGGTAAACAAGATGAACCAGGGTTGTATAATCGTATTTGAAGTATCTCTCATGCAGCTCAAATTTCCTTTCTACCAAACCCATAACTTTTGCATCCTTTTTGGTTATATTCATATAAACACCCTTTTCTAAATAACTCCACTTATCGTTGACTATAGAAAACGTTTATATACTTATATATAAACTCTTTAAGGATTATTATAAAGGATGTATCAATAAAAAATGATATATTTATCAAACACATTTAATATTCACTATATTTCTATAAAAAAATAGTAATAAAATACTAGTTAATTTATAATGCACATATGAAAGCTTATTGATATTATCTAATATTCTAAACTATATTGATATTTTCAGAGAATAATAGTATTATGGTCTTAAATAAAACTTCAATTCTTTTCTTAGCGTCCAAAAGCGGATAGCTGTCAATCTTTATTTAACGTAATGCGTTCTCTGGAACAATTCTTCACATTAATTTGTGTTGATATTGTGTCATGGAACGCTTTTTTCCGTTTTATATAAAAAATCTAGAAAGGGGTAAGTCTTTATACAAAGAAATGAGGTTTATTTAAACTAAAAATACAGGCAGGAAACTATAATGAAAAAATAATTTCTATAATTGCAGTACTCACGCTAACTTTAACTATCATGCCTGCAGTTGGTTCAGCAAAAGTCTTTGAGGATGTTAAGGGACACTGGGGTGAAAAAGAGGTTCAATACTTGGTTGATCTTGGACTCATTAATGGCTATCCTGATGGCTCATTTAAGCCAAATGCCCCGATCACAAGAGAGGAAGCTGCTAAAATCATCGTTACAGAATTGGGGTTAGATCTAAATAGCGATAATAATATCTTTCCAGATGTGAAAAAAGGGTACTGGGCTGAGGAATACATTAGTGCAGCTGTTGAAAATAATATTTTAACGGGATATCCTAACGGGAATTTCGGTCCTAAAAACTTACTTACCAGAGGAGAATTAGCTTCAATATTAGTTAGAGCATACGATTTAAAAGAAAAGGAAAGTAGTACCACTTTTCCATTTAGAGATGTTAAAAAGACATACTGGGCTTACAACAATATAAAAATATTAGACCAACATAAGTTAGTACAGGGATATCCTAATGGGAATTTTGGACCACTGGATGAAGTAACTAGAGCTAGTTTTTCCGCATTTCTTGAAAGGTTACTAAAGTCTGGAAGTGAAACAAAAATAAGTTATTTTGCTAATGACCCTAGTTTAGATAACCAAGTGGCCGACGCATTCCTTAAGCAATCAGAATTAGATATCTTATCCCACGAAATAATTACTGCGATGAAGCAAGTAAGAGAATTTGGAAAACCTATTACTGTAAATGAGTTTTTAAAAATATCTATATCAACTAAAGATTTACAAGGATTAGTAAAGCCCTTTATCTTTGAATATCAACCTATAGAGACTAATAATCAAGATAAACCAGAAGAAAACACCGAAGGAAATAATAATGGTGATGAAGAATCAACGACTAGAAGTATCTATATGGTCAATAACCCCGAATTAGATAATGGAGTACTTATTGTTTTTTATGCAGAATCAGGACTAGAGATAGATGCAGAGAAAATTCTTAAAGCTATGAACGAAGTTAGAAAAACTAACAAACCTGTATCGGTAGATAATTTATTAACTATTTCTCTGTCACCTACACCGTTCAAGGATTATGAAAATCCATTCATTTTTGAATGGATTGTTAATAACTAGTTTTCAAAAAAATCTCTGATATTATCTAGAAGGATTTTTTAGTTTGTCTTC
>NZ_AEWH01000002.1 GCF_000190475.1 Ornithinibacillus scapharcae TW25
AAGCACATACGTGATAAACGTATCGTGGATGACAAATAGTAGTTCGTCTTTTGATGTAAAATGATGATAGAACCCCCCTTTGGAGGTGCCAATGCTTTCTACAATCTGATTTACTGTCACACCGTGAAAGCCTTGCTTCTCAAACAAATGTAATGCAGAGTGAATAATTTTATCTCTTAATGACGTTAGAAGCCCTCCTCTCCCATTTTACAGTTTTAGCTTATCATAATTTTCTTAATTGTTAAAGTGATATTTCGAACTGTAAATTTCTTTTTATTTTTTTCTATGCAATGCTATTCAGTTACTTCGATTGATCCATAATGGAATAAAGAGGTTTTTCGTTTGAATTGCGTAAATCCATATTGGGCAAATCGATTACTTTTCCAATGGTCCTTGAGAATAACCCGTTCTATAGCTACCCGTTTTGCTTCTGTAATAATATCGTGACTAATATCCGCCATAATCGTATGTTCTTTAATGATATCAATACCGTTAGATGTATCAATCGCTTCTTGAAACATAGGATCAAAATAAACAACATCAATTGAATTCGTTGGCTGATTCTTTAAGAAAAACAAATGGTCTTGGTTAAAAACGCTAATTCTCCTCATTGCTTGGTCTATAGTACTATTTCCACTTTGGAATGAACGAAGTCCTTCTTTAACTAAAAAAGATAGCATTTCATTTCCTTCAATTCCTATAACTTTACCGGTATCTCCTACGGCTAGACTTGCTATGATACTGTCGGATGCGAGACCCAAAGTACAATCGAGAAAAGACATTCCCTCTTTTAATTTTGCAGTTGATAGGAGTGGCTCGTGTTCTCCCTTTAAAACCCTTTTTGCTCGTACAATAGCGAGATTGGGATGAAAAAAGACATTGTTATTACTAGAAAGTGGAGAAATAATAATCTTATCAGAACCTACAACTACAGTATCATCCAGATATTGATTTTTAAAAGACTTTATAGAAATGCCGTGTCTCGGTTTATAAGGTATTCCATATTCTATTGAAAGTTGCTTTGCTTTTGCAATAATTTCACTTGTGGGTTTACCAGAAGTTGTAATAATCATCAAATCTTTCCAATCTAATATTTCTATAGTAATAGTACTCCGTTTATACACTATCCTATGTTTAATAAATATATAATAAATTGTTCAAATATAGAAAGGCAGACTGTGATAAAAATTACAGTCTGCCTTTTCATTAATCCACCGTTGGATCAAAAGGTTTTTCGTACTTTACTTCTTTCCATACTTCCACGATTTCACCTTGATTATCCGAATCTATAATAAATGATCCATTACTATAGCGATCACTGTTCGGTAATTCTAATGGGTAAACTTTCACGGTTTCTCCTTTTGATGTGGAGATAGTGATGGTATCATTTTCGTAAGTAGCAAAGAATCCTACGATACGATGTGGTTTATTCTTTAGCTCACGCAACATGATTAGACCACGTTTAGCTCTGCTTGATTTTTCAAACTCACGTAATTTCATACGTTTACACGCACCACGCTGTGTTACAACTACTAATGATGGTTCTGATAGATCGTCAAATACTTGTCCACCAACTACAAACTCGCCATCTTTTAACTGAATCGCTTTCACCCCAGCTGCTCTTTGCCCAACTACAGGCACTTCTGATTCATGATACCAAAGTCCATAACCTTTATTGGAAGCAATAAATACGTCCGAATAGCCCTTCGTTTGACAAACAGTAACGACTTCATCATCTTTTTTCAAATTTAAAGCGATTAACGCTTTAGAATAACGCTGTGCTTCATAAATCTTTAATTCACTTCGCTTAATCATACCGTTCTTCGTAAAGAATACTAAGTAATCATCATCTTTAAATTCTCGAATAGCTATAGAATGAACTATGTGTTCATCCTTATCAATCTGTACTAGATTCGATACATGTTGTCCAATATCTTTCCAACGAATATCCGGTAATTCATGAACCGGGATATACAGGTATTTACCTTTATTCGTGAATACTAGAATTTTATCGGTCGTATTGGCTTCGATTAGACTAACTAAATGATCGTCTTCTTTTATAGCAAAATCTTCACCATTGGAAGCCGCATACGATCTTATACTTGTACGCTTCAAATAACCTTCTTTCGTAACAGATATGAGAACATCTTCACTAGCTACAGTAACTTCAATATCAATTTTTAACTCCTCAATTTTATCTTCTATAATTGTTCGGCGAGGGTCGGCAAATTTCTTCTTCATTTCCATTAAGTCTTTCTTAATGGTTTTTAGTAGCTTTGCTTCACTAGCTAAGATAGACTCTAATTCATTTATCTTTTCACGAAGTTCCTCCGCCTCAGCTTGCAATTGAGTTACATCCGTATTTGTTAAGCGATATAATTGCAACATAACAATTGCTTCGGCTTGACGTTCCGTAAAACCGTACTTTTCCATGATTTGCTTCTTAGCATCCTGTTTGTCCATGGATGCACGGATTGTTGCCACTAATTCATCTAAGATGGAAATAGCTTTAATTAGTCCTTCTACAATATGGGAACGGTCTTTTGCTTGATTTAAATCAAATTTTGTCGATCTTGTTACTACCTCTTTTTGATGAGAGATATATGCATCAAGCATTTCTGGTAAGGATAATAATTTTGGCGTACGGTCTTGAATAGCAACCATATTAAAATGGTATGTGACCTGTAAATCTGTGTTTTTATATAGGAAATTTAAAACACCTTCACTATTTACATCTTTTTTAAGTTCCACTACGATGCGAAGACCTGTACGATCTGTCTCATCTCGAACTTCTGCAATCCCTTCCACTTTTCGATCATATCGAAGCTCATCCATTTTTTTGACGAGTGATGCTTTATTTACGTCGTATGGAATTTCTTCGATTACAATTTGTTCCCTGTTACCACGAAGCGGTTCAACAGATGCTTTACCACGAACAACAATTTTTCCTTTACCAGTTTCATAAGCTTTCTTTATCTCGTTTACACCTTGTATAATGCCACCTGTTGGAAAGTCAGGTCCTTTAATCACCTTCATTAATTCCTCTATTGTGATTTCAGGATTATCAATACGCTTGATTACTCCATCGATAACTTCGCCTAGATTATGAGGTGGTATATCTGTCGCATAACCTGCAGAAATACCTGTTGATCCATTGACAAGTAAATTAGGGAACTTCGCTGGTAATACTACTGGTTCATGGTCAGTATCATCAAAGTTAGGCATTAAATCTACTGTTTCTTTATTAATATCACGAAGTAGTTCAGAAGCAATACTGGATAGTCTTGCTTCTGTATAACGCATTGCTGCTGGCGGGTCGCCATCCATGCTACCATTGTTACCATGCATTTCGATAAGGACATTTCGCATTTTCCAGTCCTGACTAAGTCGGACCATCGCATCGTAAACAGATGTATCACCATGTGGATGATAGTTACCAATTACGTTACCTACAGTTTTAGCTGATTTACGAAAATGTTTATCATGAGTATTTTTCTCTCGAAACATTGCATATAGAATTCTACGTTGTACCGGCTTTAATCCATCACGGGCATCCGGAATGGCACGGTCCTGAATGATATATTTACTATATCTACCAAATCGATCACCGATTACTTCTTCTAATGGAAGATCGAGAAATTTTTCTGACTGTGTCAAGTCATTTCCCCCTTCTCTTTCCTTTTACGACTTTCTTGTTTAAGATTGAATTTTTTCATTCTCTAATATGTTGGTTTCTTCGTCCAATCCAAATGCAACATTGGACTCAATCCATTTCCGTCTTGGTTCTACTTTATCTCCCATTAATGTTGTAACACGGCGCTCTGCACGTGCAACATCATCTATGGTCACTCGAATTAACGTTCTAGTTTCCGGATTCATTGTCGTATCCCACAATTGATCCGCATTCATTTCTCCAAGACCTTTATAGCGCTGGATAATATAGCCATTTTTAAACTTTTTCACAGCTTCTCTCATCTCATTATCATCCCAAGCATAGACAATTTGCTCTTTTTTACCGATACCCTTTGATATTTTATATAAAGGAGGTAATGCGATATAAACCTTACCAGCCTCTATTAAAGGTCTCATATAGCGATAAAAGAAAGTCAGTAATAATACTTGAATATGTGCACCGTCTGTATCAGCATCAGTCATAATGATAATCTTATCATAATTTGCATCCTCAATGGAGAATTCTGAGCCTATACCTGCTCCGATTGTATGGATAATAGTAGAGATTTCCTCATTTTTAAATACATCTTGAAGTTTTGCTTTTTCCGTATTAATAACTTTACCTCTAAGTGGTAAAACTGCCTGGAATTTACGGTCTCTTCCCTGCTTTGCAGAACCACCTGCAGAATCTCCCTCAACCAGATATAATTCGTTTTTATCAGGGTTTTTGGATTGTGCTGGCGTTAATTTACCACTTAGAATAGTGTCTTTTCGACGCTTCTTTTTACCAGTTCTAGCCTCATCTCGAGCTTTGCGAGCAGCTTCACGTGCTTCTTTTGCTTTTATAGCTTTTTTAACTAATAATCCAGAAATATCCGGGTTTTCCTCTAAGAAGAAATTTAATTTCTCAGAAACTACTGCATCTACTGCAGAGCGTGCTTCAGATGTTCCGAGCTTGCCTTTGGTTTGTCCTTCAAATTGCAGTTTTTCTTCTGGAATTCTTACAGAGACAATTGCAGTTAATCCTTCACGAATATCTGTGCCTTCTAAATTTTTATCTTTTTCTTTTAAGGAACCAGTTCTTCTTGCATATTCATTAAAACATCTAGTAATGGCCGCTTTTGCCCCGGATTCGTGTGTACCGCCATCTTTCGTGCGAACATGGTTAACAAACGACAACATATTTTCTGAATATCCGTCATTGAATTGAAAAGCAAATTCCACTTCGATATCCAATTGTTCTCCTTCAAAGAACACGACCTCTTGTAGAGCATCTTTATCTTCATTCAGATAGTGAACAAATGATTTTAAACCTTCTGGATATTCATATACCTCTTTTTCTTCCGTTCGCTCATCGGTTAACTCAATTCGCAGTCCTTTTAATAAAAATGCTGCTTCTCGAAGTCTTTCAGAAATAGTTTCAAAACTATAGACTGTAGTTGAGAAAATGGTTGGGTCTGGTTTGAAGTGAATAATAGAACCTGTTTTCTTGGTGGTGCCGATTTTCTTGTGTGTGCCTACAGGGATGCCACCATTTTCAAATCGTTGAAAATATACTCCACCATCTCGATGTGAAGTAACTTCTAACCATTCGGATAATGCATTTACAACCGAAGCACCTACCCCGTGTAAACCACCACTTGTTTTATAGCCACCTTGTCCAAATTTTCCGCCCGCATGTAATACAGTAAAGATAACTTCCATTGTCGACTTTCCAGTGCTGTGTTTTCCTGTTGGAATTCCTCTACCACTATCTTCAACTGAAATACTATTATCATTATGTATTTTAACTTTAATAACATTCCCATAACCAGCTAACGCTTCGTCAACTGCATTATCTACTATTTCAAATACAAGATGATGCAATCCACGATGATCAGTACTCCCGATGTACATCCCAGGTCTCTTTCTAACAGCCTCAAGACCTTCAAGAACTTGGATTGAATCATCAGAGTAATGTAATGGTGTCTTGTCCAATTTTAGTTTGCTCCCTTCACCAATAATTCAATAAGCCATATATGATATGGTAGAACAGGTGTTTGTTTTAGTGTGTACGT
>NZ_AEWH01000001.1 GCF_000190475.1 Ornithinibacillus scapharcae TW25
AATATTTTTTACTAAAAACTTGCAAAAAAATGATAATATGTTAATATTTTTTATGGTGTTTGAATAAAATTTAACAAAGGGAGGTAAAAACACCATGCAAGTAAAAAATCGTTTGGCTGTTATCATGGCGGAAAAAGAAATTAGAAGTATCTCTGAGTTAATTAGGTTATTCGAGAAACACGATAAAAAAATTGCAAGACGTACATTAGACCGTTTATATCACAATGAAAATAATCAAATTCATTATGATACTATTGCTGATTTATGTGAGGTCTTAGAAATTGAAATTGGCGAATTATTTGTTCTTGCTGATAAATAACAGAAACGTATGTTCCATTTAAAGATAAAAATATAAGAGGACAATTCCTCTAGCCCATATACATGGGTTTATTTGGTGTGCAATCATCCCCTTTCAAGTGGTTAAAGAAAGTGGGGAGACTAACTCCCCTGTGGTTTCTGCTTGTAGTATTTATTGGGATTGTTCTTAATGATGTCCTCCCACAAATAAACTCTTAATACTTTCTGCCAACGTTTGTTTTCGTTGTCCCATAACTTCATACCGCTATAGATTTCTTCGAATTTTACTGGATCCATCTAAACCCTCCTTTGTATGTTATAAAGGGGGAGAATTAACTCCCCTAAATACTCCCAGCCCATAGAATAAAAATTAGAATTATTAACGTTGCAATTCCGTAAGTTTTATAAACCCTTTTAGGTATACAAGCTAGTAGACCGGCTATTGCTGTTGTTATTCCAAGTATTATTACAAATGTCGCCATTCCTTCCCTCCTTAGAAATATAGTAGTAAGTATGATATGGTCATGGTGTTTGGTTCGCATTTTCTCCGAACTGTGCATTATACTCCGTATTTCAAAAGGTCTTTATTTTTCATAATCCTTACGAAAGTATTTACATAGTTACATATCTCATCTGTTTTCTTAACCTTAATTTCGATTGCTGGGTTAATGGATTCAAACAATTCTTTTGTTATTCCAATTTTGTCAATTGATATAAAGCAATCACCTGCATCACATAGCTTTAGAGCTTCATCTTTAGTGTAAAGACCGACCCTTGATAAGTCAGAGTAATAACCACTTCTGTTTTTACCCCAAAATACAAGATTATCGTATCTATTCCAATACCCATGTCTTAGGCAAATGATTAAGTATTTTTCACCCATCGTTCACTCACTCCTTCGCTTTTTTCGTCAAATAGGAAATATCCCCATATCTCTACACCACTCTAAATACATAATCTTTTCATGGTGTATCTGTATTTCTTCTTCTGTAATAACAACTGGAATCTCGAATAGGTTTTCTTGCTTAAGTTCCTGGAATGGATTCTCTTGTAGGCTTTCGTCTGATAAATAGGCGATTATACTTGCTTCGGTTAAATCACATACATAGCAGTAATGGATAAGCTGCCTTTTATAGTTGATGGGCACTTTACCTTTATTCGCCCATTCCTTAGCCTTTTTCGTGACTTTTACATCACTTACCTTGTTACCTATGATGTAATCGGTATTCGCTCGTGCGAAGCCTTTAATCGAGTGTGTACGT